>CAZMXS010000009.1:14061-102066 GCA_964570325.1 uncultured Verrucomicrobiota bacterium | reverse complement strand
TCGCCGTTGTAGTCCGCCGGGCACGGAATCACGCCGGTGTAACCGTAGGGCGCGCCGGCGCAGAGCACCGCGCCGGCCAGTGTCCGAATCCACCACGCGGAAGACACCGGATCGTAAACGCACAGGTCGTCCTGGCCATCGTTATTGAAGTCGGCTGCCGGCACAAAAATCTCGCCGGAGCCCGACCCGGAAACATCCAGCTTGCGGTACTTCATGCCGCCGTTGTTATACGACAGGTGAATATCCCCTCGTGAATCGCAGGTCAGGTTCGGCACGGTGCCGTTGCAAATATCTTGTGCCGGCCCCGGCGCGCCGTTTTGATCGAAATAACGGATCTTGATGCGGCCGCTGTTCACCCACGCCAGAAATGCGCCGCCACCCTTGGCCGGCGCCCATTGCGGCGCATAACGGCGCAAGCCGCTTGTGCCGGTGCGGTCCACAACATAAATCGAATTGAGGGGATACCGCATGGCCGTATTCACAAAGACATTCGCATACACTCCACCCTGCCCGTTATCGAATGTCAGATCGCAGGCGATATACGCCACCTCGTATTCCTTGTTGTCCCCGTAGCAACTGACATAAGCGCCATCCCGGCCCATGCCCACATAGTAGTTCGGGTCGGCCCATCCAACCGAAGGCTGGCCGCGGGCAAAACGCGCCGAGTTCTGATAAAAAGAAAGCCCGTAGCCGTGTCGGGCTTCGGTCGCCACGTGCCACACTGACTGGTTCTTGCCGTTGGCATGCGGGAGCAGGCCTGCGCGGCTGATGTGAATGGTGTTGGCTTCGCCGCCGACGCCGCAATACATCTGGCCGGCCTCCAGCCACAAGGTGTCGCCATTCGCCGGATTGTCAATGTAACGCCGTGTCTGCCAATATCCCTGGCTGCTGTAAGCCGTCACGCGACCGAGCGGCAGATCAACGGAAAGATTTCCCGTGTCCCAACTGTTGACGTTCACATACCAGCGCGAAAAGGCCATATATCCCGGCGCGGTGGCCACCGTGCCGCGGTTGATCACGCCGATTGCGCCAACGGTGATGCCGGACGCCCAGGCGCGGTCGGTCTGATCAATTTCAAGCCGTGGATTATAGAACTGGCGCCAATAGCAATTCTGCCAGACATTGAAAGCCTGATTCCGCCAGACACCGTTAATCTTATCGTAGAAATACGCGAAGTTTCCGCCGTCGCAGACAATGTGCGGCTGGCCCTTGGAATCGCATGCGATCGAACTCAACCGGCCCTCGCCGGTCGGCAACGCCTCTTCGGCGCCAATCTCGAGGATTTCCGGGATAGCGGCGAGGAGCGGGGCGGCTGATGCCAGCAACGCGAACAGAAAGATTGCCAATAGCAATGATTTGTTCGTCATGTGATTGTTTCTCCCTGATTATTCAACTTATACCGTCTGTCGCCGCTTGGGTCGAGCCTGCTCGATCCCTTTTCGGAGCACGCGGCTCGCCCGGGACAGTTCGCCCTATCGGGAATCCAACCAGATCGCGCCCCAATCACCGCTCCTCTTCACGCCATAAAAAGAACCGGGCGGCGAGTTACCCGCCGCCCGGCCTTGCTTTATCAACAGACTCCGCTGATTAGTACCAGGAACCCGTCGGGATCACGCCCGGATAGCCCCAGTTCACCTGGGTCACATTGCCTGGATTGGTAATGCTCTGGATGTACCAGTCGCCTGTGTTCGGATTCCAGACGCCCAATTCGGAACCACCGCCATCATAGTCACCCGTGACCGGCATGGACCCCAGGAAACCCCAGTTGCGACCCCAGACGATCGAGGCGCCGGCCAAGGTCCGAATATACCAGTTGCCGGTGTTCAGATCGAACGCCGCCAGGTCCGCCGAGCCCGTCGGGTCGCCGTCGTAGTTGCCCGGCATCGGCACAGTGCTGCTCATGCCCAACTGCACCTGCCACGCCGTCGAACTCAGGAACTTCTGGATGTACCACATCTGCGTGCTGGGATCATAAACACAGAGTTCCGCCTTGCCGTCGCCGTCATAATCCGCCGGCAGCGGCACGGTGCCCGCGTAGCCCCACTGCTGCACCCAGTAATAGCTCTCATTCGCCGCAGACTGGATGAACCACATACCGGTAATCGGTTCATAGACGCCGAGTTCCGCCGCGCCGTCGCCATTGTAATCCGCCGGACAAGGATAAACATTCGGGAAGCCCCACTGCCGGCCGTTCAGCACCGTTGTGCCGGAGAGCGTCCGCGCATACCACTTGCCTGTGGCCGGGTCATACACCGCCGTCTCAGCCGAGCCGTCGCCGTTGAAATCGGCGCCCATGGGAATGACGCCCGTGTAACCGAAAGGCGTCCCACCGCAAAGCACGGTTCCTGTCAGCGTCCGGATCCACCACGCGGAAGTGACCGGATCATAAACGCACAGGTCATCCTTGTTGTCATTATTGAAATCGGCCGCCGGCACATACACCAGGCCGGAGCCGGAACCCGAGACATTCAGCTTGCGGTACTTCATCCCGCCGTTGTTATACGACAGGTGAATGTCGCCCTTCGAGTCGCAGGTCAGGTTCGGCACGGTGCCGTAGCAGATATCCTGCACAGGGCCCGGCTTGCCATCCTGACCGAAATAACGAATTTTGATCCGCCCGCTGTTCACCCAGGCAATGAACGCGCCGCCGCCCTTGGCCGGCGCCCATTGCGGCGCATAGCGGCGCAGGCCGCTCGTGCCGGTGCGATCCACAACATACATTGAAGTGACCGGATAAACCATGGCCGTCTTATGGAAGACGTTGGCATACACACCACCCTGCCCATTGTCATAGGTCAGATCGCAAGCGATGTAAGCAATCTCTTGCTCTTTGTTGTCGCCATAGCAACTGACATAGGCGCCGTCCTTGCCCATACCGGTGTAATACCGCGGATCCGCCCAGCCTACAGACGGCTGCCCGCGAGCAAACCGCGCAGAGTTTTGATAATAAGAATAGCCATACCCCGCATGCGCCTCCGTGGCCACATGCCATACCGATTGCAATTTCCCGTTGGCATGCTGGAGCAGGCCCGCCCGGCTGATGTGAATGGTATTAGCCTCGCCGCCAACACCACAATACATGACCCCTTTCTCCAGCAACTGCGCGCCACCCGCCACGCTCGCGTTGTACACCCGCGTCTGCCAATTGCCTGCGCTGCTGTAAGCCGTGACGTGGCCCAGGGGCAGGTCAATTGACAAATTACCTGTATCCCAACTGGCCGGATTCACATACCAACTGGAGACACCAGGCGTCGAAGGCGCCGTGGAAATATTGCCGCGCTGAATAACACCAATGGGGAAAATGGCGATGCCGGACGCCCAAGCGCGATCCGTATTGTCAATTTCCAGACGCGGATTGAAGAACTGCCGCCAGCCAAACGCGGTCACATTGTACGCCGAGTTCTGCCAAACGCCGTTGATCTTGTCATAGAAATAAACCGATGTGCCGCCATCACACGCGATATGCGGCTGGTTCTTGGCATCGCAGGCAATCGAGCTCAACCGACCCAGTCCGGTGGGGAGCGCCTCCTCCGGGCCAATTTCAAGAATTTCCGGAATTGCCGCAAAGACCGAACCGATACCCAGCAGGCAAACAAACAATGAGACCCAGGCAACCGACGTCCAACGCATCATGCTTTTCTTGCTCCCAATTATGGGGTGTGCGCGACGAACTGTCAGGGTGTACTCCACCGCACGCCCCCAGCCCGGCGCGTTTGTGGATAAATACACTAAAAATGAAGCGTGTCAAAGGATTTCAGATGGAAACAGATAATTAGTTTGTCAAGCCGGGAAAAAGGAGACGTTTGGCGGCGATTTTGTACCCACGAGTGTGAGCGAGTGGCCGTAACCGGGATCAGCGGCCAGGAGTCAAATTGGTTTTCATTTTTTCCGCCAGCACCCGCGCCACCAATTCATGTCCGGCCGGACTGTAGTGGCCATCGTCCGGGATGAACAGACTGTGGATGGAGTCCGGCCCGACTTTCTTGAAATAAGGCGTCAAGTCGAGGCATTCCACCCCCTCCGCGGCACACACCTCCCGGGCCAGATTCAGCGCCATGGCGCGCTTGAGCGCCACCATGGGATTATTTTTTGTAAGCCATTTTTCAACCGGGATATACACAAATACTATTGGGATTTTGTTTAAGCGGGCCACACGGATGAATTCGGTCGTTATGGCGCGGGCCAGAACCATCTGTTCGCGCCGCTCGCGCAGGTCGGCGATCCAGTCGTAAATCCGACGGAACAGCCGCGAGCGGCATAGTCCGCGAACCAGCGCTGGACGCGCCGCCGCGCGGCGGGCTTCCAGTTGCGCCACTGCCTCCGCCACCCCCTCCGGCGGAATCGTCGGCACGTTGGTCAGAACCAGTTTGCCGGCCTCCAAAAGGTAGCGCGGCTTGGCGTAATCCAATGCTGTCCGCGGGTCGGCCATGCGCCGGAAATACACCGTATTACGGGGAATATCCGCGGAACTGAAGGCCCAGACGACCAGGTCGGGTTGGTATTTCAGCCCTTCTCGTTCCAACCACAACAACTGCTGATCGTGCCCCCAACCCACCACCGCGCCGTTGAGCACCTCGGTTCCCGGCAGCAACGCCGCCAAACGCGTGGTGAACACATCCCGTTCTTCGGCGCCATGTCCGAAGGTAAACGAGTCGCCGATCACCAGCACTCTTTTTTTTCCGGGCGTCCGGGCGTAAGCGCACTCGGGCCCACGCAATCCTTGCGAGTTGATCCGGATGGCCACATCGAACTTGCCGGTGATCGTTTGCCGGCCTTCAAAACCAGGCCGGTTAACCCAGCCGATCACCGGATCGTATGCAATCCAGGGCAGGTAGCCTTCATTGACAAACGGCGGTTTCTCGGGCACGAACAGGCGCAGGAAGATTTCAAGGAACAACGCGCAAAAGAGAATGGTGAACAAGGAAAGCACCATGCGGGCGCAGCCTTTATTCAGAGTTGGAGTTTGTGGAGCGTTGGTTGTCATTTTGATCCTTGACGTGCTTCATGCGGCAATTCCGCGTCGCCCGGCTCCGCCGGACTCCTCGGAATGACGGTCACCGCCTTCGGTCATCCCGCCCCCTGACTCAAAGAATCGGGATAGGAATCTCTTCACTTTGTCCGATCTAAAACCTCCGTATACCTCGCACCTCCACCGACTTCACCACGCAATCGCCGGGCGCCCCCGTCAGCACCAACCGCAACGGACCGCTCAACTCCGGGTCAACGAGCGGCAGACAAATATCATTATCGCCGGACGCCAGCGCGGCACCTACCTGCTCCGTCCATTGCAGGCGCCCGCGCGCGCCGGGGCGCAATGCCTGCAACGACATCCGCATTTCACCCGGGCTGCCGATTTCCAGTCGAACAATCGGCAAATACCGGTCCGCGCCCTTGATCTCCGGCAATTCCAATACACGTTCGACGCCCGCCAGCCGGTTGGTGGCCGTCAGCTTCAACAACATTATCCGCGATTCCCCAAACCGCTGACGCGCCCGCTCGGCCTGAATCGCGCCGGAATACTTCAGCGGCAGGGATAGCGCCCGGTCGGCCATGATCTGCAGCACCACATCCGGCTGCGCCGCATCCAGCCGGCTCATGTCCGCCCCCTGCCGGGCCCACTTGAAAACCAGCCGTTTGAAATTCTCCGAGAGGAACGGCACCAGCCGCTCGGTGAAGGAATCCCGATAAACCACCCCCACCGGCAGGCTGGCGTCGTCGGTCTCGGCATAGACATCCACCATTTCCTGCAGCCCCGCCTTGCGGACCCGGCTTTGCCGCTCCGCGCGCGGCGCCAGATAGATTTGCTCCTCCCGCAATTCGCGGTTGAGGTTGATCATCCGCGCCAGGTCGCTGCCATCCTCCAACCGCCGCTCGACCCGGAAATCCGCCTCCGTGAGCGGCCGCACCGCGGGAAAATTGGAAGCCACGGCCGCGATAATCTGCTGATATCCAATCAACGCGCCCAGATCGTTCCAATGCGAATCGGTTTTCATGAACAACCGGTCGCGCGCCTTGCCGGCCCGCAACGCTTCCATCAGATCCAACGCGGGAACTCCGGCGGTCCGCAGATGCGCCAGCACCTGCTCGCGCGGACTGGGCCCCACCTTGGCGGCGTAATCCGGAAGGTATTCGGCATAGATGGCCTCCTTCGACGGGATCACAATGAAATGATAGCGGATGCCCCGCGCGGCGAGCCATTCAAGCTGGTCCTGAATCATCCAGCGAATCCATTCAAGCTGGCGCGGGGGCAGCCGCGTGGCGCCGCGGCTGTCGTCCACGGGATTGCTGTCGCCGGCCTGCTTGTCGCCGTTGTAGAACAGCCAGCCATCCCGGCCCAACAGCACCTTCGCCGACGGCGAAGTGTGGAAGACGAAGTAGCTGATCCGGCTGTTAAGATCAATCAGCGTCTGGCGGAACCCGAAATGGTCGCGGAACCAGGCTTCAAATTGACGCGGGTAAACGATCAGATCCCGAAAGCGCCATGACCATTTGGGAAACGGCACGGCGGCGCGTTGTTCGCTGTCGGCCGCGCCGCTCCGCCGGCCCCAGCCAAACGGCATGGCGGCCAGCGGGCCGCAAATGATGGCGAAGAACATGACAATACGCAGGATCTGAATCCCGGTGAGCCCGGGCTCGATAGGCGTCCGGCCCGCCGGCCCGTTCTCATCCACCGCCGGCAATCCAAAATCCATCACTGACTGTTCATCGCGCATGGATCAGAACCTGAAATAGATAAACGGGTTATGCGTCCCCGCGGCCAGTTTCATCGCGCACGCCATCAGCACCGCCGCGAGAAATACCAACTGCCCAGCCTGCCGGACCAGCTCCGCCCAGGCATAACCACCAGCCGCGCGCTGACGATCGCCCCACGCCGCAAAGCAACTCTTCAGCCACGGAGCGAAGGGGACGCTGCCGATCAGGCCGGCGGCCAGCGCGGTCAGCACTTCGGGGTTAAGATAGAATCCGGCCTTGATCGCCGCGCTGGGCGCCGCGGCCAGGCCCAGCATCGCCAGCAGGTAATGCCCGGCATCCGGCAGGGTCTCCGTGCGGAACAGGATCATGCAAACAAGGATCATGCTCTTCGTGTAAAGATGCATCAGCGGCGTCTTGTAGAACCACCGGCGGTTGACGCTGAACAGGCGTTCGGCAATAATCCAGATGCCGGGGATGAGACCGAACAGCACGAAATTCCAACTGGCGCCATGCCAGAGCCCGCAAAGGAAAAACGTCACCAGGATGTTGAACATGGCCCGGCCGCGGCCGCAGCGGTAACCGCCCAACGGGGTGAAAATGTAATCCCGCAGCCAGGACGAGAGCGTGATGTGCCAGCGGGTCCAGAATTCCGGCGCGCAACGCGTCAGAAAGGGGTAATTGAAATTGCCGGGGAAGCTGAATCCGAACATCCGACCCATGCCGACCGCCATGTCGGAATAGCCGGAAAAATCGAAATAGAGCTGGAGCGGGAAACAAATCGCGCCGATCCACGCCACGTCCCAGGGCAACTCCGTGTACGGCAAAGCGAAAATCCGATCGGCCGGCTCGGCCAGGATATTGGCGATCAGCACCTTCTTGCCCAGGCCGATGATGAACAGCTTCACGCCTTCGGCGAATCCGGCCAGCGTCACCCGGCGCGAGACGAGCTGGTCCATGATGTCGCGGTAACGCACGATCGGACCGGCGATGAGCTGCGGGAAAAGGGTCACAAACGTGGCGAAGTCCACCAGGCTGCGCGTCGCGCGGACGTTGCCGCGATAAACATCTATGGTGTAGCTCATGGACTGGAAGGTGTAGAAGCTGATCCCGAGCGGCAGGGCGATTTGCATGGCGAAGTTGATCGTCGCCTGCGTGAACCCCAGGCTCTCCATGAACAGGTTGTAGTTGTCCACGGCGAAGTGGGAATACTTGAAGAAAATCAGCAGCGCGAGATTGGCGGCAATGGACAGGATCAGCGCCAGGCGCTGCGTCCGGGTGCGCGTCTTGGGTCGGGGCGCGGCAGGGTCGCCGCCCCGCTTGTCGAACTCGCGTTCGATCACCCAGCCGGCGGTGAAATCAATCAGGCACGAGGCCAACATCACCGCCAGGAACCGCACCTCGCCCCAGGCATAGAACAGCATGCTCGCGCACAGCAGGAAAGGATTGCGGAACCGCCGGGGCATGAGGAAATACCCCAGCAGCACCAGCGGCAGGAACATGAATAGAAATATGACGGAACTAAAGACCATGGAAAGCGTCGCAGATTATGCGTTTTTTTCGCTTCAACGCCAGCACAAGTTCCGGAATGTGCCGCAGGGGGGGCCACTGAAATCCCATCGTCGAGCGCATATATGCTTGAATATCCCGCGGTCAAGGAAGGATTTTCAATGATCCGACCTAACGTATTGCCATGCCGGATACAGGCAATCGTCTGGTTGAGCCAAGTTCCAGCAGCCCCATGAGGATGAATACCAGCAGGGGGACGTAGACCGGGCTGATATGGCGCGCCGCGAAGCCATCGAACGAGGAGCAGGCGATGAAGGCCAGCATCAGCATCCGGGCGGCAACGGCGCCCAGCGCCGCCACCCCGACCACCCAAATCGGGTAAATGCCGCGCCGCCACCATGGTCCCAACACCAGACCCGCCAGAGCCAGCAACGCGGCCGGCCAGGCCAGCCCGCGATACACGGTAAAAGTCCGCCGCAGCACCGCCAGGCGCACTCGGTTTAACCGGTCACGCCACACCGGCGCGGGCGGCGGCCGGCGCGGATCGTCCGGCGCGTACGCCAGCGGTTCGCCAGTCATTTCCGCAAACAGCGATAATTGCCGATCCGTGCCCCGGCTGTACTCGGTCGGCAACTCCTGGAAGGACATCAACTCCCGCGCGCCGCGCCGGAGCGCTTTGATAAAAAATGGCCCATACTCCGCGCGCCAGCGCGGGGCCAACGAATCGCGCCGCGGGTAGGCCGGCAGCCGGCCGCGATCGCAGGCCGCGTTGACCTCGTCCGCCAGCCGCCCGTAAAAAGCCATCGCCTCCGGCGCGCTGCCGCAGTGTCCCGCTGCGGCAACGGCATCGCGCAACGCCCAGAGGAACAGAATCCCGGGCAGCTCGCCGCTGCGCGGATTGAACCCGCTCAACTTCGCGCCGAGCGCCGCCCATCTTTGCCCGAGCCCGCCTTCCAAATGCTCGCGCAACTCAGCGAATGCCGGACTATACATGTAAATCCGCTCGCGCGTTTCACGGGCCACCATCAGGTACGGATGAAATTGCCGCGGGCGTACGCGCATCAGCGCGCCGTAAGCCGCCTTGAACTCGCGCGCCTTGAACTCGTCGGTGATGAACACGCCGTAAACCCGCCGATTGACCGCGCAGACCGTCAACACGGCCAGGCCGCACAAGAGCAAAGGCAGCAACAGCGCCGCCAGCCGCCAGGCCATCCGACCTTTGCGTTCCCGCATTATCTTCCAAGCCGCAAACATCAACATCAACAGAACAGACGGCAGAATCCAGACGCCTTCTCCGCGCGTCAGCCAAAAAAGTGCGAGGGCGGCGCCCAGCCCCGCGCTCCACCCCGCGACCGTCTTCAGCGATTGCCCGCCGCGCGCGATCAACCCCGCGCCGCCGGCAAAGACCATCAAGGTGAACGCCAGGTAAATACCTTCGCGTACCACGCGCACATTGAGCAACGTGGCGGGGTTGAAAAGCAGGACGGCAAAGGCCGCCGCCAGCCACCAACGCCGGCGGACCAATGGGCGCAGGGCGGCGACAAACAACCAGCAGGCGGCGATGTAAAGCAGGTGCTGGCCCAACAGCAGCGGGACGTGCGCGGCACGGGATAGCGCGATCCAGGCGGGATAGACTACGCCCTTGATCAACGTCATTTGATCGTAAGCGCCCAGCCATTCACCGCGCAAGAGGGATCCGGCCTGCCGCACAAACAGTTCGTCGTCGTGAATGGAGCCGCCGATCGCCGCCAGTTGCTGCGCCCCGACCAGCCAGAGTTTGAGCAGCCCCAGCCCGACCAGCATGGCCAGAAAAAGCGGGCGGCGGGCTCCAGCCCGCGCCTGGCGCGGCCGTTCATCCAGCATCCAGAGCTGGACCTGACGGGTCATCGGTTTTCCGTTTTTCGATCCAACACGCGCTCCGCGAACAGGAATTTCGCCAGGGCAAACACGACCACATTGAGACCTTGCGCCACAAGATAATAAACACCCAGCCCCTTGACCAGGAACACATAAAGCAACCAGTCCACCGCGCGGAACGCCAGAATGCCGCCGGTAAACAACCCATATTCACCCCAACGCGCGCGGCGGCCCGCCGCCCGAAAAACAAACCAGCGGCACATGAAGTAGTTGAGGGTTACCTGCGCCACCAGCACAATGGCATACGCCGGCGCGGCCGGCGCCCGGAACCGGTCAACCAGCAGATAATTGAGCCCCAGCGCCAACCCAAAGGCCGGCGCGCCGGCGGCCAGGAACGCGACGAGCTTGCCGAGGCGGGCGCGGGGAGAAACTGGCCGGACGGAGTTCAATCCTGCCGTCACTTTTGCGCGCTCTGTTTTTCACGGAGCAGGTATAAATTCTCCTCCGCGATCCGGCGCTGGAAACTGACCAGTTCACCCAAGACCCCGGCAATCCAGAGCAGGAAGCCGATCGTCGCCAGCACCGCCAGCAGGATCAAGGACGGGATATAGGTGCGCCCCGGTGCCGGCTGCGCGACAAGATAGATCAGGTAAATGAAACGCAGCCCGATCGCGGCCGCGGCCGCCATGAACACCGCGCCCACGGAAAAGAAAAACGCGCCCGGCCGATAGAGCACGAACATCGAGAGCATCGTCGCGCCCTGCCGGAAAATATACTGGGGCATGCTCCGGAACAACCGCGACGGGCGCGTGCGCGGGTTGACGCCGACATCCACGGAAACGATCCTCAACCCCAGCCGGCCGGCCTGGATCAGCGACTCGATACAGTGCGAAAACGTCGTATAAAGGTTCAATTTCAGCGCGGCCTCGCGCGTGAACGCGCGAAAGCCGGAGGCGGCGTCGCGCACCGAGACCCCGGCCAGCCGCCGCAACGTCCAACTGCCGGCCAGTTGCAGCGCCTTCTTCAGCGCGCCGAACTCGGGATGCTCCCGGATCGGGCGCGACCCGATCACCACGTCGGCCTGGTTGAGCAGGATCGGCTGAACCAGTTGGGCGATATCCGCGCCGCGGTACTGGTTGTCGGCGTCGGTATTGACCACAATATCCGCGCCGCGCTCAATGGCATAACGCAGCCCGCGTTGAAACGCCTGAGCCAGGCCGCGGTTGGTGCCCAACTGCAGCACGTGCTGCGCGCCCGCCTGACGCGCAACCTCGGCCGTGCCGTCGGCGCTGCCATCGTCAATAACCAGGACTTCAATGACCTCAATACCGGGAATCACCCGCGGGAGATCGCGCAAAGTGGCGGGCAAAGTTTCCGCCTCATTCCAGCACGGGATCTGGATCATTAACTTCATTCCGTCTGATACACCGTTTCCGCGTGAAACACTCCCCCGCCCCGCCGCGTCTGCCGCTCCATCACAAACCCGGCCATGAGCCGCGCATCCTCCGCATGGTAGCTGTCCGCGCTGGCCACATGGCGGGCGGAAGCGCGCGGCGCCGGCGTGATTTCCGCGGCGTCCGGCACGCCGGCCATCCGATCCACCACGCGGACCACCGCGCCCTCCAGCTCAATTACGCGTTGAAACTCGAAACGATCGCGGCCGCGCGTAAAAATCATGCGATTTTTCAGCCGGCGGATGATACGCGGACCCCACCACCGGCTCAAGAGCCGAAGCAGCAGATGCCGACCCGGCGTGCTGATCAGTTCCGCCACCGGAGCCAGCCGGCCGCTGATGGTCCACGAGTTCTCCTCACGGGTCACTTTCCACCGCGCGGCATCCCACCAATGGCTGACCCAATGCCGGCGCCCGACGCGCACCCGCCAGCCATAATCGGATGCGTATGCGCGCCCATTCCGCAATGTAAAAACCCCGCCCTTGTGAGCGGCCAGGATGAACCGCGTGTTGCGGCGCGCCGCCAGGAAAATGCCACACCCCTCAAACGCCGCCTCCTCGCGCAACGGACCGGGATCCGGCCGGATGTCTTTGAACGCGTCGGCGCCCGCCATTTCCTGGATCAAAGCCACCGCCCGCAGCAGCGAGTGGCCGGTGTAGTGGCAAAGGTAGCGATCATCCACGGCATGGAAGAAATGCGCCGGGTCGTCCACCCCCTGGTACAGCAATTTCAAGAGGGCCAGCGCGCGCGGCCGCTCGAACTCGCGCTCGCGCGCGAAGCGGGCAATGCCGTAAGGCAGGACGTAATCCGTATTGCGGGCATTGTGCATGCCGGGACTGCCGCCCGCCATCAGCACGACATCCGCCAGCCAGTCGAACGCGCGCCCGGCGGAATCAATAAACCGTTCGTCGCCGGTGGCGTCGTACAAATCCCAAAGGCAATCCAACGCCACGGAAAGGTAGCCGGTGTCCGGTCCGCCATACTCGAAAAACCAGCCCTCCCGATGCTGCCGATTCATGGTTTCCACGCGCATTTTTTCGAAGGCGGCATCATCCATCAAGGCGGGGAACACCCGGCGCAACCAGGCGGCCGCCGCCAACCCAGCCACTTGTTGGTTGCCCGCCTGCGTTTCGATCCGGCCGCGCAACTGCACGGCGGCCACGCGCGCGCCGGTCTCGATTTCGGCCGGCGCCACAACGCCGGCGGCCGCCAGCTTCATCACGGCCAGCGTGCTGAACGCCAGCGGCGGGTATCCCGCCTCCCACGGATAGTATTCTTCGAACGCCCCGGCCCGCGCGGCCCGCCGGTTCCAGAACCGGCACGCCGCCGCGGCGAGCTGGTCCAGAAACGACCGCTGGCCTTGGAAATCCGGCAGCCGCGCGGCAAGCCAGGCGGTATAGCCGCCCTGCTGCAGAATGATCGAAGGGAAATCGCGTATCTTGTAGTGCCACCAGTCGCGATCGAAACAGCCGTACGCGGCCGAGTTCGGGTCGCGGCAGGCCTGGCTCAATATGCGCGGCGTCGCGCGCCGGGCCAGCACACCCAAATGACGGGACAGCGTCTCCATTATTCAATCACCATCACCAAATGCCGCAAGCCTTTGCGCTTGGCCGGCTTGCTGACCGCTTTCCAACCCTTGCGCAAAATGTTGAATATTCTTCCAATGATTGGAACCGGCAGCCGCGCGGCCAGCGCGCGCGCCGGCCGTGTCCGGCATACGCCAAACAAGGCGCCAATCACCGCCTCCACCATCCGGCGCGACGCCGGCAAAGGTTCCGGCCGCAAGCCGTAATCCGGCGCGGGCCGGCCGCGCCGCCGCCGCGTCCGGTTGCGAATATAACCGCCGCGCTTCTTGAAATCCAGCATGTGCCCGTGCATTTCCAGAGACCGAACCGGATCCTCGATCTGGCAAACCAGCCGCCCGCGCGCCTCCATTTCGCGAATGATGTCCTCCATCTCCGCCGTGCGCGTGGTGAAGACGTTGAATCCGCCGCGCCGCGCCTCGAAGCGCGGCGACCAGGCATCGCCGGCGGAAAGGTCGCAGAACTCATTGGTGAAATCCATGGACCGCAGACTGGCCTGCGTGATGAAGAACGGAATCAGGTAATTGTAATAAAACTTGGGCTCCTCAATGCGCCGCCCCGCGGCGGTATGGATTTCCAAATGTCCCGGCCACTCGCCCGCGCGCCATTGCAAGGAGACGATGGCATCGTCGGGGGGCACCCCTTTTGCCCGCAAAAAGGCGCGGATCGCCGCGGGGTACAACGCCGTGCCCGTGTAAGGCCCCAATACATAACGCACCCGCCGGGCCGGTTCATGCCCGGCCTGTTGGAGCAGGCGCAGGGCCGCCGCCTGATCGGGCAGACAGGTGATGGCATAGCGACCGCCCGGCTCCAGTTGCGGCAGCCGATCCAGCATCGCCACCGGGATATAAACCGATCCCGCCGCGGCGCGAATTTCGTCCGGGGTTCGCGCGACCACCGCGCGCGCCCGCTCCGGGGTCGGCACGCCTTGCCGCGCCACGACTGCGGCATCTATTCGGCCGGTCTCCAGCAGATGCAGCAGCACGGCCGTCAACACGCCGCCCGACGCGCCCGCGCGCCGGACCGCCGGATCGGACGCATGGCCCGTGCGCACCGCGACAAAGGGACCGAGCAACCAGTTTTCCGGCAGGCGCCCATAATGGCCGCGGTACAACTCCGGCAAGGCGTATCCCTTGCCCGGACAAACCGTCCACGCCAACTCCGGCAACGCCGTGGAATCGGCAAAACAAGGCTGGGGCCCGAAATCGGAATCCGCCATGCGTGATGCGCCGGCAGGATCGAGCGCCACGCACGCGCCGCAGCCGGTGCAAAGGCCGGGAGTCACCACCTCGTTGATCAAACGCAAACAGACCGAAGTCATGGCCCCATTCCAATTGCCAATGGCCCATTGGCGCTGACGCGCCCCTCAGGATGACAAGCATGGTCCGGCGCCCGCACCCGGTGCATGCGCCGCTCCCATTTTCCGGTTTCTGGCTTCATCCTTCGGGTTTCCGCCTGCGCGTCGCCCACTCCTGGGTTTTGACAATCTCCCGGATTTTCCGGTCAATCTCCGCCGCGATCCGGGCACGGCCTTCATCCTTGAAATGGATGCCGTCATCCGAAAACAATGGCGCGCATTCCGTGGCGCGGAACATCGCGGCCAGGTCCAGAATGGGGATGGCGTGGTTGCGCGCCGTCTCGCGGGCCAGGTCGTTGTACATATCGTGGGTCATCATCGCTTCATCGAGGGTCCGGGCCTGGTTGTTCCGCACCAGCAAGGGCGTCAACCGTTCCGCACGCGGCGCGGTGATAATCAACGGCACCGCGCCCGCGGCGCGAATCTCGCGCGCGAGTTCGGCCAGCGACTTCAGGTAATCGTCCTGCGGCACCCGGTAGCCCCACGTGCGCTTGTCGTCCGACGGCCGGCGCGTGCCGCCGGCCAGCCAGACCAGCATTTGAAAGAAGCGTTTGCGCGCCAGCTTGACATAAACCCGGGCCGCCAGTTGCGGCATGGCCAGCACCACCCGCCGGCGGTCCGGCTGGCGGTCAATCCAATGATCATTCCAGCCGTAATAGATGGTCACAATATCCGGCTGCAGCGCGCGCCCGCGCAATTGGAACAGCCGCAAGCCCTGCACAACGGAATAGCCATGCACGGCCATGTTGAACGCTTCCCATGCGGCAGCGGTCGGCGGGGAATTCGTCAGGCGCTGGTGCAGGAGCCCGGAATATGGCGGGATCCCCTGGCCCGTGCAGGAGTCGCCCAGACAGATCACGCGGATGGCGCCGGGCGCCTTGACCGGATTCACTTCGCGGTCCAGGAAACCCATGGCGTTCACGCGGCGGCCCTTGAAATCCTTGCCGGGATTGAACTTCCAGATCAGATCCGGATCGGGAATCAACGCTTCGCTAAACTCGTTGGTGGAATGTTCCCCGCGAATGACCACCGGCGGCAGCGGCGCCTCGAACTTCAGCGCGGCCAGCACCCCCTCCCACGCCAAAAAAAAGAGCCAGGTGCCGCCAACCGCCAGCGCCGCCTTGCGCACGATGGCGATCTCCCAAAGACCGCGGACGGGCGTGTCGCGCGCGCAGAACACCTTGAGCGCCAACCGCAGCAGCAGCAGGATCAACGGGATCACCAGCACCGGCGCGGACGGCTCGACCTCCCAGACCCGCGCGCCGGCCGGCAACTTCAGCGGATCCAGCAGCCACGCCAGCGCCGAAATCGCCAGCATGACCAGGAACAACCCGTCCAGCAACGCGAACACCAACCGGCACAAACGAGGCGGCACCATTATTCGATCCTTGTGATGGTAACGCCGCGGATCACCATATCCGCGGCGCGCGTATAGGAGAAAACCAGGTTCAGCGGCGGGTCGCCCGCCAGCGCCGTATATTCCAGGACGGCGGCGCCCCCGGCCGCCACGGGCACGGATCGGCCCCCGTCAAGCGCCAACCGGCCCAACACGGTGCCGGCGGGCGCGGGCGATTCATATTCCAATTCCAACTGATAACGCCCGGCGGGCAACGGCAGGCGCGGACCGTAAAATATCCCCGCATCCGGCTCATTGCGCGACCGGAAACAAACGCCATGGCCGGCCAGGTCGGTATAACCGGCGTGATAAAAAAGCGGAGCGGGCAGCCGGCAACCGGCCCCCGGCGCCAGATCGGGCAACGCGCCAGAGACATAGATCATCGCGTCCAAGTCAACCGCGCCCGTCTTGCACGCCGCCTGGATCGTCACCCAGCGCCCGGACACCGGCGCGGGCAAGTCCACCCGCCGCCAGTCCCAGCGATCCGTGGCCAGCTCGAGCCACTGGGTCGCCACCGCGCCGGAGTCATAAAGAAACTTGATCTTCAATTCGCCGTGGCCGCGCGCCCGGAAAAGCAGCGCGGGGTCCGGCGCGTTCCAATGGATCATTTTGCGCAGCGGCAACGCGCCGGCTTCCGGCGTCAGGCGCGCATAGCGGTCGCCGGTCGCCGTGGCATCGCCCGCCACGACGCAATCGGCGGGCAGCGGCGTATCCAATTCGTAAGGCCCGCCCGGGAAGAACACGTTCCAGTCGCCGACGGGCGTTGCTTTTTCGACCGGTTGATCGCGAATCTTGAACGCCCAGACATTTTCCGCCTGCCGGAGCAAGTCCAGGCGGGGATGCTCCAACAACCGCCGCAAGGTGAAAGCCACCGGAAACGGACTGACCTTTTCGGGGAACGCATCCTCATGCAGGATGATGTAATCAAATCCGCGGGCGCGCAGTTCATCGAGCCGGTCGTCGGGCAATTCGCCCAGATTGATGTAACCGAAACGCTCAAAGACATTGGTAATGTAATCGCGCGCCACCACCGGCCGGTAACCGTTGAGCATCCGGATGCGGTAGAGCGACACATAATGTTCGTAGAGCGAGGCCCACGATGAATCGCCCGGCCAGAGGGGAACGATCACCGCGCGCGGAACCCGGCCGGCCCGCGCGGCATCCGCCGCGACCGCCGCATAGGCCGCCTGCTGCGTATCCAAAAGGCAGATGGTCGGGCGCACCTGGAAGTCATACTCAATCAAAAAAAGCAGGGCTACCACAACGGCCGGCCACAAACCCTCACCCCAATTTGCCCCCCGCAAGCCCGGCGCGAACCGGCCGCGCCATAAGTTCAGAATTCGATCCAGCGCGAAGGCCGCGCCGACCGCCAGCAACGGGGGCAGGAGGATCAGCAGCTTGGCGGGTTGGCGCACCTTGTTGAGCGGCGGAACCAACTTGCGCGCGATGGCGAACAGGCGGCCCTCGCCCGGCCCGTATGCGCCAAGCGCCAGCGCGACGAGCAGCAGCATGCCGGCAACCAGCATCAGCATGACAACGGTCGCGCGCCATTCGGCGCGCGGAGCGCGCCTGAATCGCGCCAGTTGGACAAGCAGGCCAACCGCGATCAGCACCGGCGCCACGTAGCCCACGTAGGCCGCGTTATCGTTGCCGGCCGCGCGCCAGGCCAGCAACCCCGCCGGCCGCGGCGAGAAAAGCGCGATCTCCCGCCATGTCCGACCCGTGCCGATATTTGTGGCGGCCGCGGCCGCGCGAAGCTCGATGAGGCTGGCGAGCACCACCGCCCCCGTCACCATCGCCAGCGGCAACAGCGCCACCGCGAGGCGCGCCCACTCACGGCGCTCGCGCCATAGCGGCCGCTCGCGCTGGACCAGCACCAACAGGCTCCAGGCGGGCAGCAGCAGCACGTTAAAGAGAAATACGTGGCTGTCATTCCACCAGGAAAAGAGGATCGCGAGCGCGGCGACGCAGCCGCCCCTGATACTGGAGCGGCGGAACAGCGCCTCCAGCCCAAGCAGCAGGAACGGCACCCAGGCCATTGCCGGACCGGCGGGGCTGCCGCCCAATTGCATAGCCCAACGGTAGGGCAAAGCCACCGCTATCAGCGCCATCCATGCGGCCACCGCGTCGCGCCGCGTGTAGTTGCGCAGCAGCCACCAGGTGAACAGATGCGTGATCCAAAGCGAAAAGAACGCGGCCAAGTTCCAACCAAATGCGCGTCCGCCCACGGCATAGCCGGCCGCGAACACCAGCGAGAAAGGAACATTGTAGCTCCCCCCCTGCCGCCGGGCGGCGTCATCGCCGGTGTTGAACTCATAGACATTGTGAAACCAGGGCGTCTGGCCGGCCAGCATGTCAGCGAATATCCAGTAATTGTAAAGCAACTGGAGATGATCACCCTGAAACATGGCCCGCACCCCGCCTTTTTCCAAATTAGTTGAGGAGGACGGGATGCCGGCAGCCACATAGCGCGGCAGCGGCCAGGAGAAGCACACCCAAACCAGCAAGGTCAGCAATAAAGAAATAACGATGGTCTTCCAAGCTGACATATTGAGACAATAATCAGTCGTCAGCGATCAGCGATCACCGGTTACTGAATACTGCTCCTTAATCACCGCTTCATATCCGCCTGGATCTGGTCCCGCACGCGCACCAAGGTTTCCGCCAGCGGGATTTCCGGTTCCCAACCGATCAGGCGCCGGACCAGGGCGGTGTCGGGCACGCGCCGTTCCATATCCTCGAAACCGGGCGCATACGCCTTTTCATAAGGAATCAGTTGGATCGGCGAACGGCTCCGGGTCAGCGCCTTGATCTTCCGGGCCAGTTCGAGAATGGAAATCTCCTCGCGCGATCCGATATTGATCACGCGACCGGCGGCGTCAGGATGGGTCGAAAGCGCCACAATCGCGCGGACCACGTCGCTGACATCACAGAAGCAGCGCGACTGCCGGCCATCGCCGTAAACCGTCATGGGCTCGCCGCGCAGGGCCTGGCCGATCAGGCGCGGGATCACCATGCCATACTGGCCGGTCTGGCGCGGGCCGACCGTGTTAAAAAACCGCAGGATGACCACCGGCAGCCCGTATTCGTGCTGATATGCCAGCCCGAGAAACTCATCCACCATCTTGCTGGCGGCGTAGCTCCAGCGGTTCTTGCAGGTGGGCCCAAGCAAAACGTCGTCGTTCTCGTTAAAGGGGATCTTGGCGCCCTTGCCGTAAACTTCCGAGGTGCTGGCAATCATCACGCGGCACCCATAACGCAAGGCGGCGTCCAGGACCACCTCGGTCCCGCGCACGTTGGTTTCAATGGTTTCCACCGGCTTGCTGATGATCCGCTCCACGCCAACCATGGCGGCGAGGTGGACGATGATCTGCGCTTCCGAAGCAAGGCGGTCCAGCACCACCTCGGACATGATACTGGAACGGCTGAAGTGGAAGCCCGGTTTTTTAAGCAGATGACGGATGTTGTTCATGGACCCCGTGGACAGGTCGTCCACCGCCAATACCCGATGCCCGCGGTTCAGCAGCCGCTCGGCCAGGTGCGATCCAATGAAGCCCGCCCCGCCGGTCACCAGATAGGTCAACCGGCCGGCATTCAATTCCTGTCCCGTCATTTTTTTTCGTTTAATGGCCATATTTCACGCTCCGCCGCAAACGATTTTTGCATCTGAAAACTCTTCCCCATTCAAATTTCAGGTCTCAAGTTTCCAATTCATCCTTCCGGTTTGCCTTTTACCATTCACCCTTCGAGAAACGGTTCATACGCGACCCAGTCCTTGATCTTTTGAAAGAACAGGATGACGTTGAGCAGGTCACCGCGGCCCTGGAACTCCAGATGCACATTACCGCACCGGTTGCGCTGCAGGATAACCAGCAGGCGGCCAATATCATAAACATTTTTTTCCATTAGCGGCTCGTTGAACGGTTTGCCATAGACCAGGTTGGCGAGGTTGTTGACCAGCGGCACGCGTTTACGCAAGGCGCCCAGCAGCCGCACCGTCGCGGGCACATCGCGGAAATAAGGGAACTGGATCACTCCCACCCCCCCATCATTGAGCCGGCCGACCAAACGCTCAAAAATTCCGACCGCGCGCGCCGGCGGGATGTGCTGAAACACCAAGATGGAATGGATCAGGTCGTAAGCCGTCGTCAGGGCGGAAAGCTGATCGTCGGATTTTACCAGTTCGATATTGGCCAGCCCGAACTTCGCGCAGTTTTGCCGGGCCTCCTGCAACATGGCATCGGAGACATCTATCCCCGTCACCGCCCGGCATTGCGCGGACAGGGAAACCAAGCACCGCCCCACCCCACAACCGAAATCAAGGGCGCAGTCCGGCCTGAAGGCGGGATCCACATGGGCGCGAATCGTTTTGAACACAAAATCAATGTGCTGACGGCCGCTTTCGAAAAAATCGCGCAATGCCGCTTCCGTCAGATTGCCCTGCCGATACTTGTCATGGCTTAAAACCCCATAATAGGGGTCTTCTTGCCCAAATTGTTCCCAATCCGCATCTGTATTGTGCGCCATGCCGTTATCTCCACCGCTTCAAACCGGCGGAGGGAGGATAACGGATGCTCCAACCGACCTCAACCAGCAAAAAGCGGCCCGTGGCGCCAGCGGTTGCACCGGTGTTCAGGCGCGGATATTCAGGATCATGCCGGTCAGCTCATCCTGCGCGCGCAAGGCGGCGGCGTTGGCCTGGCCATAACGCAAGGCGCCGATCCGTTCGATGGAGTCCTCCAGCAGATCGGGCGGCAATTCCGTCCGCTCCGCGCGCGCCGCCGTGCCGCTGCGTTCCGGCAATTCGGCCTGGCGCACGCGCCAGGCCCGCGCACCTTCGGTGTTGATATTGGCGGTGTTATGCGCGGCCGCGGCGAGCCGCGTTTCCGCCGCGCGCAACCCGGATATGGAAGCATCGTACATCGCACACCCTCGCGAGTGTTAATATAATACGTCCAGCGGCCGAAAAAATAAAATGGTTGCCGCCAACAATACGCGAGGGGCCGGAAAAAAATGCTCCTGGGGAAAAAAGTGCAAGGTTGGAGGCCCGCCGGATTAAGCCGCGCGCGGGCCGGCCGATTCTATGGTTAATCTGCATGATAGGCAGGCGGTGTTTTTTATTAACGCAGGGGGTCTCTTCATGAGATAGCCAGCGGTGGAAGTCTGACAATGACCACGGATGAGCTCATTGACTACGCCAAGGATGGCCGGTTGGTTGGGGCGCGACTGCAGTTCGCCAACCTGCAAGAGGTCGTCCTGATCAACGCAAACATGGCTCGTGTTGATCTGTTTATGGCCGATCTAAGCCGGTCGGACTTGCGTATGTCGAATCTGTTCGGAGCGGAATTGTCGGAGGCCGATCTCTCCTGGTCCACGTTGATCAAGGTGAACCTGCGGGAGGCTTCGCTGCTGCATACCAATCTGTGCGGCGCGGACCTCAGCGGAGCCGTGCTCGATAATGCGAACCTGTCCTCGTCCGATCTCTCCTGGGCCCGCCTCGACCTCGCCCGGTTAATCGGCGCCTGCCTGAGCCGCGCGAATCTTCACCGCGCCAATCTGGCGATGGCCAACCTCCAAGGCGTGAATCTGCGCGAAACCGACCTGTGCGGCGCCGATTTGCGCGGCGCGAACCTGCGCGGCACCAATCTCTTCCGCGCCACGCTCATTAACGCCAATCTGTGCGAGGCTAACTTGACGGACGCCAACCTGATCGGCGCCAATCTGGAGGGCGCCGACCTCAGCTATGCCGCGCTGAAGGACGCGATCATGAAGGACGCCAATCTGCAGAATGCCAAGCTGGTTTGGGCCAACTTGCACGGGGCCATCCTCCGCGGAGCCAATCTCTTCCATGCCGACTTGCGCAACGCCAATCTGACCTGGGCGGACATTGACCAGGCCGTGCGCATCGGACTCGCGCTGTGACCCGTTCACAGCCTCTGACCGGCTCCTGATCCAACCGCCCAAACGACGGCGCCCTGCCCCGCTATTCGATTGAACAGCCACATCCAATTGCCGTATAATCGGCTCACATACATGGGGGGGCTTATGCGGCATTTTCTTGTGATTCTTGGGGCATTCCTCATTCTGGCGCCCGTCGGTCGCGCCGAAATCACCTTCGTCAACCTCGGACTGACCGCGCCACCGCCCGTTTTGGGCACCATCCCGGTCGCCCGCTTCGACCCCGCCCCCCAATCCGCGCTGGCTGATGGCGCCGCCACCACCAACATTCCCGGCTGTCCGATCCCCGGCCAACTTACGCTTTCCGCCAACCTGACCAAGCAAACTGTGCCGGATTCCTGGCTGACCTGGAGTCACGGCTACACCGGTCCGGTATTCGCCGGCTGGTTCCGCACGAACATCACGCTCCACCTGCCGACCAACACCACGGCCTTCTATTTCTATATCGAACCCGAGCGCTGGGGGAACTATGCCATCACCGCCACGGCCAACGACGGCACATCCTCCGGGCCCATCATGGTGGCCGGCAGCGCCGGCGCCAACGGCTTCGGGTTCTATACCGGCAGCGAAACCCAGACAATCGCCATGATCCATATCGTGGTCGAACGTACCGCCTATGGTTTCGCCATCGGCGAGTTCGGCATCTCGACCGCCGCGGCCCAGATCCCGACGCTGACGGAATGGGGCCTGGGCATCATGGCCCTGTTGCTGGCCGGACTGGCGCTCCGCAAAACCGGGTTCAAAGTTCAAGGTCTAAAGTTCAAAGTTGGCTGAATGCAATCTACAGGCTATTGATACTGTAGATTGGAACCTTGAACTTTGAACTCATCGTTTTTTCAAACTAATCGCCGGCCGATCGTGTTCTTTGTCCGCTTCGCGGTCATTTTCACGGCACTGATGGGCTTGTACCTGGTTTCCACGCCATACGTCTCGCGGTTCATCATCCATCGCCTAAACGCCGGGACCGCCTCGCGCATCATCAATCTCTGCACGCCCGGCGAACGAACCGTTGCCCGGCGGGACGCCATCACGGCGCCGGGCATCAGCTTGAGCATCGCGAAAGGCTGCGAAGGAATTGAAACCATGATCCTGGTGATAGCCGCCCTCGCGGCTTATTTCATGCCGGCGCGCCGCAAGCTCGAAGGCATCGCCGCCGGCATCGCTTTGATTTACGTCGTCAACCTGGTCCGGATCATCAGCCTCTACTACATCTTCCGTTACCGGCCGGCGTGGTTCGACTTCGCGCACCTGTATTTCTGGCAGGTCGTCATCATCTTTATCGGCGTGGCTTTTTTCCTTTTCTGGATCGAACGCTTTGGACAATCCACCCCTCCAGCCGACCGGTAGCCCGGTCCGATTTATTCGCCGCCTGGTGTTGCGCCTGGCGCTGGCCTTCCTGCTGGTCTCCGGGGCCATGCTGGTCGCCGGCCAGTGGCTGATCCGCCCGCTGCTGCCGTTGTTCAAGGCGGAGCTGGAATGGCTCACGCCCTTGCAGGTGCAACGCCTGGATTTGTGCGGGGCCGACCTCCAGCTCACCTTCGCCCTGCCGGTCGAGCACACTGACCGGCGGGGCCGCTTCCAAACCAATTTGACCACCGATGTCCACACCTCCACGACCTCGGTCTTGATCGCGCCCGCGATTGTTTTGATGCTGCTGCTGGCCTGGCCGCTGGCCTGGCGCCGGCGGCTGCTGGCGCTGGCCCTGGCCTTCCCCTTGCTGGTCCTGGTCGAGCTGAGCGACCTGCCGCTGGCGCTGCTCTGGGGCGCGGTCGAAGCCTTCGCCGGCGATGTGGCTCGGGTCCGCATCCACGGCACGCCGGAAAATATCGCCATGCTGGATGAATTCTTCGGCCCGCGGTCCGGATTGACTTTCTGGAAACTCTTTCTCAGCACCGGCGGCCGGCAGTTTCTCGCGCTCGCAATTTTCATGGTGGCGCTTGCGCCGTTTTACCTGCGCCGGCCCGGATCGGTCGCCCGGCAACTGGAAGCTACACCGGCGGGCCGTAATGCGCCTTGTCCCTGCGGCAGCGGGCGGAAATACAAGAATTGCTGCGGGAAAAATGGATCGGCCCAGCCCCCCCAAAAAATCCCCAACGGCAGCGCGACGCGTCCCGCCGGCTAAAAGTATTGCCGCACCAGATCCGCCGCGTTGGTCGTCGGCAGCCGGATGAACATCCGCTTGATGGATCGCATTTCCGGATCGGCGCGGCGGGCTTCCGCCTCATGGCGCGCGGCCTGCGCCAGGTCGCCCCGTGACAACAGCAGTTGCGCCGCGTAGTAATGCGCCGTCGCATCGGCCGGCGCGCGCTGAAGCACCTCGCGCCACTGTTCCAGCGCCGCGTCCGGCCGGCCGAGCGCGGCCAGCAGGATGCCCAGGGCATTGCGGGCCTCGGTTTCAGCCGGCGCGGTCGCCACGGCCGTCTCCAGGGCGGCCAACGCTTCGTCCATGCGCCCCAGCCGCGCGAGGATCTCGCCCCGCAGCGCCAGATTGCGGCCGCTCCGCGGCTCCACGCCGAGCAGGCGGTCGGCAGTCGCCAACGCCGCGCGGCTTTCGCCGGCCAGCATCTGGTTGCGCGCGATGTGATATAGCGCGTCGGCATGGTTGGGATTCCGCCGCAGCACTTTCTCCAGCGCGGCCACCGCGCCGGTGTAATCGCCGCGCGCGCCGGCCGCGAGGCTCAACTCGTAGTACTTCTGGAAGCGATCCTCATCGTTGCCGCGCACCACATTCAGCAACAGGTTCTCCACCGGCGCGTAATCGTCTGTCAGCACCACCGCGCCGGGCCGGCCGGCCGCCTCGTCCAGCATGGCCGGCGTCAGCACAAAGCCCGCGAACTGCGGATGCCGGGCGCGAATTCGTTCGGGAATGTCGGCCAGGTCGAGCGGGCGCCAGGCGCCGATCACCATCAGGTTCTTGATCGTGGCGGGATCGGCGGACAGGGAAAGCCCATACACCTGCGGGAATGTCGCGCGCATCGTGCGGATAACAGACCCTACAAACCGGCCGGCGGCCAGGCTGTCCACAAAATGCAGCATATAGACGCCGTTGGTATCGAGCAGGGCCGCCAGTTGCGCGTTAAACTCCTGGGTGGTCAGATGGAACGGGACGTAGTGGTGGTTGATCGAATCGCCCATGATGAACTCGAACCGGTTCGCGCGCGGGTCGCGCGCCAGGTCCGCAACCAGGTTCCGTGCGTCCATGTTGTGGATTTCGATGGCGGCATTGGTGGGCAGCCCGAACGCCTGCTGGGCCGCCTCCGTCACCACCGGATCAATTTCGGCCACGCAGATCCGGCTGCCGGGGCGGGTGCGTTCGATGTAATAGGGCATGATGTAACCGCCCCCGCCGATCACCAGCGCGGATATCGGTTGGGAAGTCGGCGCATATTTGGCCATGACCGCCTCGTAGACCCAGGTGTATTCCGCCAACAGGTCCAGCCGGTCGTGCAGATTGACGCCGCTGTGGCGCAGCTTGTCGAGGATCATCACCCGGAAATTCGGCGCGCGCGGATGGGCGGTCACCAATACCCGCTCGTACTGGCTTTCCCGGTCGAACAAAACCAGCCGCTCCGGATTCACCGGCTCGCGAAACGCCAGCAGCCGGCCCACCGCCAGCGCGCGGGGGCCGTCAGTCACCGCTCCGGCCACGACCACCAGCGTTAGCGCAAAAAAAAAAACGGGCCGCCCAGGAGCGGGCCGCGTACAGCAACCCCATCAACGCCAGCACGCTGGACACCACCGCGATCACCGCGAACGTACCCAGCGCGGCAATGAGATAATATCCGGCCAGAAAAGTGCCTAAAATGCTGCCGGCGGCGCCCCACGCGTAAACATCGCCGATCGCCCGGCCGGTTTTCGCCGACTGGGTCACCGCCATGCGCGCCACCACCGGGCTGATCATGCCCAGCGCGCACGACGGCAGGAAAAACGTGAAGAACACATGGAGAAAAATCCGGACGGGCCAATCCCGTTCCAACAGGAAAAGACGGCCGCCGGCCCAGGCATTGAGCGCCGGGATGCACATGCACAGCGCGGCCGAAAACATGAACAGCAACGAAATCGTGGGCGCGGGTTTGTAGCGATCCGCCAGCACGCCGCCGATGTAATTGCCGACGGAAATGCCGGCCAACACGACGCCGATCACGGAAGTCCACGTGTAAAGCGACTGGCCGACAAAACGCGAGATGACGCGGCCGGCCACCAGCTCAACAATCATGATGCAGGCGCTCGATACAAAAACCGTCGCGTTCGGAATCAGCACCGCCCGGACAAACCGCTGCCCGCGGGTCAATGTTGACAGACTATCCTCAACTGGGTTCATAGGCGCAAAGAATGGCCATAAAAAACATGAAAATACACTAAAAATTCTGTTTTTTTCTCCCCGACCAGGCTTGAGCCATCGTCGCGGCTCACCGGGGACGGTTCGTCCCACCGGATCCGCACCGGCATGCCCACTCAGGTTTCATATTTTCAGGTTTCAGATTTCAGGTTTCAGATTGGGCGGCTTCTTCTTCCCCTGCAGTTCCCATGCCCGCCGGAAATGCTCCGCCGCCTCGGCCTTGCGGTCCAGCCTCCCCAACGCCTCCGCCAGCCCGGCCTCCGCGCGCGGGCTGTCCGGATCGAGCCGCAACGCCGCCTCAAAATGGGGCACGGCCTCCGCGGGGCGGTTGAGGACCAGCAACGCCGCCGCCAGGTTTTTGTGAACATCCGCGGCTGATGGGCGCAAGGTCAACGCAGATTGATAGCATTGCACGGCCTCCGCCAGCCGATGCTGGCGAAACAAGTTGTTGCCCAGATTATTGTAGGCCTTGGCCAGGTCAGGCCGTAGTTCCAGCGCGCGCCGGTAATAGGGCTCCGCCGCCTCCGGTCCGGCTCGTTTTTCAACAACCAGTCCGAGATTCATCCACGCCTCGGCCGACGCCGGGTCGGCGGAAATCACCGCCCGGTACGACTGCTCGGCTTCCGCTGTCCGGCCCTGCTTGCCGAACGCCGTCCCACGATCGAAATGCCACTTCGCCAGGTTGGGCTCGAAGCCGGCATAATTAACCGAAACACACGCGTACAGCAGCGCCAGCCCCGCCAGCCAGGCCAGCGCCGCCCGCCCACGCCGGCCCGCCAACAAGCCGAACCAGCCGCGCACCGCCCAGGCCGCGAAAAGCATCAGAAACGGAATGACCGGCACACGATATTGGCCCGTAACAAAGAAAGGCAGAAATGATGCGAAATACACGAGGATAAACAGCAGGATCAAAACCAGCATGGCGCTTGAGTTGCCGGACCGGGGCAAGCCTGCACAAGCCGCATGCCGCCAAAAACAAGTCGCCGCGCCCAGCAGCGCCAGCGCCAGCGCCACCGCGAAATCCAACGGCAGTCGGGACAGCAACCGCGAGAAAGCCCGGTCGTAATAAATGGACTTATTATGCCCGGTCTCCAACGGGCCCCAGAACAGCAGGGCCTTTCGAACCAGCAGCCTGAATGTCGCGCGCGGATGCGCGCGGATATAATCCCAAGCCTGGCGGCTGAAATAACGCGATACTTCCGAATACTTGAGCCGCCGCCCCTCCTTGCGCTCCATCCGTTGAACGATTTCCGGATAGACGTCGCTGGTCCCAAACTCATCGGACCCCGGCACATGTCCGATAAACAGACCATCCGCCTGCTCATTGTTGCCGATGTAAAGATTGATCCCGGCATTGGACGAAATCAGCACCAGGTCGCCCGCCACGATAATGTTGCGCAATGTGACCGGCAGGATAATGACCGCCATCCCAAGGATAAAGAAGGCCGACGCCCTGACCGCCCGCACCGGCGCCCAGCGTTCGTTCCAACCCAGCCAAAGCAGGACCACCGGCGCAAACAGCAGGATATTCGGTCGGGTAACGGCAAATAGCCCCAGCCAGACGCCGACGCTGATTGCTTGCCGCGGCAAACGATCCCGGCGCCAGCCTTCCAGCGCGAGCATCAACGCCAAGCTCAATGTAATCAAAACCGTCGGTTCCAGGAGTTCGCCTTCAAAGTAAATGAACGCCCAGTAAACGGCCATCATCAGCGCCCAGATCAAGCCGGTTGCCATATCAAACAGGCGCCGCCCAAGCGCGAACGCCAATACGATGTTCAGCAATCCCAGCCCCATCTGAGCGATTCGGACGGCGGCATATTTCGGCCCGAAAATTCGATAAACCCAGATCAGGAACCAGGTATAGCCCGGCGGCCGAAGATAAGCGTTGCCGGGTATGGCGGACACATCATTCTGCTTGGTCGGATTCCAGTCGCCGCTGACGGCGGCTCGGGCCCAGGCATCATGATAACCCGCATCAACCGCCGGGAATCCGAATTCGGGCGCTGACCGTATCTCGCGGTAATAAATCACACGCAGCGCCGCGCCCAAAACCAGGACGGCGGCCAACAGCCAGGCCATGTTTTTTTGGCTCCATTCCATGACAAACCGCACCGGCTTGCGTTTTCAAAACTGATTGATAATATCAGCCGGCGTATTTTTCCATAACCAAAGGTTCGGAGGATGGAATGAAAATCCGCGGATTATTGGCTTTGGCCATGATGGGGTTGGCCGTGATGGCCGTTGCGCCGGCGGCATTGGCGGAGGAACCCGTTGAAAAAACAATCGCCCTAATCAATGTCGGCGCCGTGGATAACGACACGCTGGAGGCCGTGCGCGCGCATCTCGAGACCTTCCTGATGACCAAGGTGCGCGCGGTCGAGACGCAGCCGGACCCGACAGCCAACCTTTTCGATCAAGGCCGGAAGCTGATTGATCTGATGACCCCGGAAGATGTCTGTTTCGTCGCCCTGGTGGCGCCGGCCAATCCGATCGCGGAATACAGTATCGTCGCGCCCGAAAGTCGCTGGGCCTTGGTCAATGTCAACTTGCTCAAACCCGCGGAAGGAGCGCCGGATCAATTTATCTTCCGGCTCAAGAAGCAAGCCATGCGGAATATCGGCTTCCTGTTCGGCATCGGCTATTCCAAAGATCCACGCGGCTGCAATCGTCCTTTCGTGAACCTAGCGGAACTGGATCAAATGGGGACCACTTTCGACCCCAAAGGCTTTGAAACCTACTTCGAGCAAGCCACCGATCTCGGACTGGGCCGCCACATCAAACGGTCCGAGCATTGGTACAAGAAGCACTCGTCCGCGCCGGCCGGCACCAATCAACCGGGCGCAACCGCGACCCCTTGATGGCCGATTAGAAGAACCAATTGAACGCGGGCTCCTGCCCGCGCTCCGGCGGGGCGGGTGGCGGCGCGGCCATCCAGCCGTCATATCTGATTACTGATCACTGGCCCTCATCCCGGCCCGCCAGCCGCCGCGCTGTTTCCAGATTCCGAAAGGCAGTCGGATAGTCCGGCCGAATGCGCAAGGCCTCCTCCAACTGGCGAATCGCTTCGTCATAGCGCCGCAACCCCATCAATGCCGAACCCAGATTCTGATGCGCCTCGGCCATACCGGGCCGGGCTTCCACGGCCAGGGAAAGATACTTCACGGCGCCCGTGTAGTCACCGGCCTGCCCGAGTTTCATCCCATATTGATTGCAGGCGGTGGCCAGATTCTGCTGTACCGATTCATCTATGGGATTCAGGCGCCGCGCCTCGCTGAAACGCTCGATCGCCTCCGCAAACTCGCCTTGGCGCGCCAGGGCCAGCCCGTAATTGTTGTGCGCCGTCACTTCATTGGGCGCCATTTTCAAGGCCTCCTGGAAAGCCTGGCGGGCCGCGCCCAGGTTGCCTTGGCCGGCCAGGATCAAGCCCAGCCACTCATGAAACATGGCCGTCCCCGGGCTGGCGGCGATGATCTGGCGGCACATCGCCAGAACCTTATCCCCTGTATCGCCGGCCTGCAGCCGGGTTAACACGGCCGACTGAAGTTCAATGATCTCTTTCATGTCCTTCGGATCAGCCAGCTCTTTTTTCTCATCCGGCAGTTCGTCGAACTGGGTCCCGGCAACATAGCCCAAACTGGCCAACTGACGCCGCTGCGCGTCGCTCAACCGAATGCCTTTGGCCGCGCCCGGCAGCATTTGCCGCTGGAGAACTGAAATCCGATCGTCCATTTCCGCGGCCGTCGCCGGGCTTCCACTGGCCAGGTTTATGCGCTCGCCGGGATCGGTCAGCAGGTCATACAACTCGCGGGCGGGCGCCCGGATGTATTTCCAACTGGGATTTACCAGTGAGAAAAGCGGCGACCAACCGAAGTTCAAATAGGGCAGAATGGTTTCGGCGTAATATTCCCGGGTAGGCAGCGGCATCCCGTGGCAGGCTTTGGCGAAACTCCGCCGGGCATACTCGTCCCGCCGGCCCTCCGGCGGCGTAATCCCCATGAGATCCAGCAGGGTCGGCAAGAGATCCACGCTCCCAACCGTCCCGCCATTGCGGACACCATGCCGGACCTTGCCCGGCCAGGCAATGATCATCGGCACGCGCAGCGTGGTATTGTACAGAAAAAAGCCATGCGACTCCTCACCATGGTCGCCCAGGCCCTCGCCATGATCGGCCACCGCCACCACAATGGTCCGGGTATCCAGCCGGCGGTTCACCAGGAACTGGCGCAACCGTCCAATCTGGCGGTCCATGAACGCCACTTCCGCGTCATAGGCATTGGTCAGGCTGTCGCGGAACAGTTCCGGATACATGTGGAGGGGCGGATGGGGATCATAAAAATGCACCCAGCAAAAGAAGCGTTGCCCAGGGGGCAGGCTTCCCAACCAGCGCAACGCCGCATCCGCAACCTCATCGCCCCGCCGGTACGGCAGGTTCTGCTGATCGGCCAGCATCGGATTGGCCAGGGCCGAAACCGTATTGGAACCGGCATCATACACATCAAAACCCCGGTTCAGCCCATATACCGGCGCCAGCACGCTGGCCGCGATAAACGCCCCATTCAGATAGTTCTCCCGCAACAGGATTTCCGCGAGCGTGGGGATATCGCGCCCCAAGGCATTTTTGCCGTTCGTACGCAGGCCGTGCTCGGGCGGATAGAGACCGGTCATAATCGAGGCATGCGCCGGCAGAGTGATCGGCACACAGGTGTAAGCCCGGTCGAATACCACGCCCAATCGCGCCAGGCCATCGAGCGCCGGCGTCACCGCATGGGAACAGCCATAGCAGCCGATCCGATCCGCCCGCGTGGTATCCATCGTGATCAGGAGCAGATTCGGATGTTCATTCTTCCCGGAGCATCCGGCCGCCAGCAGCATGACCCCGACCAATGCGGCGCCCGCCAGCGCGCGCGCCCTGCCGAACCGCACGCGATCAATTCTGTTGTTGTTCATTTCCGCTCTCCCCCGCCAGACGCCGCCGGGCAATCGCCAGGTTGTGGCTCGCAATCGGATAATTCGGCCGAATACTCAACGCCATCTCAAATTGCGCAACGGCCGCCGCAAAGTCCCGCAGCCCCATCAGGGCCACCCCCAGGTTCTGATGCGTCTCCGCCGCGTTGGGGTTCAACGCCAGCGACTGGTTGAAACGTTCCACGGCGCCGGTGAAATCCCCCTGGCGGCCCAGGGCATAGCCATAATCGTTGTATGTGATCGCCAGGTTGGCCAGCACCTTGCCCTCTTGCGGCTGGATCGCCAGCGCCGCTTCATATTCGGCGATTGCTTCCGGAAACCGTCCCTGCCGGGCCAGGGCAATCCCCAGATTATTGTACACATCCAGGAATCCAGGATCGCGCGCCAACGCCGCGCGATAACACTCCTCGGCGCGCTGAAAGTCGCCGCGATTGACCCAGATCGTCCCCAGATCGTTGTGGAACGTTGCCGTTTCAGGGCTCAATCGGATCAGTTCCTCGCACAAGGCTTGAGTTCGCTCCCCGAAATCGCGCTGGCGGAAGGCGGTCATCATCATCCCGTACATGTCAGGAATGGCAATCATCTCCTTGATGTCGCGCAGCTTCCGGTAATCGGCCGGCCCGGCGTCGGCGCTTCCGCCGGCCGTGTATCCCAGACTCTGCAACTGCCGCTTGTCGGCCGCGCTCAAGGTAACTGCCGCCGCTGCCGCCGGGCGCATGCCCGCCTGCATGGCGGTCAACTGGCTATCCAACTCCGCCAGTTTGGCGGCTTGTTCGCCCGCCAGATTGCGCAATTCCCGTGGATCGGTCCGGCGATCATAGAGCTCCGGCTCCGGGGTGCGGATATATTTCCATTCCGGCGTCGTATAGCTCCAGAGCGGACTCCAGCCGTAGCCTTGATATGGCAACATCGTTTCCCCATAGCAGGGCCGCGAGGCAACGACCGCGCCGCCCAACGCGGCGGCAAAACTGCGGGCAGGATGATCCGGCGGCGGTGGGACGCCCAGCAATTCCAATACCGTCGGGAACAGGTCCGCCAGGGGCAGCAAGGCGGCGATGCGCCGGCCCGCCGCCTTCCGGCCGGGCGGGGCAATGATCAAGGGACATTGCATCGTCGTGTTGTAGAGCATGAAGCCGTGGGTTTTTTCGTTGTGTTCATCCAATCCCTGTCCATGGTCGCCCACTGCGACCACAATGGTGTTCTGACGCCAGCCGCGCTGGTCAAGGAACTCAAGCAAGCGCCCGATCTGGATATCCATGAAGGCCGCGTCGCCGTCATATTCGGCATTCACAAACCGCGCCCCAAACAAGTTGGTATGGGCATGATAGGGCTGATGCGGATCATAGAAGTGCGCCCAGCAGAAAAACGGCTTGGCGGCGCCGTCCGCGCGGCTCAGCCACTCCAGGGCCGCGTCAGCAATCTCGTTGCCCGGCCGATAGCGGCGCAAATCCTGGTCGTCACCCGGTCCATACAGCGGCACCCCTTCATGCTCGTCGCGCAATCCGGTATCGCGATCGTCATAGTAATCGAAGCCCCGCGCCAATCCGTATTTCGCGCTGAGAATGGGCGCGGCAATGATCGCGCCGGTCCGATAGCCGCGGCGCTTGAGGATTTCGGCCAGCACCGGGATGGTGGATGCCAGGCTGCCGCGGGCATTGTTGCGTAATCCATGCTCCGGCGGATTGAGCCCGGTAAACATGGTCGCGTGCGAAGGCAATGTAACCGGGCAGCTCGCCATAACTTGCTCAAAAAGCGTCCCGTCGGCCGCCAACCGGTCCAAGACGGGCGTCAGCGCGTTGGTATTGCCATAGCAGCCCAGATGATCGGCCCGCATCGTGTCGAGGGTGATAAAGAGCAGATTGGGCGGTCGCTCCGCAGCGCGCTGCCAGAGGAACAATCCGGCCAGCACCACCAGCAAACACGCCGCCATCGCCAGATGCCTGATCTTCATAATCTTGTGTAATCTATACCATCAAAGCATGCAACACGCCAAGAAATCCGCCATCTGACGCAGGTGGGGCACCCCGACTTTTCGTGACTTTTCGGGCTTTTTGTGGCTATTTCCTCTTTGCCCTATGAAATGGATCCGCCTATCAGCCGCCATCCTCATCCTGCTCGCCGCCATTGCCATTATTGCCTTCGACGGCTGGCTGAAAAACGAAACTTGGCTCAAGCCCTCCCGGCAAATCGTGGCCGATCCCCAACAGGGATTCGTCCGGACCGCCGAGCCAGCGCCGCTGATCTTCATCGATCCCGACTCATTCTACTGGATTTCATACGCGCGCGAGATGCGGCAAACCGGCCAGTGGCGCATCCGGCACACGCAACTGGACAATGCCCCCTATGGGCGCGGCAACACCTGGCACTCCGGCCTTTGCTGGTTGAACCTGCTGATCGCACGGGTGCAAATCATATGGACGCGCGCCACGCTGGACGCACAACTTGAGCCCGCCGCCCTCTGGTGTAATCCAATCGTTCAGTTCGCCGCCATGTTGCTGATCGCCGCCGTGGCACTGCGCGGAGTCGGGATTGCCGGCTTTGCCGCGCTGCTGCTGAGTTTCGCGCTTTCGTGGCCTTTGCGCCGTGATTTCCGGTTTGGCCGGGTCGACCATCCCGGGCTGGTCGATCTGATGGTGCTGGGATTGCTCCTCTGCCTGCTGGCCGGATGGCTGCGCTGGGCGCGGAATGAAAGTTGCCGACCACACGGTTGGTTCATAGCCGCAGGCGTTTTTGGCGGTCTTGCCTTGTGGATTCAAGCCGGCTTTTCTTCGCTGGTAATCGCCGCCGCCGGCCTGGCAATCCTGCTCGGTTTGCCGTGGCTCGCGCGCGGCGGTTTTCCCGACGCGGCCATTCGCGCCTGGGGAATGAGCGGCGCCCTGACCGGGCTGGTTTTCTATATCCTCGAGTATTTCCCGAACCACATGGGAATGCGGCTGGAAGTCAATCATCCGCTATATGCGCTGGCCTGGTTCTGCGGGGGTGATGGCTTGGCTCGCATGCTGGCATGGATTCGCGCGCGACAGGCCGCGACCCTGCCGCCATCACAAGCGCCTGATATCGCGGCCGGCGGCATGAAGCGGTGTTTGCCCATTGCCCTCGATCTCATCGGCATCCTCGCCCTTCCGCTGGCGCTGACTGTCGGCCCCGTGGAGTGGAACACCTTGCGCGATCCATTCATCGTTCGGGTTCACGAATGCATTCGGGAATTCAAATCCACCACATCCCTGGCCAGCGCCGCCGGATGGCTGCAATTCTTCCAGTTTTTTGGAATCATGCCGGCCATTGCGCTCGCCGGCGCGGCGTTTCTATTGAACCGGACGCTTCCCATGCGCTGGCGCGCGTTTCTGTTGGCCGGCGTAGTACCGGCCCTGGTCACCACCGTCCTCGCGCTGAAATACAACCGCCTCGCGGGGCTGAACGCCACCGTCTCATTAAGCGCCGTCGCGGCTGTGTTCGCGATCATCGCCATGGTGCAAAGCCGGACGTTATCTTTGAGCATTCAGACGGCAATCCTGTTGCTGCTCGTATCCGCCGGCCTGCTGCAGGCTGTGCCCGAATGGCGGCAACTGCTGGAGATGCGAGCTGCCGGCCGAATACCGCCGCCATTGGGCCGGGCCATTGCGCTGCGCTCGATTGCCTGGGAACTGGCCGCCATCTCAGGCCGCCCCGGCATTCCGATCTTGAGCGGCTTTGAAACGCCCTACTACCAATACTACGGGAACCTGCTTGGAACCGGCGGCTTGTACTGGGACAACGCCGCCGGCTTGCATGCGGCTGCCGACTTCTTTGCCGATTATGGCGAACTCAAGGCTGAGCAGGTTGTCAGATCCCGTGGCTTGAAATACGTGCTGGTCGACACTCGCCCGAATGTCATAGCCGACTGGTCTTATTGCCAGTACGGGATGATGGGAGGCGACGGCATCGGAATGACGCTGGGTTCACGATTGGCCACCCGCCATGACCCACCCGCCTGGCTGCGGCAAGTGAACCCGCGAGCCGTGCCAGTCGCCTCGCGATTTGGGTTCAAGATCTACGCCGTGACCTTGAAATGAGTCATCAACCGGGTGAATGAATGCTGTTCCCGCGTATATCTACAGGCAGACAAACGGCACGCCCACGATTTTATCGTCATACAACCGCGGGGCGACATCATTACTGATCAGCACGCCCACGCGGCATTTCTGTTCCGCCACGAAGTTGCGCAGCGCGCGCAGATCGCGCCAGTCGGCCCCTTGCGTGTATTTGATCTCGATGGCAATCGGACCAAAATCGCTCTCAATGACCAAATCAACCTCACCGCCGGACGACGTGCGATAAAAAGACGCGTCAAACCCCGCCCCCAATGCGGTCAACTGGCGCAGCACCTCCTCGATGACCATGCCTTCCCATGACGCCCCCATGCGCGGATGGCCAAGCAAGGCGTCCAAGTCCGGGATTCGCAGCAGATGATGCAACAGCCCCGAATCCCGTAAATAACCCTTGGGATGCTTGACTAGCCGATGCGTGGCATCGCGGGTGCAAGCCGTCAAGCGACGCCAGAGAAAAGTGCCGTGCGCGATCTCGAAATAGTCGCGCGCCGTCGGCTGCGACACCCCGAGGGCTCGCGCCACTTCCGCGTGGTTGATCACGGTTCCCGATAGCCCGCCGAGCAGAAGCAGGAATTGACGGAACCGCACCTGATCCAGACCTGGAAACAGCCGGCCAACATCCCGGTAAAGATAGGTCTGAATATACTGCTCCATCCACGCCGAGTGAAACGTGGCGGTCCCGTCCAGCCATGGCTCGGGATAGCCCCCAAGAAACCAATAGCGGTGCGCTTCGCGAATATCGCCACGCGGCTTCAAGCCGGCGATCAACTCGTTCGGGGCGACACGGCGGTCCATCAGCCTTTCTACGAACGATTCCTTGCGCTCTCCGCAAATCTCCGACCAACTGAACGGCGCCATTTCGATGATCGCGATGCGCCCCGCCAGCGATTCCGACACCGAGCGCAAAAGCGCGGGCGAACTGGAGCCGGTAATGACGTATCGTCCCTTTTCAGTACGAGCACTGTCGATTGCCACCCGCAACGCTGAAAACAGCGACGGCAATATCTGCGCCTCGTCAAATGCGACCCGGCATGGGTTCAGGCGTAAAAATAAATCTGGATCCTGAGACACGGCCTGAAAATCGGCGCGTTGTTCAAGATCTATACGCTTCCATGTGTCCGGCAAGGTGCCCAGAAGCGTCGTCTTGCCACATTGCCGCGGTCCGATTATCGCCACACACGGGAACTGCCTCAGACGCTCCGCCAGCAATCCTTCACAAGCCCTTTTCATACCGTGCAATATCAAATACAATGTTTTATATTGCAACTATTAAATCGAAAGGGACGAAATTGCGCGTGTTTTGTCCTGGGAAGCGACGACTGGTGAAACCGGCGAATGAATGCTACTCAAGCGGATCGCGAAATCGAGCTGATTTGCGGATTTTTTCGCGGCTTTTGCGCCTTTCGCAGTTTCGTTCTCCCGGATTTCGGCTCACACCTCATCGAGAAATCTGCGCCATGGCAGCGCGCGAACACCGGGTGCAACCGCTTGCGTTGGCGTGCCGGCCTTCACTTCCTGATGAACCAGAAACATATTCACGGCCGACGCTTCCCCGCGTTTTCGTTTCAGCGCTTCAGCCAACCGTTTCATCGGCGCCGCCATCGCTGGCGTGACCGTGCGCCCGGCCTTGCATTCCACCAGCATCACTGAACCGCTGCGACCGGGCATAAGGAAGTCCACTTCCAGCCCCTGTTCGTCGCGAAAATAGTAAAGCTCGCGGCGAAGACCGGCGTTAACCTGCCACTTGGCGATCTCCGCCGCGATAAATCCCTCGAAGAGCACTCCAGTAAACGGAGATCTTTCAAGTTCCTCCGCCGTATCAATGCCCAGCAAGTGGCACGCGAGGCCGGAATCTGCAATATACACCTTGGGCGACTTGACCAAGCGTTTGCCAAGGTTCTCATAAAACGGCGGCACAATCAGGATCTGCGCGGTCGTTTCCAGCACACCGAGCCACTGCGCGATGGTCGGCACACTCACACCTAACGGCGCGGCCAGGTCGGTTTTGTTTAACATCTGCCCATGCCGGCTGGCCAGCAGGGCGATGAAGCGGCGAAACGTCGCGAGGTCCTTCACGGCAGTGACCATCCGGACATCCCGCTCCAGATACGTCTGCAGATACGAGGCAAACCACAACCGCGCCCCGCGCGGCCGCGCCACCACCTCGGGGTACCCTCCGCGCAAGAGCGTCACCTTCGCCGTCTCGCGCGTCGAGAACGGGAGCAATTGCAGGACGGCCGCACGTCCGGCCATGGACTCGGCGACACCCTGCATCAAGGGCGCTTCCTGTGAGCCGGTGAGCAACCACTGGCCCATCCGCCGCGGCTGCCGGTCAATCCGCGAGCGGACGAAAGCAAATACCTCCGGCACGTTCTGCACTTCGTCGAGAATCGCGGGCGTCTTCACGGCGTCAAGGAATCCTTGCGGATCGGCCCGGAGCCGCCCCACCACATCGGGGTCTTCAAGTAGAAAGTAACTCGCCTTGGGGAAAAGCCGGCGCAAAAGCATCGTCTTGCCCGCCCGTCGCGGGCCGGTCAGCACCACGGCGGGAAAGTGCAAGGCGCCCTGTTTCACCTGCCGCGACAATTCTCGCTGTATATATTTCATCAATGAGATTTCTAAACTGTCACCTCAGATTACTCAAGTTCCTTTTGCTTCATCCGACAGCCACCAACTCCCGCTCGGCTTTCGCAGGGATTCCGCGCATCGCATCCTGGCGACGATCATCGAGGATCATCGCAATGGCATCGGCCAAACTCTTGAGACACTCTTTTTTAGTGCGTCCCTGTCCGTTCGCCCCGGTAATTTCCGGGCAATACGCGATAAACCAGCGACCGTCGCGCTCAATAATCGCGGTAAATTCATTATGCATAGACGCCTCCAAATTTCCCACCCCGGCATCAGCATGTTTTACAACGTCAGCGCTCACCCTCGTTTTTTACCGCCCCGGCAAAAACGTAGTGGTGCAGCGCCTTGTTCGCTTAGGCAATTTTCAGGCTCAGCCTTTTGCCAATAGCTTCGGCGAATTTCTCAAGCGTTGAGAGCCTGATATCCTCCGCATGGTTCTCAATCCGAGAGATCGCCGATTTCTTCGTGCGAAGCCGATCGGCAATTTCGTCCTGAGTCAGGCCCGCGTCTTCACGAGCTTTTCGGAGCATGACTCCGATCTTAAATTGCTCGTATCCGGTCTCGAACCCGTCCCCAAATGCGCGAGATCGTTTCTTCCGCTTTTCGATATATCTCTCTAGATCATCCATGGTCTTATCTCCGTCTTAGGTAGTCTGCCCTGCGTCCCTCTGCTAGCCGGATCTCGGCGAGCGGTGTTTGTTGCGTCTTCCTCTGAAAGGAGTTGGTTAGTACGATCAATTCCCGTCCATCAAAGAAGCCCAACAATCTAAACGTGTTGTGACCAACATCAACTCGGACCTCCCATAGGTTGTCGGTGTTGACCAGTTTCTTGAGATAGTTGGCCGGAACACGATCCAGGTCTCTAACCACGCGCAACACCCAGGCAATCTTCTGAACGGTCTTGTCCGGCAAGTTGTCAAGATGCTCTTGCACGGGACAGCGCCCCCCCCGTGACGGTGGTGTAGAACCTGATTGCTTTCACGCCGGCATGTTAACACATGTGTTAACCTGGTCAATTGTTTATTTGAGAGCGAACTAGTGATGATGCAAGGCCCTTTCAAAAGCACGTTCACGGCCAGAACAGCAAGCCGGGGGCCCGCCATCCGCAGCCTCACGACCGCAGCTACGCGATACGCCTCCGTACGCGCCGGCGAAGCCTGTGGACAGCCTCGATAATCAGGTATTTCACGGCCTCGCGGCTGCGGCTACAGGATAAAAAAAACGCTCCGCGGGGGCTTTCCCCCGCAGAGCGTTTGAGACAATTAAGAGGACCAACTAACTCTTACTTGCGGAAACGACGGACAAACAGCGCGCCAAGACCGCAGAGCGCCAGCAACATCGTGGACGGCTCGGGAACGAGGATGTTGGCATTGTTCACTGTATTGATCACAAACTCATCAATACCCACACCAGTCGGATCCTGCGTTGATATAAATGCGCCAGCAGCGCCATTAACAAGGCCCGTAGCGATCCAACTGTAGTAGCCAGAGGTTGGAATAAACCCATTTGCGTAATCAGACGCAGGCGTATCAAAGAACCGAATCGCAAAATACGAACCCAACGGATAGGTGTTAACCGCTCCGGTCATCTGAAACTTCCCATCATTAGCAGATGAGGTCATGTAACCAGCGCCAACCCATGCCGTCATAACAACACGATCATCCCCCATCACACCGTTCGTATTAGCACCCACATACAGGCCATCGTAAACATTATTGGGACCCAAATACAGCAACTGGATAAACCCAGTTAAAGACTGGCCGTTTTGATTGGCCGTCAAATAGGCCGTATCTGCCTGATTCCTCAAATACTGCCCGGACGGATCAGTTGCCCAATTAATGGACGCAGCCCCAAAGGCGACAGCGGCCCCCACAACCAATGACATAACAACAATTACCATTTTCCTCATTTGCTTCGTCTCCTATTTATTCACCTGCCGAACTAGCTTAATTCGGCCACGTATACGGCTTCTTCTCACTCCAATTGAAAGGAGTTGCATCACGCCGACGGAACCATGCTCCCTGTCCGACCTTGAGCACATTTGTAGCAATCACCGGCCCTTGAGCAACCCACTTGCCATCCCAAGCCGGAGACCCCGGCGAGTTGTAGAGGAACAATGTTTGATACGTCTGAGCAGACGCATCCCAGATGATGATATTATCCGCATTCAAGAAGCTGCTGCCTTTTTTAGCACCAGTCCAGTTGTTACTAGGGCTATTTATCTCAAAATCAGATGTAAAGCCGGAACCAAACATATTATAGCCTTGAACAAAGCTTGTGACATTGCTGGAGTCTGCCGGAACTTCGCCCATGATATAGGAAACAATGTTGCTGCTGCCACGACGCCGGAACCACGCAGCATCTCCATTGTAAAGCATATTGGTCGCAATCACCGGACCCTGGGCAACCCACTTGCCATCCCAAGCCGGAGACCCCGGCGAGCTGTAGAGGAACAATGTTTGATAACCCTGACCAACCGGATCCCATAGAATAAGATTATCAGCATTCAGAAAGCTATTCCCCTTCTGCATGCTCGACGTATCAAGCAACTCCTGCACACTGATCCCAGCCGCGCCAACCTTGAGCCAGTTGACAGCGATCATGTTGTAGTTGGTAACGAGATCCAGCTTGACATAGCCGACGGCGTTGCGACTCAAGACTTGAGTCTGACCAAAAGCCATCGTTCCGATCACGAGCAATGCAAGGACTCCTACGACGATCCTCTTCATTTGTCTCCTCCAGTTGGGGACTGTTATGCCCCATTCTTCACGGCGTGTCTACAAAAAATTCCAATTTTTTTACGACACTCCGCTTACTCTGGAATAAGAGAATACGCTTACGCTGCGTACGTGTCAATACGTAGATGACGAAATTTTGCGATTTCCGATTTGTAATTTGCAATTGATTGATAAACAATAGGATGTGATTAAATTTGGCAGGAGGATTCGTTGCCTTTTTCGATTTTTGTTACCAGGGACGACTGAAATGAATGTATCAGATGCTGAATTTGCGATTGGAATCGTGGCGCCCAAATCCGTGGGCGCTGAGTTCGTCAAACTGGTGGCCGCTATGAAATCACAATCCATTCGCATCACTGAATGTCGCAGGAACCGCGTCCGCCCGTAGCCGCGTCCGTAAGGATGTGGCCGGAGGACCACCGGCTCACGCCGGCGGCTACTCAACAATCTCGATGAATGAGAACAGGCGGAAATCGCCATCTTTTGAACAAATACGCCGAACTCCGTGCTCTTTCATCAAGGCGGCGGCATGCGCGTCAAAAACAATGTTCCCGCCACGATGGGGAATAATCTTCAAAATCTCCGCGACGACTTTCGGATGACGATCGGTTTCCACCAATATCCGCAAGGATGGCGAGGCATTCAGAGCCATGATGAAATCCCAAGCTCCGGCCAGCGTCCACGGCCGGCGCAGAACCTGGGGGTGGGTCATAATCCGTAAGAACTCGTATATGATTCCCCAAGTCAGATGCCAAGGCTCCGGATTTGACCGGCATTCAAGCAGGAATTTCCGGTATTTCGCATGTTCCGCCGCGTCGGCATCCGCCGCATAGACCAGGATATTCGTGTCAACCAGCATCATCACCGCCCCCCCGCTCCATCAACGCGTACAACGCCTCCCGGTTGGCCACGTCCACCCGCGCCCCGCCGCCATGATGCACCGGTAGGGGCGGCAGCGCCGATCGGACCCGCGGTCGTTTGTCCAGCGAATCGCGCAACGCCATTTCCACCAACTCGGACATTGTCCGCCGCCGTTCCGCCGCCGCTTGCTTCAACCGCAGGAATACCTCGTTGTCCAGCACCAAGGTTGTTTTCATATGGAATACCATATGTAATATATGGAAATCCGTCAAACGTGCATTGGCGCGTGGTTGCGACGTCGGCTTTTCGTCGCCTCCGCTCTCCGCTCGCTCACGCTCGCAGGTACGTTGCCAGGCGCCTTTTCTCCACCCTGCTCCCGGTTTCATCCCGCCGATTTCTTTTTTCGTGTCTTTTTGCGCTTTTTGTGGCCATCTTCCCAGACAAGCCATGAACAACGGCACCACTCCAACCCCGCACCGCGCCGCCCGCTGGCCATGGGTGCTGACGGTTTTGGTCGCCGTTTCCGGCATCAGTGTCAGTTTCTGGGCCTGGCACAGCCGCGTCGTCTATCAACGCCGCATCATCAATGACGAGTTCCGGCTCGAGGCGCAAAACCTCCAGGCCGGCGTGGAGCGCGAAATCCGATTGTTCATGGATGTTCTGGATTCGATCCGCCGCCTGCATACCCTCTCTGATCGCATCAGCGCCGCCGACTTCTCCGAGTTCGTCCTCAAAGGTATGCAGTTTCAGCAGGCGGTCCTTGACGCATTCGGCTTCGCCCAGGCCATCCCGCATGCGCTGCGGCCCGCGCTCGAACCCGTGCTGGAGCCCGATGGCCAGGGCGGATTCCGCCGCGCCGGCCAGCGCCCGGAATATTTCCCGCTAACCTATCAAAGCCCGGCCGGCGGCCTCGGCGTGCCGGATGGTTTCGATTTCGGCGCGTTGCCGCAAGCCGCTGAAGCCATCGTCGCCATGCGTCAGCAAGGCAGCTTCGCCATGGCGGCCGCGCCGCGCCCGGACAATGCCGCCCGGTTGAATTACATCATGGCCCCGATCATGTACCCGGTCTGGGACGGCCGGCCGGTCCCGCCGCCGGGCCGCCTGTACGGATTTGCCATCGCGCTCTTCGACCCCGCCGCGATCATGCGCCGCGCCGCGCCCGGTCCCTCCGCGCGCGGCATCGCCACAGAGTTCAGCCCGGCGGACAGCCCGGCGGACCCTGCTTCGCCCCCGACGGCGTTCAGCTTCAGCGGCGTCATCCCGGTGGCCGGCCGGCCCTGGCTGTTCCGCTGTCGCGCCGGGCCGGATTTCATCGGCGCGCGCCGCACCAGCCAACCGGAGATCGTACTCGCCGCCGGGCTGGCCTCCACTCTGTTGCTGACCCTCCTGCTGGCGCTGCTGGCCGGGCGCGGGCGCCGGATTGAGCGAATCGTCCGGCAGCGCACCGCCGATCTGCGCCGGTCCAACGAGCTGCTGGCCAAAGTCATGGCGGAGCGGATGCAGTTGGAAAGCGAAATCCTGGAAATCAGCACGCGTGAAAAAAACCGCATCGGCCAGGATCTCCACGATTCATTGGGCCAGAAGCTCAGCGGCGCCGTTTATCTCAGCCGCGCCCTGCGCAACGACCTGCCGCCCGGCGCGGACACGGCCCGCCAGGAGGCCGAGCAGATCGGCGAGATCCTGAAAGAGTCCGTCGCGCAGGTCCGCCGCCTCGCGCGCGGCCTGGCCCCCGTCGAGCTCGGAGCCGGCGGCCTGGCTGCGGCGCTGGGCCAACTGGCCGACGAATCCGGCCGGCTCTTCCAAGCCGCCTGTTGTTTTGCGGACCGCAGCCACGGCGCAACGATTGAGCCAAAGGCGGCGATCCACCTCTATCATATCGCGCAGGAGGCCGTGAACAACGCCGCCCGGCATGGCCAGGCAACGGAAATCGTCATCACCCTCGAACCGGACCGGCTAACGATCGCCGACAACGGCGCCGGCCTGCCGCCGGACGCTTCGGCGCGCGGCGGCCTCGGCCTGCGGATCATGCAATACCGCGCGGAAATGATCGGCGCCGACCTCACCGTAGAAGCGGGCGTCAGGGGCGGCACGCGCGTCGTCTGTTCCAAGTTCCAGGGTCAGGCTCCAAAATAGGGCCGGATCGCGAGGAACCGTCAGCCGGCCGCACCCGCGTACCCACGAGCGGGAGCGAGTGGCCGCAGGAGAGCCAGGCCAACCGGCGGGATCATTCCACTCGCTTACGCTCGCCTGTGGAAAGTCGCGCGTCGGAGCGCCGGGATGATGCTTGCGCGCGGGGATAGGCGCTCCACCGGCATCGCCGCGCGCCGGCGCAAGCACTTTTTTTCTATGTTTTATTCCGGGTTGTCGCTATTGGTTTAGCGATGAGCAACAAGACCCCGCACCCAGCTCCAACCCGGCCCGCGAGCATTCTGATCATAGACGATCATGCGATCGTGCGCCGCGGGTTGGCTGCGCTGCTCGCCCGCGCGCCGGACCTGCGCGTATGCGGCGAGGCCGCCGGCTACGACGAGGCGATGCGGCTGATCCCCGAATTGCAGCCGGACATCCTGCTTGTGGACATCACCCTGAAGGACCGCAGCGGGCTTGACCTGATCCGTGACGCCCGCGCCCGCGGGTTCCCCGCCCGGGCGCTCGTGCTCTCAATGCACGACGAGACCATCTACGCCGAGCGCGCCCTGCGCGCCGGCGCCCTGGGGTACGTCATGAAGGAGAATGCCGACGATGCGATCGTGGACGCCATCCGCGCCGTGCTGCGCGGCGACATCTACATCAACCCGCAAATCGCGCCGCAGGTTCTGCGCAGCCTGGCCCAGCCGGCCGCCGACGGCGGCGGCCCGGTGAACAGCCTGACCGAACGGGAACGCGAAATTTTCGAGTGCATCGGCCGCGGCTTGAGCACGCGCGATATTGCCGCGCAATACGAGCTCAGCGAGCGCACCGTCGAGGTTCATCGGATGCACATCAAGAAAAAGCTCAACTGCGAGACGGCCGCGCAATTGATGCGCGAGGCCGTGAAATGGGTGGAAGAAAAAAATGAAACTTGAGGGATGAAACCTGAAACCGGAATAAAAGAAGCCCCCTTTCAGATTTCAGGTTTCAAGTTTCAGGTCTGATTATGAGCTGGCCCGTCGCTATCGGACTGATTCTGGTCTCCTACCTGCTGGGCGCGATCCCCGTCGGGCTCTTGCTGGCGCGGCTGAAGGGCGTGGACATCCGGCGGGTCGGCAGCGGCAACATTGGCGCGACCAATGTTTTCCGGTCGGTCAGCAAACCGCTGGGGATGGTCACGTTCGCGGCGGACGCGCTGAAGGGGTTTGTGCCGGCGTTTGTTTTTCCAATCATTGGAAAAATGCTCGACCCGGATTTCCAAGCATTGGAAAACCTGGGGCTGGTGTGCGGCTGCGCCGCATTCGCCGGGCACAACTGGCCGGTTTATCTCGGCTTCAAGGGCGGCAAGGGCGTCGCGACCAGCGCGGGGGTGCTGTTGGGCGTCGCGCCGGCCGCCGTGGGAATCGGGTTGGCGGTGTGGGTGGCGCTGTTGCTGGCCAGCCGCATCGTGTCGGCAGCCTCGATCGGCGCGGCGGTCGCGGTGCCGGCCGCCGGGTGGTGGTTGTACGGCGGCCGCGGACGCGTGTTGCCGATTACGCTGACGGTGCTGGGCGCGCTGGTTATCTGGCGGCATCGAAGCAACATCCAGCGGCTGCTGGCGGGCACGGAGCATCGGTTTGAGTTTGGCAGAGGGCAGAGATCAGAGGGGCAGAGGGTAAATAAGGAGATATGAGAGAATGCAGATAAAGTCGGCGAAGGATTTGATCGTTTACAATAAGGCATATGCGTTGGCGATGCAGATTTTCGATGTCAGCCAAGATTGGCCAAGAGCAGAAAAATATGCATTAACCGATCAAATCCGGCGCGCGGACCTCTGACCTCTGACTTCTGACCTCTGATTTTGACACGCCGGCATGGAGAGCCAACATGAGCCATATCGCGATCATCGGCGACGGCGGCTGGGGCACGGCCCTGGCTTTGACCTTGCGCGGCAACGGGCACCGGGTGCGGGTCTGGGGCCCTTTCCCGGAATACCTGGCGGAACTCCGCGCGCGGCGGGAGAATTTCAAGTTTCTACCGGGCGTCCCGCTGCCGGAGGACATTGAATGGACCGCTGACGAGGGGGCGGTCGCGGCCGGCGCCGAGATAGTCGTGCTGGCCGTGCCGTCGCATTTCTTCCGCCCGGTGGTATCCCGTTTCGCGCCGCTGATTCCAGCCGCCAGCCTGGTGATCAGCGTCACCAAGGGGCTGGACGAGCAAACGCGCCAGCGGATGACCGAGGTGGCGGGCGAAGTGCTGCGCCACGGGCCGGTCGCCGCGCTCTCGGGCCCGAGCCTCGCGGCCGAGGTCGCGCGCGGCGTCCCGGCGGCGGTGACCATTGCCTGCGCCGACCATGTGCGGGCGCGGGCGCTGCAAGCCGCGTTCAACGGGAAGTCTTTTCGCGTCTATACCTCGGACGATGTGATCGGCGTGGAACTGGGCGGCGCGCTAAAAAACGTGATCGCCATCGCCGCCGGCGTGTGCGACGGGATCGGCCTCGGCGACAACGCCAAGGCGGCGCTAATCACGCGCGGGCTGGCGGAGATCGCGCGGCTCGGCGCCGCGCTGGGCGCGCAACCCGCGACCTTCGCCGGCCTGAGCGGCATGGGCGACCTGGTCGTCACGTGCATGAGCCAATTGAGCCGCAACCGGACCGTTGGCGAACGGCTGGGGCGCGGTGAGACGATCGCGCAAATCCGCGCGAGCATGGTCCAGGTGGCGGAGGGCGTGTGGACCTGCGAAACCGCGCGGCAACTGGCGCTGGAGCGCGGCGTCGAGGTTCCCATCACCGCCGAGGTTTGCGCGGTCATCCACCATGGAAAGCCACCGCGCGCAGCCGTCCTGGCGCTAATGAGCCGGGATCCGAAGAAAGAATAGTTCAACGTTCAAGGTTCCGGGACGGGGCGGCGCCAAAGTCAACTGGGAACCGGGAAATTTGAATTATCCCTCAAGGCCCCACGCCCGGTGGATTCGCCGGTCCACCGGGGTAAAGATCAGGCGGTCAATCAACAGGCCGATGAGAACGGTCAGCAGCATGATGCCGATCACCTGGGCGATATCATTCAACTCGCGGCCCATGTGCAGGAGGAAGCCCAAGCCGATGCTGGATTTGATCAATTCGGCCGAGACCGCGCCGTGCCAGCCGAGCGTCCACCCGAGCTTGAGGCCGGTGATGATCCCCGGCAGCGCCGCCGGCAGGATCACGCGGCGCCACATCGCGCGCCGGGGCGTCCCGAGCGTGCGCGCGACCCAGAGATACAGCGGCGGCACGCGCGCAATCCCGTCCGCGGCCGCGATCGCGACGGCCGGCAGGGAGCTCATGACGATGACGAAGTAAATGCTTTGGTCGCGCAAGCCGAAAATCAACAGCGCCAGGGGCACCCATGCCACGGAGGGCAGCATTTGCAAGCCCAGGCACAGCGAGCGCAACGCGCGGTTGACTGGCGGGAAAATCCCCATGCACAAGCCGAAGGCGATCCCCAGCAGCGCCGCCAGGCCGAAGCCCAGGCCCATCCGCGTCAATGTCGCCCGGATGCTGGGCCACAATACGCCATCCACCGCCAGTGATTTCAAATTGTCCGCCACCATCCCTGGCGAGGGAAACACATAGGGGGGGAAGAAGCGGGCGTAATAGATGGCCAGCCAGACAACCAGGAGGCTGACGTAAAACAGAGCGATGCCGAATCCGCGCTTAAACATCGGATGCCTCCCCGGTCGGCGTCAGTTCGCCGCGCAGCTCGTCCAGGATGCGGCCGGCCAGGCGGCTGACTTCCGGATCGTAGAAATCGCGCGGGCGCGGCAGCGGAATGGGAATGATGGTTTTGATCCGGCCGGGGCGATGGGTCATGACGACCACGCGGTCGCCCAGGCAGGCCCCCTCGCGCACGTTGTGCGTGACAAAAATTCCGGTCTTGCCGGTGCGGATAAAAATCTCCTGCAAAACGGCATAGAAGCGTTCGCGGGTGAGGGCGTCCAGCGAACCGAACGGCTCGTCGAACAAAATCACCTCCGGGTCCGGCGCCAGCGCCCGCGCGAGCGCGACGCGCTGCTTCATCCCGCCAGACAACTCATGGACGCGCGCCTTCTCAAAGCGGCTCAGTTGCACCATCTCCAGGTAGCCACGCGCGGTCTCGCGCTGCTGGGCGGGGTTGAGCGCGGGCAGGTGGCGCAGCCCGAACATCACATTATCAATCACGTTCAGCCAGGGGAACAACGCCGGCTCCTGAAACATCATCAGGCGATCCGGGCCGGGCCCGGTCACCGGCCGGCCATTGATGGCGATAGTCCCAACTGTCGGACGGTCGAGGCCGGCAATCAGGTTGAGCAGGGTGGTTTTACCGCATCCCGATGAGCCCACGATGACGACAAACTCGCCGGGCCGGATGGCGAGGTTGATTTGCTCCAGCGCGGACAATTCGCCTTGCCCGGTTTTGAAAACCCGGCTGACGTCCGACACGCTCAATTTGGCCGCGATATCTGCCGATGGAGTCACGTTTCGTTCTCTTTCATACCCGCGTACCCACGAGCGTGAGCGAGTGGCGGCCCAGCCATTACCCAGCCGCCGGGCCGTCCGGGCTTGGGCGACGCGCCCAGCCCGCGCGCCCGACCCGGACCACGCTCTATCGCTTGATAGCTTCCAACGCGTTCAAGTCAAACAAATCATCAAATTGCGGGTTCTCCTTCAGAAAGCCCAGCGCATAGGCGTCCTGGGCGGACTTGATCAAGGCCTCCCGCATGGGATCGCACGTGAACTCGACGCGGCTCATCGCCCGCTCAATCACCGCCGCGGGCAGGGCCTTGCCGGTTTCCTTTTTGATTTCGCCGTTGATCACCGGAATCGCGGCCGCCTTGTCGGCATTCAACCGATCCGTGATCTCCGCATGGGCCGCCACCAACTTCCGAACCATCTCGGGATAGCGGGTGAGAAAATCGCGGCTGACTACCAACACGGTGGTAACGTAATGGCCGCCCGGCCAGAGATCCTTTTCCTCCAGGAAGATCTGCCCGCCGGCCTCAAGTTCCAGGCGCGAGACCCAGGGCTCAATAGTCCAGGCGCCGTCAATCTCCTGCTTCTGGAACATCAGCAACTGGTCGGGATTGGCCAGCGGCAGAATCGTGATTGTGCCGCCCTTCTCCTTCGGCTTGTAGCCGTGCTTCAGGAACCAGGCGCGCGCGGCGACATCCTGGGTATTGCCGAGCTGGGGCGTGGCAATGATCTTGTCGGCGAAATCCTGCTCCGACCGGATGCCCGCCTCCGGGCGCAGCACCAGGGCCGCCCCGCCGCCGGCGCTGCCGGCAACGATCCGCAGGCTGGCCCCACCGGACTTGAGGTAGCCATTGACCGCCGGATTGGGGCCGATATAGGTTGCGTCAATCGCGCCCGCGAACAACGCCTCGATGGCCGACGGCCCGGCGTTGAAAGTGGTCCACTCAACCGGAATGCCCAGCGCCGCGTCGAATGCGCCGGTGGCCCGGGCCATCAGCGCCTGCGCATGCGTGACGTTGGGAAACTGGCCGATCCGGATTTTGGCCGGCTCGCCGGCCGCCGCCATGCCGGCGGCCAGTAATCCGGCCAGCAGGATTCCGCCGTAAAAAACAAACCCATTCGATGGTCGCTTGTCACCGACCGATTGCATGTTGGCTCCTTTCATCGTGCTTGGTTGTTTAGCCTATCACCCCCGATGGGGGAATGCACCAAATAATATCAACTTTATATACAATTGATATGAAAAAATTTTAGATCGAGTACGCGCGTCAGGAGGAGTACGAGTATGAAGCAATGAAGCAGGTCGGGATCATCCTTGCGGCGGGGGCTTCGCGCCGGATGGGGCGGCCCAAGGCGCTATTGCCGACGCCGGGCGGGCCGCTGGCGGCGCAACAGGCCGCGCGGCTGCGCGCCGGCGGTTGCGCGCGCGCGATCGTGGTGCTGGGCTGCGACGCGGATTCCGTCCGCGCCGCGCTGCCGGACATCGAAACCGTGGTGAACGCCGATTGGGAAAGGGGCCGTTTTTCCTCGGTTCAAACCGGCTTGCGCGCCGCCGGAGAAATGGACGGCGGCTTGATCCTGCCGGTGGACACGGTGGGCATCCTCCCGGCCACAATTCGCCGCATCCTGGAGTTCGCGGCGCAGAACCGGCCGGCGGCCATTCGGCCGATCTGTCAGGGCCGGCCGGGAAAAATCGCCTGGATATCCGGGGCATGCGCCGCGGATTGGCTCGCCCGGGATCCGGACGATACGCGGCTGGATTTGATCCTGAAGGAAATCGCCTGGGAACTGCCGGTGGACGACGCCGCCATCCTGCGCAATGTGAACACGCCGGCGGAGTGGGATGCAGTCAAGGACAGCGAACAGTGGGCCGCGGGCGGTGCCTCCTAATCAGCGCCCCGCGCGGCCATTGGGTTGCCAAGCCGTCCACCCGAACCGATATGGAAAGAGACCCTGATCATCCTGCATCCCGGTCCGCCTCCGCGGATGCGGCGGGATTTCGTTTCGCGCCTGCCCAGCGCGTCAGAGATTCTGCAATCGGCCGTTGCCCGCGAGCGGGTTCAAAACAACAGGAAAGAATTGAGCCCCTTCGGTCAGCCGCGCCGATTGATCAACCGGGGGTCAGCGCGGCCAGGAAACCGCGGACAATGCGCCCGGCGACCCAGCGGCGATATTCGGCGGTTGAACGGATATCATCAATCGGCGCGACCTCGGCGGACGCGCGTTGCTGCGCCTCGTCCAACAGAGCGGGGTCCAGTTTGCGACCGGCCAACCAGCCCTCCAGGGCGCGCAGCCGCACCGGCACCGGCGCCACGCTGCCCAAGGCCACCGCCACCGCGCGCACGGCCCCCTGCTCCACAACCACCCGGCAGGCGCCCATGACCTTGGAAATGGCCTGCGCGGCGCGCGGGCCCAGCTTTTCAAACATTTCCACGGCCGCCGGCGGACGCTTGGGGAGAATGAAGCGGACCAGCAACTCGTCCGGGCGCAGATCAATTTTGCGATACCCGAGGAAAAACTGCTCCAGCGCCACCTGGCGCTCGCCGCTCACGGCGGCCACGACCGCCGCACCGCCGGTGATCAGCAACGCCGGCGCGAGATCGCCGGCCGGGCTGGCATTGGCCACATTGCCGCCGAGCGTGCCGCGCGCCTGGATCTGGGCGCCGCCCACCGTCGCCGCGGCCGCGGCCAGCGCCGGCAGATGCGCGCGCACGAGCGCGGAGGCGCGCAATTCCGCGTGCGTCACGCCGGCCCCGATCTCAACCGCCGCGGCGGTTTCGCGGATGCCTTTCAACTCCGGCAGATGCCCCAAGCTGACCGCGCGCTCCGGCAACGACAATACCCCGGACTGCCACTGAACCAGCAGATCGGTGCCCCCGGCCAGCGGGCGGCCGCGCGTCCGCTCGTCGGCCTGCAACCGCAACGCCTCGGCCAGCGAATCCGGGAATGCGCAGGCAATGTCTTCCAGTGTTTTCAATTCAGGCCTTTGAACCTTGAACACTCAACCTCGAATTCTTCATTTGGTCCGCCGCCCAGCGAACCGCCTCGACAATTTTCTCGTATCCGGTGCACCGGCAGAGATTGCCCGCATGCGCCTCCCGGATCCGCCGTTCGTCCGGATCGGGCTCACGCGCCAGCAGCGCGTACGAGGACATCAGCATGCCGGGGATACAGAACCCGCACTGGGCCGCCCCCTTCTCCAGGTACGCCCGCTGGAGCGTCCGGCCTAATTCGGTTTTTTCCAGCCCCTCGACGGTCATCAGTTCCGCGCCGTCCGTCACCTGGCCGGCGGCCACCAGGCAGGCCACCACCGGCGCGCCGTCGAGCAACACCGTACAAGCGCCGCATTCGCCCTCGCCGCAACCCTCTTTGGTGCCCTTCAGGCCGAGGTCCACCCGCAGCACATCCAGCAAGCGCCGCATGGGTGGCGTCTCCACCGCGCGCACTTCGCCATTGACCTTCCAATTTCGCTTAACGGTTTTCATCATGACCTGCTATTCACCGTTTCCCAACCGCCTTCTCCGGCCAACCGATTACGGCCCCCTCATTCCCACCTCCAACCCCAGCGCGCGCGCCAAGTCCGGTTTTTCAACGCGGATGGCGGCCAGCAGTTTTTCCGGCGTGATCGGCAGGTCACGCATCCGGATGCCGAGGGCCTGTTCAACCGCATTGGCGATGGCCGGCGCCAATCCGTCCATCGGGATTTCGCCCACGCCTTTCGCGCCCGGCGCGGCATGCGCGTAGGGAAATTCCACGAACACGATATCCATGGCCGGGATATCAAGCGTCGTCGGAATAATATACGTCTGCAGCCGGTCGGCGTCGTATTTTCCGTTGCGGATGCCGATTTGCTCCATGACCGCATATCCCAGAGCTTGCACCAGGCCGCCCTCGATTTGTCCTTTGGCGAGCAACGGATTGACCACGCGGCCGATATCATAGCAGGCCGTGATTTTCGCCACGCGCGCCACCAAGGTGCGCGGATCAATCTCGACCTCGGCGATGTTGCAGCCCCACGAGTAGCCGGGATAGGCATCGCCCCGGAATTGCTGTTGATCCCAGCGAATGTCGTCCGGCAGTTTGAACTGATTTTCGATGCGCAGCCGGCTGTGCCGCGCCAGATACGCGGCCGCGATGTCCTCAAAAGAATCCTTCGTGACCGGCCGGCCGGCCTCTGCTTCCAGCGCCCGCTTCAGTTTGGCGGCGGCACCATACAATGAGCTTCCCACGACCATTGTCGTGCGCGAGGCAACCGTTGGCCCGCTGTCCGGCGCCAGCGCGGTGTCCGGCAACGGACAACGCACGCGGTCCAAACCGAGGCCGAGTCCGTCCGCGGTCATTTGCGCCAGCACCGTATGGGCGCCCTGCCCCATCTCGGTTGAACTCACGCGCGCAATCACGCCGGGCCGGCCGTCCTCCAGCCGATCCAGTTCCAGGGCCACGCGGGCATTGATCTTCACCTCGCCATCGCCGGTGAAGGCCGCGCCGTGAGCAAAGAACGACAGGCCAATGCCATACCAGGTCCGCGCATCGGGCCGGCCGCGCGAGCAGCGCCGCAGTTTCTCCTCAAACCCCGCGCGCCGCAACGCGGTTTCGATCACGGCCGGCGAGCCGACGCTGTCGCGCAACACCTGGCCCGTCGGCGTCGTATCGCCCAGGCGCAGACAGTTCTGCAGCCGAAAAGTGTGCGGATCCCGGCCGCAGGCCCGGGCCAGGCGGTCAATATGCGTCTCGAGCCCCCAGATGGCCTGGGGCGCGCCGAACCCGCGGAACGCGCCGGACGGGACGGTGTGCGTGCGGGCCACCATGCCGTTGACCCGGACATGCTCGCAACGGTAACCCAGCGCGGCATGCAGGATGCCGCGAAACATGACCACATCGCTCAACGTCAGGTAGGCGCCGCCATCCAGCATGAAATCCACCTGCAACGCCGTGATGGTGCCGTCCTTTTTCACGCCGCCGCGATGCCGGACCCAGACGGGGTGGCGCTTGGGCGTGAAGCCGATGTCCTCGTGGCGGTCGTACACGATCTTGACCGGCCGGCGCGCTTTGAGCGCCGCGAGCGCGCAGTAGCCGCCCAACATCGTTGGATAATCCTCCTTGCCCCCGAAGGCGCCGCCGACAGCGGCCTGCTTCACGCGGATTTTCTCGCAAGGCAAATTCAACGCCTCGTGCAATTCGTGCTGCACATAATACGGGCATTGCAGGCTGCCCTGAAGGAACAGACCGCCGTCATCCTGCGGGATCGCCACCATGCCCTGCGGCTCGATGTAGAGCTGCTCCTGGTGGCCGGCCGTGTGTTCATCTTCGACGACGAAATCGGCCGCCGCCAGCCCCTGCGCCACATCACCCTTGACGATCTGTTTTTCCGCCAGCCGCGTCCACGCCAGGTCGCCGGCCTTGTAGCGGTCGCTTAATTCGCGTAGATGGAGGATGGCCGGCAGCTCCGCGACATCCGCCCGGATGTGCGCGGCCGCCTCGCGCGCCAGCCGCGCGGTCGGCGCCGCCACGACGGCCAGCGGCTCGCCCAGGTAGAGAATTTCGTCGAACGCCAGCAGGGGCATGGAGCGGTCGTGCATGACCACGATGTTCGGCCCGGGGATGTCGGCCGGCGTGGCGACCACCACGCGCGACCAGTCAAATCCGGGGTCGAAATGCAGGCCCCGCAAGCGCCCGTGCGCCACCGGCGCGCGGACCAACGCGCCGTGCCAGCAACCGGGAATCTCGAGGTCGTCGGTGTACTGCGCCCGACCGCGCACCTTGTCCACGCCATCCAGACGGATGATCCCGCGGCCAACCAGCGGTTCGCTGACCTCATCTTTCATCAGCTTAAAGTTTACGCAAATGCGCCGGGAAAATCAAACCGTCGTTTTGTTGTAACCGGCGCGGCGCGGCCGGCGAGCGCATTGTCGCCGAACCCCAGCCGGAATCCCTCGCGGCCCGTTGAACCTTGAACTTTGCACTTTGCACTTTCCCGACAGCGTGGCAACGTATGCGGGCCATGAAAACAATTCATTTCTGCGGGCTCGCGTTGCTGGCGCTTGCCGCCGGTTGCTACAGCCTGTCCAAAACCGTCACACCGTTCACAACGGTCGAGATTGAGGATTACGTCAAGAAAGGCAAAGACCCGCGCACTTTCGCGCTCACCGTTTATCAGGAGGGCGATCAGCCGCGCTTTGCCGGTTCTTTCCGGGTCCATATGGACCAGACCGCGGAGTCCGGGTTCCGTCCGCTGGAGTTCAAGTATCCCGCGCCGGTCGTTTCCATGCAATCGCGCGAGTTCGACCCCGTGGATGTGCTCATTGACACGACCGCGCGCGATTCCTGGATGGACCTATCCGCCGCCAAGCTCTTCCGCGTCGTGCCGTTGAATCCGCCGATTTTCCGAAAGACCCCCGAACACGTGAGCGATCCCGTGCTCGGCATTCTCGGACACACCAGCCGGGCGGCCTTTCACCAGCTCAACGTCGAAAACTGCCTGTTCTATGTCCGCATGGCCAACGGACCGCTCGGTCCGCTCGGCCGCGGCGCGCTCAACCAGGTCCGCGCCGGGGTGGTCGGGATGAACTTTCTGAAGGTCTTCCGCTACGTGCAGATCAATTATCCCGCGCGTCAAGTCGTCTTCTCCTCGACGCAGGACTACCGCGTGAGCGAATCCAACCTGATCACCACCGTGCCCTACAAGGAAATCGGCGGCGCGCTCGCCTGCGACGGCCAGATCATCGGCCGGCCGACGCCGATCATCCTCGATTCCGCCGGCGATTTTGAGCTGGTCATGCCACTGATTCCGCCCGAGCCGATCCGCCAAGTATCGGTCGGCGACCTGGTCTTGCGCAAGGTGGAAGCGGTGGTGCCGGAAGTGCCGGGTGTGGGCCTGCGCGAAACACCCCGCATCGGGCGGCGGCTGCTGGCGCCGTTCAAGGTTACGATTGATAACCGCCGGCAAGTCGTGCATTTCGAGAAGCCCTGATGGGAAAAAGGGCATTTGCGATTTCCGCCTGCCGCTTTCCGATTGAAGTCGCCGCCTGCCGAAGTCATCGGACGCGCGCCATTCGCCGCGCGGTGCTGATCGCCGGCAGCGCGTGGCTGTTACCCGGCTGCGCGACGTTGCCACCCGGCGCGCCGCTGACGGCCGAGCAGTTGGCACGGCTGGAAGCGCGGGCGCGCCCCCCCATCCGCACGGCGGCGCCGGCCATTCCGGAAGCGGTCAACGTCACGCTGCCGCTCAACGTGCGCATGTTTCAGCGGACGCTGTTCCCGATCATCCGCGCCCAGATCAACGGTCGCCTGCTCCTGGCCATGATTGACACCGGGTCGGGAATTTCCGTCGTGGATTACACGGGCAGCCGGCGCGCGCAAGTGGCGCCGGCCGGGCTGCCCTTGGAGCGGCTGCCCGGGCTCAGCCCCGGCGGACATTTTACTTTTTTCGCGGGCGCCGCGGATTCGCTGGAACTGGGCGACCTGGCCATCCGCGGGCCGATCCCGCTCGGCATCCTCGACCGGGCGGAGGGGCTGGCCGGTCCAACGCGGGCCACCGGCTACCTGGTGGAGGCGATTATCGGCAGCGACCTGTTGAGCCGGCTCGCCTCGGTCACATTCGAGCTGCATCGGCAGCAGGTGACCTTCCGCACCACCGGAACCTACCGGCCCGACTCCGCGCGTCTGCTGGCCGCCATCCCCCTGACCGCCACCGCGCCGGCGCCGGTATTTGAGGCCCGGCTCGGCACGAACCGGATCGAATGCGCGGTAGATACCGGCGGTGATTTTGGACTCTGGCTGCCGCATGGACTGGCGCGGCAATTACAGATCGCGGAACGGGTCAACACCCGCGGGACCGAATTGGGGCAAGGCGTGGGCGGCGAATCCATCTTTGTCCGCGGGGCGCCCCGCGCGCTCACGGCGGGCGGGTTCCAGTTGCCGACCGGCCAAACCCTGATTGCGATGACGCAGGCCGGCCCGGCCGAGCCGCGGACCGCGCTGCTGGGCAACGAAATCTGGCGACGTTACCGGCTGACCATTGATTACACGGCCGCGCGGTTGTATCTGGAAGAACCCTGAACGAAAAGAGCGGCATCCTTCAATTCTGGGCCGCCACCCGCGGGTAGCGATTGCCACCCGCAACACCGGGCCGGCCGAAGAGTTGCAGTGTGAGCCAGATGGGCCAGGCGCAGAGGAGCACCCAGACCCACCACAGGCCGGGGAAAAGCCCGGTCAATTTCCAGAGCGCCCAGTAGGGCACGGCGAGCGCCCAGAAGAGTCCGCCAGTGCGGCCGAGGTCGTGAAAGCGGCGAACAATCGGAATGATGATCCCCGCCAACATAACGCCGCCGGCCGCGATCCAGACGAGGGCGCGCGCCGGCCAGCCGGCATCCGCGAGCCAGGCTCGCTGGGTATAAACGAGCGCGCCGAGGGCCAGGGCCGCCGGCGCCACACGCAGGAGAAATTCCAAGCGGGTCGCACGGAGTTCGAACTGGTTTTCGATCCAGACACAGAAAGCCCGGAGCCCCAACTGCAGGGTTGAAACCTGAATCGCGGGATGTTCGGTGGTCATGGATGATCTCCCTTATTGGGCGGGCGCCGCAACGGGCGCATTGGTCTGGGCGACCTCCCGGGCGGCCCGGTCCGCGTTCGCCTTCACGATCCGGTGATATTGGTAGCCGCCGACCGCGAGGCCGGACGCGATCGCAATCGCCAGCGCGGCCACCACCGCCTTCATGGCCGCGCGTTTCCCATTCTGGCGCAGCAGCAGGGCCAGCATGGCGCAGCCGCCGGTGGCGGCGAAGCCGGTCATAATGATGAACCAGAAGTTCCAGCCGTAGGTGGCCTTGGTGGCGTCGAGCACGCGGCCGGTGATGAAGAGCGATAGCGCGGAGCCATAGTATTGGAATGAATCAATGACGCCTGAGGCGAAGCCGGCCATTTTTTTGCCGCCGATATCCATCGGTGCGGCCGCGCCGACGATCGAATGCGTGCTGTTGGCCGTGATGGCGATCAGCACCAGAAACAGGCAGCCGAGCAGGATGCCGCCGGTGGTGGGTCCAACCAGGCCGAGGGCCAGGACCGTGGCGGCGGTCGCGATCACGACGGACTCCATAAAATACAGGGCCATCGCGACCGGATAGCGGTGACCGCGGAAGAACCGGTCGGAAACCCAACCTGAAAGCACGGACCCGGCCACCGCGACGATCGGGATCAACGCCAGCGTGTTGACCGCGATGTCCGGGATGTTGGTCTTCATGTTAAACTTCAACACATCCTCGAAATACAGAATGGAAAGTTGGTCCGAGCTGTGGCGCACGGCGCCGGTGCAACCGTAGGCGACGGCATAGAACCAGACCAGCGGGTTCGCGAAGACAAACTTGAAGGCTTCCTTGACCGGCACCGTGGTGCCGGCGGAATTGTCCACGTCGTCGTGGATCGCGCCCGGATAGCCGGCCTCGTCGGTGGATTGCGCGGCCAGAAAATACAGCGCGACCGCCACGAGGGCGACGAAAACGGGCGGCACGATGAACAAGATTCGCCAAGTGCCCGGCGCGACCGTGAAGACGCCAAGGGTAAAGCCGGCGAGCAGGACCGGCGCCAACCGACTGATCATTACCTGCCCGGACTGGATCATGAATCCGAAGATGCCGGCAAAGACACCGCGTTCCTCCCGGTTGAACCACGCCGCGTTGATCTTGACCATGCCGGGCGTGCCGGCGGCCTGAATATAACCATTCAGCAGCCACAGACCGGCAAAGGTCGCGAAATTGCCCGCGAACGAGCCGAACCCGTACACCAGGTTGACGATGATGGTGCCGACGGCGCCGATCAGCATCGAGGCCTTGCCGCCGATCCGGTCGCAGAAGAGCCCATTGACGAGTTGGCCCGTGCCATAGGCGACCGAGAACCAGACCCAGATGTCGGAAATCTGCGTGATGGAAAAACCGAATTCCTCACGCATGCCCGGCGCGGCAAAGCGGAAGTTGTACCGGCACATGTAGTACATGGCATACAAGAGCCCAACCGTGAACCAGTTGATCCCGCGGCGGGCGCGAAAACCGGGGGGGTGGCGGTGCTGTTCCTTCCATTCGGTCCTGGCGGCGGCGGCAATGGTCATCGTGTGCTTCCTCTCCCCGGCTGGGTCAAACCTGCAAACGCGCCGTGGGTAACGGTCAGAATACACAGCCCGGGTTGGATTGTCGAATGGTACGTTTTCGGCATTGACCCCCCGGCGCGCGACAGGAACAATCCCGCGCATGGCGGTATCCCTCCAGATCGAAGGAGTCAGCAAGTTTTTCGGCGCGACCCGCGCCGTGGATGACATCACGCTGGCCATTGAGCCGGGCGAACTCTTTTTCCTGCTGGGACCCAGCGGCTGCGGCAAGACCACGCTCCTGCGGTGCATCGCCGGGTTCTGCGAGCCGGATCGCGGCGCGATCCGCATCGGCGGGGAGGACATAACGCGCCGGCCGGCGTACCGGCGCGACACCGGAATGGTGTTCCAAAGCTATGCGCTCTGGCCGCACATGACCGTCCGTGAAAATGTCGCGTTCGGCCTGGAACTGCGCCGTCTGCCGCGGAAGGAAATCCGCGCGCGCGCCGACGCGGCCTTGGATTTGGTCCGGATGGCCGATCGCGCCGACCACCGGCCCAACCAGCTCTCCGGCGGCCAGCAGCAACGGGTCGCGCTCGCCCGCGCGCTCGCGATTCGGCCGCGTTGCCTGCTGCTCGACGAGCCACTCTCCAACCTGGACGCCCGGCTGCGCATGGAAATGCGCGCCGAAATCCGGAGCCTGTGCAAACAGGCCGGGTTGACCACCGTGTACGTCACGCACGACCAGCAGGAAGCGCTCTGCATGGCCGACCGGTTGAGCGTGCTGCGAAACGGCCGCATCGAGCAGTTGGGCCGGCCGCAGGAGGTCTATCGCCGGCCCGCCAACCGCTTCGTCGCCCATTTTATTGGCGAGGCCAATTTCGTCGCGGGTCAGCTCCGCGCGCGCACCGACGACGCGTTGGAGATCGAAACACCATTCGGTCCGTTGCGCGCCGCGGCGGAAAACGCCCGCGACCTTCCCGCGGCGGGCGCGGTGACCCTCGCGATCCGACCGGAGTACATTCGCATCGGCCAACCGCCCCCCGGCGCGCCGAACCGGTTCGACGCCATCCTGCACGACACGGTCTACCAAGGTGAACTCGCCGAGCACCAGGTTGATCTGGCCGGCCCGGCCGGAACCGTCACCACGCTCAAACTTTTTGAACTAAACCCGCGCGTGGTCGCGCGCGACGCGCACCGGGAACCGACCCGCGTCTGGATCGCGCCGGAGGATATTGTCACCCTGGGCGGCGGTTGAATCAAATGGGAAAATCATCAACAGACGCCGGCGTGCGTTCCTTGTCCCATCGGGTCCGCCATTGATCCATGTCGCGCCACCTCCCCAGCCTGATCGCCGCCGCGCTGGTAATCGCGCTGCCGTTCCTTTTCCGCCGGCCGCCGGAGGCCGGCGCCTGGCGCGCGGGCGATCCGGTTGTGGTCATCATCACGCCGATGAACGAGGCCATCCGCTACGAGTTCGGCCGGGCGTTTGCCGCCTGGCACCAGCAGCAGTTCGGCCGTCCCGCGAAAGTGGACTGGCGCGCCCTCGGCGGCACAACGGAGATCAGCCGCTATATCACCGCCGAGTTCATCAACGCCGCGCGCGCCTGGTGGCGGCGGCAAGGCCGGCCCTGGCCGGCCGGCGCCAACGACGCCGTGACGGCGCGCAAGTTCGCGCGCGACCAAAGTTCGCCGGAACTGACCGCGCTTTACGATGCCTTTCGCCGGACCGACGATCCGCGCGCGTTCACCAGCGGGCTGGACCTGTTTTTCGGCGGCGGCGAATACGACCACACGCTGCTGTTCCAACAAGGCCTGACCGTCCCGCCCTGGCCGCCGGATGACGCGCCGGCGGGCCTTTTTCAAACGGCGGACGGCCGCGTGCTGATCCCGGCCGGCATGAGCGGCGAAAAGTGGCGGACGCCCACCATGTTTGGCTGCGTGCTCGCGTCATTTGGCATCTGCTACAACCGGGACCGGCTGGACGATCTGGGCGTGGCGCGGCCGCCGGCGGCCTGGGACGACCTGGCCGATCCCGCCTATTTCCGGCAGGTCGGAGCGGCCGACCCGACCAAGAGCGGCAGTATCGCCAAGGCGTTCGAAATGATCATCCAGCAGAAATGCCGGCAGGCCGTGACCGCCGCCGGTTATGATGAGGAAACCATCCAGCGCTATGAACGCGCCATCGCCGCCGCCGGCCGGCCACCGGGCGAGATGCCGCCCGAAGTGCCCGCGGCTTACCAGGCGGCGGTCGCGCGCGGCTGGCTGGACGGGCTGAGGCTCATCCAGCGAATCGGCGCCAACGCACGCTACTTCACGGATTCGGCCAGCAAGGTGCCGATTGATGTCAGCCAGGGCGACGCGGCCGCGGGGTTGGTGATTGATTTCTATGCCCGCTACCAGGCCCAGTGCGCCCGCGCCCCGGATGGCGGCGAGCGGATGGTCTATCTCACACCCGCGGGCGGATCCAGCGTCAGTTGCGACCCGATCGGCCTGCTGCGCGGCGCCCCGCACCGGGAAACCGCCGTGCGGTTTATTGAATTCATCCTCAGCGAGGCGGGTCAACAGTTGTGGTGTTATCGGCCGGGCGAACCCGGCGGCCCGGAACGCTTTGCCCTGCGCCGCCTGCCCATCCGGCGCGACTTCTATCCCGCAACCGACCCCACCACCCAGGCCGCTTTTGAAAAACACCGCCGCCACTGCGCGGACGATCTGGGCGCCGCCGACGTCAATCCCTATGAACAGGCGCGCCACTTCACCTACCAGCCGCGCTGGACCGGATCGCATTTCAACATCCTGCGCGACCTGATCCGGACTATGTGCCTGGATTCGGGCGCGGAGTTGCGCGCGGCCTGGGCGGCGATCCTGGCCGGCGGCGGCCCGGCCCGGCAGCCCGCCGCGCTGGCGCAACTGGAGCGCCTGCCGGACCGACCGGAACCACTGACCTGGACTTCCGCCCTGGCCATCGGCAAAGAAATGGACCGCATGGAATATATGCGCGCCTGGACCGACTTTTTCAGGCACAGCTACCGGGAGGCGCTTAACCAAGTCAGGCCATAGGGAATATCCCTGCGCATTGGAACATGAAACGCGGCGCCGCCAATATCATTTTCTGGAGCACACTGGCCCTGCTCGGCCTCTTGTTCCTGGCGCCGCTGGGGACGATCATCCGCGGCGGCTTCATCGAGCACGGCCGTTTCACGCCGCGGTATCTGCTGGGAGTTTTCGCCAATCCGATTTACGCCGAGGGCCTGGGCAACAGCCTGCTGATCGCGCTGGGCACGACCCTGCTGGCGATGTTGTGCGCCGTCCCGCTGGCATGGCTGGCCAACCGCTACCGGTTCCCCGGCAAGGACTGGATTGGCGCGCTGCTGCTGGCGCCGATGATCCTGCCCCCGTTCGTCGGCGCCATTGGTCTGCAGCAGCTCCTCGGCCAGTACGGCGCGCTCAACGCCTTGTTGAGCCTCGGGCCGGTGGATTGGATCGGCCGGGCCCGTTATTGGGGCGTGGTCGGCCTGCAAGCGCTGTCGCTTTATCCGCTGATCTATCTCAATGCCGTCGCCGCGCTGGCCAACATTGACCCCGCGATGGAGGAGGCCGCTGAAAACGTCGGTTGCCACGGCTTCCGCAAGTTCCGCCGTATCACGCTGCCGTTGATCATGCCGGGGCTGTTCGCCGGCGGGACGCTGGTTTTCATCTGGAGCTTCACCGAACTCGGCACGCCGCTGATCATGAACTACACCCGCTGCGCCGCGGTGCAGGTTTTCGACGCGCTCAAGGAAGTCGGGTCCAATCCTTTTCCGTACGCGCTGGTCTTCGTCATGCTGGCCGCCAGCGTCCTGCTGTATACGGCCGCGAAGTTGGTCTTCGGGCGCGCGGCGTGGGCGATGCAGGGAAAGGCAACCGTCGCCGCCCGTCAGACGGACCTGCGGGGTTGGCGCGCCGCCGCCGCGCGGCTGCCCTTCCTGGTGGTCATCGGCCTCGCGTTGCTGCCCCATATCGGGGTGATCCTGACCAGTTTCAGCGAGCCGGGCAGTTGGTATCGGACCGTTCTCCCGACCCGATTCACAACCGCCAACTACGCCGCGGCGCTCGGACACGGCATGGTCGTCAGCGGCATCGGCAACAGCCTGTTATATGCGACGCTGGCGGCGGGCTTCAGCCTGGTCCTGGGCTTGCTCATCGCATTCGTGGTGGTCCGCTCCGACCTGCCCCAGCGCGGGGCGCTCGACGCGGTCGCCATGCTGCCGCTGGCCGTGCCGGGATTGGTTATGGCTTTCGGCTACCTCGCCATCAGCTCGCGCTTGAGCAACCTGGAATGGGTGCGGAACAGCCCGCTCGCCCAGCAACTGTTCGACGTGCGGGTCAATCCGACGCTCTTCCTGGTGGTCGCCTACGCCGTTCGTCGCCTGCCCTACGTGGTCCGCGCCGCGGTCGCGGGGTTGCAGCAAACCGCCGTCGCGCTCGAAGAGGCCGCGGCCAATGTCGGCGCCGGGCCGCTGACCACCGCCCGCCGCATCACGATCCCCCTGATCGCGGCCAACCTGGTGGCGGGAGGCCTGCTGGCGTTCGCATTCAGCATGCTGGAAGTCTCGGACAGCCTGATCCTGGCGCAGCAGTCGGACCACTTCCCGATCACCAAGACCATTTATGAACTCTTCCAGTTGATCGGCACCGGCAAATACCTGGCCTGCGCGCTCGGGGTGTGGGCCATGCTATTCCTGGCCGTCGCCCTGGCGGGCAGCCACCGGTTGCTCGGTCGGAAGCTCGGGGCGGTGTTCCGGGTTTGAGCCGGGCGGAATCGTAAAAGCGCGCAGGACGCGCGCCGCAATGGTCCAACCCGAAGACCCACCCCCGCCGCCGGCCAGGCGGGGCGCAACGGCCGGGATTGCCGCTTATTCCTCGTCGCGCGCGAGGGCGTCGGCAATTTGCATCCAATTGGCGAACGACCGGAACGGTATTTGCTGCTCGCGAAAATGGTCGGCCAGCCAGCCGCGCGCAAAACGCTTGTCCGGCGGCACCAGCAGCGCGGGCGTGAGATCCGGCGCGCTGTTGCCCGCGAAAGCAACCACCGCGCCGTGCGCGATCGCTTCGCGCACGACCGCCTCCTTGTCAATGCCGGTTTCCATGCTCAAAAAGCGCGAGGTGTCCGGCAGCCGCATCGCCAGCCCGCCGCCGGGTTGCGGCGCGCCGGGATTGGCGTGGATGATGACCGGCACGTGCACCGGCTGCAACAGTTGCCGGATGTACCACTCGCAGCCGGCCGAGGCGATAACCACTTGCCAACCGCTCCGACGCAAACGGCTGAGGGCCGCGTTGAGCTGCGAATCCAGCTCCATGCGACCCGCCAGCCGGCGCAGGGTCGCCTCGTCCGCGCGGGCGTGCGCGAAAATCTCCGCCAAGGCCTGGAAGTGCGTGTACCGGCCGTCCAGATAACCCTGCCAGTAATCCTCCGTCGTCGTGCTCGGAATTTCCCGCCGCACCAGTTCAAAAAAGTCATGCCGCGTCATCGTGCCGTCGAAATCCGACACCAGGATGTGCGGCAGTTGCTGGTGCCCACCTTCGCCGAAATCGTCCTGCTTCAGTGATGAAGTTTGCATGCTCGCCTGCCCGCCCGGCGGCGCCCGCATTCGCGGCGCCGCCCATCAATTCCAACCGCTGACCGCCATGCTCGTTGCCCCGCGCCAATGCCCGCTTATTTCGGCGGCAGAATCGCGACAATCCGGCACATGGCCGACTCCATTTCGATGCCGCGCAGCGGAAAACAGCCGATCCACGCGCGCTGATTGCTGACCTTTTCAATCTCCCCGCCGATATTCTCAGCGTGCACCAGTTTTCGCGGGAACAATTTCAAGTGCATAACCTGGTAATAATCCGAAGGCGGGAACATCTCGTCCCAACCCTTTCCATATTTCGCCTTGAGTTTCGCCTCGGCCTCGGCAAAGCGCGCAGGGTGCCAGGTGCGGATAATCGTATTCATCGGGTGGTCGGCGCTCCCGCAATCCACGCCAATCCATTTGATTTTCATCTTCAGCGCCCATTCGTCGAATCCGGGCGCGGGGCCGGGATGCTTGACGAAGTAACGGACTTCGTCCGACTCCCGCTGATCCCAGGCATAGCGGTGATATCCGGTGTTGATGATCAGGATGTCGCCTTTCTTGACCTCGACGTTGCGGGTGATCATTTCCGGCGTGTACAGGTCGTAATCCCCGACTTCCTTCGAGATATCCGCGACGGCGCCGGGACCGATCCACTCGGCGAGCGGCACATCGCCAATCGAGCGCCCACTGGCATGGAAGTGAATTTCGCCGTCCATGTGGGTGCCGACGTGGTTGCTGGTGGTGATGATCTGTCCGTTGGCGCCCTGCCCGATGTGCGCCCCGGCGATCCGCTTGAAATACTGGATTCCGAGCGGCATATAACTGGGCCACGGCGGGGTGTGAATGCTCAAACGCTGGGTCAAATCATAAACCCGCGCCCGGGTCATGAAGTCGAGGAACTGCTTGGTATTCATTTCGTCATCCTCCGCTATTTTGAACCGCGAACTAACGCTGATTTCCGCCAATATGATCCATTATGAAACGCACTAAATACAAACCCGAAACATCCCGCCTGATTGTTCCCATTCCCCCGCTTATCGCAAGTCGCTTGTTCTCGAGTCTTGGGTCGCTGGCAGCCGTTTGTCCAATTCGCGATAATTGGCGCTAAATCGCGGCGGTCACCGCTTCAGTTTTCCCGCGAATGCCTCGTACGCCTTGCGGAACGGCTCCAGGGGCGCGCTGAGCACGCCCGCGCCGATCTGCCCGACGCCGGGCTCCTTGTGGGCCACGCCGGTGTCAATAAAAGGCAGGATGTTCTGTTCGATCACCCGGATGACGTCAATGCCGGTCGGCGTGCCGCGGAAATTAAGATAGGGAATCTGGTAGGCCGTGTTTTCGGCCACGGTGATGGCGTACATCTGCTGCGTGTAGCGCACGGCGTCTTCCGCGGCGCCGCCGACGAATTGCACAATGGCCGGCGCGGCCGCGATGGCGAATCCGCCGAGGCCGTTGGTTTCCGTGATCGCGCTGTCGCCGATGTCGGGGTTGGCGTCGGCCTTGGTGTAGCCTGGAAAGTACAACGCATCCGGCACTTCGGCGGGCCCGGTGAACCATTGGCCGTCGGTGCCGGAGAGCTGGATGCCGAACTCGGTGCCGTTGCGCGCCATCACGACGACCACGCTGCTGTCCTTGATCCCGCGCGCCGCGTCCAGCGTGGCCTTGGCGGCCGCCATCGAGAGGTTCAGAAAGAAATGGTCGTTGCGGTTGATGAAATCCAGCACCGCGGCCGCCGTCGCGGGGTTGCCGGCGGTGCGCACCACCGCCGGCGCCAGCGCGCGGTACAGCAACGACGTGGCCGCGCGGTTGCGGTTATGCACCTCGTCGCCCATGTGCAGGGCCTGCGCGATCAGATTTTTCAGGTCCACCGGCCCCGCCTGCGCAACGGCCTCTTTCAACGCCGGGTAGAGGGTGTCGGCCATCCAGCGCAGGCGTTCGAGCACCGTGTCGTCGTAAGCTCCATAGCGCAGCACCTTGCCCAGCCCCTCGTTCAGGGTGCTGTAGGCGCAGTTGCCGAACTCCTCATTCTTCACGATGAAAACCGGCATGGAGGGCGAAATGATCCCCGCCATGGGCCCAACCGCCCGATGCTCATGGCAGGGGGCGAACACCACGGCGCCGGACGCCGCCAGGCGGGCGGCCTCCCGCGGCGTGGCCGCGCGCCCCTCGTACATGAGGGCGCCCATGACCGCCCCGCGCATCGGGCCGCACATTCGCGCCCACGTCACCGGCGGCCCGGCGTGCAACAGCATGTTTTGCTTCATGCCGGGGATCACCTCGCGCGCGCGCGCCAGGCCGACCAGGCAGGGGCGCCCGGCCTGGATGAGGTCCGCCGCCCGCCGATTGGCCTTGTCAATCGCCGCCCGCCGCGCGCGAACCTTCTGCCGCAGGGCCGGCGCGACGTCCACCGGGGGTTTCCAATCCACCTGGACGCATGCGGCCGACACCTGGTCCAGCGCCTGCTTGAACGCGGTCAAGCCGATATTGACCACCTTGAGTTCACGGCTGAACAATTGTGATATGGCCATCCTTACTCTCCCAGGAAACGCACAATATACCCCGCCAGCATGCAGGCCGCCGCATTGCTGGGCATGACCAGCGCGCCCGCCTGCCGCAACACCTGCTCCACGCGGTGGCGGTGCTGCGGATCGGCGTCGGTCCCCGTGATGGAGCAGATCACCGGCAGGTGCCGGCGCGCCTCGCGGACAACCGGCTCCAGCTCGCCGGCGGGATCCGGATGCGCGCCGTAACCCAGCACGACATCCAACAGGATGACCGCCGTTTCAGGGTGGCGCGCCTCCGCCAGAATCCGGCGGTTCCGCAGCGAAAAATCAATCATCGGATGCGGCCGGCCGACGGTGAACTCGTCTTCGCCCAGGTCAATCACGGTGTGGCGGACGCTCTTCAGCGAATCCTTGAGCTTGAGCGTCGCGCCGGTCGGGGCGTTCGAGGACACCTCGCTGATCAGTTTCTCCAGAATGACCTGCGCCTCGGCGCAGAAGGTGCCGCCGCTGAACAGGCCGCGCAGGTATTTCCGGCCCTTGCGAATCTGCGCCGCCTCGTTGCGCGCGCGGGTGCGGATTTCGACTTCGCGCTCGGCCAGCCGCTTGCGGAGGTTATCCGGGTTTTCGCCGCGCGCGCGGGCCAACGCGGTCAGGGCCGCCTCCTCCAACGTCGTCGGCTCGCCCGGCGCGGCCGGCGCGCCGAGAAACAGCGACACCACCGGTTTGCCGGCCTTCCGGATTAACCGCATGATCGCCGCCTGCACATCCGGATGCGGCGGCTTGGAAACCAGCAGAATGACACGGGTGTCAGGGTCGGCGGCCAGCGCCCGGATGGCATCCATGAACATGATGCCGCCGACCTCCTTTTTCACGTCGCGGCCGCCGGTGCCGATGGCCTGCGAGATGCCGCCGCCTTGGTTGGCAATCAGCGTGCTGACCTCCTGGAGGCCCGTGCCCGCGGCGGCGACGATCCCGATCTCGCCGCGGGGCACGACATTCGCGAACGCCAACGGGACGCCGTTGATGATCGCCGTGCCGCAATCCGGCCCCATCACCAGCAGACCCTTCCGGTGCGCCAGTTGCTTGAGCCGGATTTCGTCCTCCAACGCGACATTGTCCGAGAACAGCATTACATGCAGACCGCGCTCCAACGCCTCCTCCGCCACGAGGCCGGCGTAGCGCCCGGCAACCGAGATGAGCGCCAGGTTGGCATCCGGCAGCAGTTGCTGCGCGCCCTCCAGACTGACCGGCGCGGCCGCCACGGCGCCGGCAGGGGCCTTGCGTACGGCCTGCTTCAGCATGGCTTCGGCGGCGTTGAGCGCCGCCTGCGCCTTGGCGGCATCCGCGCCCTTAACCGCCAGCAGCAGGTCCGTCTCGTCCGCTTTTGCGAGCTCCGGCGACAACAGGCCGGAAGCTTGTAGAATAGACTTGTTGGCCTTCGTGCCCATGACCAGCGCGGCATCCACCACGCCCGGCAGGGCGCCAAGGTCGCGGCCCACGCGCATCAAGGTTACGGAATCGAAATACGCGCCTTTTTTGATCCGCCCGACAATACTCATGGCACATCTCCCCGCGGCAGCAACAGCCGCATACCGGCCAGAAAACCAACCCCCCAGTCGGCGCCCGAAGTGGCCCCAATGGTCAGCAAGCCGACGGCGCCGGCCCGGACTTCCGCCGGACGCCCGCCCAGCACGGACCGAATCAACGCCTGCAGGCGTACCGGAAAACAGCCGGCGCAGGCCAGATCCAGAAATGTGCGCGCCAATAAATCGCCGCTCGGCGCGGCTCGGCGAATGGCCGCCAGGCGGGCCGCGACGCGGCGTCCCGTCGCGCGGTGCGCGGCTTGGAGCCCCGCCATGAACCCCGCCAGAAAATCGTCGCCGGCCGGCGTGCGGCCCCAACCGCATCCGGCCAGTAACCGCGCGCCCGCCGCCAGCGCGCCGGCTTGCATCCGGGCCGCGCCCGCGGCCAGGCGCCGCGCCAGGCGCCGTTCAAAGCCCGCGGAAAACGCCGCGACGCTCCGTCCGCGCAGTAGAAACACCAAACTGCGCGGATGGGCCCTTTTCATCAAAACTTCCTGCATTTCGCGCAACCGTTCATCCAGCCGAGTTCGCGCCCGGCATCGCACTTTCACGTCCGACCGGTATCGCAGTCGCCGACCGCGTCGGAAACGGCGCGTACCAATCCGCACCCATCCGGACGCGACCCGCACTTCATCCACCCCGGCCAGGTCCACGCCCCGCACCACCAGGTTCACCGGTCCCGGGCCCACGGTCTCATCCGCCACCGTCACCAGCCACCGGCCATCGGTGAAATTCGCCGCGCGCCGGAAACGCGAATGCAACCGGTATGTCCCGTTGCGGACCCGATCGCCGACGCTGACCAAGCCGGTCATTCCTTGTAAAATACCATCCCGTAATTGCGCCCGGAATCACTTTGCCGGACCACTTCAACCCGCCCCACCACCGCCATGCCGGTCTTCGGATTGGCGATATTGACCTGGCCGGTAATCCGCAGGCCATTCTCCAGTTCCACGATCCCGAGCCCGAGTTTCTCCACCATGTAATCCGCCGCCAGATTATACAGGAACGTGTAGGTCAGCAGCTTCCCCTTTTTCGGCAGCGGCACGGGATCGAACGCATGCGGCTCGTTCGCATGACATTGCTTGCAGACCATCCGAAACGGATAATGCAATTGGCCGCATTTCCGGCATTTATACGCGTAGATTTCGAGCGTCATGGGTCAATCCTCCCGCTTGAAGGTCAGGCAGACCACATTGTTGCCGAAGCCGCCGAAGTTGCAGGTAAAGCCCACCCGGGCATTCTTCACCTGGCGCTGCTTCGCCTCACCGCGCAGTTGCGTAATGATCTCGTGCGCCTGGCCGATGCCGGTCGCGCCGACCGGGTGCCCCTTGCCCTTGAGCCCACCGGACGGGTTGATTGGAATTTTGCCGGTCAGGCGGGTCTCGCCCTTTTCGAGCGCCTTGTGGCCCTCGCCTTTCTTGAAAAAGCCGACCTCCTCGCTCTCGACGATCTCGAGGATCGTGAATGCGTCATGCAGTTCGGCCACGTCCACGTCCGCCGGCTTGATACCGGCCATCTTCATCGCCTGGGCGGCGGCGGCCCGCACGGCCAGCAGGTCGGTCGGGTTCTCGCGTTCGTGCACGGCATGCGTGTCGGTCGCCTGCCCAACACCCGCCAGCCGAATCAGCGGGCGCTTGACTTTCTTGGCGACCTCCGCGCTCGCGAGGATCACGCAAGCCCCGCCGTCCGACACCGGACAACAGTCGAAAAACCGCAGCGGGTCGGACACATAGGGATTGTTGGTCTCCGCCTCGGGCGAATCCAGGATGGCCTCGACGGTGATCTTCTGGTGCAGATGCGCGAACGGATTAAGCAACGCGTTATCGTGCGCCTTGACCGCGACCATCGCCAGGTGCCGCGCGGTCAAGCCGTACTGCTCCATATAGAGCCGCGTGAACATGGCGGCCAGCGACGGCAGGGTGACGCCGTAGATGTATTCCGCCAGCGGCTGTGACAGCGTGGCGACGAAATCCGTCGCCTCCAGGTTGTTCACCGCGCGCATCCGTTCGGCGCCCGTGACCAAGACCACGTCATGCAGGCCGGACGCAACCGCCATGAATCCCTGCTTGATGGCCGACGCGCCGGAGGCGGGGCCATTCTCGATGGTCTCCGCGCCCGCCGGCGTCAGGCTCAACGAATCCACCACGGCGCTGGCCAGCGCGGTCTGGTTATTGACGCGACCGGCGCCCATGTTGGCGACATAAACGTGGTCCACCTTGGACAACCCGCAGTCCTTCAAAGCCAGCATCGCCGGGTAGGCGGCGATTTCCGAGAGCGGATACTCAAGCCGCGAGAAACTCGTGATGCCAATGCCAATCGCATAGACCTCGCGCATTATTTCACCTTCCCTTCCTGTTTCCAGCGCTGAAGCATAATCGCGGCGCCGGTGGAATCGTTCTGCGCGCGCGCCGCCGCCAGCAGGTCCGCCGGCGGCCGGGGCGGGTTGGCCGGCGGCCGGATCCCCGCCTGGGCTTTCTCCAGCAAGGCTTTCGGCACCGGCCGGCGCCCGACCACCAGCGTATTGCGCGCGCGGTCGAACAGGGCCTTGGTCAGCGCATAGGACGGCACGCCGCCGAGTTCGTGTGGAATGTCGAAACGTTTTTCGAGCTGGTATTCGATCATCCAGCGCCGGAACCCGATCGGTGATTCGGCGACGATCAACACTTCCTTTTGCCCGACGATATCCATGTGATATTCCATCTTCGCGGCAAAGGCGTGCGCGCCGACGCGCAACCCGCGCCGCAGGGCCAGGGTATGGAAGGAGACGCCGACGTCCTTGTCGCGGAAACGACCGTTGACAATCGCCGCCAGTTCGCCGTCAATCTGCGCGACCAGCACATACTCATCCTGCACGCGGTGGCGATAGTAGGCCAGCAGCTCGGCATAGACGCGGGCGGAGACGATATCGTAGTAATCGCGCTCGACGTGCAGCAGCGGTTCGACGTACGGAAGGATGTCGGGGATTTCATCGCGGTCAACCTGACGCACCACCATATCCTCCCCGCTGGCCAGCTTCATGAACTTGGGGGGAAACGGCGGCACGGGCGTGTCCACCGGACGCAATATCTTTTCCAGATCGGATGCCATGATGTCTCCTTGGGGATGAATTGACTGATTTATTATAGATGGTCAGCTCCAGAATGGATAGGGCTCCGCCTCCATTTCCAGTTTATGCCGGAAGCGTAAAAGTGACAAGCGGAGAATGCGCATGAATCGCGGCGGCATTTGTGGCTGAGTACAAACGCGACAACACCTTTTGATCCGCGTCCTGTTGCGCGGGCTGCGGGTTCTGGATTTCGGCAGCGGCGACGGCGGGCTTGGATTCCAGGCGGGCAACTTCAACCACGCCGCTCATGTTTGGTTTGTCGCGGACGAGGAGGGCCGGCGCGCTCAACTCTTGTTTCGCAGGCGCGCCCGGTGCAGGCGGTCCTGGAAACGTTCCGCCCAGAAGTCGCAGGCGTCCTGCACGGCATGCCAGGCTTCGAGCTTGTTGAATTTCCACGTGACCTTGCGGCCGATCTGCAAATCCAATGTGGCAAACAGACGCTTCCCGGTCAGGGAGTCGAGCCCTTCAGCCTCCATGCCCGCGGACCCCACCGCCAGGTTTGAACCCGTCGTTACCTTTTTCAAGGCGCTGAAAGCCACGCTGTAGGGAAGAACGGTGGAAATAATATCCCGCACCACCGGCGAACTCTTTGGATGGGTCAACGCCACACGCAGGCGCAACACATCGGGTCCGGGGGTGGTAACAAACGTATAATCGTTTGAAAGATGCCGGCGCAGCGTCGCATCCATGTAGTTGACCAGGTTGGTGGCCTCTGTCCCAGGCAACTGTCCCAAACGCCCGTCCTCACCGGCATAGATTCGGACCGGATCCAGCATGATCTTGGTGTAGCGGCTGAAATCCGCCTGCGGGTCATAATAGAAAAGCAGCGCTTTGACCTTGTCGCTCTTCTGCAACTGGGAATAATCGCCGAGAAAACCGGACGGCTCGGCCCGTTCGCCTTGATACGTCGAGCGGCAGGCGCTCAACCCAACCGCCGCCAGCATCCCGCCAACCAGATATGCGCGAAAATATCGGCCAATACTCATCTTAACTCCTCGCGCCGGCCATAAGCTCTGGCGCTGCTTTCTGATGATGGTGGCCGAGAATATAGCCAATCGGCCGGAAGCTCAAGATCAACCGGAGCGTGAAAAATGCGGCGGCAGCCCGGCGGCGCGGAACCGAAGCGGCGGGTTAGTTGATGTGGCACTTGAAGAACGAACTGGCGCGCACGACGAGCGTCATGTTCAGCATGACATGGCGGGTGCTCAATCCGGCGCGCCGGCCGTCCAAGCGGTCCAGCAACAGGCGGGCCGCTTCCTCGCCCAGTTCCACCATGGGCATGTGCAGGGTGGTCAAATCAATCAGCCCGGCCGCATGTTCATCATCGCAGCCGGTCACGGCCAACGCGCCCGGCAGACGCACGCCCTGCTCGCGCAGGTGTCGGACCACCGCGATCGCGAAATCATCGTTGAACGCCACAATCCCGTCCACGGGGACGGACTTGTGCCGCATCAATTCCCGCACTTCCCGTATCGCGTCCGCGTTGGTATCTCCAGCCGACTGCACCTGGCCGGCCAGCCCATGCCGGCTGCAGTAGCTGTCAAAGGCGCGCCGCCGGGCCACCGCATCGTAGTTGCCTGCCGGGCCCGCCAGATGCACGAGCCGGCGGCATCCCTGCTCGCGTAAATGATCCAGCACTTCGGCCATCCCCCCCTCGTTATCCACCGTCACCGTGTCCATCCGGCCCCAGGAATCATCCCGGCCGACGGGGCGGGCGGAAACCATGACGAACGGCACCGGGCTCGGCGGCGCCTTGCGGCGCAACACCTCAGCCGCGGGCGAAACCAGGATCACGCCGTCCGCCCGGCCCGGTTCGGCATATTCGGCAACCAGGCCAAAGTATTCGTCGGGTCCGTGAGCGATGGACGTGATCAGACGGACGCCACGCTGATGCGCCGCCACGTCAATGCCCTTGAGCACCTCGGCGTAGTAGCCGCTGTACATGCCGGGCAGCACCACTGCGACCATACCACTGCGCCCACCCGCCAGCCCGCGCGCGAACCGGCTGGGCGTGTAGCCGTGCTGCGCCATCGCGTCGAGAATCTTCTGACGGGTTGGCTCCGCGACGTCCGTCGCATTCATCAGCACCCGACTGACTGTGCTCTTGGATGTGCCGGTCAGCCGGGCGATGTCGTACAGAGTGATTTTATGTTTGGGCGAGCTGGTCATAATCCCGTTTGCTGGTTCACCGGGGGGCGCGGATGATCCGCGCGCCCCCGATAGCCGCAATTATGCGATGGGGCTCGTTATCACGGCGCTATTGGCTGCTGCCGCCGGGCTCAACGACCGGCAACAGCTCCCGAACCACCACATTGTCGAACTCCACCGCGCCGACGCCATAGGTGCTCAACAAGCCCACCCCCGGGAACAACCACTGCGCGGTTTCAACCGGTTCCCGGCGCAACAGCCGCACGCCATCCACGAACAAATCCGTCATCGGATACGGTTCCGCCATTCGCACCACCAGCCGCAGGTGATGGAAAACCTTCGTTGTGCCGCGGCGGCGCAGGGTCTTGTAAGCCGGATTCCGGTCCACCCAACCACATAGCGCCGGGTTCACGTAGAGCACACAACCGCGATAGATCAAGCCGCCAAACGAGCCTTCCTGGTCATACCGGATATCGCATTCCAGCACAATGTCCCGATCCGCCACATTCAGGTTGGTCACTACCAGGTATGAATAACTGTTTGGCGCCGCGCCCTGGGCGCGGAGCGTGCCCTGTCCCGTGACAAACCAGTCGACGCTCGCGTCCGCGTCCGCCAGCCAACCGGCGTTGAGCGCGCCGTTGAAATCATCCGCGAACAACACCGCCGGTTCCGTCAACCCGCCCGGCGCGTCCGCGCCGGCCAATATCCCAACACCGGCTGACCCGTCGTATTCCGCGATCAGCACCTCAGGCTCGGCCACGGGCGCCTGACGACTCTTCGCGCCGCCGCCGGCCGTCGTCGCGGACGCGGCGCAACCCGTCGAGTAATAACCGTAATTTTCGGTGTAGAACCGATAATAGTAAGTCTGGCCCGGCGTCAGATCGGTATCGGCAAAAGCGACGGCGCTGCCACGATAGATGCATTTGCCCTGGTCCGCATAATCCCAGCCGGCGGTATACTCAATCCCATCCAACGGAGCGCTGAACGAATTGGTCGTCTTGCGAAAGATGGCGACCCAATGTGAACCATCGCCGGCCCACGCCAGATTGATCTGGTTGGAGCCGGCCGCCGTCGCGGTACAGTTACTCGGCGCTTTCAGCGGGTTCACCGTCCAGCGATTGGTCGCCCACAAGGCCGTGCTCCAGTCGCCCCAGGAACCGAAGCCGGCCTGAGTATAATACACATGGGCGCCCTTGATAAACTTGGCGGCGACGTAATAACTGCCGGCGGCCGCCCGGCCCAGCCGGCCCGTGAACTCGTAATCCGCGCCCATCATTCCATACTCGGTCAGCGGAACCCATTTCCAAGTCTTGTCGTCAAAGTTCTGCGTCCGGCCATAGCCCACATACGCAAAATCCGGCAGTCCGGCGGCGGTGTTATGCTTCACCCAAAGGCGATCGCCGCTGTAATCGCCGGCGGTTACGGGCGCAAGCTGACCATTCTCGATCCAGGTCATTGCCGCCCAGGCGGTCGCGGTATCCGTGGTGGCGGCATCGAAACGGAAGATCGCGCCGCAGTTGCCGGTCCCACCCTTGAGCGTGGTCGAGTATATCTGGTCGCCGATGAACACCGGGTCCGCCAGCGGTTCGCCCACTCCTTTGGGCCATGTGTATTGGTGCGTATAGGATCCGCCCAGCGCGAACAGCACGCCCGCGAAGTTCGTGCCGCCGTAGCGGGTCAAGCCGTACCATTTCGAGTCATGCTTCACCAGCGTACCGAACGGGTCGCAACCGGTCTGGCCCGAGCCATCGAATGACTTCAGGATGTTCAGCGTCCCGCCGTTAGTGCTCAGGCTGAACACGATCCCGCCCTTGCCGGCGCCGCCGCGGGCCATGCCATACAGGTAGGCCCCATCCCGAATCAGTCCGCCGGCCGGGCCTTCGCCGTCCGCGTTGCCGGAAAATGCATGCAAATTGGTGTAGCCCGTTCCGGACACCGCCAGGCGGAATACCACGCCGGCGTCGGCCGCCCCGCCCTGCGCCGTCATGCCGTACAGAGTGCCGCCGTCAAGCAGCAGATCGCCCTTCGGATGCTTGCCGCTGCCTGCGCCACCAGCGAACGAGTACAGGTTGGTGTAACCCGTGCCGGTGAGCGTGACGCGGAAGATGACGCCATAGTTCGTGGCCCCGCCGTAACAGGTCATGCCATACAGGTTCGTGTCGCCGATCGCCAGGGCGCCCCACGGCATTGCGCCGTCGTTACGGTTGGTCGGGCAGAAATGGTGCAGCACTGTGTAGCCGCTCCCGTTGGTCGCGACGCGGAAGATGACGCCGTTGTTCCAGGTTCCGCCGCGCGGCGTCATGCCGTAGAGATAGCCGCCGTTAAGAATCAAGCGTCCGATCGGGTACGCCCCGTTGGTTCCATTGAACGCCACCAGGTTGGTGTATCCCGCGCCGTTAATTCCGACCCGGTACAGCACGCCCTTGTTGGCCGCGCCGCCGAGTTGGGCCATGCCGTACAGCGTGGCGCCGTCGGCCAGCGGCGCCGCCATGGCCCACTGCCCGCCATTCGCGCCTCCCGCCAACGCAACGAGGTTCGTGTAGTCACCTGGCGCCGCTTGCGCTCCACTCACGGCCAGCATCAGACCCACCGTTATCAGACCGCCGACTTGGATAAAGATTTTATTCATGTTCAGCCTCCTTCTTAACGCATGAATGTTCCGCCGTTGATCGGCCTGAAGTCGTCCACAATGATGTCGTATGGATCGAAGCCCTCCCATGAGGCGCCGTACTCGATGACGATCCGGCCGATGTCGGCCCAGTTCCCGCCCCAAACCGTCCATGCGGCCGGATCCGTATTGTCCACGGTCGCCGTGGTGTAGAACCGGTTCTTCGGCAGGAGCGTGTAGTCCTCCCAGACACTGCCATTGACCGGCAGCCAGCGCGTCTTGGCCGCCGGGGCATCGTTCGTACCCTGGCAGAGGGAGAGCCGGAAACGCGCGGTGCGGTTGCCCGTGGCCGTATGGTTCGGCGCGCGTCGGACCTTGATCGCAAAGCCCTGGCGCGAGGCGAAGTTGGTCTGGGTCACATCCTGGCCGTACGGAGCGACCAGGAAGCCGGCCAGCCAGCCTGGTGTAGCGAGGCTCGATCCAATCTGCGCGGCTTTCTGCCCCTCGGCGCAGTTCGTCGTGTAGGTCAGTGTGAAGCCATTGGTCCAGGTCGTGATCCAGCCGTTGTCCAACGGTTGGGCGGAGGTGAAGCTCGCGTTATCGAACTTCACGCAGTTGTCCGCGTAGGGCGGTGTGGGACTGTTCCACGAACGCACGCGGACTAGCGCCCTCGCCGTGCTGACCGGAGAGGTCCGCCAGCCGGTGGAGAGCGTGGTGAACATGGCGGAGCTGAGCGAAGCGGCGGGGTTGGTGGCCGTGACCGCCTCCAGAATCCCGCCAGTGGCATTCATCCAAACGATGTCGAGATACACCGTGCCGGTATAAGTCGTGGCGCCTTTCTGACAATCAATGCTGAATTGGTAGGCGGTGCTGGCGCTCACGTTCGTCACCGTCTGGTAAAACGAGTTCTCGTTGAGCATGCCGGGGAACTTCCAATGCTCCACCACCATCATCCAGCCGCCCCAGTTCTCGTTGGTCGCCAGCAACCCCATGGTCCAACCCGGCGCATTGGGCCCTTCGAACGTCGGATTGGCCAACAGGCCGCCGTAGCCCTCGAAGCTCCAGACGCCGCTCTTGTGATAAACGGTATTGGAGAAGTAGGTCGGCGAGCCGCCGAATAACGCCAGGTCGTCAATCAGCACCTCATTGGTCTGGTTATTGATTTTCGACGCAAATTTGAACTGGATGGCGTTGACGCGCTTGAGCGCGTCCTCGCGCAGCACCGCGCAGTTGCCCCAACCCTCCTGCGCGAAATCGGTGAACAACAGGTAGTATTTCTTCCAGCCGTTGCTGGGCGTGTGCTCGATCGTGAACAGGTAGTCATCGTAATTCGTGATCGCCAGCGACTTGAGTACCACGCTCACGCGCGTGCCGTTGCCGCGCAACCAAAAGCTCAAACCCTTTACGCCCGTTGTCGCGCTCAAGCTGTAATAGGCGTTGCCGCCCTCGTTGGTGAACGGCGTCAGCTTGGTCATGATGCCCGCGAACAGCGCGTCCACGGAGCCGGTCGGACTGAGTTTGAGCGTGCCAAGGCCTTTCATCGAGCGAGTCGAGCCGCTGTGCGCGGCATTGGTGACGACGCTCATGACGGCAACCGACTGGTTGCTGTTGAGGTTATCCGCATAGCTGTTCCAGACGCCATCGAAATAGTTCGCGTCGTTGGTCGCGCCCTCGATGTGATCAATGTATCGTTCATAGCCGTAGGTTTGCTTCCCGACGACAAAGCTGTTGGTTATGCCGGCGCAGGCTGTCCGAATGGTGCAGCCTTCCTTGAAGCCGATTCGTTCAAACGCCTCATCGCTGAATGCCGCCAGCCGGAAGTGCCCCGTAAAGATGCGGCTGGCGGGCGCCGTTTCCTCCAACACAATGGTGATCGGGCCGACATTGTTGTACTGATCGGCCGGGGCCGTGTCCGTCGTCGTAATCGTCGCGAAGATGAAGTCGTTTTCGTTGGTCAGACCGCCGGCGCTGCAGGTCAGTTTGACATATACATCCAGGCAGTTGGCCGCGGTGCCGCTGATCAGGCTGGTCATCGCCGCGTCGCGGTAGCACTGAATGTTCGTCGCCACCAGCGGCGGAATCACCTTGATCGCGACCTGTGCCGGGTTGCGGCTCCAGGTTCCCTTGTTGTCCTGCACGAACAGCTCGAACCGGTACTGACCGGGCGCCGGCGGGGTGAACGTCACGCTCGCGGCATTGCTGGCCGATAACCCCGTCGCCGGAACCCAGCGATAGGCCGCGATCGTCCCATCCGGATCGAAACTGTTGGTGGCCGAAAGCGCCACGGTCTCGTTCGTCGCGATCATTTGCTTGTTCTGCTTGGCTACGGCGACCGGGTAGCGATTGGTCGCCGCGTTGACGGTCTCGACGCGCAGATTGTCGAGCCAGATCGTCCCCCGCTTGTCCTCCGAGCCAACCCAAGGGCAGAACTCCACCTGGCGGACTTTCGCGAAGTTCATCGTCACGAGGCTGCCATCCTGAGCGCCGGGATAAGCCCAGTTGAAGAAGTTGGTTCCCAGCGGAATCGTGATAGTCTGCCAGACCCCGTCCGGGATCAGCATGCTGTCCTTGTAATTGGCGATTCCGACGTTCGGCTTGCCCTTATGGCCGAGGTCGTCGGTAATGACCATCAACAGCCGCGTGCTGGTGAAGCCCGAACCTGCGGTTTTGGTTTTGATGTCGAACTTGAGCGCATAATTCGCCGGATTGGCATTGGTCGGCACCCAACAATAGGTCGGCGCGTTCGACACACCGTGCCCATACGTGCCGAAAGCGGCGTAGAGCTTGCCGGCGGAGTTGTCGCCATTGGCGCGGTTGAAGTCCACGCGCATGGAAGCCAGACCGCCAAAACTTGACTTTTCATTGCCGTCCAAGGCGAAGTCATACACGAACGGCCCATCGCAGTCCTCGGGATTGCCGTGGATGTCATAGAAACCAACCGAGTAGGGTTCCGCCTCGTTCCAGGCGTGAGCCAACGAATGCGTGTCCGCGTCGAAAATGCGCGTCTCGCCCTGCGCCCGCCCCGGAATAACTTCCATCGTCACCGGCACACTCATAGTCCCTTCTGAAGTGACCACCTGGACCTGCGTGCTGTAGACGCCGAACGGCAGCGCGCGATTCGTCACGACCAGCGGAACCACCGCGGTCACCTCCGTCACGCCGGAGGTCGGCCCGACAATCGCCAACCAGGCCGCCGACTCGGACACACGCCAGGTGGTGTTGCTGTTGCGGTTGTTGGTGACCTTGATCGTATGGGTGTAGTTGGTGGTGTACCACGTTTCACCCGTGTGCTCGTCATGGTGGCGCTGGATTTCCGTGCCGGCGCCGTACGGGCCGAAATCCACGCGGCCCGGATGGACCAGGCAGTAGGCAGCCGGGGCGGACTCGGCCGGCGGATTGGTCTGGCCGTAGAACTGAAAGAGGTAGATCGAAAGCGGCTCGAACTCATAGGTGAACGAGTTGTTGGCGACGCTCACCCCGCCGGGCGCCATGTGCACAATGGCGGGATCCCAGCGCCCGTAACGTAAAACTTTCTTCACGCCGCGGATGGTGAAGTTCGTCACCGCGATCAGCGCATTGGAATTCCCCTGCCCCTCAATGAACGCACCGGGATGATACGGATCGTTCCAGGGATAATATCGGCCTTTGTAGTGGGCCACCACGGTCAATGTGCTGGATGAGGTTTCCAGCCCGGCATAAACACTGAAAGCGTCCCGCTCGGCCGCGCCGGCGGCAAGAGACTGATCGCGGAAATGATCGCTCATCAGCTTGAAGGCCCAGTACTTCGGATTCGGCGTGCTGTCCTCCTTGAACATCGCCTGCTTCGCGGAATCGGCCGCATGCTCATAACCGCCGCCGGACTGGTCCGGCTCGCCAATATACCAGTTGCAGGCCATCTGCACGTTCTGGCGCGGGAAGATGCCGAGGTAGTCCACCTGCCCAAGCGCGGAAATCTGCATCTCGGCCGGATGCCCCTGCCAATAAAAGAAGTCGTACTCCGACAGCGAGGGCAGCATGTTGGTGTTATAATAATTCAGCAAGTTGTTGAACCGCGCGAGGATCTTGGTCTTGGTGCCCGAGCCGCCCGTCTCCTTGTCCCAGCTCTGGTAATCGGGATCCCATAAATCGCGCGTCTCCTGCACGGCGGTCGCGTCATCCGCGCAGTTCATGTAGCGGTGGAAGTCGAGGTAGTTGCAAATCTGCGTGCCGCCGTGCGTCATGGCATATTCGTTCATCCGCTTGGCGAACTGGCACATGTTCCGGTTGTCGTTGAACGCGCCGGTCTGCTCGTTCATCTCCCAGCCGCAGACCTCGGGCACGCCGACGCGCTGGGGAAAGACGCGCGGGTCGGCCTGGTTGGCGGCCGAGGCCATCGCGTACCAGCCGTTGTCGTCGAGATAGGCGCCGGGCGCGCTCTTCTTGGCCGGACAGAATGCGGAGAAATCCGTGCCCCAATAGAGCCACCAGTTCGCGGGGGTCGGCCCAAGAATCGTCGCCGTCCGGTTGGCCCGGCGGATCGCCTCGGCCACGGTCGTGAAGCGGCTGAAATAATAATCCTGCTCGACGTCCTCGTTGTAAATCTGGTCGCCGTGCGCGCCGTCGTTATACGCATAACTCTCGCCATTGGTGCGGGTGTATTTGTATTCCAGCAGTTTCCAGGCGATGAACGGCTCGTTGCCCACGCCCCAGATCAACACATTCGTGCCGGCCTGCGCGACCCAGTTGGTGAGATCGGCAACGGTCTGAACATAATCGTAGCTCGCCGCCCCTTCATCGTTGGCCACATGACCAAAGACCGAAGCCTGGAGGAACGGTTCAGCCCGAACGTCATTGCGCGCCCATTCAATGAAATAGCGCCAGCTCGTCGGCACATACTGGTTGGTCTTGGAAATGACATTGTACATCCGGTTATTCCGCCAGTTGTAGCGCTCGATGTTCGTCGCGCCGTAGCGAACCACCGTCACGCCCGCGTTCGTCAGCGCCGGCGTACACTGCTTGAGGTAATAGGGCGCACACCAGTTGGCGATGTTCACGCCATAGATGCGCTTGTTGATCGCCTTGCGCTGGGCCGGCGCGGCATCCACCGTCAACCGGCTCTGCGCAACCGCCGGAACCCCTCCCAGCACGCCCCACACCGCCGTCGCCATCAGAGGAACCCGAACCGCCAACCAGCACCTGCTCATGCTTTACTCCTCTCTTTGCCTGAATACTTAAACTCGTATTTACCGGGAGCGCTACCGATATTGCATACAAACATACACTTGGTGATTTCGTTGTAAAGAACTTTTTTGCATTTTTTTTATCGGTATCGGTCCCGGCATATAAACCAATTAATCAAATGGCTGAATCGAAAATTCTCCGCAGGAGATTCGTGCGCTGGGCCGGCGTTCCGGTCGTCCTCCGGGCTCCCTCCACGCGAGACCGAAAGTTAGTCCCCTACCCTTGCTTCGCCGGAGGCTGTTCCCAGTTTCTCGCTTAACACCCGCCCCTCGGAACAGCTATAATGCGTTTCAGTCAAAGCGCTTGGTTTGCGGTGATTGGAGAGGGGGTGCTCATGAAAGGTCAAAGGGGCCGGTGGCGCTTTTTTCATTTCCCCTGGGATGGTTGCTGGGCGGCCGGGGTCGGCCTCGTGTTGAGCGCGGGTGCCATGACGACGGACTACGTTTCCGTGCAAAATGGTTACTGGCACGACAACGCAACCTGGAGTGCTTCCGGCGGTCTCGGCAGATATCCCTCGACGGGCGACACCGCACGCGTATCGCACCAGATCACCGTTCAGCATCCAGAACAGGTCGCGGCGCTCTTTCTGCAAGGAGGCGTGCTCAACATCGAAACGGGTGGCGGCATCCTGGTTACCGGGACATCGGTTCTTCACAACGCCACGCTTACGGGCGACGGCCGATTTTGGAACCAAGGCGCCATGACGATCACGGGCGCGCCGCCCTCGACGATTGACCTCTGGCTGGGAAACGAGGGACAGATTGAACTGGTCCAAACGCCTTCGCTTCAGTTGACCGGCGAGATCTTCAACCAGACGAGCGGCGCGTTTGTGGTCCACGGACCGGGCGCATGCAACCTGGCCGGAGCAGGAACCTTCCGCAATGAGGGCAATTTCGTATTGGAGAACTGCACAACCACGGCCCTGGCTCAAGGATATTTCTTCATCCACGGCGGAGTAATCAGCCTCGAGACCGGCGCCTGCTTGAGTATTTACGGCCACCGCGAGACCAATGAGAATGTGTTTGCTCACTTGCAGACAGGATCGGTGTTCTACGTGGTTTCCGGGGGTACAGGATTCTACGACAAGGTGTTTTCATCCGTCGGCCCCGGGGCCATCTGCATGAAGACGGGCCTGGTCATGTTCGGTCATTTCGGCAAGACCAATCCGATCATCAACGCCCAGGGCGGCGGCTTCCAGTGGGAGGGAGGCGCCATCAATGTGCATCCGTCCTACCAGTTGGCAAACTTTGGGAACATGGAGGTATTTCTCGGGGGCAGCACCAGTCCCCCGGTCTTCCAGGGAACCCTGATGAACTACGGCCAATTGCAGATCACCGACCTGGGCAGAACCAATCCCCTGCCAATGCAGGTCAGCGGCAGCGACTTCTTCAACGGCACAACAGGAACGTGCGTCTTCACGGGTCAGAACCCGGGGATCACCGGGTCCGGATTCTTCCGGAACTCCGGCGATGTGGTGTTTGCGAGCGGGACTACGGGGCGAATCGGCATGCTCTTTTTCCACCACTCAGGGACGTTCACGGTCAATAACGCCTCGGCGCAACTGCCCAACGGGTTCGTCATGTACAACGGCCGGGTGAATTTGAACCGTGGCGACTGGGGTGGGGAATCATTGTTCTTGATGGGCGGAACCGTCAAAGCAAACGGCACCATGAAAGGCAACACGTACCACAGCAGCGGGACGATCTCGCCGGGACAATCGCCCGGCGCCATCCTGGCCGAGGGCTTCTACTCTCAATCCGGCGCCGGCAACCTCCTGATCGAATTGGGCGGAGAAACCCCCGGCAACGGCTACGATCAGGTGCAGGTGACCCGCTATGCGGCGGTGGGCGGTCGTCTGACCGTGGAGCTGTTCGGCGGCTACGACCCGCTCGGCGGGCGGCGATTTGACATCCTGACGGCATCCTCCGTCTCGAATAGGTTCGCGGTCACCAACCTGCCGCCGCTTACGGGCGACCGACAATGGCTGGTTCTGTACCGCACGAACGGCGTCCAGTTGCGTGTGGCCACTTCGCAGGACACGGACGGAGACAACCTTGCCGATGCGTGGGAGTTGGTGCACTTCAAGGATCTCACAACGAGCGACGGCGGGGCGGACGATTTTGACCACGACGAATATTCCGACTTCTTCGAACAGATTTGTGATACCCAGCCGACCAACAGCGCCGACTATCTGCGCTGGAAATCCATCGCTTTGGGGCCAGGTGGTCTCGAATTGGTCCTGCACACGGGTAGTAATGCGAACTATGCAATCGAGTCTGCCGCGGATCTGCCGGGAACAATCGCGTGGTCGCTCGTTGACGAGTTCACGGGATGCTCGGGCGACGTGACCCGCACCAACCCGGTGACGGGATTGTGGCGCGCCTACCGCATCCGTGCGCGCCCGTGAATGGATGCCGCGGATGGACTATCAACGCCGATCTTCCTGCCGTGGCTGACCGGCCCGGCGCAGGATGCCCCCGGGTTACTTGCAAAGCGCCTGCCGGCATCGCCACCTTGTCATCTGACGCGGATTTCGCTAAACTACGCACCATCGAACCGCCTCTTTTGGCCGGTTTCAGCAGGTGCGAGCCTGCATCGTCCCAAGAGACGATTCCCAACCCGTAAAAGGAGCCTAACAAAAAAATGGGCGGGCTGGCAAAGCGGACCCGATGAGAGACACGAACAAGCCGCCGCAACGACTGTTCTACCGGATGGGGGTGGCATGTCCTCCCTAGCGCCTGACGAATGGGGAAGGGCCCCCATGGCGGAAGTGGCATAAGGGTTGATTCGGAGTCTTCGGCAGGAAAACAGTTGGTCCGTTTCGGGCATATTGATTTGCTCGCCTCGCCGCCGGGAGGTTGCTTATGAACCTTGTTGCGCTCGCTGTAGCTTGTATCCTTATCGCGCATTCAGCGTTCGCTGTCGTGATTGTCTCGGAAGGGTTTAACGGGGCCTCAACGCCCGATGGCTGGGCCGTACAGGTGGTCACGGATCCCGGTGTGGACCCGACCATCACCTATGTGACAGCCAGCGCCCATCCCGCGGGTTTCGCGCCTTACGAAGGCACGCGTTTCGTGCGGTTCAACTCATACGATTGTCCCAGCAACGCCAGCATCCGCCTCAAATGTACCAACGGGATTTCCAGCTTCGGCTACGGTTGGATCGCCGTGGATTTCGCCTGGACGGAAGACAACGAGTATCCCACCGTCAACGACTTTGTCACGGTGCAATGGTCCACCAACGGGACCGCGTGGCAATCCGTCGCCAGTTTTTACCGCTACAATGCGGCGGGCGACGCGTGGGCGCTGAAGAGCGTTGATCTCCCCGGCGACGCGCTGAATTCGACGAATCTCCTGGTGGCTTTCTTGTTCACCAGTCGGTACGGAAACGACTGCCATCTCGATGCAGTCTCCGTGAGAGGCGAAGCCGCGAACGTTGTACTGACACCGGAAACGCAGACCAAGCAGGCCCTGCCCGGATTCCCTCTGGCCTACAGCGTGACGGTCACCAACCGTACGCCGGTTGCCGCCACTTTCGCGATCACCTATCAAAACACAAACTGGAGCGAATCCGGGCCGGCTACCACGGGGCTTCTTCCCTCCGGCGGAGCAACCACCATCACGGTCACGGCGCAAGTGCCCCTCGATGCCGTGCCGGGCGATGTCAATACCGCCTTGGTATTCGCGACGCAGGGCGGTTATCAGAATTCCGCCAAGATCGTCAGCCGTTGCGCGTGGACCAACGTCATCTTCTTCGAACCGTTCAATACCGCGGCCTCGACCAATGGCTGGCAGACATATCGCCTTGCGGAACAAGCGCTGGGCTGGGCCTTTTCGACGGCGTCGGGCAACCCGGCGCCCTCCCTGCGACATGGCGATGTAACGGTAACCACCGTGGTGTCAAATTGGATTGTGGCTCCGGCATTGGACTTTTCCGGCTACGATCAGATCACGTTGACGCTGGATTTCATCACCTACGTGACGGCGCCGCGCACCTACCTCTACTCGGGCGCGTTCATTTCGACGGGCAGTTCCAATCCGGCTTCCGGCGACTTCGCCGAAGTCGCCCGCGCGAGCGAAGCGCCATCCACGGTGTATTCAGCATCCGCCGATCTAACGCGATTCCGGGGAAGCCCCGCGGCTCATTTCGGGCTCTTGTACATCGGCACCAATTCGCATCGCCAGTACGTGGACAACATTCGGATCGTCGGGGCCCGCACACTCGTGGACAACACGCAGTTGTCGGGGCCATCGGCGCTGGTGCTGACCAGCGGCCAGTCTACGGTGGTCCTGACGGGCCTGCTCTATCGCGCGGGCCAGACGGGAGGAGAAACCCCGGCTCCGGGCTACGAAATGCAGATCGGCTACGGCGACCGCGACAGCGTGCCCGGGAATACCTGGACATGGTTCAATCTGCCCTACAGTGGTCCGGCCGACGGCAACGATGCGTATTCTGCCGCGATTCAGGTCACGCGTTCAGGCGAGTTTGACATGGCCGCGCGGGCTCGAAAGGTACCCCACGGCAGTTGGGTCTACGGCGACTTAACGGGCAGTACAAACGGATTCAACAACGCGGATGCCATCAAGCTGACCTCAACGTGCTCGCCGCCGCGGGGGGTGTTGTTGTATCGGCAGACCCTCGCGCCTCCGGCCGCGGCGTCCATGGATTCCCGCCTGACTCCGTACACCAATACCCTGGCGGCCGATGATTTTTCAATTGCCAGCAACGTGGTTATCCAGACCGTGAGATGGGCCGGCCGTTACTTAAGCAATCGTAACGGCAGTGAGACCGGCTTCTGGCTACGCATCTACGCGGACAATCCGGAAGGATTCAGCCACCCCGGCGCCCTTCTTTACGAACAATTCCAATCCGGCTACGCCTGCGAGTACGGCACCGATGTTCCCTGGTATTACCAGGCAGACTTGACGAATCTCTTTGTGGCCAGGCGGAACGAAACCTACTGGTTCTCAGCCCAGTTGCAGTGCACCGGACTTTGGGGGATCGTGAGCTCGCCCGCGGCCGCGCAAGGCATGCCCGTGGCGCAATCCGCCGACGGGGGGGCGCAGTGGACGACGAATGTCAACGGGTTGGGCATGGGTTTCGAGCTCTACGGGAAACCGGAAGACAGCGTCGGCGACGGCATTCCCGACTGGTGGCGTGCCCGGTACTTCGGCGGGGACGGAACGGAGACCAACGCGGACTCCTGTTCAACCGCCGATCCGGACGATGACCGAATCCCTAATGTCGAGGAGTTCATTGCGGACACGGACCCGACGGACAGCAACTCGTTCTTCCGCGTGACGGACATGACACACGATTCGCCCATCACGGTTCTGTTCGTCTCCAGCACAGGCCGGTTGTACACCATGCACGGCGGCGCCGCCCTGTTCGAAGGCTCCTGGTCCAACGTCCCCGGCGCCGGCCCGCGGCCGGGCGCGGGCGGCGCGGATTCGATGACGGACACGAACGAGCCGCCGCAAGGGCCGTTCTACCGGATGGGCGTGCAATTGCCCTAGGATCACGTTTGCTCGTCGGGGTTCGGGGCACGCGGGACCATGCCCCTCCGGCGGGCGTGTCGTCGCCGCGTGTGGGTACGGCGGGGATGGCAAGCTTGTAGCCGCGGACGTTCCCTGTAGCCGACGGCGCTGACGACGGTTTTCACCGCCCTCGACGCGGGCGGCTACAGCGCGAATGACCCGGTTGTAGCCGCGGGCGCTGACCGCGGCAGGGCATCCACGTATTCGTCCCGATTGTTTTGAGCTTAACAGGGGGTGCGGCCGTCGGATATGATAATGTCATCGAGCCGCTTCTTCCGGGCGGTGCCAGCAGGCGGAAGCCTGCGCTACCCAGTGAAGCGACTCCGAACCCGGAAAGGGAGCCTATAAACATACAGGGGCAAGGCGGTGGGCGACCGTAGCTCTCCCGCCATACCCTTGAAAAAAAACATCTTTCGTTCCGCCGCCCCTTTGACCTTCGCCAGATACCCGGCGAAAGTTGCAGGATTCGGATGCCGTCTCGCGAACACACACGGGGCTGGGGAAGAACTCCAACCCTTGGAAAAGGCAGGGATTGCTTTTCCGATGATTGAAGGACTGTACAGCATGGCGGTTGGGAGGACGACGAAGGGGAGACTTTTCCAACCTTTGGAAAAAATGGCGCGCGTTTTTCCAAGGGTTGGAAATTTTTTGCCCGCGTTTTCCAATCCTTGGAAACTTGCGAGCAGTCTGTTGTCTGAACTCAACGAGGAGGTATTGCCATGAATCGCATAGGAAGTCTGGCGGCGGGCTCGAAGCGGATGCTTTTGCGCTGCTTACTGGTTTTATGCGTTCTGTTTTCCGGATCGGCCCTGGCCCAGACGGGGCCGGGCAATGCGGTGTCGGTGCAGAGCAACGCGTCGCAGTATGTCACGGCCAACATTCCCACGCTGTCGAGCAACTACACGTTCAGCGCATGGACGTTTCTGCGTGCCGGCGGGAACTATTGGGGCACCCGCCTGTGCCTGCTAGGCGGCAGCAACACGGTCGAGGTGCTGGTGCGCAGCGCCACGTCCAACGACTTCGACCCGCAATATCTCGAACTGGGCCGGTGGGGCGTATTCAACGGTCAGCCGAGCACCGTGCCCGTGCCTACGAACGAGTGGGTGCATCTGGCGGTGGTCGTGTCGGCGGACAAGCAGATCAGCTATTTCATCAACGGGTCCATGGCGGGCAACTGGGACGGCGCGGGCTACGACCTCTCGCTGGGCACAACGAACATCCTGCTCGGCGACAACGCCATCCGCGCATTCGACGGGGTGCTGGACGAGGTGCGCATTTGGAACACGGCGCGGAGCCAGGCGGAGATTCAGGCGGACATGAACCGGCGTCTGGACGGCTCGGAGGCGGGGCTGTTGGCGTATTGGCGATTTGACGAAGCCTCCGGCGCCGTGGCGAGCAACAGCGCGGCGGCCACGGGCGCGGCGTGCGACGGCACGCTCGTCAACGGCCCGGCGCGCGTGCTCTCCGGCATTCCATTCGTTCCCGACCCGGCCACGCTCTCGGCCGCGGATATCGACCGCACGAACGCCACCCTCCGCGCCGCGGTTCATCCCGGCAATCTTCCGACTGCGGCATGGTTCGAATGGGGCGAGACGACCAACTACGGCAA
>CAZMXS010000009.1:0-13961 GCA_964570325.1 uncultured Verrucomicrobiota bacterium | reverse complement strand
TGGTTCGAATGGGGCGAGACGACCAACTACGGCAATGCCACGACCGTCACGAATCTGCCGGCCGCCAATACGGCGCTTGATGTTCAGGCAGCGATTGCCGGCCTTGCCCCCAACGCCACGTATCACTTCCGCGTCGTGGCCACCAACGCCGATGGCGCGGCGGCCGGCGCCGACCAGTCCTTTGCCACGCTCCGGCTCCCCGGCACCAACTGGGTCACCACGCTGGCCGACAGCGGCGCCGGCTCCCTTCGGCAGGCCCTGCTGGACGCCATGGATGGCGACACCATTGCGTTTGCCGTCACCGGCGCCATCACGCTCGCCGGCGGGGAACTGGCGGTCACCAACAGCCTCGCCATCTCCGGTCCCGGCGCTACGAACCTCGCCGTCAGCGGCAACAACGGCGGCCGCGTGTTCAACATCGCTTCCAACGCCGTGGTGACGATTTCCGATCTCACCATCCGCAACGGCAAAGCGGCAAATGGCGCCGCCGGCGCCAATGGCGATACGGGACAACCGGGCAGTCCCGGCGGCGCCGGCTCAAACGGCGGCGGCATCTATAACGCCGGGAATCTCACCCTGATTCGTTGTGTTGTCAGGAACAATGCCGCCGGCAATGGCGGCAATGGCGGCGATGGCGGCACTGGCAACAGCGTTGGCGGCAATGGCGGCAATGGCGGCAGGGGTGGCTCGGGCGGCGGTGTGTATAATGCCGGGACGCTAACTCTTTCCGCCTGCACCTTCAGCGACAATGCCGCCGGCAATGGCGGCAATGGCGGCAGTGGCGGCTCGGGCGGCAGCGTTGGCGGCGCTGGCGGCAATGGCGGCAGGGGCGGCTCGGGCGGCGGTTTATTGAGCACCGTCGGCGCCAGTGAGGCGCTGGTCCGCAACAGTATTCTGGCTTCCAATGCCGCGGGCAATGGCGGCGCTGGCGGCAGTGGCAATCCTGGCGGCATTGCGGGCGCTCCTGGCGGCGATCCGGATATTTCCGGCGCGTTCACCTCGCTGGGGCATAATTTCATCCGCTTGGCAGGCCTCGCCACTGGGTTCATAAACGGGGTCAATGGGGATATCCTGGGTTCGTTCGATCCGCGGCTCGGTCCGTTGGCGGATAACGGCGGGCCGACGCCGACGATCGCGCTGCTGCCGGGCAGTCCGGCCCTTGACGCGGGCGACGACGCGCTGACGGGCGCCGACCAGCGCGGAATGCCGCGCAAGGTCGGCGAGCATGTGGACATCGGCGCGTATGAAATGAACGCGGCGGACGCGCTGGCGCATGGCTCGGCGCCGGCGCTGGGCGCCGTTTCCTGCGCGGTGAGCAACCTGCCCTCGGGGGTTTCCGTGGCGGTATTCACCTTCAGCGTCAATCCCAACGGCCTGGACACCGCCGCGTGGATCGAATACGGGGTGACGCCCGGCTACGGCGCCGCCAGCCGCGCGCTCGCCCTGGGCTACACCAACGTCAGCGTGGCGACGAATGTCACGGTGACGGGTTTGGCGCCCGGCATGACGTACCGCTATCGGCTCCGCGCGCAGAACCTGGCGGGCACGGAGGCGGGGCCGGAACAGACCTTCACGACCACGCCCGCGGGCGACCTTGATGGCGATGGGGTGGTCAGTTCGGCGGAGATGAACGCGATCGGGTTGAACTTCTGGGGCGGCACGGCCAACTACATCACCAACCTGACTGATGCCGGCGGCGGGCGGTTCAACTTCGGGCTGGGCAGCGACGTTGGACTCAGCGTCAGCGTGCAAAGGTCCACGAATCTCCAAGCCGGCGGTTGGACGACCTTGACCAACGCCGCCGGGTTCTACTTCTACGACCCCGACGCCACAAACCATCTTCAGCGTTATTACCGCCTGATTTGGCCGTGACATTCGCCGCGCTCACCGCGCGCGGCTACAGCGTTTCGACGTGCCGCCCTCGATGCGGGCGGCACGAACTGGGGCACCCCCGTCGCCGTGGACACCAACGGCGACGTCGGCTCCTTCACCTCGCTGGCGGTGGTCAACGACAAGCCCGCCATCGGCTACCGCGACGTCGGCAACGGCGATCTGAAATACGTGCGGGCCGCCGATACCAACGGCGCGAATTGGAGCGCCCCCGTCACCGTGGACAGTAGCGGCGACGTCGGGACCTACGTGTCGCTAGCGGTGGTCAACGACAACCCGGCCATCGGCTACTACGACGCCAGCAACGGAGATCTGAAATTCGTTCGCCAGCGCGCGACCAACTATCCGTCGTTCACCATCAACTGGATCGCCCTGAAGCCTTAGTGAGAGATGGTCTCCATCCTCCTTACGAGCAGCGGTTGTGACATCGGCTCCGCCCTGACCCGCAGCGCAGCGCCGGTCAAGGTCTATTCGGATTCAGGCGGTGGGCGGTTCCATGCGATGCAGGCATCACGAACTCTTGAAGGGCTCCTGGTCCAACGTCCCCGGCGCCGGCCCGCGGCCGGGCGCGGGCGGCGCGGATTCGATGACGTACACGAACGACCCGCCGCACGGGCCGTTTTATCGGATGGAGGTCGAACTGCCCTGAGTCGGAGCCTCGCTACGCTCGGCACGGCTCGGAGAAAGCCGCAGGAAAGCAAACGCCTTCCTGCGCCGATAATTTACAGAATATTGTCCTTGCATGTAAAGACAATAAATGTAATATTGTAACCGTGAACAGTGACAACCTTAAATATGTTCTTCGGCAGTTCGTCGAGGGGGCGTTGCCGGTCTGTCGTCCGCGCGAGACGGTGCTCCCAACCGAAGCGGGGAAGGTGGTCGGCTTGTCCGGTCCGCGACGTTCGGGCAAGACCTTTCTCATGTTCGACACCATACGGCGTCTGACGCAGGAGGGGGTGGACCGACGATGCATCGTCTACCTTAATTTCGAGGACGACCGTCTCCATCCGGTCCGAGCGGAGGAGTTCGACCTGGTGCTCCGCAGTCTCCATGAGCTCTACCCCGGCGTGGCCGGGAAAAGGATCTATCTGTTTCTGGATGAAGTCCAGAGCGCACCCGGATGGGATCGTTGGGTTCGGCGAATCCAAGACACAGAGGACGCGGGAATCTTCGTGACGGGTTCCTCTTCTCAACTTCTGACACGGGACCTGTCGAGCGCCCTGCGCGGCAGAAGCATCACCCTGGAGGTGTTCCCGCTGGGGTTCCGGGAGTTCCTCGCGTTTCGTGGCGTGGAGGTTGCGCCTTTCAGCGCGGAGAACGAGAGCCGGCTGAGAGCGGAGCTTGTCGAGTACCTTGTCTGGGGAGGGTTCCCGGAGATTGTTCTGGCCGACAATCCGCTCCGCCCGCTGATCCTGGAGGAATACGCTTCGCTGATGCTGTTCAGGGACGTGGTCGAGCGCTACAGCGTGCGCAACGAGAAGGTGATGCGGACCTTGCTGCGCCACTGCTTTCGGAACACGGCCTCCATGGTGAACGTCAACAAGTTGCACCGCGACTTCAAGTCGCTGGGGCTGTCCGTTTCCAAGAACACCCTTCACGATTATCTGGGCTATCTGGAAGACGCCCACCTAATCTTCCTCCTGCCGAAGCGTGAAGACTCCCTTCGCAAGCAGGAACACAATCCCAAGAAACTGCACGTGATTGATCCCGGGCTGATCTCGGCTTTCAAAGCCGATTCGCAACGGGATCTCGGCCACAAGCTGGAGACGGCGGTGTTCCTGGAGACGCGCAGACGCCGTCGCGACCTGCACTACTACGCCAATGCCCACGAGATTGACCTTTGCGACGGGAACGGGACGCTGTTCGTCAACACCTGCTGGAGCCTCGATGACGATGCCACGGCAACGAGAGAGAAGGTCGCCATGTCCTTCGGCAGGAGCCGGTGGCCTGCCGCCCAAGCCTACCTGGTCTACCATGAATACGCGCCGGGGGGCCTCGCGGAGGCCCCCGGTTCCATGCCGGCATGGCGGTATCTATTGGAGCAAAAGAATGTGGCGGCGCCGATCTGATCGAAGGCTCATGGTCCAACGTCCCCGGCGCCGGCCCGCGGTTGGGTTCCGGTGGCGCGGATTCGATGACGGACACGAACGACCCGCCACAAGGCCCGTTTTATCGGGTGGAGGTCGAAGTGCGGTGAAGGGCAACTCCCGCTGGATGGGTTTCACGCGGAGATTGGGAAGGCAGTTCCTGCGTCTCTCGTGCCTGTTCGCGGCAATGCCGGGCAGTCCGCGACCGGTCTTTGAACTTGGATACGCAGTACTGTCCGGCCAACATCATATTGAGCGAATAGATTCTAGATTGGGGTCAGCCCTTGATAATTGACATTGTTCTTGCCTCGGGCGGCGGCGATGTGGCATGGTGCTACGCATGGCCCGGAAGCTGCGCATTCAGTACCCAGGGGCGATATACCACGTCACGCTGCGCGGCGTGGAGAAGCGCCAGATCTTCACAGACGATGTGGATCGCAACCGGTTCATTGACCAGCTGACCGAGGCTGTGGAGGCGTGCGGGGTGCGCTTGTACATGTTCTGCCTGATGGGCAACCACGTCCACCTGCTGCTGGAATCGCCGCAGGCCAACCTGAGCGCTTTCATGCAGAAGCTCGCGACGGCCTACGCAGTGTACTTCAATCGGCGGCATCGTCGCGTCGGGCACCTGACCCAGGGCCGCTATGCTGCCGAGCCGGTCCAAGGCGATGAATATCTGCGGCGGCTGAGCCGGTACCTGCACCTGAACCCGGTGCGCGTGGGTGCTTGGGCGAAGGCAACGGTGGCGGAACGGTGGCAGTACTTGCGGCGCTATCCATGGAGCAGTTACCGGGGGTATGCGGGGCTGGCCAAGTCCTGGGGTTTTGTAGATGAAGGGCCGCTGCTGGCCATGACAGGGGCGCCACCTCGGCGGCAGCGCCGGGAGTACCGGCGGTTCGTGGAAATGGGGCTGGCGACAAGCGACGAGGAACTACAGAACCTGCTGGGGGACCGCCGGTGGGGGATTGGCGACCCGGAGTTTCAAGCGCGGATGCGGGCTTTGCACAGCGACATGGCCATGGGGGTACGCCGGCCAGAAGATGTTGCGTTCCGGCGCGTCGAGCTGCAGGTTGACCCCGCAGCCGTGCTCGGGGCCGTGGCCCAAGTCTTCGGGCGGCAGGTCGCTGAGCTGCGGAAGCGTCAATACGGGTGTGTGGCGCGGGCGGTGGCGGCCCTGCTGCTGGGCCGGCTGTCCGGCATGAACCAGCGTGATGTGGCCGGCTATCTGGTCGTAGGGACCGGTTCGGCGGTCTGTCGCATGCTGCGGCGGCTACGGGAGCAGCTAGCCGAGGATGCGGTTTTGCGCCAGAAGCTGGCGCGGGTTCAGGCGCTGCTTACCAAGGAGCCCAGGAGGGGCAAACCGCGACATTCTCAATTGTCAAGGGCTGACCCTAATTCCGCTACTAATTCCGCTAATTCCGGACTAATTTCGGATTCGATGACGGACACGAACTACCCGCCGCAAGGGCCGTTCTACTGGATGGACGTGCGAGTGCCGTAGGATTTCTGGGTACGTGCGCAATCAATCGGAAAGAAGACAGATGAGCATGAAAACCAAGTTGTTGGCTTTGTGCGTTGGGGCTTGCGCGTTCACGGTGGGCGCCGCTACAAACCCGCCGCCGACGATAAAGGGGTTCTCCGCTTCAACGGACATGTTGGAGTTCGATCTGGAAGCAAGGCCGGGCAAGGTTTTTCAGCTTCAGTCCTCGACCAACTTCAGCGATTGGGAACCTGTGAACTCTTTCACTCCACCTGTTTCCAACTTTCAAATGACCGTGGCGGGCTGGGATCGCCCTTTCGGCGTCTTTGGTGGTCTACTGCTTCCGGGAACCAATCCCCCGAACTGGTCATGGACTTGGGACTACCCGCTGGGCTTCAGTCCCGACAACCTGACCAACCTGATTTTGCAGTGGCGGCCGGCCGGAGACCTTCTGGACATCACAGGCTATCGGATCTACCAGGATGACGTTCTGATCACGGAATTGGCCCCCACTGCCTTCACGTATGTTGTGACGGGGCTTGCCACGGGGATACTGCAACGTTTTCGCATCGAGGCGGGCAACGAGGACGGAAACTGGACGACCAATGGATTGACGCTGGCCGTGCGGCCCGGAGCGGGCGATCCGGCGGAGATGGCGTCGGGGCCTCTGAATGGCGTGCCGACATGGGTTGGCGACAGCATCCGGTTTCTCTTCGACTCAACCAATGCGCCACAGACCGGCGCCGATACGAATGCACTGGAGTCGGGTCGGATGGGATTGGTGCAGGGACGGGTTCTGGATGCGGAGAGCAATATGCTGGAAGGGGTGGCCGTTTCCGTTCAGGGCTTTCCGGAGTACGGAATCACTCTGACTCGTAGCAACGGCTGTTATGACATCGCCGTAAACGGCGGTACCACCCTGGCGCTCAATTTCCGGCGCTACGGTTTTCTGCCCGTTCAGCACATCGTGCATGTGGCATGGGGCGAGGGCGTGGTCGTTCCCGATGTGTTCCTGCTCGAGCCGGATACCAACCGGACCGTCATCTCGATGACGAATGCCGTGGCGATGCAGGTGGCGCAAGGGGCGGCGGTCGCCGACGAAGACGGCGCGCGCCGCGCCTTGGTACTCATTCCCACGAACACCCGCGCATCCATTCTGACGTACGGGGGGCAAACGCAGGAAGTGGATCAACTGACCACGAGGATCACCGAATACACGGAGGGCGACACCGGGCCGGGCGCCATGCCCGGCGATTTGATGCCCAACGTGGCCTATACGTATTGCGTGGAGCTGGGGTCGGAAGAGGCGCAGGCCAAGGTCGCCGGACGGGATGTTCTGTTCAACACGAACGTCTTCTTCTACGTGGACAATTTCCTCGGGATGCCGCCGGGCGTCCAGGTTCCGATGGGCTACTACGACAAGGAACAGGCGGCCTGGGTGCCGTCGGAAGACGGTTTGACGATTCTGCTGATGGGAACGAATGAAGCGGGTTTGGCCCGTATCTGTGTCTCGACCAACGGAACAGAGGCAGACCCCGCGGAACTCGAAGCGCTGGGTTTCACGGACGACGAGCGCCGCACGCTGGCGCAGACGTACTCGCCGGCAACCAACAGCCTGTGGCGCGTCCCGATCCGGCACTTCAGCACGTACGACTGCAACTACGGATTGGTGCCGGAAGACGGCGCGGAAGATCCGGAAATGCCGCCGGCGGAGGGGGGCGAGACGGTGCCCTCGCCCAGCGTGGATTGCGGGAACAGCGGCATCGAGATGGAAAACCAGACGCTGACCGAGAACCTGCCCATCAGCGGCACGCCGTTCTTCCTCGTCTACTCCAGTGAAACGGCGGCGGAAAATCCCAAGATGCGCACCCTGCGGATTCCCGTCACACCCGCGACCATTCCAACCAACCTGGCCGGCGTCCGGCTCAAGCTCACCGTGGCCGGCAAGACGACCACGTACGACTACCCGCCGCAAACCAACCTGTCATTGCGGTATGTGTGGGACGGAAAGGACATGTATGGCCGGGCTGTGAAAGGCGCTCAACCGATCCACTACACCATTGAATATCGGTATCCGGCCTACTACGCCATGCCGCCGGCGATGGCCAAGAGTTTCGGCGCCGCATCCGGTCGTGCGGTTCCCGGAATGATTCGCTCCCGTCAGCCCGCTGTTCTTCAGCAACGGATCGTTTCAACCGTCGGCACCTTCGATTCCGCCGCGCGCGGATTGGGCGGATGGCTGTTGAGCGTGCATCATGTGTACGACCCGGCCAACCGGATTTTGTACCTGGGCAATGGCTCCGTCCGCCGCGGTGTGCAACTCATGACGCGCAGTTGCGAGACGGAATGGATTACCGACCTGTTCGCCGGAATCGGCGGCGAGTGGGGTTTTTCGGGCGACGGCGGGTTTGCCGCCAAAGCGCGGTTGGCCAGACCCCGTGGGTTGGCGGTGGGGGCTGACGGCACGGTGTATTTCGCGGACAGTTGGAACCATCGGGTGCGCAAGATCACGCCGACAGGTTACATCAACACCGTGGCAGGTGCCGGCTGGCCATGGCCCGATGATCTGGGGGACGGAGGTCCGGCGACCGCGGCGCGGCTGGTGTATCCGTCGGACGTTGCCGTCGGGCCAGACGGCAGCCTCTATATCGTAGCGGAAAAGCGTGTGCGTCGCGTGTGGCCCAACGGGCGCATCACCACGTTCGCCGGAACCGGCAGTGACGGACCGCGCATCCCGGAAACACCGGCGACCAGCTTCAATATTGACTGCGCCGGACTGGCCGTGGCGCCGGACGGTACGGTCTTCATGGCCGATACGTTCACGAATCTCGTGTGGCGAGTGAGCCCCGACGGCATCGTCCACCGCATGGCGGGCGTGCCGTCCGAGTTTGCCGGGTACGACGGAAGCGGACTGCCGGCGATGGAAAGCAAGCTCTATCACCCGCGCGGGCTGGCGTTGAATCGCACGGGCCAGTTGTTCGTCTGCGATTACGGCAACAATCGCCTGCGCATGGTTACCCCCGGCGGATTCCTTCAGGATGTGGCGGGCGATGGCGCTCCTGACGCGCACGGGGATGGCGGCAATGCTTTGTCGGCAGGATTGAGGCAGCCCCGATCCGTGGCCCTCGGCCGCGACGGGTCGGTGTTCGTCACCCACGGCGACGTGAACAACTGCTGGTTGCGGCAAATTCTGCCGGACGGTCGGATCATTACCGTCGCCGGCGCCGGCGACCAGCCGCCCGGCATGGGCGTGCTCGCCAAGCGGGTGGACCTGACCGGCGGCGACAACTGCTTTGTGGCCTCGGCGCCCGATGGGACGCTGTACGTGTCCGACCAATCCAAAAATCAGATCTATCGCTTCCGTCCGGCGGTGCGTCCGATGGAGCAAGATGACACGCTTTTGATCGCTTCCGACGACGGCCTGGAACTTTACGTGTTCGACCTGAACGGGCGGCACGTGCGCACGATGGATGCGATGACCGGATTGACCAACCTGACCTTCGCGTACACCGCCGACGGACTGCTGGACACCATCACCGACATCAACGGGCGCACCATGCGAATTCACCGCGACGCCAACGGCCGTCCGACCTCCATTCAGACACCGGGCGGCCAGAATATCGCGCTGGCGCTGAACGCCGGCGGTTACCTGCAATCGGTCACTTATCCCAACGGCGCGCAGTACCAGATGGGGTACAGCAATACCATGCTGAGCGCGGTCACCCGTCCGCGAGGCCAGGTGTCCGCGTACACGTATGATGAAACCGGGAACTTGATCCGTTACACGCGGCCGGGCGCCACGGGGACGCTTTCCCGTCTTTCGGCCTCCTCCACGGCGTGGACCATTGTCCATACGAATCCCGCGGGGACCGTGAGTGCTTTCAAAACGGAGTTGAATGCCGTCGGCGGAATGCGCTCGGTGGTCGAATTCGCCTGCGGGTGCGGCAGTCGCCAGGAAACGCATGTCGGAACGGATGGCGTGGTTTCCAACGTCAATGCCGATGGCGAAACGATCGTGAGCCTGACCGGCCCCGATCCGCGTTTCGGCATGCAATCGCCCGTGGACGTGTGGTCGGTATATGTCTCGCCCGGCGGACGCTATCAACTCATGAGCAACGAGGTGAGCGCCGTCATTCCCGATACGATGACGCCGTATGAATTCACGTTCCTGACCAATCGCACCGCCGTCAATGGGCGTGTGTACGAGTCGGTCTTCAAGCGCAGTACGCGGGAACTCGTCGAGCGCTCTCCAATGGGGCGCGAAACGGTCAGGCGTTTCGATGCCCGTGGGCGGCTGGAGTATTCCCGGCATGGCGATCTGGCCGCGCGCGAGTTTACCTACGATGCAAACGGATTCGTGAGCGGCATCAACGAGGGATCGGGACCTTCTGTGCGAACCTGGTCTTTCGTGAACGACGTCCGTGGAAACGTCGTCCAAAGCACGGACCCGGCCGCCGTGATTCGATCGTTCCAGTATGATGAAGGCAACTGGCTCACCAATCGCCTCAAATCCGGAACGATTCGAACGGTTTTCGGACGTGATGTGGAGGGCAACCTGCTCTCCATTCGCTCACCGGGCGGCAAGACTCACACAATGACCTATACGCCTCAGGGATTGATGGAACGTTACTACACCCCCGCGGTGGACGGGGTCTCGAACATGACGCTCTGGGCGTATCGGCCCGACAACACCCTGCAATCCGTGACCTACCCGGACGGCGAGTCGGAGACGCTGGTGTACGATGACGCGGGTCGCGTCGCCTGGCGCGGAAGCGGGACCAACGGCGACTCCTACACGTATGGCACGCCGTTCGGGGGCTCACAACTCGCCCGGATAGATTCGTCGAACGGTGTGACGTTGGAGTTCTCGTACGATGGATCGTGGCTCCTGGCCGAGGAATGGAGCGGCCCGGTGACCGGCGTTGTCAGCCGTGGCTACGACAACAACTTCCGGATCACCAATTTCACCATCAACGGCGCAATGTCGGTCGTGTTGGGTTATGACCTTGACGGCCTCCTGACCAATGCCGGCGCGCTGGCCGTCTCGCGCAATGCGAACAACGGGCTGATCACGGGCACGCGATTGGGCGTCGTCCAGGATTCCTACAGCTACAACGAGTTCGGCGAGATCATCGGCTATTCGGTCACCGTGAATGGCAGTAATCTCTATTCGGCGGCGTACGACCGCGATGGCTTGGGCAGAATCACCCGCCAGCTCATCACCGAAGAGGGTATTGTTCGAACCAATCATTACGCTTATGACGTTCTCGATCGCTACCTGGAAGCCGTGACGAACGGCACGGCCCTGCGATGGGAGTTCGATGCCGACGGGAACATCACCAATGTCACGCGAGCGGGCGTGTCGGTGGCTTCCGCCGCGTACGACGGAAGAGATCGGATCACACGCTGGGGCTCGAACGAATATGCCTTCACGGCTCGCGGTATGCTGGCAACGGCCGTTGTTTCCGGTGTGACCAACCGCTACGGGTACGACGTTCGCGGTGCGTTGGCAAGCGTGAGCCGCGGCGGAGCGGGAGTCACCAACATCGCCTATTTGACGGATGGACGGGGACGGCGCATCGCGCGTTACGTCAACGGGACGCGAACCCACACCTTCCTCTACTTCGACGACTTGCGGCCGATCGCCATGCTCGATGGCGAGAATCGCTTGGAGGCGGTGTTTGTGTATACCGAGGCCTACGGCGCGCCGAGCTACATGCTGGTCACGGGCCGCGCCTATCGAATCATCGGCGACCATATCGGAAGCCCGATCTGCGTGGTGGATACGGAAACCGGCGAGATTCTTCAGCGCATGAGCTACGACACGTGGGGCCGAGTGCTGGCGGACAGTTCGCCGCTGTTCCAGCCGTTCGGTTTCGCCGGCGGCCTGCACGAACCGGAAACGGGCCTGACGCGCTTCGGCGCCCGCGACTACGACGCCGCCACGGCCCGATGGACCGCGCCGGACCCGCTGTTGCTTGGCACCGCCCACATGAACCTCTACGCGTACGCTAACGGCGATCCCATCAACAAGGTTGATCCGGAAGGTGAAGTGACCAGTGATTGGACCCTTATAGTCCGTGTAAGCGGGCGTGTGTACACGGCACTGGGATCGAGTCCGAACACGCGGGATTTGGTGTGGAAGAGCCGCTCGATCAACAGCGATTATGGCGACACGATCTACCTTGCCCCCAACTCCTGCGCCAAAGTGGTTACGGCCAACAATCAAGTGTTCACAATCAAGACCGGCGAAGAGGGCAAGACTTTCCACCCGGTCTATTTCATTCAACAGGCTGATTGGCAGGATGACTGGGCCTCGGCGTGGAATGCGGCATCTGCCCGGATCCGGGCCACGATCAACGACAAGATCTTGCGCAGAAACAGGACGTATAGGATTCGTTGCCCCAACGGCGTCACTTCATCACGCGGTTGAACATGTGGACCGCCCCCGCGGGCACATGGGCGCGGGCGGCGCAGACTCGATGACCGACAAGACCGACGCGACGAGGCGGGCTTACCGGCTGGCGGTTTCCGAACATCCAGGCACGGTGAAAATCAGGGGGCAGCCCTTATTGCTTAACAAGAGCTGGAGAGTCACTTTCCGACAAGCGACATTTCAGGCGAGAGGGACGATTGTGCGACGCTGGATGCCTTTCACCGGCGCCATCCGGTTGGCACATCAGCGGACTTCCCGCACCGATGTGGCGCGCACGACCAGCGGCATACCCAGCGTACTGCACCGCGGCGCGGGTGGCGCGCCGGTGCGCCGCGCCATGCGCGCGAACATCAGGCGCGCGGCCTCCTCGCCCAGTTCCACCATCGGCATGTGCAGCGTGGTCAACCCCATGATGCCGGCCGCATGCTCGTCGTCGCAGCCGACCACCGCGATCGTGTCCGGGACGCTCACGCCCTGCTCGCGCAGGGCTTTCACGACGCCGATGGCCATATCATCGTTATGGGCCAGCACAGCGTCGCACGCACCGCCGGCCGCCCGATGCGCGCGCAGGACGGCCACGGCTTCGTCACTCGTCAGCCCGGCGGTCAGCAGGTGAATCGCCGGCGCCGGATTGGCGCGGGCATAATCGGCGATTGCCTGGCGGCGTTCGCGCGCGTCATACGAATCCGCCGCGGCGGCCAGGCAGACCACCTGGCCGCAGCCCTGCGCGGCCAGGTGGCCCAATGCGTCCTGCACCGCGCGCGCGTTGTCCACCGTCACCGTGTCCAACCGGTCCCAACCCTGCCCATTGCGCAACGCGCGCGCGGAAACCAGCACGACCGGCACAGGGAACTCCGGCGCGGGACGGCGCAGCAGGTCCAACCGCGGCGCAACCAGAACCATGCCATCAACCCGCCCAGGTTGAGCGTACTCCGTCACCATGGAATAATACTCGTCTTCGCTGTGCGCGATGGAGGCAATGATCCGCGTCCCCGCGCCGTGCGCGACGAGGTCCACGCCCTTGAGCACCTCGGCATAGTAGCCGCTGAACATCCCGGGCATAACCACGGCGATCAACCCGGACTTGCCGCCTGCCAAGCCCTGCGCGAACCGGCTCGGCCGGTAGCCGTGTTCAGCCATGACCTTGCGAATTCGCGCGCGTGTCTCTTCGGCAATGTCCGGCGCGTTGATCAAGACGCGGCTGACGGTGGTTTTGGACACGCCGGCAATGCGGGCGATGTCATACAGCGTCAGCTTGGCAACCGGTGGTTTCTTTTTCACGATCCGCATGGGTCAACCCGCCTGCGGGCCGCGCCCAGCGGGAATCTGCGCCGGAGATGCGCGCCGACTATTTCCGCGCGCCGATGAACTCGCCTTCATAACCCGCGCCCGGATGGGACCAGACGCCGGTCACCACGCCGTTGGTGTCTATCGTTCCATCGAATTCGCCAACGTGCATGCCGCTCTTATACATGCCGGTCTTCAGATTGCCGCTGCCGTTCACATCGCCGGAAAGCACATAGGTCACCCGCTCGCGCTGCGAATAGGCCGTGCCGCCGGCCACGCCATCGGCATCCACGCCGACCGACCAGATGCCGAAATCGTCGCCGCCAAACGTGCCCTCGTAATAGCCGGCGTATTTCCCGCCGCCACCGCTGCCGCCGCCATCGCACGCCGGCAGCAACGTCAAGGCCAAAGCCAGAGCCAGTGCCTGTAATGTGAATCCGGTGATCGGTTTGATCGTCATGTCGTCCGCTCCTTTCGTCCGCCTCCATTTATAGCGCCAAACGCCCAAAAGGGTAAACGGAATTTGATCCCGCACGGCGGGCGTATCGGTCAAGACGGCGCCTACTGCTTCAAACCAGAGAAAGTTCCAACATAGCCGGAGGCCTGCTGGGACCACGTGCCGCCCACGACGCCATCGGCGGAAATGGCGCCGTTGAACGTCCCGCTGTAGTCGTCGCCGCGATACATTCCGGCTTCCAGCCGACCCGCGACGTTGACATCGCCAGAGATTCGATAACTGCCGCCTCCAATGGCCGACCGCGCCGTGCCACTAACCACGCCG
>CAZMXS010000008.1:103483-107389 GCA_964570325.1 uncultured Verrucomicrobiota bacterium | reverse complement strand
GTCTAGACATAATACATAATGGGGTTGACAGGACGGGTGGGATTAAATAGGTAAGAGAGTCGCGGGGTCACATCTAAAAAATCAAGAATATGATTGACTCTGCATCCGGGCCATGAGATACGCCGAATATGGCCAGACCCGAATGGCACTGTTCAACGGGATCGGTGTTCTTGATTTCGATAATGAGCTTGTTGTCCATCGGCGGGCTAAACAATGCAACCGGACGGGAGTGGGTCATCCGGGATCGTACGGTTCAGGCGCAACGCTTCTTCCAAGTCTTCAAACTGTTTTTCATCGCTGGCTAAATCCCACTCGGCAACAACGCCAAACCGTTGTTCATACGCTCGCCTCATCTCGTCCAATTTGCGGGAAAATTCTGATGGATCGTCAGGTGTCATTGATTCACCACAGAATCAATATACGCTATGGTTTTTGGGAAGTAACCCGCGTATTCGCGCGCACGCATAAACTTTTGAGCCACTGCGCGCATTAAAAAGTGAGCCACCTTCAATAGTGTTATTCCTTGTCTGGGGAGCAGAACAACTATTTTCTGTCCACTGGCGGTCGCGCGGAGCGCGCCGTGCACCGGCGCGTGAAACGGGGCGCCCAGGAAGGCAACCGCGCCTGATCGCGCATCAGCCAGCAGACGGACCCGATGGCCGCAAGCCTCGCCGGCCGGGCCCAACACAACGCTTTCGCCGCTCCTCGCGTGAACAAATGGCCTGGAGTGGCACGCGCCATGCTAATTTTTACTCTTCGGTATCCGGTCATTAAGGGGTATCATATAACCATCAAGCATGGATGCATGCCGTCATTCGCCGTGTGCGCCGCGAATGCCCCGCCAATACGGGGGCATCCGCCGTGTTAGGGCCATCCTCTTATTACTGACCGTGTTCCCTGCCGCCGCCTTTCCCGCCACCGTGGTCTTCGAGGAACGTGTCATTGACTCGGCCTTCAACGGCCCACGCGCGGTCGCAACCGCCGACGTCAATGGCGACAGCCGCCCGGACGTGCTCGCCGCCGGCTTTCAGGCCAACGCCGTCGCCTGGTGGCGCAATAACGGCGACGGCACCAACTGGACCAAGTTCACCATTGACGGCGCTTTCTCCGGCGCCCGCTCGGTGCAGGCCGCGGACTTTGATGGCGACGGCTTCACCGATGTCCTCGGCGCGGCTTATGATGCCGGCCGGCTCGCCTGGTGGCGCAACAACGGCGGCGCCGGCACCAATTGGAGCCTGCGCGTCGTGGAGACTAATTTTCCCAACGCCACCTGCGTCTTCGCCGCCGAGCTTACCGGCGACACAAACGTGGATTTTATCGCCGCCCGCTTTGCCGGCGAGGTCGCCGTCTGGCGCAACCTTGGCGGCGGCACCAACTGGTCCAAATCCATTGTGGATGCCGCCTTCTCGGGGGTTTACTCCGTGCGCGCCGCCGATATCAACGGCGACGGCCGTCCCGACATCGTCGGCACGGCTTACACGCTCAATGACGTCAAGTGGTGGGAAAACGTGGATGGCTCCGGCACCAACTGGCTCGCCCATCTCGTGGACGGCAATTTCAGCGGAGCGCTCAATGTCTACGCCGACGACGTGAACGGCGATACCTACCTGGACATCCTCGCCGCAGGCTTCGGCACCAATACCCTCGCCTGGTGGCAGAACCTGGACGGCAGCGGCGCCAGTTGGGCTTACCGCGCGATTGCCAACGGCTTTACCGGCGCCTATGCCCTTGTCACCGCCGACTTCGACAACAACACCAACCGCGATGTGTTCGGCGCGGCCTTCACGGCCAACGACATCGCCTGGTGGGAGAACCTGACCGGCGCGGGAATTAACTGGACCGGCCGCCTGGTCAACGGCAGTTTCACCGGCGCTTATGCCGTCGCCGCCGCCGACCTCAACGGCGACGGCGCGACCGACGGCATCGGCGCGGCCTCCTCCGGCAACCGGATTTCCTGGTTTGAAAATCTGATGTACCGCAAGATCACGGCATCCTGCGGACCCAACGGCGCCATCGTCCCCAGCGGGGTCGTCGTGGTGGCCTACGGCGGCGGCGCCAACTTCACGCTCGCGCCGGCGGAACATTACCACGTCACCAACGTGCTGGTGGACGGCGGATCAATCGGCGCGACAAATGCCTACGCCTTCACCGGCGTCACCAACAATCGCACGATCCACGCGCTGTTCGAAATTGACCGGTTCCCCCTGATCGTGGCCACCCCCTATGGCACCGCCATGCCGCCGGCCGGCACCAACTGGATCGGCTGGACCACCGGCCTGTGGTGCGAGGTGGACGCGCTGGTGGAATCCGCCGGCGTGCGCCGGGTCTGCACCGGATGGACCGGAACGGGCACGGCGCCCGCCGTCGGCGCGACCAACATCACCCCCGTTTTCGCCCTCACCAACGACGCCACGATCGCGTGGAACTGGCGCACCGATTATCGCTTGATCGCGCGCGCGGACACCAACGGCGTGCTCGATATCCCGGAAATCACCTGGCATGCAGCGGGCACCAGCGTCACTGTTGTCGCTTCCCCCCACCTCGGCCGGCGCTTCACCGGCTGGACCGGCGATGTGCCGACCAACCAGACCAACAGCGCGACCATCACGCTGCCCATGGACCGCGCGCGCGCCGTCACCGCGCATTTCGGCGTGATCTATTTCACCATCGCCACCACAACCGACGGCAACGGCGCCATCGCGCCCAGCGGCAACGTCCAGGTCGCCTACGGCACCAACCAGGAGTTCCGAATTATTCCGGCCGCCGGCTACCGGATTACCAATGTGTTGATTGACGGCGTTTCCATCGGCGTGCCCGATACGGTCAGTTTCATCAACGTCCTGGCCGACCACACACTCCGCGCCGAGTTCGGCCTGGACCAATACACGCTGCGCGTGGATAGTCGCTACGGCGCGCCCTCCCCGACCAGCGGCTGGCACACCATTGCGGGCGGCAGCAACTTCACCTGCTTCATCACCGGTTCGCCGCAGGCCGACGGTCCGCTTACCCAGTTTGTCTGCTACGGCTGGAGCGGCACCGGCAGCGTCCCGATGGTGGGCGCATCCAATGTCACCCCGGTCATCACAATGACCAACGATTCCGCCATTGCATGGCTCTGGAAAACGCAATTCTGGTTCGCCGTCTCCAACAACGGGCCCGGCGCGGTCAGCCCCTCCAACGGCTGGCAGGACGCGCGCACGGCGCTGACCGTGCGCGCCACGGCCAGCACCGGCTACCAGTTTGCCGGCTGGTCCGGCGACCTGCCCGACGCCCTGACCAACCATAATCCGCTGTTCATCACCAACGATCGCCCGCGCGCGCTCACGGCGCGTTTCACGGTCTACACGCCGGGTTTGTCGGTAGCGTCGCCCTACGGCGCGCCGACGCCGCCCGTCGGCGCACACATGTTCTCCTATGGCAGCAACCTGATCTGCTCCATCAGCGGATCGCCGCAGCCGGATGGCCTGCTGACGCAGTTTGTCTGCGTGGGCTGGGCTGGCGCCGGCAGCATCCCGGCCACCGGCAGCAACACGGTCACGCCGACGATCACGCTCACTAATGAATCGGCCATTGCCTGGAATTGGAAAACGCAGTTTTGGTTCGCCGTTTCCAACAACGGGCCCGGCACGACCAGCGTCACGAACTCGTGGCAGGACTTCGGCGCCAACATCGCGATCCTCGCCACCGCCGGGACCGGCCACTATTTCAGCGGCTGGTTCGGCGAAGTCCCCGCCGCGAACACCAACGACAACCCGCTGATCATCACCAACACCGGGCCGCGCGCGCTCGGCGCCAATTTCTCGGTCATCTATCCTCATCTCATTGTCACCTCCCCGTATGGCGCACCGGATCCGCCCAACGGCACCAACTTTTACACCTGGGCCACCGGGCTCACCTGCACCGTCA
>CAZMXS010000008.1:82797-103383 GCA_964570325.1 uncultured Verrucomicrobiota bacterium | reverse complement strand
CCGCGCCGCCGCCGACCCCGGCTACCAGTTCGCCGGCTGGTCCGGCGACGTGCCGGCCGCCAACACGAACGACAATCCGCTGACGCTGACCAACGACCGGCCCCGCGCGATCAGCGCCCGCTTCGTGGTCTTCAACCCCTGCCTGATCGTCGCCTCGCGCTACGGCACGCCCGACCCGCCCAACGGCACCAACTTTTACACCTGGGCCACCGGGCTCACCTGCACCGTCAGCGGCTCGCCGGTCGCCGACGGCCCGCTGACCCAGTTTGTCTGCGTCGGCTGGTCCGGCACCGGCAGCGTGCCCATCTCCGGCGCGGCCACCGGCGTCACCATCACGCTGACCAACGATTCACGCATCGCCTGGAACTGGAAGACCCAGTTCTGGCTTGCCGTTTCCAACGACGGCCCCGGCGCGATCAGCCCCTCCAATTCCTGGCAGGACGCCCGCTCGAACATCTTCATCCGCGCCGCCGCCGACCCCGGCTACCAGTTCGCCGGCTGGTCCGGCGACGTGCCGCCGGCCGACACCAACAACAACCCGCTGACCCTGGCCATGACCCGCTCGCGTTCGATCGCGGGCCGCTTTGTCACTTATTATCCGCTGATCGTCGCCACCTGCAGTCTCGGAGGCGCGATTGCGCCATACGGCAATTACATCACCACCTACAATGCCAGCGTCAGTTTCGTGATCGCGCCCTCCAATCGTTTCCACCTGACGAATGTCGTGGTAGATGGCGTGTCCATCGGCGTGGTGTCCAATTATGACTTCCTGAACATCACTAGCAACCACACGATCGCCGCCTATTTCGCGGTGGACACCTATGAACTGGTCGTCACCACCCCGTTCGGCACGGCCTATCCGCCGGCGGGCACCAACCTCCTGCCCTGGCACGCGACCAACCTGGCCTGTTATGTCAGCGGTTCGCCCGTCACCAACGGCGCGACGCGTTACGTCTGCGCGGGCTGGACCGGCGGCGGCAGCGTGCCGGCGACGGGCACGGGGACCAACACCGGGCCATTCGCCCTGGCGACGAATTCCTTCATCACGTGGATTTGGACGACCCAATTCTGGCTCAGCGTCACCTCCGGCCCGAACGGCGCGGTGGTCGCAACCAACGGCTGGTACGACGCCGGGACCAACGCCATCGTCCAGGCCGTGCCCGATCCCGGCTACCGCTTCGATGGGTGGAGCGGCGACGCGCCGGCGGGGCAGACCAACCGCGCGCGCCTGAACCTGTTGATGAACCAGCCGCGCGCGCTCGCGGCCCGCTTCAGCACCAACGTCTGCACGATCCAGGCCGACGCCGGCGGCTTCACCGGCGGGGTGTTCGTAGCCGGCATCTTCGGCGCCATCGCGCCCACCGGCACGGTCATCCTCGGGCCGGGCGGCAGCCAGCTCTACACCAACACGCCATTCGAGCACTGCCACCTCGCCTACCTGCTGGTGGACGACACCTACGTCGAGCCGACCAACCTCTACCTGTTCAGCAACGTGATTGAGGACCACACGATTCGCGCCGTCTACGACATTGACAAGCTCAACCTCCTCATCGGCAGCACTTACTCGCTCGGCCGCGGCACGCCGCCCATCGGCTTATCCACTTTCAACTGGAACTCCACCGTTACCTGTCTGATCACGAACTCGCCGCATACCAACGGCGGTATCCGCTGGTTCTGCACCGGCTGGACCAACGGTACCGGCGACATCCCGCCCACCGGCACCAACGCCAGTTTCGGTCCGTTCACCCTGACCAATCACTCATCGCTGACCTGGACCTGGCGCAGCCAGTATTATTTCGACCTGCGCATCAGCGGCACCGGCGCCGTGGATGTCGCCAGCGGCTGGTACGACCCCGGCGCCACCTTCCTCGCCACGGCCACGGCCGCGCCTTACTTCCAATTCAGCTCATGGAGCGGCGACCTCGGCGGCTGCGTGCCGATCGGCAACATCCTGGCCGTGGACATGAACCAGCCCCGCCAAGTCACCGCCGCGTTCCGCGCGCGGCTGGCCGCCCGCGGCACGCCGCAATGGTGGCTGGCCAAATACGGCTGGACCAATAATTTCGATGCCGCCGAGACCAACGACACCGACCACGACACGTTCGCCGCCGACCAGGAATACATCGCCGACACCGACCCGACCGACGGCAACGACTTCTTCCGTTTCACCCACATCACCAGCCGCGCGTCCCCGCCGGCGATCGTGCTGGCCTGGCGCGGCGCGCTCGACCGGTTGTATACGGTGGACTACGCCACCAATCTTTTCGCGCCCTGGCAGCCGACTTCCTTCAACAACCGCCCTGGCGCCGGCGGCCCGATGACCTATACCAACAATCCGGCGGACGGCATCCGGCGCGCCTTCCAGGTGCGCGTGGGACTGCAGTAAGATTGGCCGACAGCACCCAGGGTTCGTGACGCCTGGCGGTGAATAAACAGGAGCCAATATGGTTGCGCTTCATTCCGGTATATTGCAACGTGACGGCATGAAAGCGTTTGCCATTATTTCCTCTGAAGAGTTCGTCAAAATTGAATGGCTAACCCGCTTCATTACCGTCCGCCGCGGAACCAAGCCATGCGACCAATCATTGCGACGCTGATCTTGGTGTTAAGTTTTCAATCTGCCCCGGCCATGATGGGCATGCCGGACCCCGTCAATCCCGCACAATACCGGTCCCCGTCCGGCGAATACATATTGTCGGTGGACCCGTCCGACATCTACGGGCGCGGGCCGGCCACCTACCAATTGGAGCACCGGGGCGCAACGGTCTGGTCCGGCGAAAAGCCGTTTACATTTCACGCGGCGGAGGTGGCCGATGACGGGCTCGTCGCCGGTTACGCCTACTCCTTCGGCGTCGCGGGCTTCGCCCCGACTGGCGGCTACAAGGCCGGCTGCGGCGAATTGCGCGTCGCGCTGATCGCCACCAATGGTGAAATCCGCGTTGAGCACACCTACCCGCGGGAGTGCCGCATCCCAGACTCCCCGCCCCACCCGCTGGCGGCAGGGCTGCTGCTCGACCCCACCCATGACCGGCTGATCCTGCGCACCCGGGAAATCGCCGCATGCGGTACGCCAGAAGTATGGCGGATGTTCCGGCTCACGACAGGAGCCGAGCTGGACCCGTTCGATCCGCGGACATTTGTCTCCAACCACCCGGCGGCGCGTTTCATCATCGCGGCGCGGCCGATCCCGGGCACGCCGCTGCTCATCCTCCACTGGTGGCGCTGGGAGCGCGACAGCGGCGTCGGCGCGCTGTTTATGCTGGTCGCCTCCAACAACACCCCCGTCTGGTCGCTGGAGCTGCCCCGCGACTACACCATCCCCGGCGATGAAAAGGCCGAGGACCAGTTGCGGCGCCGCGTGCAGGATCGCGGCGCAATCCTGGCGGCCGACCGGCCCGGCGAGTTCGAGCTGTACTTTGCCGCCGCCACGCAGCGGGTCGCGTTCACGGTCGCGCCGGACGGTCACGGCGGCTGGAACGTCGCGGAGAAAGCGCGCGCGCCGTTTACGGCGCCGGCGGCGGCGCCGGTTTTCCAATCATTGGAAAAAACGACGACGAATTTTCCAATCATTGGAAAAATCGCCCTCCCGACCGACCGCCCCGCAACGTCGCCGATCCGCAACGTCTGTGACTTTGATTTCGACGCCGGCGGCCGCATCGTATTCATCCGCGCCGGCTGCGGCGACCAACCGGCGCTGGTGCGCGTGGATGCGGAAAGCGGGGCGGTGTTGAACGAGATCGAGCTCGCATTTCTCGGCACGAACCGGAGCCACCTGAGCCTGGCCCCCTCGGGCGACACCATACTGCTCGCGGCATCCGACAACCACAGCGGCGGCTGCTGGCGGATTGATTTTGCGGCCACCTCGGCCGCCCCACTCGCGGTAAGCTGCCCGGTGATCAAGCAAATCGCCGCCGGCGATGATGGCGCATTCGCCGTGCTTGCCTCGGATTACCGGCGCTACACGATCGTGCAGGGGGTGTACGCATTTGACGCCACCGGCGGTTGCCGGTGGCGCGTGGTGGAGAACGGCTACCGGCGGCAACCGGAAGAGCTGCTCAGCCCGAAGGATCTGGCGTTGGATGCGGCGGGCAATGTGGCGGTACTGGACAACATCCGGCGCGCGCTCCAATTCTTTGGGCCGACCGGCGACTTCCAACGCATTGTCGCCTTGGAGCAAACCTGGGGCCGCACGCCCAACTACCCGACCGACATCGCGCCCGACGCAGACAATGGATATATCATCCACGATTTCAACACCTCGCCCTGCATCGTGCGGATTGATAGCAACGGGCTGATCCGGTCGCAGTTCGATCTGGTCTATCCGGACGGCCGGCGCTTCAACTCGAGCGAAGGCGTGCGGCGCGCGCCGGACGGCGCGTTATGGGCCTCCGATCGGGACAACCTGCTGCGGGTCAGCGCGAGCGGAATCGTCGAGCGCGCGCTCGGCCGCCCGCTGACCGCGCCCGGGCTCGAGAAACCGGTCGCGGCGGCGATTGGCCCCGGCAACCGCATCTACCTGGTGGCGGACCGGACCTATCAGGTGAGCGTTTTTGACTCCAACGGGCTGCCGGTGGCGACCTGCGTCCCGGACCCGACGGATTACCCGCGCCTGCGCAACACGCCCAAACTGACCGTGAGCGGGGACGGCGGAGTCTGGCTGGCGCTGAATATGGATAACGACCAGCCCGGCTACATTCATTTCGCGCCGGACGGCACGCGGCTGGGGCGGGCGCCGCCGAGGCATGCGCGCTTTTTCGAGACATGGAGTTGGGTCTTAACCGCCGACCGGCGCTGGATCACACGCGCGCACGATGTGGCGCTGGCCGACGCCGGCAACGCCATCCTGGCCACCGTGGCGCGGCGGCCCGACCGCACCTGGCTGAACAACATCGCCGCCATCGCGGTGGCGCCGGGCGGCGGACTGGCGGTGCTGGCGCGGGATCCAACGGCGATATGCCTGTACGATGCCAAGGGTCAGCCGCTTGGACAGATCAGCCTGCCCGAGTCCTTTGCCTGGCGTTCCCAGTTCGCATTCAACGGCCAGGATCTATTCCTGGCCGACGGCGATACGCTCCTCGTTTATGACCGGACGGGCGCGCCGGTCGGCCGGATCCGGCCGGGTGTGCCGTTCGACCGCCTGCTGCTGAGCGCGGACGGGCGCGAGCTATGGCTGTTTGATAGCGAAAGCCTGACAATCACGCGGTTGGCGGGCGGGGCGCCGTCGACATGAACCAGCCCGGCGGAGCCTGGTTGATCAGGCTCCGCGCGCTCGCAAAGCGCAATTCGTAAACCGTGTCAACCCCACACCCGCGGCTGGCCGGTGGTGGCGATGACGCTGTTCCAGAGTTCGCTTTCCGGATCCACCTTGCGGCGATGCGCGACGGCCAGCGGGATCGGCACATGGATAAAGCAGCCGTGCCAGAAACCGATCAGCAGATCCGTCTTGCCCGCCATGCCGGCATGGACCGCCGCGCGCGCGAAATAATCGCAAAGCTGCGCGTCCAGCGAGTTGGCCGCGACGCTGCGGATGATATAACTGGGCTCGATGTATTTCAGATTGATGTCTATCTTGTGCTCACGGAAATAGCAGCCGATCTCGTTCTTGAGGAAGATGCCGATATCTTGATAGCGCTTGTTCCCCGAGGCGTCCACCCCCAGATCCTCGGTGGTCATCAAATCCTGGCCTGCGCCCTCGGCCACCACCACGACGGCATGGTGGCGCTCCAGAATGCGCCGGCGCAAGATATTGAGGAACCCCCGCTCGCCCTCAAGCTTGATGGGCACCTCCGGGATGAGCGTGAAGTTCACCTCCTGGCTGGCTAACGTTGCGCCGACAGAGATGAAGCCGGAATCGCGACCCATCAGCTTGACCAACCCGATGCCGTTTGGCGCGCCCTTGGCTTCGTTGTGGGCGCAATCGAGCACAACCCGCGCCACCTCGATCGCCGTGAAGTAACCGAAGGTCTGGCTGACGAACCGGATGTCGTTGTCAATGGTCTTGGGCACGCCGACCACCGCGATCGGCAAGCCCCGTTTGAGCACCTCCTGCGCGATCTCGTGCGTGCCGTGCTGCGTGCCGTCGCCGCCCAAGCACAGCAACAGGTCAATCTTGCGATCCACGAGGAAATCCACCATCTCCGCGACATTCTGCTGCCCGCGCGAAGAGCCAAGGATCGTGCCGCCCTCCTTGTGGATGTCCTCCACGATCTCTGAGGTCAATTGGATTGGCTGATGAGGAGTATTGAATGTCAGCCCTTGGAAACCGTAGCGGATGCCCAGGACCTCCTTGACACGATAGTTGTGGTAAAGTTCATAAAACGCCGAACGGATCACGTTGTTGAGGCCGGGGCAGAGCCCGCCGCAGGTGACGATCGCCGCCCGGGTCTCGCGCGGATCAAAAAAGAGGAGTTCGCGCGCGCCGGCCCGTTCAAAGGTGGCGTCGGACACCGGCTGGGTCGGATCCAGTTCCACCTGGTAGCGGACACGTGTGCCCTCGGGTGTGAAATTACCGATGCCGTCCCCATGTTTTGTGTTCAGGGTCAACGGCGAGCGGAATTGACATTCACCAAGGTGGGAAACGACCGTCTCCTGCGGCTGGATCATGGCGCGGTTCCTTTTCTCTTCAGGCCGGCTGAAACTCGAATCTTGCGCGTTGGCCCAAAAGGCCATTACGCATGAGAGCTTTTGTATTGATCGTATCCAAAAGATCAAGCGATAAAGGCACATAATCTTCAAGGCGCCCAGTTAGGGAGGATATTTTGCGTTTACAGTGTGTTTGGGGCTCACCATGAGTTGTTCGGCTGACGATGTCCGGTGCGACCGGGCGTGCGCTTTGTGGAGAACTTCCGTTGGGGGGGCATAAGCGAGTCGCGCAAGTATAATTAAGGAATAAGTTGAGGGTTGAAACGGGCGGGATGCCCGCGCTCCATGGGGCGCCGCCGCGGCCTGATCGGTTGTAATAACAACGGGATGAATTATTTACAAATGCGGGAGGGCCGCTCACACTATGCTTGGGCACATTCAGGCCCAAGGCCGGCCCAATCCAGATCGCTCAGATATCCCCCCCGCTGGGCTTGACACCGCCCCCCTCATGCAATACTTTCGCGGGGCATTTTGGGCCAGACAACCTTGGATAACCAACCAAACGAGGAGCGAAGTACGAAGTATGCCTAAGAACAAGAAGTATGTGTATAGCTTCGGCGGCAACACCGCCGAAGGTAGGGCGGACATGAAGAACCTGCTGGGCGGCAAGGGCGCCAACCTGGCGGAGATGTGTCTCATCAAGCTGCCGGTCCCGGCCGGATTCACCATCACCACCGAATGCTGCACCGATTATTTCGCCAATGGGGGCAAGTATCCCAAGAGCCTGAAGGCCGAGGTGGAAGCGGCGCTGGCCAAGGTCGAGAAGATCATGGGCATGAAGTTCGGCGACAAGGACAACCCCTTGCTGGTTTCCTGCCGTTCCGGCGCCCGCAAGTCCATGCCGGGCATGATGGAGACGGTCCTCAACGTCGGCCTCGCCCCGAGCACAATCCCCGGTCTGGTCAAGAAGACCAACAACGAACGCTTCGTTTACGACGCCTACCGGCGCCTGATCATGATGTACGCGGACGTTGTCATGGAGAAGGCGGAAGGCATCGAGCCCGAGGAGGGCAAGGGCATTCGCAAACAGCTCGACGGGATGCTCGACAGCTTCAAGAAGTCCAAGGGCTACAAGTCGGACACCGACCTGACGGCCGATGATCTCAAGCAGCTTGTGGTGGACTTCAAACAGCGCGTGAAGGACGTCCTGGGCGCCGAGTTCCCGGACGATCCCTTCAAGCAGCTCTGGGGCGGCATCGGCGCCGTGTTCAAGAGCTGGAACGGCAAGCGCGCCGTCTCCTACCGCCGCATCGAGGGCATTCCGGACGAGTGGGGCACCGCGGTCAATGTGCAGTCCATGGTGTTCGGCAACATGGGCGACACCTCCGCGACCGGCGTGGCATTCTCCCGCAACCCGGCGAATGGCGAGAACCAGTTCTACGGCGAGTGGCTGATCAACGCGCAGGGCGAGGACGTCGTGGCCGGCATCCGCACCCCCAGCCCGCTGAATAACGCCACGAAGAACGACCAGAACCGGCACCTGGCTTCGCTCGAGGAGGCGATGCCGAAGCTCTACAAACAGCTCTTCGACATCCGGACGAAGCTCGAGAAGCATTACAAGGATATGCAGGACATCGAGTTCACGATCCAGGAAGGCACGCTCTACATGCTCCAGTGCCGCAACGGCAAGCGCACCGGCACCGCCGCGCTCAACATGGCGATGGACATGCTCAAGGAGAAGCTGATCAACGAGAAAACCGTGGTCACGCGCGTCGAGCCGGCGCACCTGGATCAGCTCCTGCACCCGTTCGTTGACCCGAACGCCGAGAAGACGGCCAAGGTTGTCGGCAAAGGCCTGCCCGCGGGTCCGGGCGGCGCGACCGGCCAGGCGGTATTCACGGCCGAGGACGCTGTGGCATGGGCCAAACAGGGCAAAAAGGTCATCCTCGTCCGCGAGGAAACCAACCCCGAGGATATCGAGGGCATGCGCGCGGCGCAGGGCATCCTGACGGCCCGCGGCGGCATGACCTCTCACGCGGCGCTCGTCGCCCGCGGCTGGGGCAAGTGCTGCATCGTCGGCGCCGGCGAAATCCACGTGGACGTCCACGGCAAGAAGATGTCCGTGGGCGGCGTAACCTACAACGAAGGCGCCTGGATTACGCTCAACGGCACAAAGGGCGTGGTGTACGAGGGCGACCTGCCGATGGTGGACGCCTCTGAAAATCCGCGCTTCCAGGCGTTCATGAAGATCGTGGACAAGTACCGCAAGCTCGGCGTGCGCACCAACGCGGACACGCCTGAAGACGCCAAGGTTGCGCGCGCGTACGGCGCCGAGGGCATCGGCCTGTTCCGCACCGAGCACATGTTTTACGGCGTCGGCTCCGACCAACCGCTGTTCCTCCTGCGAAAGATGATCTTGAGCAAGACCGAGGCTGAGCGCCGCGTCGCCCTCGACGAGCTGTTCCCGTTCGTCAAGCGGGACATCAAGGCCACGCTCGAGGCCATGCAGGGCCTGCCCGTGACGATTCGCCTGCTCGATCCGCCGCTGCACGAGTTCGTGCCGAAGAGCCCGGAAAAGCAGGCTGAACTGGCCCAGGCGCTGGGTATCAGCGCCGAGGACGTCGCCAAGCGCGGCGAGGCGCTGCACGAGTCCAATCCGATGATGGGGCACCGCGGCGTCCGCCTCGGCATCACCTATCCGGAAGTGACCGAGATGCAAGTCCGCGCCATCTTCGAGGCGGCGGGCGAACTGCTCCAGGCCAAGGTCAAGGCCCACCCGGAGATTATGATCCCCGTCACCTGCGACGCGCGTGAGATCAAAGACCAGAAGGCATTGATTGCCAAGGTCTACAAGGAAGTCTGCCAGAAGCTGGGCATCAAGCAGATCCCGCATCTGGTCGGCACCATGATCGAGATTCCGCGCGCATGCCTGCTGGCGGACAAGATGGCCGAAGAGTCCGAGTTCTTCTCGTTCGGCACCAACGCCCTGACTCAAATGGGCTTCGGGTGCAGCCGCGACGACATCGGCGGCTTCCTGCCGGACTACCTGGAGAAGAAGATTCTGCCGGCGGATCCGTTCCAGACGATTGACCAGGCCGGCGTCGGCCAGTTGATCGAGATGGCGGTGCAAAGAGGCCGCGCGACCCGCAAGAACCTGAAGATCGGTATCTGCGGCGAGCAGGGCGGCGATCCGGCGTCGGTCGAGTTCTGCTTCAAGGCCGGCCTGACTTACGTGAGCTGCTCCCCCTTCCGCGTGCCGATCGCGCGGCTGGCGGCGGCGCAGGCCGCGCTGAAAGCGGCGGATAAGAAGAAGTAATTCCGCGGACGGCGAGTGTCAAACCAACGAAACCCCGGCGTCCGCGCCGGGGTTTCGTTTTTTATGAAAAACAAATGAACCGTCGCCGCACGGCAGCCAACATCTGATCTCGCAAGTTCAATCGTCCGGATCCAATCTTTACCTCGCGCCACAATGGTTCATAAAGCCGCCAGGCAGTATATTTTTTCGTTTGGCGCCGGCGCGCGCCAGGCGGATGGCGACGCCGCAATGAAGTCCCTTTTGGGCGAGCGCGGGGCCCGGCTGGCGGAACTGGCGCAAGCCGGTTTTCCCGTGCCGCCGGGATTCACCATTTCCACCGAGGCGTGCGCCTATTACACCCGGAATGAAAATCGCTTCCCACCCGGATTGGAGGAGCAACTCGCGGCGGCGCTCCGCAAACTGGAAACGCAAACCGGGCGCAAACTGGGCGATCCGCGCAATCCATTGTTGGTCTCCATCCGTTGCGGCGCCGGCGCGCCCGTTTCGGGCCTGTTGGAAACCTTGTTGAATGTCGGCCTTTCCGAGCAGACGGTGGCGGGCCTGACGGAAATGACAGGCGATGAGCGCGTGGCGTTGTGGTGCCTGGCGCAGTTCATCGCGCAATACGGCAGCGAAGTCGGCGGCCTGGATGCCCGCGACTTTGAACAGGAAAAAAACCGGCTCAAGGACCGCTTCGGCGTGGCAACCGATGCTGAACTGGACGCCGGCCATCTGCGCGAACTGTGCGCCGCTTACCGACGGCTGCCCGCGGACCGCGGTCAGGCGTCGCTCCCGGAACCCGCCGGGCAACTGCTGCCCGCCATTGCGGCGGCTTTCCGCTCCTGGAACTCCGCGCGCGCGGAACAGTACCGGCGCGCGCACCGCGCGGCCGGACTGCTGGGCGCCGCGGTGCATATCCAGGCCATGGTGCTGGGCAATGCCGGCCCGGATTCAGGTTCCGGCCGGATAGCCAGCCGCGACCCCATAACCGGCGCGGCCCGGCCGACCGGGCGCTTCATCGCCGGGGCGCAGGGCGCGGCTCTGGCTTCCGGCGTCCTGCCCGCCACTGATCTGCACGACATGCCGAGATTGTCGCCGAGCTGGAGAAAACTCTACGAACAGTTGCCGGATTTGCTGCGCCGGCTGGAAACGCATTTCCGTTATCCGCAGGAAATCGAGTTCACGGTGGAAAAAGGCCGGCTTTGGCTGCTGGACGCCGCCCCGGCGCGCCCGCTGGGTCATGCCGGCGTCCGGTGGGCGGTCGAGATGGCCGCTGGACAGGATTTCTTTACCGGTCGCCCGCTTCCCCGCGTCCTGAAAACCGAGGAAGCCCTGCTGACCATCGGCGCGGACGAATTGGCGGCGTTGCTTTCCCCGCGCTTCGATGCCGAGGCCGAACGCAAGGGGTCCGTGCTGGCGCGCGGGTTGGCGGCCGCGCCGGGCGCGGCGGCCGGAAGGATTGTGTTATCCCTGCGTCAGGCCGAGTTGCTGTCGCAAAAAAAACGGCCGGACCCGCTGATCCTGGTCGCGCGCGATATTCCGCCGGCGGAAGCGGCGCTGCCCCGGTTTGTATCCGGCATCCTGGCCGATTCGCCTGCGGCGGGCGCGATGCTGCTGGCGGCCGCCCGCTTTCACGGACGGGCGTGCGTGACCAATGTGCCGGCGTTCAGCTTTAATCCGCGTCTGCGGACCGTCACGCTGAACAGCACAATGCTGCGAGAGGGCGATTGGATCAGTCTGAACGGATTCACCGGCGCCATTTATGCCGGACGCCTCCCGCTGGCGGAAAACCCGGTGCTGGACGGCGCAGCCGGCGGGCGCAAGGCGGCGCAGAAACATCCGCTTTACCGGATTTACCGTCAACTGTCGGACTGGGCGGATAAACTGCGCACGATCCGCGTTTTGGCGGATTGCGGGTCGCTGGATGCCGTCCGGGCCGCGCGTGGCTTGGGCGCGGACGGCATTGGCTTTTTTCGACTCGAAGGATTGCTGCAAACGGGCGGGCGGGCCAGGCTGGTCAGGGAATTCCTGCTGGGCGAATCAGACGCGCAGCGCGAGCCGGCCCGCACCGGGCTGTTGAAGGCGCTGCGGGACGAGTTGGAGCCGCTTTTTGAAATCATGAACGGCTGCGCCACGGGTGTTCGATTATTGGAAATCCAGGCGTCGGAATGGCTGGATCCGGCCGGCGGCGAAATCGCCGAGTTGGCCCGGCATTGGAAATGCGGGATCGAGCCGCTGCTGGCGCGGGCCAGCCGGCTGCTGCGCGACGGCGTGCGCGAGGAAGATCGGCAAGCCTGGTGGCGGGTGCAAACGCAAGCCGTTATCGAAGCCGCCGGGAACGTGGAAAAACGCGGGTTCAAGGTAGCCCCCATTGTATTCATCCCGGCGGCCGGACCGGGACCCGGGCTGGATGCCGCATTCCAGGCCGGGCGCGCCGTAGCGGAGGAGCTGATTCGTACGGGCAAGTTTCGCTTTCGCTGCCAGTGGGCGGCGGCGGTCAGCACGCCGCGCGCGGCGCTGTTGGCCGATACGCTGGCGGAAGGCATTGACGGCATCGGATTTGAGGCTTGGGCCCTGACGCGTTGGGTTTTTGGCCTGGAAACAGCCGGTCCTGAAGATCCCTACCTGGCGCTTGATATCCCGAGTGTTGGCCAGTTGATCGAAAACGCGACGCGCAAGGGGCGCGAGACCCATCCCACCCTTCGCTGTGGCATTCACGGCAAAGCGGCCGCCGACGCGGCCGGTGTACGTTTTGCCATGAAGATCGGCCAGCAATATGTCAGTTGTCCCGCCTGCTGCGTGCCACTGGCCCGCCTGGCCGCCGCGCAGGCCGCGCTGAAACAGTAACATCACGTCGGCGCGAACCCATTGACAGCGCTTTCCCCACGCTTGCATTCCTTTGCGGTTCTGATAAGAAATACCCGCCAGACGTTCGCCACCCAAGGAGGCGCGGATTTGATCGAGTCGGAAGACAAGGGCATCCGGATTTATCTCCGGGAGATCGGCCAGACCGAGCTGCTGACCGTCAAGCAGGAAGTCGAATTGGCCCGGCGGATCAAAAAAGGCGATGCCGCGGCGCGGCAGTTGATGATTCGGGCCAACCTGCGGCTCGTTGTCAAGATCGCCCACGATTATGCGCGCTATGGGTTGCCCCTGCTCGACCTGATCTCCGAAGGCAACATCGGCTTGATGAAGGCGGTCGAACGCTTTGATCCGAAAAAAGGGGGCAAGCTCAGCACCTATGCCGCGTGGTGGATCAAACAGGCCATCAAGCGCGCACTGGCGAACCAGAGTAAAACGATCCGGTTGCCGGCCCACCTGGTGGACAAGATTTCCCGAATGCGCCGCGCCCAGCACACCTTGACCGAAAAACTGGGCCGCGACCCGACCAATGATGAACTGGCCGCCCACTTGAAGGTGGCGCCCGCCACGATTTCCCTCTGGCAATCGCTGGCGCTCAAGCCCACCTCGCTCGATGCGCCCATCGGCGACGAGGAAGGCGCCGACTTCGGCGAAATCATCGGCGACGACCGCGTCCGTTCGCCCCTGGACGGTATCAACGACCGGCAACTGCGCCAGGAAATCGAAGTCCTGATGACCCGTCTCGACAAGCGGGAACGAGAGATTCTCAAGTATCGCTACGGGTTGAAAAACGCCCGGGAGGAGACGCTCGAGGATGTCGGCAAGCGGTTAAGAATCACACGCGAACGCGTTCGCCAGATTCAGAATGTGGCGCTCGCCAAATTGCGGGCCATGATGGAGGAAGAAGACCTTCCCCGCGCCCCGGAGGAAAAGAAATGAAAATGGAACAAGTCCAGGCGGCCATCCGCGATATCCCCGATTTCCCCCAAAAAGGAATTATTTTCAAGGATGTAACGCCGGTGCTCGCCAATCCGCGAATGTTCAAGTTCGTGGTGGACACCTTTGTCAAGCGGCACCGGGACGCCGGCATCGGCAAGGTGGCGGTGGTGGAGTCACGCGGATTTCTGTTTGGCGCAACGGTGGCGTATAAACTCGGCGCGGGCCTGATTCCGGTTCGGAAAAAGGGCAAACTGCCGCATCAGACCATCGAGGCTTCCTATGCCCTGGAATATGGCACCGCGACGTTGCAGATGCACGTGGATGCGATCCAGCCGGGCGAGCGCGTCCTGCTGGTGGACGATCTGCTGGCGACCGGCGGTACCGCCGAAGCCTGCGCCAAGATGATCGAGCAGTTGGGCGGTGTTGTCGCGGGAATGGATTTCCTGATCGAGCTGGCGTTTCTAAAGGGACGTGAAAAACTGGCCAAGTACCCGGTTTTCGCGCCCATTGTTTTTTGAAGTAATTGGCCTGGCGTAATCAGCGGAAGAGAATCTCCGGTTGCCAAACACAGATCGCTGATTACCGATCACGGGTTATTGCTCACGGGCTACTGATTCACATGAATCGGCAGGCGCATTATTTTCGGATTGGGGTCTTCGTCATCGCCGCGATGGCGTTGGCCCTTGCGGGCCTGATGCTGCTGGGTCTGCGTGAGATGGGTCAGCCGCGCGTTTTCCTGGAAACCTATATCAACGAGTCGGTGCAGGGGCTCGACATCGGTTCGCCGGTCAAACACCGCGGAGTCAAGATCGGCGAAGTCGCCAGCATTGATTTCGTTGACAACGTCTATCCCACCAAGCACCGCTATGTGCTGGTCCGCGTTTCGGCGCCCATGAACAAGGAACACCTGCGGCATGAACGCAACCTGCGCGCAACAGTGGAAGAAGATGTCAAGGACGGCCTGCGGGTCCGGCTCGCGTCGCAGGGGGTAACCGGGCTGGCCTACCTGGAGTCCGATTATTACGACCCGCTCAAATATCCGCCGCTGGAGATTGATTGGAAACCGGAGTTTATCTACGTGCCCTCCGCCCCCAGTCGGATCACCGTCATCGTCAACTCGCTGGAAAATATCTTCAACCGGCTGCAAGACACGGATTTCGAGCGCACGGTCAACAACGTCAACGTGCTGATCACCAATGTCAACGTGCTGGTGGCGGGGCTTTCACCGATCATCCGGAACCTGGATCGAATGGCCAGCATCATTGCCACCAATGTTGAGCACCTGTCCGTTTCGCTGGACGAGACCTTCAACCACGAGGTGCGTCCCGCGCTGGCCAATGTTCGCCAAGCCTCCGCGGAATTGCCGGAAACGATTTCCCGCTTGAACCGAACAGCGGCGCAGATTGAAGTTTTGTTGGAGAATGAAGGGGCCGACATGGCCGCCACCCTGGAGAATCTCAACCAAGCCTCGCGGGATTTGAAACAAATCACCGGCGACGCAAAACAATATCCGGCCCGCTTGTTTTTCAGCGAGCCGCCGCCGAGGATCAAATGAACTGGAAAGCGCTCATGTTGCTGGCGCCGGGCTTATTCCTTGGCGCCGCCGGTTGCGTCAAGCTCGACAAGCCGAACCCCGGCAAACGCCAGTTTGCGCTTGATGCCCGGCGCGTCGGCGCGCCGGCGGAAACGCGCCTGGCGGATATGATTCTGAAAGTGCGCCGGTTCGATGTGGCGCCGCAATACGGCGCCGCCGAACTGGTGTATCGGATCGGCGACGCCGAATACGCCGCCGATTACTACAACGTCTTCTTTGTGCCGCCAGCCGACCTGCTTACCCAAGCGGTCCGGCAGTGGCTGGCGGACAGCGGCCGGTTCGAGCAAGTGCCTGACGCCGCCAGCCGATTGCCGGCCACGCACACGCTGGAAGGCAATGTGACCGCCCTGTACGGCGATTTTCGCGGGCAACCGGCAGCCGTGATGGAAATCCAGTTCGCCTTGCTCGACGAAGCCGGTCCCCGGCCTGGCCTGGTCTTCAGCAAGACCTATACGCGAAGCATCCCCATCGCCGCGGATCAGCCGCCGGAACTGGTCAAAGGCTGGAACCAGGCGTTGGGGGAGATTCTGGGAGAGCTGGAACCGGACTTGGGCAATATCCGGTCAAAAGCGCCGTGACAATCTTGTTGTCACGTTCGACCAAAGCCGGTAAATCAAGAACGGCCTGAATGACGAGCGGCGCCTTGGGTCAGCCGCCTTCAGGCGGAAACGATCTCCAATGGGTATCAGATTTTCAGACCGGCAACAGACGACTATTGCCGCCGCGATTACGGTGCTGGCGGTGGCCGTCATTGTCGGCGCCGTGCTGGGCCTGCTGCGGCTTGCGGGCTGGTTTCTTCAGTATTTTTCCGGAGTTCTGATTCCCTTGGTGGTGGCGCTCGTAACCGCGCTGATCATCAAGCCGCAATACAACTGGCTGCGCCGGGTTCTGCGCCTGTCGCCGGTAGCGGCCATGCTGCTGGTTTTTGTTTCCCTGCTGCTGCCGCTGGCGGCTTTTTTCTGGTTTTTTGGGGCGCTGCTGGCCGACCAGCTTGGCGGCTTGTTGGACCGCCTGCCCGAGCAAATCGCGGCCATCCGAGAATCCATGGCGCGGCGGCAGCCGCAAATCATCGCCTTCTGGCAGGAGCATGACCTGGGGCCGAAGCTGCGGGCGTTTATCCGCGAGCGCGGCGACTTCATTCTGAGCGGGTTGACCTCCGTCGGCCAGTCGGTCATCAGCGTCGGCCAAGGCGCTTTCCATGCCCTGCTGGGCCTGGCCGGCTGGCTGGTGTTCCCCATCTACCTGGGATTTTTTCTAATGGTCGAATTGCCCCGGGCGGAGCAGTGCCGCGAATGGATGCCTTTTCTGAAGAAACGGACACAGGACGATGTGCTTTTCCTTGGCGCCGAATTTCTCAAGATCATCATCGCGTTTTTCCGCGGCCAACTCCTGGTTGCGCTGAGCCAGGGCGTCCTGTATGCCATCGGGTTCATCCTCGCCGGTCTGCAATATGGGTTGGTGCTGGGCATGACGATGGGTGTGCTGAACCTGATCCCCTATCTCGGCAGCATGATCGGCCTGATGATTACCGTGCCGCTGGCCTACTTCCAGTCCGGCGGCGGCCTCGGCCTCGTGGCGCTGGTGCTGCTGACCATCACGATTTCCCAACTCATCGAGGCCTACGTGCTGACGCCGCGGATCATGGGCAACCGTACCGGGTTGCCGGCGGTGGCCATCATTTTCGCCCTCTTTTTCTGGGGCACCGCGCTGGGCGGAGTTTTCGGCATGATTCTGGCCATCCCGCTGACCGCCTTCCTCGTGGTCTGCTGGCGCCTGCTGAAGGCAAAATACATCAAGGGCGTGGTCTAACCCCATGTACCGGCTGATCTTCCTCAATGGCAAGTTCAAGGGCCGGCGGCTGGCGGTCCACCAAGGGGCCATTCTCATCGGCCGTGATCCGGAATGCCATATTCACCTGGCGGATGACGACGAGGTTTCGCGCAAACATGCGACGATCGAGGAGCGGGAGAACGGCGTTTTCATCCGGGACGCGGGCTCGCTCAACAAGTTCATGGTCAACGACCAGGAATTAAGCGAAGCGCAGTTGAAGCACAACGACCTGATCGTTGTCGGCAAAACCCGGATCCAGTTCCAGCAGGTTCAGACCGGGGCTGACCCACACGCGCGCCGCGGGGGGGGCATCCAACGCCTGACGATCGCCGCGGTGGCGCTGGTGGTTTTAATGGAGCTGGGTTTCCTGGCCGCGCTGCTCTTCTGGCGGCAGGAGGATGCCGGTCCGCTGCCGCCGGCCGGTGCCCTGGAGGAGGAACGCCAGGCGTTGGTTATCCAAGAAGGCGAAGGCGGGGCAACGGGTGAAGATCAGAAGCTCATGGCGGAGGCGCGCGCCCGCCTGATCCAGCTCGAACAGGAACAGGCGCACAGCCTGGATTTCACCTCCCGCGTCCCGGAACGGGCGGTTGACCTGGCCGAAGAATTGCGCCAACTGCGCGCGGACGTGGACAACATTCGTGAAAAAGTGGCTGACATCGTCCCCACGTCACCGCCCGCCGCCGTCGCTGAATCAGCACCGACGCCGACCGCGGCGGTGGCGGCGGTCACGTCTTCGGCAACCACCTTGACGACCATCGCGGCTGCCGCCTCGCCCACTACAGCCGCTGCCGCGGCCACAACCCCGCCGGCAACCACCCAGCAATGGATGGAAATGTCCGCGGTCTTGGCCGCGCAGGCCGCGCCAGCGGCCACAGGTGAATCACCGGCTATGGTAGCCGCTTTCGCAACCACGGGTTTGCCGGTGACGGCAATCACCACATCAGCGCCGCCGGCCGCCATTCCGGCCGGCGATCCGGTGTTGGCCAAGGCCAAAGAACTGCTGCGGCAGGCATTGGAGGAAGAGCAGCGAATGAACCTGCTGGAAGCCGACGCCCAACTTGAGCGCATCCAGATTCTCGCGCCCGATTTCCTGCCGGCGTATCTGGAGCGCGCGCGTCTGCTGGAAAACCGCGGGCAGTTGCAGAAGGCCGGCGAGCAGTGGGCCGAGGTGCTCAAGCGCAGCCTCGGCACGCCGCTCTACATGCAGGCGGCGGCCGAGCGCCTCCGGATCGCGCGCGCCGAAATGGCCCAATCGCTGCGGCAGGCGCCCGCCGCGCCGGAGGAGAAGACGGCCGGCGGCCTGCCCCGCCGGATCCGGATCGAAAATGTCGAACATCAGAAGTTCCCCGCCAACGAGCAATTCGACGAGATGCGGCTTTTGCGCATCACGCTCAAACCGGCGGCAACCGAAAAGCGGCTGGACAGCGACGAAGTGCGCGCGGCGGTATTCTTCTTTGACCAGGATGCCGATGGCGGCGTGCACGTGACGGGCGCGGTGGCGCCGCGCGAACGGCTCCGACTGGAAGCTCCATTTGTCGGCAACCGGCCGCAGGTCGTGACCGCCGCCTACATCGTGCCCAAGGATTTTCGCGCCAAGGAGGCCGCGCAAACAGGGAAGAAACGGAAATATCTCGGTTACGTCGTCCGGCTCTACTACAAGGACGCGCTCCAGGACGAGGAAGGCAAGCCGGCCTTGTTATTGAAAGAGAAGACCACGCCGCCGATGCTGGGCAAGCCCTGAAACCGAATCAAAACCGGATTGGCAAGGTCGGGCCGATTTGGTACTAATACCCGGCCAAGGGGGCCGCGGGTTGGGTCGGCCCGGCTGCAGCTTAAGGAGAACAGCATGAAACCACCCCTGGTCGTGATTGCCATCGGCGGGAATTCCCTGATCAAGGACGCCAAGCATATGACCGTGCTGGATCAATACCGCGCGGCCGGCGAGACGTGCCACCACATCGCCGCGCTGGTTACCGAGGGCTACCGGATTGTCATCACCCATGGCAACGGACCGCAGGTTGGCTTCATCCTGCTGCGCTCCGAACTGGCCCGGAATGTCCTGCACCAGGTGCCGATGGAAAGCTGCGTGGCGGACACCCAGGGGGCCATCGGCTACCAGGTGGAGCAAACCCTGCTCAACGAGCTGCGCCGGCAGAACGTTAAAAAAACGGTCGTGTCCGTGGTCACACAGGTGGTCGTCAGCCGCGAAGACCCGGCGTTCAAGAATCCCAGCAAGCCCATCGGCCCATTTTATACGAAGGAAGAGGCCGAGCAACACCAGGCGCAGGACGGGTGGACGGTCAAGGAGGACGCCGGGCGCGGCTGGCGGCGCGTGGTGCCCTCGCCCAAGCCGCTGGAAATCATCGAGGAAGACGCGATTCGAACGCTGCTGGATAACGACATCGTCGTCATCGCGGTCGGTGGCGGCGGCATCCCGGTGTTCCGCAACGACGCCAACGACCTGGAGGGTTGCGCGGCGGTGATTGACAAGGATCTGGCGTCCTGCCTGCTGGCGAAGAATCTGCAGGCCGATGTCTTCGTGATCTCGACCGGAGTGGATCAGGTCGCGCTGAATTTCGGCAAGCCCAACCAGCGCTTCATTGACAAAATGACCGTCGCCGAGGCGGAGCAATACATGCGGGAGGGCCACTTCGCCGCCGGGAGCATGAAGCCCAAGATCGAGGCGGCCATTGATTTCTTAAAGCACGGCGGCAAGCAGGTCATCATCACCCAGCCGCACCTGCTCGAGGACGCCATCCACGCGCGCAACGGGACGCACATTTTCCCATAATCCGCGGCGGCATTCCACAGGGCGAAGCCGCGGGCCACGCAAGTTGCTTTGGGGATTGGGGTGGATGACGGGATTTGAACCCGCGACAGCCAGGGCCACAACCTGGTGCTCTGCCAAGCTGAGCTACATCCACCATCCGGGGGAACGGCCAGTTATGTACACCATCCCGCGAAAAAGGTGAAATAAAAACCGCGCCGGCAATGGGCGCGGTTAAGCACGGCGGCGGCTCAACGGGCGGAACAATGCGTCCCCGCGGAGCTATCTGACAAGCTGAATCAAGAATATGCCGCCGATATGCTTGTCCAAAGCGGGTTCACACCCTGGGCCAGACGAATTCAATGGCTTGAAGCCGGCACATCAAGAGCCCGAATATGCCGGCACCCCGTTTGGCATTCGACTGCGCACGCCGGTCTGTCAAGGCACCGGGACCGTCAAATTCCAGCCCCAGTTCTTCTGAATGGCGGCGCTGTCGGAACTGCGCAGGATATACCAGGTGCCGCTGCCCGGTTCGAGCACGGCGCGGTCGGCTCGGCCATCGCCGTCGTAATCGGCCGGCAGCGGCGTGGCGCCGTTCCAGCCCCAGTTTTGGGTGACAATCTGGCCGTTGGAACTCTGGTAAACATACCACGTGCCCAGCGCGGGGTAGTAGACGGCCAGATCGGTTTTGCCGTCGCCATCATAGTCGGCCGGCAC
>CAZMXS010000008.1:24302-82697 GCA_964570325.1 uncultured Verrucomicrobiota bacterium | reverse complement strand
AGACGGCCAGATCGGTTTTGCCGTCGCCATCATAGTCGGCCGGCACGGGGCGCACACCGGCCCAGCCAAATGGACCGGACACGACCTGCAGGTCCGAACTTCGCAGGATATACCAGTAGGCGGTGACGGGGTGAAACACCGCATAATCGCTTTTCCCGTCGCCATCATAATCGCCTGGAACCGGCAGGGTTGCGTTCCAGCCCCACGGCTGGGTCAGGTAGGGACCGGCCATCGTCTGCACCCGCCACATGCCGTCGCCGGGTGTGCACAAACCGAAGTCGGTCTTTCCGTCGCCGTCGTAGTCGCCAGGGACCAGGTAATAGCCGCTGGCGATGCCGAAAGTCAGGGTCAGCACAAGATTGCTGGCGCTGGTGAGCACATACCACTTGGATTCCAGCGGCGAATAGGCGCCAAGATCAGCTTTGCCGTCGCCGTCGAAATCGTGCGCTGAGTAGACCGGCACCTGCGGACGGAAGTAAACGGTCACGGGCGTGCTTTTCTGGACATTCACCATATTGAGGACCGTCCCGCTCATTTGCAGCGCCGTGTCTCCAGAGGCCCAGGCGTCAACGGTATAGCCGGAGTTCGGCACCGCCAGCAGGACGCAGTTGCCGCCTTTCGGACAAGGAACCGCGCCGGCGGGAACCACCGCGCCGTTTACGGCGGCCCGGGTCATGACCGTCAGCGGGGCGTTGGGGCTGACGGTGAAGCGGATCGTCTGCGGCACATTCGCCATCAAAACGCCGGCGGACGCCGCGCCCTGCGGCCAGCAGCGGGTCTCCAGTTTCATCGAATAGGAGCCGCTCTGTGTCGGCAGGTATTCCGGCTCCAGCGCGGTAAGCTGGGTATCCGTTACGCCAGGATCAACGGTGTACATGGAAATCCGCTGATAAGCGAAGGTAGGCCGCCAGGACATCGCGGACAGGCTGATCTGGTAGGACGGCTGATTGAGCGCCGGGACCGGCACCCAGGGTAAGGCGCCGGTGTTCTGGACCACAGTCTGGACCAGGAACGCATCGCCCGGCGCGACGGACGCCGGCGCGACGAATGAGAGCAGGCGCCCGCTTTCGGCGCGCGCCACCGGCGCGCCGCCACCCCACCCCAGCCACACACCGCACAACAGTAAACCGAAACCGCGCTCCACCGATGAGTTCATTGGATTCCCTTTTGTTGGACCACACCAGACTAAACGAGCCGTTGCTCAATTGTCCAGCCGGAGCGGGAAGCAAAGCGGAAATGCGTCGCGGCGCTTGACCCGGAAGCCGGCCGCCTGTATGTAGCCCGCGGTCCAATGCGGACGAACATGAACAATAGCGAACCAAATGGCGCAGGCGATCAGGCGGTGGGGATCCCGTTTGTCATGTTGCATGGCGTGCTCGGCGGCGACGACAATTGGGCGGCCTGCCGCCCGTACCTGCCGGGCGATTGCCGCGCGATCGTGCCGGCGATCCCTTTTTTCGACGAGCGCATCAATGGCGTCAACAGCGTGGCTGCCGCGACCGACCATGTGGAAGCGTTTATCGCCGGCCACGCCGGCGCCCGCGTTGTCCTGGGTGGTAACAGCATCGGCGGCCACATCGCGCTCAAGCTGGCGCTGCGGCATCCGGAAAGAATCCGGGCGCTGGTGTTGCTGGGTTCGAGCGGCCTCTTTGAGCGCGGGTTTTCATCCATTCCGGGCGTCCATCCCAGCCGCGAATGGGTGCGCATGAAGATCGCCGAGGTATTCTACGACCCGGCGCAAGCGACCGAAGCGCTGGTGGACGACGTGATGCGCGTTATCACCCACCGCCAACACCGACGCGACCTGGTCAAGATCGCCATCTCCGCCAAGCGCGACCACGTCGGTGAATACCTGCGCGCCATTGCCTGCCCCACCCTGCTGGTTTGGGGGCGGCAGGATTACGTCACTCCGCCCGAGGTGGCGGAGCAATTTCACGCGCTGATTCCGGATAGTGAGCTGGCGTGGATTGACCGTTGCGGACACACCCCGATGCTGGAACGTCCGGCCGAGTTCGGCGCCATCCTGTCCGACTGGTGGCGGCGGCGCGTACGTCCGGGACATTGAGCGGCGCATACCGGACGCCACCCCGGCGCAGCGAATCGCGCCTTTTCAAGCGGGCGGTGGCTTGACAACATATGCGCCACCGCTATACAAGACACGGACTTGTTGGACTTGCTACCATTACAAGGAGAATGGTTATGAACCGGATATTGCGCTCTTCTTTGATGGGCCTGACCGTGTTTGCCGTGTCATTTGCCGCCACCGCCCGGGCGGCGGACGACAAGGCCGCAAAGAAGGATACCGAGGGTTGGGTAACCGGACTGGCGCTGGGCCTCAACCTGACGCGGGGCAACAGCAAGACGATGCTGGGCAACGCTTCGCTTAAATCGGAAAACCGCAAGGGGCAGAACGAGTGGACGCTCGGCGCGGAAGGCAACTATGGTGAAACCGAGGTCACCGTGGACGGCGAGAAAAAGGACGAAACCAACATCCAGAACGCCAAGGGCAACGTGGAATACCGGCGGCTCTTCACCGAGCGCACCTATGGCTACCTGCGGGCGGAACTGGCCTATGACGAGATCGCCAACCTCAAGTACCGGCTGACCGTCGGGCCCGGCGCCGGCCATTACCTCATCAAGAGCGACCGCCAGTTGCTTGGGGTCGAAGGCGGTGTTGCGTATATTTGGGACAAGCTGGGCGACGAGAAGGACAACCGCGCCGCTTTCCGCGCCGCGCAAAATTACAACTGGAAAGTCAGCGAAACCGCCCGCATATGGGAGACTGTGGAATACCTGCCGACCGCCGACGACTGGGGCAATTACCTCCTCAACGCCGAGGTGGGCGCCGAGGCCGCCATGACCACCAAGGTCAATCTGCGCGTGGTCCTGCAGGACAAGTTCAACAGCCGCCCCGCGCCGGATAAAAAAGAGAACGATCTGACATTGATCGCCGGCATCAAGATCAATATCTAATCCCCCGCCGCTGTCCCGCCCGGCGGCGATTCATGCCGGGCGCAGCCGTTCCAGCAATAGGTGCAGACCTTTTCGGCCGGCAAGCCGATGGCGGCGATTAGATCCTCCAGCCGCTGGTAGCGCAGGGTGGTCAGGTTCAACCGGCGGCGAATGCAGTCCACCATCGCGTTGTACCGTTCCGAGCCTTCCTGGAGATATTCCTCGGGCACACGATCCTCACACCCCTCCAGTTCCTTGATTGCCCGGCGCGCCGCGAGGTCCAGTTCCGAGCGCGAGCGCGAAAAGTTGAGGTAGGGACAGCCGAACAGCAGCGGCGGGCAGGCCGGGCGCATGTGAACCTCCCGGGCGCCGCTGTCATAGAGGCGCTGGACCGTGTCGCGCAACTGGGTGCCGCGCACAATGGAGTCCTCCAGGAACAGCAAACGCCGCCCGGCCACAATCTCGCGGATGGGAATCAGTTTCATGCGGGCAACCAGGTCGCGCACGCGCTGGTCCTGCGGCATGAAGCTGCGCGGCCAGGTTGGCGTGTATTTCGCGAACGGCCGGCCATAGGGCACCTTGGACTCGTTCGCGTAGCCGATCGCGTGGCCCACCCCGGAATCCGGGATGCCCGCCACCAGGTCCACCGCCACGTTGTCGCGTCGCGCGAGGAACGCTCCGCACCGATTGCGGACGTCCTCGACATTGATCTGTTCATAGGTGGAGGCGGGAAACCCATAGTACACCCACAGGAATGCGCAGATGCTCATCGGCGCGTCCGGCGCCCGCTGGGGTAGGATCTCGCGGTCGTTGAAGAGAACGATTTCCCCCGGCCCCAGGTACCGCTCGATGGTGTAGCCGAGGTTGGGCAAGGCGCACGTCTCCATCGTGGCCGCAATCTCCCCATCCTTGCGGCCGAGGATGACGGGTGTGCGCCCAAGCCGGTCGCGCGCGGCATAGATGCCGTGCTCCGTCAGCAGCAGCAGAGAGCAGGAGCCCTGGATCGCCGCCTGCGCCCGGCGGATGCCCGCCGCGAAGGTCGCCTCCTCGTTGATCAGCGTGGCGATCAACTCCGTGGGGTTGAGTTCGCCGCCGCTCATCTCGGAAAAATGCGTGTGCCGTTTGCGAAACGCCGCGCGGGCCAGTTCCGGCAGGTTGCGGACCAGGCCGACGGTGACGATCGCGTAGGTGCCCAGATGCGATCCGATCAGCAGCGGCTGGTCCTCGTAGTCGCTGATGACACCGATGCCAAGCGGCCCCTGCAGCTTCGGCAGGTCATGCTCGAATTTCGAGCGAAACTGCGCCGCGGTGATATCGTGGATGGACCGGCTGATGCCGGCCGCGTGGCGCACGGCCAGGCCGCCGCGCTTCGTGCCCAGATGCGAGTGGTAATCCGTTCCGTAGAACAGATCAATGACACAATCCTGTTTGGCTGCAACCGCAAAAAAACCACCCATGATGCCTGACCTCCTCAAAAAAATATCGCCGGATGATAGAGCATGAAGCCGGAAAAAGAAAGGCCGGGTAGTAATGCTTCTGCCCCCGATACGTCGGCCATTCCTGACTGAGTCCGGCGTTTATCATTATGGGGCGACCGGCGTTGCCGCAGCGTTACCGCCGGACCGATTTGGAGCTGGGCCCGGCACCGGCCAACGGCGGCAACCAGCGCTTCAGCGGGCACTGGCCGCACCGCGGCTGCGTCCGGCACAGATTCTTCCCGACATTTACGATCAGCGCGTGATACTCGTTGTACAATTGTGTGTCGCGCGGCAGATTGGACTCGAACAACCGGGCGATGTCGTCGTAGTCCGCGTTCGCTCCGATCCAACCATGGCGCGCAAGGATACGCCGCGTATAAGCGTCTACGACGAACACCGGCCGACGCGCCGCGTAGAGCACTATGCTATCCGCTGTTTCCGGTCCGATGCCCTTGACTTCCAGCAGCGCCCGCCGCAGTTCGCCGGTTTCCAATTGGAACAGCCGGCCGATGTCGCCACCAAAGCGATCGTACAGGAAGAGGGTCAAGGCGCGCAGTCGCCGGGCCTTGATGTTGAAATAGCCGGCGGGGCGGATCCAGTCGGCGAGTTGCCGCAGATCGGCCCGATGCAGGCGCCCCAGGTCGAGGGCCTGGTGTTCTTTCAACCGCCGGATGGCCTTTTCCACGTTGGTCCAGGCCGTGTTCTGGGTCAGAATCGCGCCAACCATCATTTCCAGGTCCGACTCGGCCGGCCACCAGTGTTGCGGCCCGAAAGCCTTGAACAACCGCCGGTAAATCGCGCGCAAAGGCGGACGGGGCGCCGCCCGGTCTGTTTTCTCCGAATCCACCTGCTTTCGTGTTTTCATGGCTGGCGCGGTTCAGCTAGATTGCAAGCCGACGGACAGCTTACAAAAGGCAAAACCTATGCGCATTCATTTTCTCGGCGGCGTGGACACGGTCACCGGCTCCCAGCATCTGGTCGAGGCCAACGGCCATCGCGTCCTGCGCGACGCCGGGATGTTCCAAGGCCGGCGCACAGAGGCCAACGAGATCAACCGCCGGCTGCCGTTCGATGCCGCCGGCATCCACAGTCTCGTGCTCTCCCACGCGCACATTGACCACTGCGGCAATGTGCCAACGGTCGTAAAAAACGGATTCCACGGGACCATCTGGGCCACGACCGCAACCGTTGATCTCTGCCGCGTGATGCTGGCCGACGCCGCCCGGATTCAGGAACAGGACGCGGCCTACCTGAACCAGAAGACCAACCGCGCCGGCCTGGAACCGATCGTCCCGCTCTACACATCGGCCGACGCCGAGGCGGCCATGCGCCTGTTTCGCGGCGTCCGCTACGGCGACACCATCGAGGCCGCCCCCGGCCAGCAGGTTTTGTTTAGCGACGCCGGCCACATTCTCGGCGCCGCCCTGACGACCTTCACCCTGCGGGAGAACGGGCGTAAGGTCCGCGTCTGCTTCGCGATTGATCTCGGCCGCAAGAATCTGCCGCTGATCCGCGATCCCGAGCCGCTGCGGGACGTGGACGTGTTGGTGATCGAAAGCACCTATGGCGACCGCTTGCATGATGACGCGCCCCGGGCAAAGGACCAGATCCGGGAGGTGATCCATGAAACGCTCGCGCGCGGCGGACGGGTGCTGATCCCCTCGTTCGCGCTCGAGCGCGCGCAGGAGATCATCTATCACCTGGCCAGCCTGGTCGCGGAAGGCCGGTTGCCGCGCGTCCCCGTCTACCTCGACAGCCCGATGGCCGCGGACCTGACGCGCATCTTTGAAAAGCATTACGAGTATCTTGATGAGGAAAGCCGCGCGCTGCGCAGCCGCATCGGGTCCGTCGTGCAACCGGACTTCGTGCATTTCATCAGCACCGTTGAGGAATCGAAAAGCGTCACGGCCGCGGACGAACCCGCGGTCGTGATCGCCTCCTCGGGCATGTGCGAACATGGCCGGATCCTGCACCATCTCAAGCATGGCATCGGCAACCCGCGCAACACGATCCTGATCGTCGGGTTCCAGGCCGAGCAGACCCTCGGCCGGCGGCTGGCCGAAGGCGCACGGCGGGTTCGAATTTTTGGCGATGAGTTTGAGCGCCGGGCGCAGGTCGTCGTGCTGAACTCGTTGAGCGGCCACGCGGACCGCAACGAACTGCTGGCGTATGTGAAGGAGCTGCAGCCGAAATCCATCTACCTGGTGCACGGCGAATCCGCGCAGCGGGCGGGCTTTGCGGCGGCGCTCAACGCGGCGGGCTTCGCGCGGGTGTTCCTGCCGGCGCGCGGGGATGTGGTGGAACTATGAACGATGACCATGCCAAAAATTCCGTCCCGGGCTCCGCGCCGCCCGGCGGCGATCCGGACAAGGCGGGCCTGGTGGCAATCGTCGGCCGCGCCAATGTCGGCAAATCCACGCTGCTCAACGGCATCCTCAAGGAAAAGGTCAGCATTGTAAGTCCTGTAGCCCAGACCACGCGCAACTTGATCCGCGCGATTCTGACCGAGCCGCGCGGTCAACTCGTCTTCCTCGACACGCCCGGGGTGCACCAGGCGGCCTACGAGCTGGGCCGGGTGATGAATCGGCTGGCGCGCGCGGCCACTGCCGCCGTGGACGTGGTTTTGCTGGTGCTCGATGGGTCCGCGCCGCCGCGCGCGGAAGACGAAGGTTGGATGAAGAAGATCATCGCGGAAAATCTGCCGTGCGTGATCGTGTTGAACAAGTCAGACCGGCGCGCCTGGCACGAGGCGGAATACCGGCGCCTCTGGGAAACCGCCCGCGCCGCCGCCCGGGCCGCCGCCGCAGGCGCCGTGGCCGGCCCCGAACCGGAGTGGCGCAAAACCGCCGCGGTGAACGGACGCGGTCTGCGCGCCCTGGTGGATTGCCTGTTTGCCATGGTCCCGGCCGGGCCGCGGCTGTTTCCAGACAACGTGCTGACCGATTACCCTCGCAAACTCAGCATCGCCGACGTCATTCGCGAAAAACTCTTTCACCTGCTCGCGGAGGAACTGCCGCACGCGGTCGCCGTGCATGTCGAGTCGCTTGACGAATCCGGCGCCGAATGGCTCGTGAACGCAACGATCTATGTCAATAAATCCTCGCAGAAGCCGATCGTTATCGGCAGCCGCGGCCGCCGGTTGCGAAGCGTGAAGCGGGCGGCCGAGCAGGAACTGGCGGAAATGTTCGGACGGCCGGTCCGGCTCGATCTCTGGGTGAAAGTGGAAAAGGATTGGGCGCGCAATTTCTGGATGCTGAAGAAGTTTGGCTACGTGGAGTAAGCGGGGCTTGGCCGTGACCTCCAACCGCCGGCGGATCACCCGGATTGGGCTGCTCGTGCTCCTCACCGTCTCCGCTCCGGCGCCCGGCCGCCCCGCAGGCGATCCGCCGCGGGGAGCGGCCGTCTGACGATACGAGTTCTGATCCGGGCTTGTGGCGACCGGATTCCTGCCCTATAAAAAGCGGTCTTCCAAGGCGCGGTCGCAATAAGAAAGGGATGGGTGCAAATGCCGCAGATCGGAAAAATAACGGACGATTTCTTTCAGCAGGTGATCAAGCCCCACTTGGGCGCGAAGCGGCCGGAAGTGGCGGTCGGTCCCGAGCAGGGCGTGGATGTCGGCATCATCGAGCTCGGCGAGTATGCGCTGGCCATGACGGCCGATCCGGTCTTCATCGTGCCGGAGTACGGCTGGGAGCGTTCGGCCTGGTTCGCGATCCATATTCTGGCCAGCGACGCGGCAACCTCCGGCCTGCCACCGGCCTACTTATCCATTGACCTGAACCTGCCGCCGGAGCTGTCCGATGAAAACCTGGAGCAAATGTGGCGCGTGATCCACGAGGAATGCGCCAAAATGGGCGCGGCGGTCGTGACCGGCCACACGGGGCGCTACCACCACTGCGCTTATCCGATGGTCGGCGGTGCGACGTTCATGGCGCTCGGATCGCGTAACGCCTACTGCTCCCCGCGGTTCTGCCAGGCGGGCGACCGGATCATTATCACCAAAGGTCCGGCGGTCGAAGCCACCGGCATTTTCGCGGCCATGTTTCCGGACCGCATCGGCGCGCGATTCGGCCCCGAATTGCGCCGCCAGGCCGAGGAGGTGTTCTACCGGATGTCGGTGGTGGCGGATGCGCGCGTGGCCGCTTCGGTCGGCACCCGCGACCGCGGGGTGGCCGCCATGCATGACGCCACCGAGTACGGTATTTGGGGCGGGCTGCACGAACTGGCGAGAGCGGCCCGGCTGGGCCTGGTCGTGCACCGGGACGAGATCGTATTCACCCCGGCGGTGCGGGAAGTCTGCGCCATGTTCGGGATTGATCCATTCACCAGCATCAGCGAAGGCACACTGATCATCATCGCCCGGCCCCACGCGGCCCCGGAAATACTGCGCCGGCTTAATGACCACGGCATCGCGGCTTCGATTTGCGGCGAAATGACCGATCCGACGGCGGGCATCCGCGTGGTGGCTGACGGCCAGGAGCGTCCGCTGGAGCATCCGGGGGTGGACCCGTTCTGGGAGGCGTTTTTCAGGGCGCTACAGGGCGAATGAAATGGCAAACGGCCAAATACCAGATGTCCAAGGTTCGATGACCGACGGCCGCGCCGTCGGCGCGCCGCGCCGGGCCAAGCTCGCCCGGTTCGGTTTGCTTCTGCTCGTCGCGGCGCCATATTTGACGGCCCATGGCCATGGATTTGTTTACGACGACCACGGTTCGATCGTGGAAAATCGTTTTCTGGAAAACCCCGCCAATCTGGTTCGCGTCCTTACGCTGCGCACCCTGACCGACCCCACCGTGCCGGACAGCGGCCGGCCGGTTGTGGTCGCCAGCTACTTTCTGGACCGGGCGATTTGGGGGCTGCGGCCCGCGGGTTTTCATACTACCAACCTGTTATTGCATCTGCTTTGCGTCGTCATGATCTGGAATCTCGCCCGAAGATTGGCCCAATCAGCGGCTGGCGATCCGTTTCCCTGGCTGGCGGCGTTGCTCTTTGGTTTGCATCCGGCGCTGACTGAGGCGGTGCAGGTTCCGGCCTTCCGCGAAGATCTGCTCTGCGCGCTGTTTGTTCTGCTGTACCTGTGCGCAGGACTGCGGGGAAATCCATTGGCGGTGTTGCTGCTGCTGCTGGCCCTGCTGGCCAAAGAGGCGGCGGTCGTCGCGCCGGCCTTGCTGGCGGGCGCCTGGTGGTGCCTGCCCGTCCTGCGTCCAGCCCGCTCTAAAATCTGGCTCAACCTGATCCTGGGTGGTCTTTTCGCCGCCGGCCTGGCAATGATCTGGTATTTAAGCGGCACGTTCCAGGCCGCATCCGGAACCTGGAACGGGCTTTCCCTGCGCTTCCCGTCCAACCTGGCGACGCTGCCCTGGATCTGGACGCGCTACGTTCAACTGCTTATTTTCCCGTGGCCGCTCGTCGCGGATCACGTGGTGGCGCCAGTGCAAAGGTTGAGCGATCCGCGCCTGGCGCTGGGCGGCCTGGCGCTGCTCGGATCGGTGGCCGGCGCCGGCCTGCTGCGCCGTCGGCGCCAATTGCTGGCACTGGGGATCGGCTGGATGTTGGCGGCCTTTCTGCCGGTATCCAACCTGGCGCCACTGCACAATCCGATGGCGGAACGCTATCTTTATTTGATCGCCATCGGGTTCGCGCTGGCCGCGGCGGATGCGCTGACGTGGAAATTCCCGCGGCGCGCGGCTGCGACCATCGCGCTGGCCTTTGCCGTTTCCTACGGGTTGATCGCGGTGCTGCGCCTGCAACATTGGCGGGACGACGCCACGCTCTGGTCGCGCACCCTGCTGGACCAACCCGCCAGCGCGCGCGCCTGGACCTGGATCGGGCTGGAACTGAAGCACCGCGGCGAACGGGAGCAGGCTCGCGCCTGCTTTGAGAAGGCGGACACCCTCAATCCGTGGGACGTGTCCGGCTTGATCAACCTGGCGGTTATGCGCGGGGAGGACGGCGACCTGCCCGGCGCCGAGGAACAGTTGCGCGAAGCGCTGCGTCGCCAGCCCAACGAGCCGGATGCCCACTGGAACCTGGCCGTGACGCTGGCGCTGCAAGGGCGCAACCGCGCGGCGGCGGCCGAACTGCGCGCCACCCTGCGCTTGGACCCGCGGCATCCGGGCGCGCCCGCGGCATTGGCGGAGCTGGAAGCAAACCGGCGCCGTTAAGCGCCGGCCAAAGGCAACCGGGTGGCTGGCCCGGCCATTCGGGGCGAAGCGGAATTCAGGAAGGCACTGTGGCTTTTGGCGAAACCGCTATCGTGTCCGGCGCTGGCCGGTCGGCGGAAATCGCCATTCGTTGCCCTAAAAAAACAACCCCCGGGCAATCCCGGGGGTTGCTGGGGCAAAGAAGACCGCCGCTTATTTCTTCTTGCGGGTGGTCACACGGATGGGCTGTTCCGGCGGCTCGGGCACGGACTCGGTCTTTATTTGGAGCCCGGCATCGTCCGACTCCTCCGGTGGAGCGGTGGTCGTGGGCGGCTTGGCGCCCGGCTCCATGGTGTTGACGATCTCGCGAAGGATCGTGCTGTAGCCCTTTCCGCCGGACATTTCCTTTTCAATCTCGCCCAGCGCCTCGACAGTGTTCATCTCCGGCTCCTGGTCGAAGCATAGCGCCGTGCTGCCGATGCGGATCCGGTCGCCCGGTTTTAGCTTGGCGACGTCAATCCGTTCCTCGTTGACATAAGTGCCGTTGCGGGACTTGAGATCCTTGATGTAGAAATCGCCATCCCAGAGCCGGATGCCGCAGTGAATCCGCGAGGCTTTTTCATCCAGGATGACCACGTCCGCATCCGGGCTGCGGCCGATTGTGATGGGCCGATCGCCCAGTTCAAACTCCATGCGTGTGCCGTCCGATTTGGTATATCCCAGGCGCATATGCTCCTCCCCAGCAACTGCCCGTGATGCTATGCCTTTGTCCGCATTCCGGCAAGACCCTATATTTGTCCCCGCGCAATCAATTGCTGAAAATAGGCGATGGTCAGTTTCAATCCCTCATCCAGGTCCATACGCGGCTCCCAGCCCAATAATTTGCGGGCGCGTTCGATATTCGGCTGCCGCACCTTCGGGTCGTCCACCGGCAGCGGTTTGTGGATAATCGGCGACGAGCTGCCGCACAGCGCGCGAATTTTCTCCGCAAACTCGATCACGTGCATTTCGCGCGGATTGCCTATGTTTACCGGCTCGTGCGTGGCGCTCATCATCAGCGCGAAGATGCCGGCAATCAGGTCCGACACGTAGCAGAAGCTGCGCGTCTGGCGGCCATCGCCGAAAACCGTCATGGGCTCGCCCTTGAGCGCCTGGACGATGAACGCCGGAACGACGCGGCCGTCGTTTGGACGCATGCGCGGGCCGTAGGTGTTGAAAATCCGGACGATCCGCGTCTCCACGCCGTGGTAACGATGATAAGCCATCACCATGGCCTCCGCGAAGCGTTTGGCCTCGTCGTAAACGCCGCGCGGCCCGATCGGGTTGACGTTGCCCCAGTAAGATTCCGGCTGGGGATGCACCAGCGGGTCGCCATACACCTCGGAGGTGGAGGCCAGCAACAAGCGGGCTTTTTTGGCCCGGGCCAGACCCAGCACCTTATGCGTGCCGAGCGCGCCGACCTTGAGCGTCTGGATCGGGTATTCCAAATAGTCAATCGGGCTGGCGGGCGAGGCGAAGTGGAAAATGTAATCCACCGGACCGGGCAGATAAATGTATTCGGTGACGTCGTACTTGATGAATCGGAAGGCGGTGTTGCCGGCCAGATGCTCAATGTTGGCCACGTTGCCCGTGAGCAGGTTGTCCATGGCAATTACCTGGTGCCCCTTGGCGAGCAGCAGGTCGCACAGGTGCGAACCTAGAAAACCGGCGCCGCCGGTAACTACGGAAACGGACGGGGACGAGGGCATGTTGTTCTCTCCAGTGTTCTATTCCGGCAGCATCTGCGGATAGAGATCGCGCAGGAAAGCGGTCATGGTTTTCTGATAGGCATCGGAACCTTCCTCGCGGAAGCCGGACACCGTGATGTAGGCCCAGCGGTGAGAAACATTGAATAGAATCCGATCCACGGCCATCCAGATCATGCGTTGAATGTGATAGGGGGTCTCGCGGCCCTTGCCAACAAACCAGTAGGCATAATAACTCGGATAGGTAACGAGCCGGCCGTCCCGCGTGCGGATTTTACGCAGGATTTCCAGATCCATTACCTTAAGCGGCGCGCGTCCTTCCAGCGGCACTTCCACCACCTTGCTGTCGAGAATCTCATTACCCTGGCCGACCAGGCACATCTGCGGGCGGTGGATGCTGCTGCGCTCGGCGCCGCTGAGCACAACCGAGGCAAAGATCCGGTCGCCGCCCGGGTGCGTGTACTGTTTTTTTAACAGAATCGTGTCCGGGGGCAGAATATCTTTCTCGCTCTTGCTCATTGAACTGAGCGGGCCGCCGCAAAGCGGACAAACTTCGCGATCTTTGAGCGCCGACACCAGAAATTCCTTCTGGCAGGTCGGTTCGAGGCAATATCGCAATTCATCGCCGGTCCATTCGCCAACGCGGTCCGGCAGGTACACCTTGATCCCGGCCTGATCCGTGATCCGGACATCAACGGAGTACCCCACCGCCAGCGAGGTCAGCGCCATCAGGCCAATGACGACCAATTGGGGCTTAAACGTACGAATGTCCATTTTTCGCGCGCTCCATGACGGGCGGGGCCGGCTTTTCACTCCGGGGGCTGAGATGCACCTGCTTCCATTCCTCCCAGGCCTGCCGGTAATTAATGTTGAGCAACCGGCCAAATCCAACCATCAGGCCAATCGCCACCGTGAAGACCACATAGCCCGAATAGTCGTGGTAAAGCGTCATCGCCGCGTCCTCGCCAAACGCCTCGGCAATCAGCGCGATGGAAACCACCCGCGCGATGTTGCCGATGATCGCCAGCGGTACACTGGCCAGGAACAGGAGCCACTTCTTCAGCAAGGTCTTTTGCGTGATGTAGGCGTAGGCAGCCGTCAGCGCCGTCATCGCGATCAGGGACCGGATTCCGCTGCACGGGTCGGCCACATCAAAGCTGAACCCGCCGGCCGCCGCGGAATAGATGGCCGAGCCGGAACGCTCCGCCGCAATGCCCAGCCCGTTTAGCGCGCTGGTCGCGATAACCGTCGAAAACAAGCGCAGCGGGAATGTCAGCGAATCGAGAAAGTTCAGCGGGATGCAAAAAATCAGGTAGGCGCACGGGAACACCAGGATCTTCGCCACCGGCCAGCCGTAAAAATACAATGGCACACCCCAGAACAACAGGATGATGCAAAACAGCGAAAGGCGCGGTTGCTGGCTCTTGGCCGCGACCCAATGCAGCAACAGCGCCAGGACCACAACCGCAAGCCCCCAGCCGTTGACCCGCTTCGGCGCCTCGGCCAGCGCCCGCCGTTTCCACCAGATAACACCGATTGAAACCAGCGGGATGAGAAATCCATGCGAATAATCTATGCCGCCAAAGGCCGCCGGATCCTGCCAGCGGGCCAGCATCCACAAGACGGCCGAGCGCCCGTAGGCCTTGATATCCATCGTGTTGCCCTGCAAATGGAACAGGACATAACCCAACCCCACCATCACGGCCACCAAAGCCAGACGGACCACCTGCTCCCGACTCAAAACCGCCAGCCGGAACTGCTCGCTCCAGATTTGTTTGTTTTCGGACGCCATATCGTCAAATGAAGAACAACTTTAACCCAAAAACAATAACACGCAGATCATGGATTCCCGTCGCACGTTCCAGATCTTCCCTTCGAGATAAAAAAACAGCGAATCCTGAATGTTTCAATTTACCACAACGGAATGTCGTCGTAAAGCAACCGCCGATGGCCGGATCGAATCGCCAGGCCGACCGTTTCGCGGCGCGGGATGGCCAGTCGGTCATGCTTGCCCATCCCCAAGAGCATTCCTTGGCGCGTGGGGGGATACGGCCCGCTCTCCTGGCCATGGTCAGCCGGCACTGGCTGGCCGGCCGGCACACTTGGCGGCGCGCGCGGCCCTTGCATCAAACCTTGCGGATCGTCCCGCCCGCTTGCCCAAACTTTTCATTTCGCACCGCACGGTTCCAAGTGCTCTTTCAGGAACCCCGCGAGTTCGGACATGGCCGCCAGTCGGAAATCGGCCCGACTGGGCTTATCGCTGTCATTTACCAGCACCGTCCGACAGCCGGCGCGCCGCCCCGCCTCAACATCCCGCTCCTGATCGCCCACCATCCACGAGCGCGCCAGGTCGAGGTGATGCTGCTCCGCCGCCTCCAACAGCATCCCCGGGTTTGGCTTGCGGCGCGGCGACGCGTCGCTCTCGTCGGTGCAGACGAAGATATCGCGCAGGTGCAACCCCCGACCCCGGAGCGCCGCGCGCAAATTGCGGTGAATCTCGTCCACGTCCTCCTGCCGCATCCGCCCGCGCGCGACGCCGCGCTGGTTGGTCACAATGACCGCCTCGTACCCGTGCTGCAGCGTCACTTGCAACGCTGCGATAAATTCCGGCAGCAGCTTGAACTGGTTCCAATGCTCGACGTACTTGCCTTCGCCCGGCGACTCGTTGGCAATGCCGTCGCGATCAAAAAACACACACGGTTTCCGGACCATTGTTTTCATATCGAATTGAATGCCGCGTTACGGACGGCGAACCCGCACCCGGTAATAGCGCCGGTCGCCGCCCAAAGGCGGGAGGTCTGAGCCATCATCCACCCAGGTTGTCAAGCCCGCGGCGCCCATGAAGACATTAGAGGCCGCCAGCCAGTATAGCGCGCTCGTGAGCGCGATGTCGTTGCAATGAATCCGGTACTCGCGGGCCGTGCTGGAAACAAACGTGAGCCGGGGCAACGCCCCCGTCCAGGGTCCCCCTACGGCGGTGATGCGGAAGTAACTGGCGGCGTTGGTCGGCTCGGTATCGGCGGTGTATTCGAGCCAGTTATTGAAGGTATCGCTGTCCGGGTCGTTTGTCCCGTTATAGACGGCAATACTGCCAAAGTTGCGGATTTCCCATTGATCCTCCAAGCCGTCAAAATCATAGTCGGGGAGGATGGTCACGCCGACCGGTAAGCTGTCCACCACCCGCCCGTTGCTGTTGAACGCGCGGGCAAAAAGTTGAAGTTCCCCCACCCCATACTGGCTGGCGGCCAGGGTGCAGGTATATGGCGCCGCGTTGGTGGCGGCCGCGCGCTTGGCCTCGGCGTGAAACTGCACGGCGGTGATTGCGCCGCCGGCGGGCGCGGCCCAAACCTGCACTGGGATGCTCTCGCTAAGTAGAAATGTTGCGCCGACGGCCGGATTGGTGATTACACATTGATCGCCATGATTATCCACCTGGAACGGGATCACCGTCTGGCCCTGGGCCTTGACGGCCGTGCCCTCGCAGGCCACGGCGCGAAGCGTGTGCGGCCCATCCGCAAGATTGGTCGTGACCAGCGTGTAACCGCACGCGAAGTTGGTCCGGCCCGCCGCCAGGAAGATGGTGGCGCGCGCCCCCAGCACGTCTGCGTTGAAATTAAAATTGTCCGCAACGCCGCCGGAAAGCGTGCTGCCCGGTTGCAGACTGAGGCTGAAATTCAGATACAGGTTGTAGCCTTGCCACGTGTTGGTCCGGGACACGAAGTAGGTATCGTACCCGCCGGCAATAAACAGATTGTAGGTGGTCCACTTGACTTCGCAGCCGGAGGTGGATTGTAGATTCGTATTGGCGTTCACCACGCCGGCCAGATTGGTCAGCAGCGTGTAAGCATCGTCGCCCGCTTGTGCCATTACCTGGTTGGTGATCTTGACTCCGTCCAGTCGCGTCACCACGGCGCGAACGATGTCCCCGACCGCCGGCGCGCCGCTTAATGTCACCTGTTCATAAGCCGCGGCTGTGGTCTCAAGAAAATTCGTAAAGGGCACGAAGGGAAAGACCGTCAACTCGCCGGACGAATTGTTGGAACTGATTGCGCTGCAGGTCAGGCCGGTTCCGGCAACCCCCAGCGCGTCTTGTACAATTTCCACGCGATCGGCGACGGCGCGCGCCGTCACACCCAGCGACGGTGCCGCGTTAATCCGGGCCGCCAGACCCGTGGCCACGGTCAAGAGCGTGGCGCCGGCAGGCGCGGTATAGGTTCGCGCGTTGCCGTTGATCCGAACCGTCACATCATTCCCGGCGCGGGGAGTGATGTTGGTCAGCGTCGCAAGATAAAACTCGTCGAGATACAGCCGGACCTCATTCACCGGCCGGTTGGATCCGGCGGCGACAACCGTAACCGTGAGATTCACCGTGTTGGAGACAACCGCGTTGCTCGCCAGCCCGGCCACCGCAACCTGCGACGCCCGCGCGTACGGCTGGCAAAGCGGATCGCCAATGAAAACACCCTCATACGGGTTGCGCACCGACATCCAATAGCTCTCCGCCATGTTGAATCCGCGCCCGTACCAGTAGTGCAGGCGCGCGTTCGGGAACTTATTGGTGTAGGCGCACGGCTCCAAAACGGTGCCGTACGTCCCCACCGCGCCGGCATCCACCCAGCGCAGGACTGATTCCTGCCCGCTGTCCTCATACAGTACGCCGCCGAACGAGGTGAGGTGGTCGGCCAGGGCGCCGGTGGCATAGGTGGTGGTAAAAAACTGCATCGAATCAACGCCGTTGCCGCCCGGCTGCCCCACCATCACACCCATGGCGTTGGTGACGGGGCTGAAGAAATAACCATCATAAAAGATCCGCTGCTGGGGAATGTCCAGGAAGCGCGCCAGGAAATCGGCCCGCGCGTATTGGAACCACTGGACATTTCGCAGTTCCGGAGCCGGATGGTAGAAGAACACCGTGCCGGTCGGTTGGGTGCGGTCGGCGGCGACCGCGCGATCAATCATGCGTTCGGTCGCAGCCAGGTTGGTCGCGGTCAGAATGGTGGCCAGATAGTAACGCCCGCTGCTCGGCCCGCTGGAATGCGTGAAACTCTGCTCCGCTTCGAACCAGTCGCTCCTGGAATAATTGGCGGGGAATGAGCAATAGGCCGGCGCATTGGTGCGAAAGCCATAGAACAACACGGCCGTCACGCCATTGGTCGAAGCACCCTGCGCAACCCGATACGGAATGTCGCGCGACAGGGCAATATAGTCAATCTGGTTGCTGATCCCGGAATTCGCAATGTAATTCCAGATCGGCGCCTGGATGGTATTGGTGAAATCGGCATAAGCGATGCTGTAATTTGTCGGCGCGTTGATGTGGCAGACGTTGATGCCCGGCAGCCCGCGCCGGGCGCGGTAATACTGACCCAGTTCCAGCGATTCCAGACTGCCGTCGTTGACGACCAACAGGACATTCTGCGGACCGCCCCCGGCGAATGCCGACAGCGCCAGCAACCCGGCGCACCATGACAGCCATCCCGTATTGCGCATTCTAATAGTATTACACACAACCGGCCCGGCCCCGTCAAGGACCCGGCACATCCACCGGCTGCTCGGCATACCGCCATGAATCGCTCGCGCGCAAAATCAGGTTCAGACCGCCGGCCGGCGGCGTCACTAGCAGGCGCCCCGCCGCGTCAACGGCGCATGCGCCGGGCGGTTTGATCGGCGGGCTGACCGCTAGACCCGCAAATCGCGCGGGCTTCGCGCCCGCCGCCAGCGCCAGGGGCCCTGCGCCGAACTGCTCGCCGGGAACGGCGAACAGCCGCTCGCCGTCCACGCGGAACTCCAGCCCGGTTTCTGTTTGCAAAATGTCAACCGCGTACGGCCGGTCGGGCTCGATCGGCAGGCCGCGCGCCTGAATTTGCCGCCAGGCGCCATTCTCCCGCGCGCCCAGCACCCAGGCGCCGGTGTCGCCCCAGATGCCGAAGTAGTGGAAATTGTCAGGGTCCGTGTACTGATAGATCAGGCCGGCCTTTTGCGTGTTGAGGTCCGGCGCATCCCGCTCGATGCTAATCCGGGCCGTGACCGACCGCCGGTCCCGCAACGGATAGTCGGCAAACTCGACGACGCCCATTTCATTGGCCGGCGGCGCGAAAACCCAGGACCCATCGGCCCAGTCGCAGGCGCCGCCCCAGACCTGGTGCGCCACGCCCGTTGCCACGGGCTGAAACCAGTCCAGCCGAACCGGATCGCCCTCGGGATCGGCTACCGCCGCCGTCAGCGCCAGTTGCGTTTCGGCATTGGTTTCCACGCTGATGCCGGCGATCGCCGGTGGCTGGTCGAGCCGCAAGATTTCCACGGGCACCGGCGCGCCGCGCACCAGCTCGTTGCTGCCGTACAACGCAAACGGCTGCAACCGGACCGGGCCGGCGCCCGCCACGGCGGGATCCACCGTCAATTCGGCCCCGCCGATGAGATGCTCCACTTCACCCAGCAGGCGCGCGCCGCAGATGACGCCCACGGTCTGGGGTTGGCCCGCCGCCGAGATTTTCAGACGCAGCGGGTGGCGCAGATCAATGCGCGCACCGGGTTCGAGGTTGTCGAACACGACCTGCCGCGCAAACCGGCTCAAGGTAAACTCGCGCGCGGCCTGGAACTGGCTGCGCAGCGCGCCCGGCAGGTAGGCGACGCACCGCAGCTCGTGCCAGCCGTCGCCCAACGCGTCGGTGTCCAGCTTAATGTCGCCGGTGAACGGGGTCGTGAGCACCCGGCCATCGAGCAAAAACATATAGTTCGGCTCCGGCTTGACCGGCGGCAGCAACTGCGCGCTGAACGCCAGGCGGCCCCCGACCGGCGCGTCGTCCAACCCCACCAGAACCAGCGAGGCCCGCGGCGCCCAGGGCGCAGTCAGCGGGTCGCCCACCAAGACGGTCTGCAGGGGGCAGCGAATGGCTTGATAGTAACTCTCCAACAGCGTGCAACCGGCTGCGTAGTGGACAAACAGCCGGCCATTGGGGAACTTGGTCCAAATGGCGTACGGCTCGGTCACCGTGCCGTCGGAACCCGCCGCTCCGGCGAGCAGCCACGCCGTCAACTTGGTGTGATATGGGCTTTCAAAAATACCGCCCCAACTGGTCAGGTGGCCGGCCACCGCGCCAGGCGCCAGCGTCCCATAGTCCGCGGGGTTGATGTAGGGCGAGCCCATCAGCAAGCCGACCACCGCGGCGCCGGCGGGAACGCTTTCCCCGACGGTCGCCTTGAACCCCATTTTGCCCAGCTCATCGCGCGCGCCCGCAAACTGCCAGTCCCGGCAGGTCGAGCGAATATCGGTATTTACCAAGTAATAGAATGCGCCCGCCGGGCGCGCGCCATCGGCGCCGGCGCTGCGGGTCAGCAGGCGCAGCGATTGCTCCAGCGTCAGCCCGCGCGCGCCCATATGCGTCAGCACCATGGCCGGCCGCGGCATGTTCTCGCCCGCGCGCGCGGCAAACTGTTCGATCGTCGCCGGCGGCAACGCCGACCCGCCCGGCTGGTCCGGCCCGCGGAAGACCAGCGAACCCCACGCGCCTTTCCGGATTAGCTCGGACTCCGGCAGCCGCCCGCGCACAAACGTGATCCCGGTCAGTGAGACCGGCGGATCGTTGGTGATCCGCAAGGGAAAATCCGCCGAGTACACCCAGGCCTGGATATGGTCGGCGATACCCCGCCGCGTGATTTCCAGCGCGACCGGCTCCGCGATCAGCCGGTTGAACTCTTCCGGCGTCAAGGCCGCTCCCGGTTCGAGCACCGTATCCGGCAGCTCGACATCCAGGATATTCAGCGCCGGGATATTGCGCAGCCGCGCGTAATGGTTCGCGATCTCCAGCGAGCGCTCCGAGCGGCTGTTGACCAGCAGCGCCACTTCGTGCGGGCCCAGCGCGCGGGCGGCGGGAAGGGAAAAGAATGGCCAGTGGCCAATGGCCAGATACCCCATACAGAAAAAGAATAATTTGCGATTTGCGCGCATGCCGTTATTCACCTTTCCGCCTTCACCATTCCTAAAACGCGCCCCGGCCACTGACCACCGCGCGGAAGGTGCGGACAATGATGACAATGTCCAGCCAAACCGACCAGTTGCGGACGTAATAGGCGTCCCACTTCTCCATACCTTCGAGCCCCGATTCGCTGCGGCAATTGACCTGCCACAAGCCGGTAATTCCGGGCAGCACCTGGTCGCGCAGCTTGCGCACCCGTTCGGCCAGCCGGTCGTGGTGGTAGCGCGGCAGCGGTCGCGGTCCGACCAGCGCCATGTCGCCGCGCAGCACATTGACCAGTTGCGGCAGTTCATCCAGCGACATCCGCCGCAGCAACGCGCCGACCTTGGTAATGCGCGGATCGTTGCGCAACTTCATGTTGTGGTCCCATTCCGCCTTCAGTTCGGCGTCCGTCGCCAGCTTTTCCCGCAGCACCCGCTCGGCATCCGGGTGCATCGTCCGGAACTTCCAGGCGTAAAACAGCCGGCCGGACTTGCCGATCCGCTCCTGTTTGAAAATCGGCCCGGCGCGGTCCTCCAGCCAGACCAGCAACGCGAGCAACACGCACAGCGTCATCCATAACGGCGCGGTGAGCACGACAACCAGCAGTTCCAGACTGCGCTTGAGCCCGCGCGCGAAAGGATCCAGCAGGTTGCGCGAGATTTCCAGGCCAAGGATGCCCACAAAATCGCGCGGTTTGACCCACAGCGAGGGTGTTTCGTGCAACTCCGGCACGATCACGACGCTGCGGTAGTCGGACAGCGGCCCATCCAGGATGCTGGCCATCTGCTCGGGCGGCACATCGGCCAGCGCCAGCACCGCGACCGGCATCCGGCTCGAACTTTGCGCGATCGTCCCGAGCACCGGCAGGCCGGCGAACTGGCCCGCGCCGACAGCCGGATCATCGCTGAACAAGCCGGCCGGCATATAGCCCAGGCCGGGTTCATCGCGCAGGGCATTGATTACGCGGCCCCCGATGCGCGCATCGGTGTAGACGGCCACCGGGATGCCCCAGCGGTCGTAACTCAACAGCAAACGTTTCATCTCGGTCCGCGCGAGGGGCACCAGCAGGAGGCTGAAGAAGTAACCGGCCGTCAACACAAAGCGGCTGGCGGTTTCCGAAGCCTTGCCCAAAAACAGCAAAATAATCGTCGCGCCGAACAGGATGGTCAGCAACAGAACCAGCCGCCGCAGTTCCTCCACCGCGCCCAGGCCCCAGCCCGGCAAAATACGCATTAGCGCCGCGCCGATAATCCAGGCCGCGATCAGATAGAGCATCCAGCCGGCAAACATGTGCCCGCCGAACAGCATGCGCCGCAGGTCCGACCCCAGGAACAGCGCCAGCAGGATGGCCACCGACTCCGCAAGGCCGATCGCCAGCGCGTTGAAAATTATCCTTCCGAAATATGAGAAGGGCGCATTCATCGCCGGCGCCCCGGTTGATCCCGTCTGGTTCATGCGCGTTAACGGTATCAAATGCCGCGTGAAAAGCAAACGTCAGCCGCCGAGCGCACGGGCATAGGCGGCCAGCAACTGCGGCGCCTGATGTCGCCATTCCAGTTTCTGCTCCATGCGCGCGCGGCCCGCCGCCCCCATGCGCGCGCGGCGCTCCGGATTTCCCAGCAGCTCCAGGATTTTGTCGCCAAAATCCCGCGGGTTATTCCCTTCCGCATACAACGAGGCCTCCCCGGCCGAGAAGCGCCCTTCAACCAGATCATACTGCACGATGGCCCGGCCCAACGCCATGTATTCGAGGATCTTGTTCATCGTGCACATGTCATTATAGGGCGTCTTCCGGTCGGGATTCACGCACAGGTCGCAGGTGGAAAGCCGCGCAATCATCTCCGCGTCCGGAATGCGTCCGGTGAACTCGACAAACTCATCCAATTGCAGGCGCGTTTTCAGTCGCTGTAGTTCCTCAAACAACGGGCCGCCGCCGATCAGCACAAAATGGATGTCCCGCCGTCCCCGATCAAACACGATATAACGAATGCTCTCCAGGAGCAGGTCCAAACCCTCCGGCTCACCCATCACGCCCATGTAGCCGACCAGATAGTCCTTGCCGCGCTTGAACCGCGGGTCCGGTGAGCCGGGTTGAAACTTCTCCAGGTTGGGCCCGCTGCGGACGATGATGTTGCGCTCATCCGGCTTGCGCCCGCGTTGCCGGGCCACGCGCCGGTGCGATTCATTGGTCGAGATCACCAGGTCCGCCGCCGCGAAGGTCAGGCGCTCCGCCGCCCGCAGCGCCCAGTAGAAAAATCCGCGCCGGCCAAACTTGGCCTCGAACATCTCCGGCACCACGTCATGATGGTCGAAGATAATCTTCACGCCGCGCCGCAGCTTGAACCAGCCCGCGACCAGGAACAGCAGGTCGGGCGGATTGCAGATGTGCACAATATCGAACCCGCGCTCGCGCCACACGCGGCGCGCCAACCGGAACTCCCCGCGCAGCGCGGCCGCGTATTCTTTCAGATAGCCGGCGGTCGAGCTGATGTCCGGCGGCAGGGGGTGCCGGTAAATGTGAACGCCCTCGCGCTCCTCGTACTCCGCCTCGTAGCCCCGGCCCTGCGGACAGATCACGGACACCGCATAGCCCGCCGCGCGCAGCGTCGTCGCTTCCTGCCACACTCTCCGATCAAAAGGCACCGGCAGGTTTTCCACAATGATCAGCACGCGCGAGTTCATCGTTCAGTCATGGGCACAGGATTGATGGACGCGGCCTGACCCGCACCCGGGCCGATTCTCCCTGGGCGCCGCCGCGTCTTGGGTCGAGAGCGCCGTTCTACAATGAATAGATGCTCGGTGGTGTGTCGTGGCCGATGGTTAAAGTTCCGGCTGCCCCGGAACGCATTATATCTCAATTCAACCGTTTGCACATCCCCCTCCGCGCTCAACAGCGCGCGCATCTCCGCCGGACGGATGAAACCTTCATTGTTATAGGATACCAGCAGGAACGGCGCGTCAAGCTGTGCGATCAGATCTTCGAACAACCGGAATGATTCCGAGCGGACATTGTAACCGGACCGGCGCCAGTCCGCCGGGATACCGGATACCCGACTGACCCGGTCCGGCTTCCGGTAATGCACCAGTAAATTGAGCATGAAGTAATTGGACCCATATGGATGCTGGTTGTAAGGCGGGTCCACGTAGGCCACATCCAATCCGCGCGCCCGCCGGGCGGCGGCATTGGCGTCGGCCTGCCACACTTCCACCTCGCACTCGAACCGGCTGAGCACGGGCACAGCCAGCGTGATGGGTCCGACAATGCGGCTCAAGGCATCCGCGCCGCTGCCGCCGAACTGACCGATCCCCGTCCGGCGGTTCTTGTAGAATCCCTTGAACACCCCGGCGGTATTGGCATGCACCGACGCTTCGCTCAACAGCGGACCCAGTAAAAAATCATGCACCGCCGGCGGCAATTGGGCGATCAGCCGGCGATAATTGTCCAGCCGCTGCGCGTTATTACGGGTGTAAAAAACACGATCCGCCCTTGTAATGCGGGTTTCATCGCGCGGCGCGTACAGCTCTTCAATGAATCCCGGGGGAAAGGGCGCGCCCGCCACTTGCGCATTGAGTTCCCGAACCATTCCGGCCAGGGCGGTCAGCGGCGCCGCGCTTCGATTGGCGAGAAAGCAGCGCCCGATGACGGCGGCGTAATCCTCCCAATCGTTGCTGATCAGGTGGGCGGCGTAGGACTTCATCAAGCGCGAGACCACGCCGGAACCGCTGAATACATCCAAACAACGCAGCCGCCGCCGGCCCAGGCGGCCTTTGATCCAATCCAGGGCGTCGGCAATCGGGCCGAGCAGCGCGCGTTTATTGCCGATGCAGGTGATCAACTGGCGCGAAAGGTAATCCGGGTCTTCCCGGATGTCGGTCGTCGCGCCCGCGCGCGTCACCAGACCACTCCTTCATATTCCATCCCCGCCGGCGGCTCCGGGAAGAGACCCGCCAGATCCAGCACGGCCGGCGGCCGGCTCTCCAGCAGCACCCGTCGGAACTCTTCCGTAGCCTGCGCCGCCACCGCCAGGTCCACTCCGCGCAGCGCGTCCGCCGGCGCCGCCGCCATCAACTCCTCGAAATGCGGCAGATGCGTCCGGATGTAATGCAGGTTGGTCCCCATCAGGCGCGCCTGATTGACGGCCGGATCGTAAATGCGCACCTGGCACCCCTCGCCCAGCAGCCGCTTGACCAGCCGCACGGTGGGGCTCTCGCGCAAATCGTCCGTCCCGGCCTTGAATGCCAGGCCGAGCACCGCGACGCGCCGCGCCCGGCGCCGCAGCACGGGCGCAACCGCCGCCTCGATCTGCAGATCATTGCTCGCCGGCAGCGCGGCGATCACCGGCAGCCGCACCCCGTGCTCCTGCGCGATATGCAGCAGCCCGGCCACGTCCTTCGGCAGGCACGAACCGCCGTAGGCGAACCCCGGGCGCAGGTAGGCCGGGGAAATGTTCAGTTTGGTGTCCTGCAGAAACACCTCCAGCACCCGCCGCGCGTCCAATCCCAGCGCCTTGCCCATCCGGCCGATCTCGTTGGCGAACGCGATCTTCACGGCATGCCACGGGTTGCAGAGATACTTGATCAACTCCGCCTCGCGCGGCCGCAGCACATGCACCGGCGCCCGAACCGCCGCGTACACCGCGCGCGCGGCCCGTTCCGCCTCCGGGTCTTCCGTCCCAATGATCGTGAACGGCGGCGCGTCGAAATCGCGAATGGCGGTGCTTTCGCGCAAAAACTCCGGGTTGGCCGCCAGGCGCGCCAGACCCGGCCCGCATTGTCCCGCGATGACCGCGGCGCAGCGTTCCAGCGTGCCCGGCGGCGCCGTGCTGCGCAGGAGAATGACGTGCGCCCGCCGCTGCGCCCGCAGCGCCGCGCCGATCTGCGCCATTACCGCCAGCACATGCGCCAGATCCGGCCCGCCCCGCTCCGTCGCCGGCGTGCCGACGCATACCAGCGAAACCTCCGTGGCCGCAACCGCCGCGGCGGCGTCCGCGGTCGCGCTCAAACGGCCGGCGCGCACCGCCGCCGCCAGCAGCTCATCCACCCCGGGTTCGACAATCGGCGAATGGCCGCCCGCCAGCAGGCGAACCTTGTCCGGGTTGACGTCCACGCCGGTCACCGCATGGCCGTCCCGCGCCAGGCACGCGGCCGTCACCGTGCCGACATAACCGAGTCCAAAGATGCTGATCCTCATTCCGTCACCTCGATTTCCGTAACCGCCGTGAACGGCAGCCGCGCCCGTTGCGCGCCGCGCAGGCAGAACGCCGGCGTCCGATCGCCGAACGATGCCGAATGCCAGCCGGCGCTCGCGCCGCCGCGCTCAAAAGTCCAGTTCACACCGCGTGCAAGTTCCAGCCGCACGCCGCCGCCCGGATGCCAGACCCAGCCGACGTTTTCCTCCAGCCGCACCTTGCAGGCCGGATCGAAATGATAATACCACTCCAGACGATGCTCACCGGTCCCAAAAATTTCATCCTCCACCCGCAAGCGTCGGCCGGCCAGCACTAGCCGCCGCCGATGCACCACGCCGCCCGGCAGGCGCCAATAGCCATGGTGCTCCGCGGCCAGCGCGCCGCCGTCGCGGGCCGGCTTCCACTCCGTAACCCGCGTCGGCGTGTGCTTGCGCCAGAGAAACAGCCCCTCCGAAATGGCTTGGTCCTGGCCGTCCACCACGACCGTGTTGTGCGCCCGCGTGCCGCGAAAGAACAAGCGCGCCTCTTCATCCGCGTAGTACGTGCCGGTGCCGGGGTCCACCAGGATCGGGTGGCCGCCGGCGCTGAGCGTGAAGGCCAGGGCGTCGGCATGCGCGTGGGCGGCAATCGTGGTGAAACCAAAGGGCCCGGCGTCCGCCTGGACGAACACCTCCAGCGGTGTGCCCCGCGCGGAACAGAGGGTGTAAAAACCGGCGTCGGTGTCGGCGGCGGAGCCGGCCGGCGGTTTCCAATCATTGGAAAAATCGGCGGCCGGATTTTCCAATGATTGGAAAATCAGCGGCGCGCCAGGCGGCGTCGCCGCGCCCAGCCAGGCGCGCCCGGCGCTGTAAATCCACGCGGCGCGCGGCAGATCGCGCGGCAGGAGCTGCAAGGCCAGGCCGTCGTCGTCATCCCCGTAGCGCGGCAGGTGGCCGCCGCTGTCCGCCAGGCCCGGGATGATCTCCACCATGCGCCGCAGCCGCGCGGTGTAGTCGGCGGAGAAATCAGTCCCAGCGCGCCGGGCCTCCGCCAGCGCCAGCAGCAGAAATTGCGTGACGAACAGGTGGTAGCCGAAGGCCTGCTCGCGCGTGAGGCCGGACGGAAAGGTTTGGCGAATAATCTCGGTTTCCAAGATGCGCTGCGCCCGCCGCCGCCAGCGGTCGGACGCGTCAAAGAACGGCCAGGCGGTGGCGGCAATGAACAAGCCGGCCGCCTCGCCGATCAGATGATTGTTTGCCGATGAGCCGCAACTGAAGGTCTGCGCGATGAACCGCTGCTGGTCGCGCGCCGCCGGCCAGACGCAGCCGCCGCGGCCGAAGACGGCCGCGTGTTCGGCGGCGCCGCGCAGCAAACGCTCGCACCAGACCCAGGCGATCAGCCGGATCGCGCATTCAAGCCCATGCGTCCAGTTGATCCCGATCAGGTAGGGGTTTTCCCGAACCCAGTCCGCCAGTTGCGCGGCAACCTCGGCGGAATAGCGCGCGTCGCCCGTGGCGGCATAGGCGGCGGCCATCAGGCTCAAGTGGTGGTGTCGGTTTTTCTCCCAAATCACCTTGGCGTCGCCGATCCGCCGATAGTCGCGGTGATCCAGGTCCGGCGCGTAGACGCGCGGCGCGCGGCGGCCGGAAAGCGGATCATAATGCCAATCCACGCGCTCCTCGCGCCGCCCGCCCAGGTTGAAGAAGAGCCAGCGGTGCTGCAGATAGCACTTGGCTTCGCTCTGCAGCCGCGCAACCCACTCCGAATCGGCCGTGACGCCGGGCGGCGCGTCCGCCCAGCGGTCCGGCGCCTGGGCCGGCGCCGATCGCCCGGCCAGCGGCCGATGGACCCATTGCCAGCCCAGCAATCGCAGGCGTTGCGCGGCTTCGATCGGCTCCATCGCCGCCAGCCGCCGCCAATACCATTTCAGATCAGGCATAACACCCACAATGGTTGCGGTTCATTTGATCATCACCGCAGTTGACTGCCGACGGATCTTGATTGCAAATCGGAAATAGCCATTGGCCAATCAGATGCCGCTCCACATCTCCGCCAGCGGCACCGGCCGGCCGGACCGGGCCGATTCGGCGGCTGCCAGAGTCGCCAGCGTGGTGTCCAGCAAGCTGTCCAAGGCAATCGGCATCGCGCCGCCGGACTGCACCGCGCCGATGAACGCGGCCAGCTCGCCGCGCTGGCCCTTGTCCACGCCGCGGGCGCGCACCCGGCGGCGCGATGAGCCGTCAAACAGGGACAGGCCGGCGAAATTATCCAACTGCGCCGTACGGCCGCCGCCGAATATTTCGAGCCACTCCTTCGGCGTTTTACCGCCACCCTGGGTCAGGTAGAGCAGGTTGCCGACGGAACCGTCGCTGTAACTCACGGTCACCGCCAGGTTTTCCGCATCGTCCGGCGTGGGTTGGGCCGGCTGCGGCGCCGCGGCGAAAACCGTCACCGGCCGCGCGCCCGTCAGGAAGGCGAAAACGTCAAGAAAGTGGCCGGCCTCGCCGATGAAGCGCGAACCTTCCGCCGGGTCGAGATACCACGAATTCCGATCCAGTTGGCCGGCGTGAACCCGGTAGTTCATGACCAGCGGCCCCGCGCGGGTGCGGAAGAAATCCGCCGCCTGTCGGATCAACGGCGCGAAGCGGCGATTGAAGCCGACCTGCAAGCGGTCGTTGCCGCTGGCGGCCGCCGCTTCCCGAACCTGCTCCAGGCCGGCGCGATCCAGCGCCAAGGGCTTCTCCACAAACACCGCTTTTCCGGCGCGCAAGGCCGCCGCCGTCATCGTTGCGTGCGCGGCGTGCCGCGTGGCAATCAACACGGCGTCAATGTCCGGGGCCGCCAGAACAGCCGAATAGTCGGACTCGGCCCGCTCAAAGGGAAACTTGCGCCGGGCGTTGGCGCCGGAGAGCGCCGTGGCGGTGCAGACCGCGATCAGGCGCGCGTCGTTGCGCGCCGCCAGGTGCGGCAACAGCATCGTGGACGCGTAGTTGCCCGCGCCGATCACGCCGAAACGCACCGGTCCTTGAATCGGCGGCCGGCCGGCTGCCGCAGTCGGGGCCGGCGGCGGGGCCGGGCGCACGGGCGCGGGGTGTGCGGGCGGCTATTCAACCCGGATTCCCGGCCCGGCGGGTCCGCACGCGGCCCGCGCATCGAACACCGCCTCCGCGCGGTCAAACGGATGGATCGCGGCGATCAGCGGGTCGAGCCGGACCTGGCCGCGCGCGACGAGTTGGAGAAAAGCCGCCAAATTGCGCTGTTCGGTCCAGCGCACGTAGCCCGCCGGGTAATCCACGCCCCGCTCCTCATAGTTCGGATCATAGCGGCCGGGTCCATACGAGCGGGAAAAGCGAACCTCCATTTCCTTTTCGTAGTATTCCTTCCACGGCAGGTCGAGCCGGGTCTTGCCGATGTCCACCACACGGGCGCGGTCGCGGCCCAGCCGCGCGGCGAGTTCGACCGGCGCGTTGGTGTCGCCCGCCGCCGTGATGAAAATCACGTCCGCGCCCAGCCCGCCCCCAAGCCGCCGAACCGCGTCCGGCAGCCCGGCGTCGTCCGGCTGGAACGCCGCCGCCGCGCCCAGGGCGACCGCCAGCGCGCAGCGGTCCGCGGCCAGGTCCAGGCCGATCACCGTCATGCCGGCGGCGCGTAAAATCTGCGCCAGCAGTTGACCGATCAGCCCAAGCCCAATGACACAAGCCGTCTCGCCCAACTGCATTTGCGCCTGGCGAAAGCCTTGCAGCGCAATTGCTCCCACAGTGGCGAAAGCGGCCTGCGGCAGCGTCACCCCGTCCGGCACGGCCGCGGCCAGATTGCGCGGAATGTAATTTTCCTCCGCGTGGTTGGCATAGCCGGCGCCGGCGCAGGCCACTGCCTGCCCGACCCGGAACTCCGCCGCATCGGCGCCGACGGCGGTGACAATGCCGGCGAGCGAGTAGCCCAGCGGAGTCAGCGTGTCGAGCTTGTTCCACACCTTGGTCAAAGTCGCGGCGAGCCCCTGCTGCTGCACGCTTTGCAGCACTTTCTTCACCTGATCCGGGCGCGCGCGGGCTTTTTCCACCAGGGACATCTTGCCCTCGCGGACTTTCATGCCCTCGGTGCCGGCGGAGATCAGGCTGTAGCGGGTGCGCACGAGGATGCCGCCCGCTTTTAGCGCGGGCGCGCGCGTATCCTCAATCCGGATGCGACCGGTCTTGTAGTTCTGCGAGATAATTTTCATGGGGCCCTCGTTCAGTCTGCCTACTCCCGCCCGGCGGGCCGGCGCGCGGCCGCCCGCGGTTTTCACAGGCCTTGCATCAGTTGTGCCTGATCCAGTTCCGAAATGATAAAGCGGAACTTGCCGCCCGGTCCGCGCGCGATACGGTCCACATATTCGAAATCCACGCGCGCGGCCGGGCCCAGGCGCAGCCGCGCCGCTTCGCGCAGCGCGGCCTCGTCGGCCGGACCGTATTCCGGCGCGCGCACAATGCGTAAAATCACGCCGTCCCGCCGGCGCTGCACAATTTGCGCTTCCGCTACGCGCGCCGCGTCCTTGAACAAGTGATCCAGGCGGCCGACCAGCCGGCCGTCGGGCGTCACGATGTAATCCTCGCGCCGGCCCAGGACTTGTTCGACGAGAACGCCGGCGCGGCCGCAGCGCGCCGCCGTCCGCGCGGAGAGCGTGACGGTGTCGCCCACTTCGTAGCGGATCAGCGGAAACGCCCGGTTGCCGAAACCGGTGCAGACCAGCCGCCCGGTCTCGCCGGGGCGGCAGGGTTCATTACGCTCATTCAGCACTTCGACGAAGCTGTGCTCGGCCTTTAGGTGCAGCTCGCCGCATTCGCATTCGACGATATTGGCGCACATCTCGGTGTTGCCGTACCAATTAAATACGCGGCACTGAAAAGCGTCCTGAATTGCCGCGCGCTGGAAATCCTGCAGGGTCTCGGAAAAAGTGTACACCGCCTTGAGCCGCACGCCGCCGCGGCCGTGCTTGCGATACGCGAGCGCGAGCAGGTACGCCGCGGAGGGATAGCCGGCCAGCGCCACGGGGCCGAACGATTCCAGCGCCCGCACGTAAGCCGGCAGATGCCGCGGCGCCAGGTGGTACGACGAAAAGAACAGATGGTTGTTGACGCGGTCGCGGGTCCAGAACGGCGGTCGGTCGCGCTCCGGCCGCGCCACCGGATGGCCGGCGCAGAAGGCGAATGGCTGGCGCCGCACGAGGCTGACCCCGCCCCATTCGTAGTGCAGTTCGCGGAAGGCGTATTCGCGCTGGAAACATTCGGCGGTGACGGGAAAGACCAGCGACTGGCCCGTCGTCCCGCTGGTATGCACCATCCGGTGCGGCAGTCGCGCGAGGTCGCGGCGCATAAACTCGGCGGCGCGGGCGCGCACCGTCGGCTTGGGCAGCAGCGGCAGGCGGGCCAGCTCCGCCACGGCGATGTCGCGATAGACCTCGTGCGCGGCATAATAAGGCACATGGACCACGGCCTCTTTGAGAAAAGCCTGCAAACATTCCTGTTGGTACGCCGCCAGCTTTTCCGCCGGCCAGTGCTGGGACTCACGCAGTTGGCGCAAGTGGCGCTGGAAATCCGCGCCATAGCGGTCGCGGCGCTGGCTCCAGCCATAGACCGAGGTGATCGCGTCCTTAATGCCGGCCGGCGCGGCGTAAAAAAGCCACTGCTGGGTTTTTGAGCCATAAGCCATGTGATGGGCCACTTTCAATCGGCCTGGAGCGTCAGCGCTCGATATGCCCCGCCCAACCGAAATGCGGTTTGAAATTGAGCAGCGTCGCGCGCGGCCAGGCCAGGGGCGCGCCATTCCAGGCCGGGTTATTGCTGAAGGCCCGGATGGCCTCCGGCGGGTCCGCGATCAACGGCAGGTCATGCGGAGCGAAACAGCGGGCAATCAAAGGCAACCGATCGGGGTCAAAGCCCATCAACACCGCGCAGGCGTAATCCACGGCCACCGGGTTGGCGCCCGCCAGCAGCACCCCGGCCGGCCGCGGCGCGCCCGCCACCGGGCCATTGCCCTCCATCGCGATGATGCCATCCACCACCGAGAGGAATTTTTTCGGGCGCGCGGCTTCCCGCCACGAGCCATCGGGGTTGCCGTACAACAGGATGCGGTTGAGGTCCACACACATCCGCCAGACGGTGTCGTTGCCGTGCCAGTTGCCGGAGCGCACGACCTCGTCCGTCCGCCCGAAGAGCCCATAGGCCAGCCGCTTGCCTTTGCGCGCCAGCCATTGCGCCGCGCGATTATGGTCGCGAAGCAACTTCTTCATGCGCGTCACCAGCGCGTTTTCCAGGCGGCCGCGGGCCTGCGCCCGGTCGAACTGGTCGCCGCCCTCCGCCGGCGCGCCGAAGGCATAATGCGGCAGCCAGTTTTTATTGGCGTTGATCCCAACCAGACTCTTGAGGTTGACTGTCAGCCCGCATTTCTTGTGCGTCTTGAGCTTGGGAATGTTGATGAATACTTCGGCGGCGAGCGGTGAGCGCGAAACCGCGTATTCGTGGCGCCCGCCGGTGTGATGCCGGTTGGTTTCTTCCACATCATAATAGGCGCCGTAGTATTTTTTCCCCTGCCCGTCCAGTTCGGCAAACATGCTGCGCGCGCCCAGATCGAACACGGCGCCGCCCAGCGGGTCGCCAGGCAGTTTGCGGCGGTTCACATAGATGCCGTCCCGCTCATCCCAGCACTCATCCCGCAAATCCAGCAGATCCAGGCGAAGTTCCGGGCGATCCCGATAGCGCGCCTGGATTTCCTTCAGCCCCATGCGCGCCACGATCTGCTCCCATTGCGAATCGGTCTGAGGCGCATCGCCGATGATGATTTTCCCGCGGCCGCGCAGCGCCGTAACCACGTAATCCACGACCGCGCCGATGATGGAGCCGTGAGTGATCACATGTTCCCATGATTGGTCATGGGCATGCCGGTGGGCGATCATGTTCGGTTTGATAAACACCGTCTGCCCCGGCGCGATCAGCCAGCCCAGCGGATTCCAATCCGGCGCGCCGGCGCGCGCCGCGTCATAACCGAGCATGCGAAACAGCTCACGCACGGCGCCGCCGATGGCGGTCTCGGGGACCGCGGGCGGATACGCGGGGACGGCGGTCTGAAAAATGCCCACCCGGTGCATGTTTGACGATTACCCCTTGTGGCCTGAAATCGGGATCATTATCTTGCCGGTGTGAAACACGTTACCCGACCGATCATCAAACGAATTGGGTTCAGCTTGATTCTGGCGGTCTTGACCGGCGCGTTGATCCTGGTCGCGGCGGAAATCATGCTGCGGCTTCAGGAGCGGGCGCAGATTGCCGACCTGGCCGCCGGCGGCGGCGTCGGCAGCGTCGTCCGCTCGGACATCCCGGGGTTGAACTACACCCTGACTCCGGGTTTTCAGGAAGGCGCCATTCGCCTCAACAATCTGGGCTTCAACATGCCGGACGCCACGCCGACCAAGGCGCCCGGCATCCGCCGCTGGCTGTTTGTCGGCGACTCGGTCACGCAAGGCACGGGCGCGACGAACACCGCCGCCGCTTATCCCAATCAGGTGCGGCAGATACTGGAGGCCCGCCTGGGCGCGCGCGCGCCGGAAGTCTGGAATTGCGGCATTGGCGGCTACAACGCGGACCAGATCCTGATTCTCATGCGGGAAGTGCTGCCCGCCTACCAGCCGGATGCCATCCTGTACGGGTTCAATTTCAACGACTACTGGGATGCCAACCTCTATTTTTACGGCCAGCCCGGCCTGTTGCCGCAACAGCAGACGCAACTGGCAAACGCCGGTTGGTTGGACAAATTGAAGCGTTTCCGAGTGGTGCTGCGCCTGCGGGACCTTATCGGCGCGGCGGCTTATCGTCTGCGCGGTTACTGGCCCGTTTATGTGGATCAAAAGATCGGCTACCCCTCCTGGCAACACATGCGGGAGGTTATTCTGGAGATGCAGGATTTCTGCCGGCAAAACGCGATCGCCTTCGCGGTCATCGTGCTGCCGCAGGAACAATTCCTCTACCGCCAGGCGGAGCAGAATCGCGCCCATGCCGACATCATTCAATTCCTGGCCGCCCATGAGGTGGCCACATTGGATCTGCTGCCGGCCTTCCGCGCCCGCCGCGCGGACAAGCTGTTTCTCCGGGACGGCAACCATCTGACCTCCGCCGGCTACGCGTTTGCCGCCAACGAAATCGCGGCCTGGGCATTGACCCAGACCAATCTGCCGCGTTAATCGCCTTTCTCGGCGCAGATCCAATGCGGCCGGACGCCGAAATGCATGGCATTCCGCAGATTGTGCACGCGGCGGAATCCGTTTTCCCGCAGGCACCGGAGCAAGCCGCCGCGCGGAATGCCGATTTCATGCGTATTGGACAGCCGGGCCACGCGGTACGATACAAACGTGTGAATCCGATTGGGTTCGTGCAGGATGAAAAACTTTCCACCCGGCCGCAGGCAGCGGGCCGCCGCCGCCACCGTCCGACGCCAATCGAAGGCGTGATGCAGCGCTTCATAGATCATAACCCCGTCGAAGGGTCCGAACCCGCTCACCGCCTGATCCACATTTTCCATTGGAGCGCGCAGGAAGCGCAGGGGCAGATCCAGACCCTTGGCCTGAATGCTGGCGCAACGGCGGGCGGCCATATCCAAATCCTCCTGCAAAAGCGAAGTCGCGGTCACGTCATAGCCGCCGAGCGCAAGGAATTCCGCCATCCAGCCTGAACCGCAGCCCAACTCCAACAATTTGCGCGGCGGCATAAAATCGCAACGGCGGAAGATATGGATCAGCGCGCTGAAATGCTCCACATAATATGCGCCCATCCAGAAGGGTTTGCGCATTTCCGTCCGGAACAGGTTCGCCGCATCCATGCCCGGCAGGGTGGCCCGGTATTGCTCCTCGGCCGCCCACGTTTGCGCGGCATCGGTATAGACCGGTGGGAATCGGCCCTGCTCGTAATCGGCCAGGATGATGTACAGGCCGGCCATGAGTTTTTGCCGCTTGGTCAGCGGCAGGTTCCAGCGCTTTTCGTTTTCCGCCCAAATCCGTCGGCCCTCCCGCAATAGCGGCGAGCGCGCCAGGCGGCCGGCCAGTCGTTGGAAGATATTCGGGTTCATGCCGCTGTTTTTCGCGCGCCGACCATTTCGCAAATGGCGTCAATCCGCTCACCGGCCAGGCGCTCAAAGCTGAAATCCGCCGCCCGTCGCAGGCCGCCGTCCCGCAGGGCCGCGTGCCGGGCGCGGTCGTCCACCAGGCGCCGCAGCGTTTCGGCGGCCGCGTCCGCTTGGGTAAAGTCCACAAGCGCCGCCTGCCCGGCGGTGACTTCGCGCACGACCGGAATATCATGCGCTACAACCGGCGTGCCGCAGGCCATGCTTTCGAGCACCGAACGGCCGAAAGTTTCCTCGCGGCTGGCCTGACAGAAAAGGGCCGCCTGGCGATAAAGGGGCGCCAGCCACTCATCGCCGATCCAGCCGAGGAACCGGACATCCGGCAAAACGCCCAGCCGCCCGGCCAGCGCCCGCACCGCGGCCTGGTTGTTTTCCCAGTCGGCGCCCGCCAGCACGAGCGGATGCTCCCGCCGGAATTCCGACGCCAACCGGGCGTAGGCCGCGACCAGCCGGTCCAGTTGCTTGTAAGGATAAAAGTTGGCGATCGAAAGCAAATAGCCCGGCATCAATCCAAATTGCCGCGCCAGCCGCGCCGGCTCATCCGCGCCGGCTCGCGGTTGGAAGATATCGTGCTGCAAACCCTCGTGGCTCACGATCGTCCGCGCGGCGAATTCCGGATAAATGGCAAGCAAATGGTCTCGCGCGCACTGGGAGTTGACGATGACGAGGTCGGCCCGGGGCCAGGTTCGCGCCGTCACCAGCTTGCGGTAGAGCCGCCGGGCGCGGCCCACCCGGTTGGCCGGGTTGAGATGCTGAAGCGAAAAGACCTGCAGCGCCGTCGGCAACAGCTTGCGGGCGGGCACAAAGCCGGTGCTCAACATCGCGTCGGCGCCCTGTCTTCGCGCCGCCGCCGGCGCCCAAAAATGATCCGCCAGCAAGCGGGCGCGAAGCCGGTCATTCGCCGGAAACCGCCGATCCACGGTGACGCGCGAATCCGTAACGGGCCATTCCTGATCGGGCCCCGCGAAGATCAACCAGCTCACCTGCTTGAACTGCGCGAGCCCGGCGGCGACGAACCGCGGAAACATCGTGCTCAATCCGGTTTTATGCCGCGGGTTTTCACAGAGGATGGACACCGCGATTTTCATCTGGCCGCTTGTTCCCCCCGCAACGCGCGCGGCCATTGGAATCCGGCGCGTTGCGCGGTGAAAGTTCGACGCCCGGTTTCCGGCGAACCGATGTAAACGGCATAGGTCAGCGGGAACGGCTGGCGGCAACCGCCGGCGAGCCACCGCTCCGCCCGACGCGCCAGGACCAGCAGCGGGCGCAGGCCGTTGATCCACGCGGGCGCCGCTCGACGAAAACGTTCGCCCTCCCGGCGCGCGTGGTCGCCGCCGCCCAGGTTATCCCCGGTCAGGGTGAACGCCGCCAGATAACGCCGGAGCACGCCCGCGCGCGCCCCGGCCCGCAGGGCCCGGACCACGAAATCGCCGTCGCCGGCCATGCGGTAATCGGGATCGAAATAAATCCCGCGCTCCAGCACGCGGCGTCGAAAAAACATCGCGCAGGAAAGATTGTAGAGGTGATCGGCCGCAATAAACGGCCAGCGCGCCGGACAGGCCTTGCGGTACGCCAGCAATTCGCCGCCGGGCGCGATCATCAAGGCGTCGCCGAACAGCAAATCCACATCCGGCCGGCGCTCGAAAAAATCGGCGGCGGCGGCCAGCGCGCCCGGCAAGTATTGTTCGTCGCAGTTCAGGTAAGCCAGGCAACGGCCGCGCGCCAGGCGCAGCCCTTTGTTGATGGCGTCGTACATGCCGTGGTCCGGCTCGCTGAACCAGCGCAGCCCCGGCGCGGTTTTGAGCCAGTCCACCGTGCCGTCGGTCGAGCCGCCGTCCGCGACAATGTGCTCGCGCGCCGGCCCGGCCTGGTCGGCCACGGAGGCGGCGCACCGGAGCAGGTAGTCTCGGCTGTTGAAGCTCGGGGTGACGATCGAGAAGACTGGCGCGGCCGATGTCATGGTTTGCGCGCCACATAAACCAGCATGTGGCCGACCCACGCAGTCGGAACCACGGCCTGCAGGAGGCGGCCCAGCGTGTTGAAACGAACCCGGCTATGCGTATAGTCGTAGGCGCCGGCCAGAAAAAAGGAGTTGTGCAGGATGCCTTCCTCCCGGAAATCAACGAACTCTTCCATCCGCATGAATCCCGCCGCGTCAAGAAACCGGCGCATCTGGCGCCGATCAAAGTTGTACTGGTAGAAATTCCAGTTGCCGTGTTCATCCCGCATCAAATCGCAAGCCCACTCCGGCCGCGCGACGGCGCGCGCCGCGCGGCGCGCGCGGTTGCCGAAATATCGCAAGGCCTTCGCCGCGCGCGCCCGCCCGCCCCCCGGGCCCCGAAACGGGACCGGGCCCAACGCCCCCCCCCCCGGCCCCCACACCCGCGGGGATTAGCGCAGCGCGGCCAGCGGACCTTCCGCGACGTGCTCGACGGCGCCCAACGAAACCACGGCGCCGAATGCGCCGGCCCCAAACGGTAGCGCGCGCATGTCGCCAACCACGAATGTCGCGCCCGGCACGCTTTGCCGCGCCCGCGCGCACAAGGCTTCGCTCCAATCAAGGCCCGTGGCCTGCCAGCCCTGCCGCGCGAACCAGCCCACCCAGCGGCCCGAGCCGCAACCCGCCTCGAGAATCGGCTGATGCGCGGGCAGCAAGCGGCGGAACAGCGGGGTCAGTTCGTAATGTTCGCAGTTGGCCAGTTGCCGCTCGAACGGGACTTGCAGGAACCCCCGCGCGAAGGCATCGCGGATGCGGCTGTCATTGGCGTCCATGCGTGGCTACCGGCATAGCGCGGCGTAAATGGCGCGCAAGCGCTCGCCGACCTGGAGCCAGGAGAGCGGGCGCGGCGGGCGCGGCGCGCGGTCGAGGGCGCGATACCATGCGCCCAGACACCGCGCGGTATGCGCTTCGTTTCCGATGGGACAATAAGTTGCCTGCGCGCCAAACGAATGGCGGGCCCAGGGCAAGTCGCTCAACAGCAGCGGCAGGCCGCAGGCAGCCGCTTCCAATGCCGACAAGCTTTGGCTTTCCATCGCGCTCAACAGGACGAAGCCGGCGGCCTGGCGGTACTGCGCAGCCAGTTCACGGCGGTCGTCCATGGCGCCGGCGTAGTCAATCCAATCCCGATGCGCGCCCGCGAAATCGAGAAACGCCCGGCTGTAGGCATCGCCCTCCCGGTATGGCGCGCCGATGAACCGGATCGGCACGCGCGCCAACACCGCGGCGCGCGCCAATTCGAGCACGCGCTTGCGCGCGGTCACCGTGGCCGTGCAGATCAGGCGCCCGGCGCCGGCCGGCGCCGGCGCGTCCGGCGTCAGGAATATGTCGTCCACGCCGTTGGGCACGACTTGAATCGGCGGCGCCGTGACGCCATACAGTTCCCGCAGCAGGCGCGCCTCCCAGTCGGTGAGCGCCACGACGGTCGCCGCGGCGTCGTACACGTCCCATCCCAGGCGGCGGCGCAGCCGGCCGCGCAATGGACGGTCCGCGGCCAGCAGCAGGCGGTTGATGCGCCGCCGGCCGGCGCTGTACGAGCCCTGCGCGGTCAGCAAATCGCTGATAACCAGCCGACGCTGCTTTTGCCGGCATAGCGCCGCATACAGCGGAGTCGGTCGGCCAAAAAAATGGATTACGTCGGCCGGCTGGTCGTCCTCCCACCAGCGCGCGTACGCCACCTCCACGCCAAGCTGCCGCAGCGCCGCCAGCGTCTGGCGCACTTGAATAGTCAGGCCGCCGTGGGCCAGAAAAAACGGGGTTGCGCAATCGAAGATGAGCTTCATCCGGCCAGGGCCTCCGCATAGAGCGCCTCGTACTGATCCGCCATCGCGTCCGGCGCAAACATGCCCCGCGCGCGCGCGAAGGCGTGCCGCGCGCGGGCGGCGGCGCGCTCCGGCTCCGCGACCAGTTCAATCAGCGCCGCGCCGATTGCCGCCGGGTCGGTCACATCCACCAGCAGTCCCGCGCGCCCTTCATCCAGCACCCAGGGCGTGCCGCCGGCGCCGCGCCCGGCGACGATAGCCCGCCCCAGCGCCATCGCTTCGACCACGGTGCTGGAACACGCTTCCTCCGTGGAGGGATGCAGCAGAATGTCGCTATCGCTCATCACGCGCAGCACTTCTTCATGTGTGCAATTGCCCATGAACTCCACTCCCGCGGCCAGGCCCCGCTCGCGCGCCCAAGCCGCCACCGGCCCGGTCGCATCCAACCCAATGCCCATCAGGCGAAACCGGGCCGTTGGATAACGGCGCCGCAAAACGGCGAAGCCTTCCAGGGCAGTCCAGGGGTTTTTGTAACGGGCGATGCTGATGGCGGCGGCGACGGTCGGCGCGCCGCCCGCGAACAGCGGCATCCCGGCGAGCCGATCCCCCATCGCCAGGCAGGCCGGCGAAGCGCTGTTCGGCACCACCGGCACCGGCCGGCGCGCGATGCGCCGGACGAACGCCGCATTGTAGGGCGAAACCGCCGACAGGTGCCGGGCGCGGCGGATGACATACAGCGTGATCAGGAAATTGACCAGGTACGTCCGGCCGACGTGCCGCAGGATGGACGCGGCGTGGTCGCGAACCGTGACCAGGCAGGGCCGGCGCGCGCCGACGGCGGCAAGCGCATATTCATAGGCCCAGTTGGCGTGAATGACATCGGCCGTCGAGCGCGCCAGCGCGGCGCGCAAGTATTCCACCTCGCGGCGGTAAAACGAACGGGACAGACCGCGCCGCCGCCGCGGGCACACCGTATAAGTCAGACCGTCCCCTTCGAAAACCTCCACCTTCTCCGCGCCGGGATCCAGTGTAATCACCTCGGTCGGCCGCCCGCGCGCCAACCTTTGCCGGACCAGCGCCGGCAGGGAAAAACCGCCCATGCCGGGCAAGCGCGCCAGCCGGTCCGCATCCTCCGGCTTGAGGCATTCGCGGACATCCCGACTCCAAAACGGTCCCAGAATGCAAACCTTCATGGCGCGGCGGATTTGCGCAGGAGCAGCACGCAACGGATGCCGGTCGGATAACGAACGCGGGCGCCCAGCCGGTACTCTATCTCCAGCAGCCAGCGTACCAACGGGTTCTGACGCGACACGCGAATCTGTTTTTCCACGCGGCGCTCCAACCGCGCGCGGGAGTAATGTTCGTGGACGCGATCCAGCAGCTTCACCATAAAAAACGGCGGGAAGATCGCGAACCCGAGGTGGGTTTTTTCCAACAGTTCAAAACCCGCGCGCCGGCTTTTGTCCAGAATATCCCGCATCCGATAGCGCCGGTTGTGCAGTAGATACTTGTCGTAAATGCCGTAAAGAATCGGGTGCGCCGGGACCTCGACGTAGGCCAGACCGCCAGGCTTGAGCACGCGCGCCATCTGATTGAGCGCCGCCTGGTCGTCCTCGATATGTTCCAGCACGTTGAGCGCGGTGACCACATCCAGGCAAGCCGCGGGCAGCGGGCAGCGGCAGGCGTCGAACTGGATCAACGGCACGTCGGGTTGCGCGCGCGCCACGCGCTCCAGCGGTTCGGCGAGATAGTCCGAGCAGATGATCCGGGCTCGCGGCAGTGTGCGCCGCACTTCTTCCACGAAAAAGCCGGAGGATGAACCGACATCCAGAATGAACGGGTCGGCGGCGCGCTCGTATTTCCGGATCAGGCGCAAAGCCAGCCGTCGCGAGATAACGTCCAGCGGATGACGCGAACCGGCCTCGCGCTCATGCAGGAGGGTCAGGTCATGAGACCAGTTGCCGCTGGCTTCGTGATACTTTAATATCCGGACCGAGTCGCGGCCGACGGCAAAGGCGCGACCGTCCCAGCGGGGCCGGTCCGGCGCGCCGTCCAGCGGCGGCCAGGGAAATGAAGACCAATCGCTCATGGATATTGCCGCTGGTGCTGATTGCGGCCGCCGCCGGCCTGGCATTGCTCGCGTCGGTTAGGCGCTCGGCCACAGGTGATGAATTCGGCACGATCATGATCGCCGCGCAGAGCGATCCGGCGCTGATCATGGAAAAGGTTCAGCAGACCGATATTCATCCACCCACCCCCTACCTGCTGCTGCATTACTGGGGTCGGCTGGCCGGCTACGGCGATTTGGCCATGCGCCTGCCGTCGCTGGTTTTTATCCTGCTGGCGCTCCCGGCGCTGTGGGCGCTCATCCGCCGCTGGGCTCCGGACCTGTCCGCGGCGGACGCGCGCTGGGTGTTGACCGTTGCCGCCTCCGCGCCGGTCCTGTGGGTACAAGCCGTATTCGCGCGCTATTACGCGTTGGGAACGCTGGCGGGCCTCGTATCCGTCTTGAGTTACTTCCGCTGGCTGGAACGGCCGTCTGCTGCGCGGACCGCGCTCTATGTGCTGCTGACCGCGCTGACGTTCTACATTCATTTTTTTCTCGCCGCGCTGTTGGTGGGCAGCCAGTGGCTGCATTACGGGCTGCGCGACCTCGGCCGGCCGCGCCGGATCCGCCCCGGTTGGTTCGTGGCGCAGGCCCTGATTGCCGGGCTCGCGCTCCCAATCGTGCTGCGCAGCATTCTGCCGCTGCTCACCGGAGCAAACACCAGTCTCGCGAACCGGGCCGACGAAGGGGTGGCGGGCTGCAAAGCCCTGCCGCTTTACCTCGCCGGACAAAGTTACACCGCGCTGACCGGCGGCGTGCCGTTCCCGTGGGATTTCTGGATCACCATTCCGCTGGCCGCAACGGTTGCCGGCCTGCTGATCCGGGATTTTCGCCGCGAGCGCGTCTGGCTCGCGCCGCCAGCCATCGCCTTGGTTGTCATTCCGGCGTTCCTCCTGGCGCTGGTAATCGGCCTGCTGGTGCCGGTCACCGGCTATTTTGCCGGGACATTGCGCGCGGGCCACGTCGCCGTGTTGGGCTGGATGCTGCTCGGCTTGTGCGCGGTCCGCATCCGCCACCCGGCCCCGCGCCGGCTGGCGCTTGCCGTGCTGCTGCTGGCCAACGGCGGGTTGCTCGCATGGGCGGGGGGCGACGGCTTTTCGATGTTCCAGTCCACGCCATTGAAACAGGCGGCCGCCTGGATCCGCGCGGACACGCCCGCCGGCGCGACGGGAATCGTCTTTCATCCCTATGTGCACAGTTGGGGCGATCCGTTGGAGCGCTACGCACCAGGCGTGGCCACGCGTTTTGCTTTCGACGGCCAGACGGCCGCCAACGCGGCGGCCAACGCGGCGCTGGCGCGAACCGGCGGTTTCAGCCGGGTCTGGATCATCCAACGCAACCGGTTCAACCGGCAGGCGCAGGCCCTGGCGGATGAACTGGCCGGCGCGCATTATCAGGAAACCGGAGCGTTGCACTTGCAGATCCAGCGGGGCTACGATATTTGGTTCAAAGAGCGCATCAAGACGGCGCGGGGGCTGGGCTTCGCCACCAATCCATCCGCCCGGTCGTATTGGACCATCCGCCGCTTCGAGCGGTCGCCGGCCTCACCATAGCCCGGACGGACGCTCAAAGCCCGCGGGCGGTGGCGGCGCGACGGGCGCCGCGGGCGTGGGCAGGGTTCCAACCGCCTCGTCTCCGGCCGGCTTGCGCTTCCATTCCGGCGCGGGCGTCCACACCACCGCCGCCCAGAGCCAGAGGCTGTTCGACAGGAACGCCATGTAAAGATAATCCGCAATGATATTGAGCATGAACATCATCAACAGCACGGGGGGGAAGGCCTCCGCCAATACCCGCTGGTAGGGGTCGCTGTAGCGGTTGTGTCGGATGTTCCGGATCACGCGGACAAACGCATAGATAAAGAGACCCCAGTAGAGCGCAACCCCCACCGGTCCGAGTTCGCTCCAAATGGTCAGGATGCCGGTCATCGGTCCACCGGCAATGCTGCCGCCCTCCGACAGCGAATAGCGCTGGATGCTTAAGTCCACCCAGTTGAAATAACGGTCCGCCAGCGGCGCGCGCTTCATGCGGCCCACCATGCTGCCGACATTGCCAGGCCCGCCGCCCAGCATGGGGAAGCGCAAATCCCGCGGCAAATAGAAAAGGTTATTGTAATAGGACTGGCCCTTCGGTCCGTTGACCATGTTGTACCACCGCTTGACCAAATAGCGGGAATCAAAGGAGCTTTCGACATACTGGGAGGCCGGCAGATAAGCCCGAATGACGACGATGGCCGCCAATATCAGCCCACCGCGCCCCACCCAAAGCAGTTTCTGGCGCAGCGGGCGATGCGACAGCATTAATTGCAGACCGAGGCAGAACCCCGCCAATAAGAAAGCATGGAAAGTGAACGTAAAATATAATTGAAACAGGGTGATGAGAATCAAAATCCAGCCAAACCAGCGTTGTTTGCGGGTAGTCGCATAGTAGAGATACGCGAACAGCACGCACAGCATCGCCACGCAATAATACGCCACCAAGCCCGCGCCGAGTCCCGTGCCAATGGCAAAGTCCACACTGCCCCGCCAGTTCGGCAGGGGATTGACGCCCAACAACCAAGACAGGTTCATCGCCACCTGGAGCAGAAACAGTCCAATGAAAAGCTGGAGGAATCCTTTCAGATCCTTCTCGGACAAAAAATAGTAGGCATAATAGAAGATCAGGAAGAAACGGATATATTGCAGGACGAAGTGAAAGGCGTTGAGCTTGGGCACCTGGTTGGCGAGGGCGGAGATGACGATCAGCGCCAGCAGACCGGTCAACACCCGCCGGACCGGCCGCAGTTCCGGCAGTTGAATACGCCGATAGATGTGATGCGAGAACAGCACCATCAGCATCGCCGAGGCCAATAGTTCGTCACCCCAGACCGTGATTGGATTGCGAAAGATCATCTGCACGTACATGCCCACCGTGATCCAGCCGGCGTAGATGATCAGCAACAACTTGGGATGCCCGATCAGCATGCAGCCCCAAACCACCGCCAACAGGATCAACCAGCCGTATATGGGGCCCATCAGGTAGAAAAGAAACAAACCGGCCAGAATGAAGCCGCCAGCGACGAAGTACGCCTGCAGATTGGGCAATGTGCGTGGAGCGTTCATGAATTAATAAAAACGGATCGAAAGCGCGCGGGATCGCCCCGGCCAAACATTCGAGGCGAACGGCAATCGGTGAATCTGACCAGCACTCCTCATGAAAATCCCATCAGCGAGCGCCGGATGTTGGCATGCGGGAACCCGAAAGTAAAACGGCTTTTTCGGCTTCCGCGCGCGGGCCGGATTGCCCGTTTATCAAAAGCCAGACTTATCCTTATTTCACGCGCCGGGCGCCCGTGTTCCCCACCCGGACCAGTCCTGCCGCTCAGTCCACATATTCCCGAGCCCAGAGTTCCAGCATCAGCAGGAACCAGACGGTGTGCCCGATCATGGGCCGCGCCAGCATGGCGGGCCGAATCAACCGCGCCACAAGTTCCGGCCGGAACCAGCCGCGGCGGCGAATGGCTTCCGGCGCCAGCACATCACCAACAAAGCTTTGCGCGTCGCCGCCCAGCCAGGCGCTAAGTGGAATGGAGAAGCCCATCTTCGGCCGGGTCAGCACTTGGTCCGGCACCATTCCCCGGATGGCCTGACGGAACATATATTTCCCGATTCCGTTCCGCCGCCGCAGCTCCGGCGGGAGGGAGCATAGCAAACCGATGAACTCCGGATCCAGCATGGGCGCGCGCGTCTCCAGGGAGTTTAACATGCTTGTGCGGTCCACCTTGGTCAGGATGTCCTCGGGCAGGTAAACCAGCAGATCGGCGCATTGCATCCGGGAAAGGTAGTCGTCCGGCAGCGACTCCGTCAGAACGCGTTCCAACCGGATGGGCCGGCCGCGCAGTTCGCCGGCGGTTGTGGCCGTGAACAAAGCGCGGACCTGGGTCTCATAAGCCGCCTGCATCATCCCCGTATAGCGGCCGTCCCGATCCTGCGCCAGTCGGGCCAGAAAGCGGTGGCCGCGGGCAAACGGCGGCAGGCAGCGGCCGAGCGGACCAACCAGTTCCCGGCGAACAAAGGCCGGCAACCGGTCGCCCAGCGCCGGGCCGTCCGCCAACCGGTAATGTGGATAGCCGGCCAGCGTTTCATCGCCACCGTCCCCGGAAAGGCAGACGGTAACCTGTGTGCGAGCCATTTTACTGACGTAGTGGGCCGGCAGCGCGGATGAATCACCGAAAGGCTCGTCGAACTGCCGGGCCAGCCGCGGCAACACATCCGCCAACGCTTCCGGTTTGACCATGAACTCATGGTGCTCGGCGCCCAGCCGCTCGGCAACGGCCCGCGCAAAAGGCAATTCATTAAAAGCCTGGTTTTCAAAGCCGATCGCAAAGGTCTTGACCGGCCGGCCGCCCAGCGCCGCCATGGTCGCCGCCACCGCGCTGGAATCCACACCGCCGCTGAGAAAGACCCCCAATGGCACGTCACTGACCAACCGGCGCTGAACGCACGCGCGCAACGTGGCGCGAATCCGTTCACCCCACTCGTCGGCGGAGCGGGGCGGGGCGGGGGTGAAAGCCGGACGGGGATCCCAGTAGCGGTGGATTTCCGCCCGGCCGGCGCCATGCACCAGGCGGTGGCCCGGTTCCAGTTTCCGGATGCCCTGAAAGATGGTGTGCGGCGCGCCAGCATAACCGACGCGCAGGTATTCGGCCAGGCTGTCAAAATCCACGCGCCGCGCAACGGTCGGATCCGCCAGTATGGCTTTCAACTCCGAGGCGAACAGCAGGCGCCGGCCGTCGTCCAGATAATAAAGCGGCTTCTTGCCCAGCCGATCCCGCGCCAGCGTCAGTTGCCGCCGCCGGGCATCCCAGATGGCCAGGCCGAACATGCCGTCGAGATCGGCGATACATTCCGGTCCGCGCTGCTCGTATTGGTGGACGAGCGCTTCCGTATCCGTTCGCGACTTGAACACGTGCCCCTGATCCGCGAGCGCGGCGCGCAACTCCTGAAAATTGTAGATTTCGCCGTTGAGCGTCACCCAGACCGACCCGTCCTCGTTGCTCATCGGTTGGCGTCCGGAAGGGGTCAGGTCAATGATCGCCAGCCGCCGAAACCCCAGGCCGAAACCCGCCTCGTCGTCATGGTAATAACCACTGTCATCCGGGCCGCGATGGATCATGGTGTCCGCCATGCGCCGCAAAAGAGACCGGTCGGCCGGGGTCCGCGCCGCGTAATTCCAGATGCCGCAGATGCCGCACATGATTTCGATTCAAGCCGCCAGCAGCTCGTAAACGCGATGGATGCGATGCGCGTAAGTGTGCTGCGCGCAAATGTACGCATAGGTCCGGTCCGTCATTTTGCACCGGTAATCCGGATCGCGCAGCCGGGCCAGGACATCCGCCGCATTGGAAAAATCGCGCTGCAAAGCGATGTAATGCTCATCCGCCCGCAAAATACCGTTGAATGCGCCGGGGAACATGATCTGGACGGTCTTGGTGCCCGCCGCGTCGAAATGCCGCGAGGAAATGCACTTGCCGGAGATGGGATTCGCATAACCCCTGAAAAATCGGTGATGGATATCCTCAAAAGTAATGCGCTCATCACGCGTGCTGACAAGCTCCCGATGCTGTTGCTCGATTCGGGAAGACTCCACCAGCCGCATGATCCATTTTCGGATCGGCGCGGGCACGGCGCGTTTCAAGCAACCCGTGCGCAGCCGACTGTAAAACGATTGGAGACCCTCCGCTTTCTCCGTTTGCACATAAGCCATGATGCGGCGCACCGTGTGGTCATCCTTCTCCAGGTAATAGCTGCCGGCCTCGGTCGCCACGGTAGCCTTGCAACGGTTCAGAAATGCCGCCCATTCCGCGGGCGTCAAGCGGCTTTGCGCGCTGGTTTGAATATCCACCGTCAGGCCGGAGACGCGGGCGGGATTCTGGAAAAACTCGATGATGGCATTGCGCTCCTTGTCTCCCAGCGCCGGCAGATATTTATAGGAGCGCGCGCCGATATCCACCGGACGGTCCGCCTGCGGGATCAGCGGCTTGAATCGGTTCGGGTTCAACGCATGCGGGATCTCCACCACCCGGCTGCCGGACAAATCCCCATAAAGATATTCGCCGGCGGCCAGCGGCAGTTGGGTCGCCACGAAGTCCGGGCCGATTTTCTTCAGCACCGCGAGCTTGTCCGCGATGAAACAACCGGGCAGATTCACTTCATTGCCGACAAAGGACAACAACCGGCCGCGCCGCTCCGCCAGAATCCCGGCCACTCGTTGCAGCGCCGCGACACTATCCGCATTCGTGGAATGCAACAGAACCACACTGTCGTATTCGCGAATGCGCCGTTTCAGTTCCGGAGCGGTTTCCGGCCGCATGATGTCGCGAGTATCCGTATCGAATAAGTTCGATTCCGCAAATGCTTCCTGCCAGTCGTCGTAATAGCTGAGCGTGTCCGTATAACGCGCGAACAAGACCAACAATTTGGGCCGGCTGACGGTCATGCGCCGGTTCCAGCTTGCGCCATGTGCGCCGCATGTTTCGCCATACAGGCTTCAATCAACGGCAGGTTCGCGCGAGTCCACTCGATCGTCCGCGCCAGGCCATCCCGCAATTCGACGCGCGGCTCAAACCCGAGCTGTTCGCGGGCCTTCACGGGACTGCCGTAGCGACAGATCGAATGGTCCCACGCGCGGCGCGGCAGCAACTGGCAGGGTGTCGGATTTCCGGTCCGCTTATTGATCAGCTCCGCCAGTTCGCGAATCTTGATCTCGCGACCGGTGGACAAGTTGTACACATCGCCCGGCCGCCCGCGTTCCGCGCAGGCCAGCAAGCCGCGCGCAATATCTTCGACATAAATGAAATCGCGCGTGGCCTCGCCGTGGTTCTGGAGCGGCAGGGCCTCGCGCTTGAGGGCCTTGTAGATAAACGTCGGCGTCACGTTGCGCCAAACCGTCGCCGGGGTGCCGCGCCAGCATCCCGCGCCCAGAATTTCGCCCGGCCCATAGACGTTCTGGAACCGGGCGCGCACCACCGGCAGACCGTGCTGTTTGTGGTAGTAAACCGAGTAAAACTCACCGACGATCTTGGAGATCGAATAAGGGCTGTCCATGTCCAGCGTGACGGGCGCATCCTCGGAAGTCGCCGCCGCGTTCGCGGTTACGTCCTTGGCGGCGACCGCGCAGCCGGCGCCGGAGTAAACCGCTTTCCGCAGGCGCTTGAAATCGCGGATGCGGTTGAACAGCTTGAGCGTGGTCAGCGTGTTGTTCTCGTGATCCGCCAGCGGATCGTGGATCGAACTCTGGTTGCCGTGGTAGGTCGCCAGATGGAAAACGTAATCCCACTCATCCTGTAGTACCCCCAGCACCCGGTCGTCCGTGATGGACGCCTCCGTGAATTGCACCGCCGGATGGTCCGGCACATTGCACCGCTCCGCCGAGAGCAGGTTGTCGATGATCAGCACCCGGGCGGGATTCAAACCGAGGAGCATCCGGACCAGGTTGCTTCCGACAAATCCCGCACCGCCGACCACGAGGACGGATCGCCCGGCGAAAACGGCACCGGAAGCCGCGCATGAATCAGATTTCACCATCCACCTTTCCGCCTTCACCATTCGCTTGTCACTTGCCTTCCTTCACTTCCTTCAGATGCGTGAAGGTCTGGGTAATCCCGTGGGCCTGGTACCATGCGATTGCGCGCGCCACGCCCGTTTCCAGCGGCGTGGAGGTTTTCCAACCGAAATCCCGGTTGGTTTCAGAAGGATCAATCAGAATCGTGAACACGTCATCCGGATTGCGCTCGCGCACTTCAACCGGCCGGTCCAGCCGGATGCCGAGCGCCTTGACCGTGGCATCAAACAATTCTTTGATCGAGTAGTCGGAACCCGACGAAACATGATACACGCCACGGCGGCCGCGGCCGTCCAGCGCCATCATCACAACGTCCACCAGGTCATTGACGTAGATGAAGTCGCGGCGCGTGTTCATCACAAAGCACGGTTTGCCGGTGGTGAGCCGGTGGTAGAACGTCGGCAACGGGCCGCTGAGATTGCGCGGGCCATAGGCGTTGGCCAATCGGAAAGAGATATAGTCCAGTTTGCTAAGCTGAATATAATACTCGCCGGCGGTTTTACTGATTGCGTAACTGCTACCCTGCGGCAGGATGGGGTGCTTCAAGGTGATGGGCTGTTCCAGCGGCTGGAGTCCATAGCAAAGCGAGGTCTGGAAGTAGATCAATCGCCGCACGGCCAGGCGCTCAGCGGCCTGCACGACGATCGCCGTCCCGACGGCATTCGTCCGTGCGTCCTCGGCCCAGTTGTGGGGATCTTTGTAAGACGCCGCCGCATGCACAACCGTATCCGGATGGAACTCGTCGAAAAGCCGGTTGACCCAATCCGCGTCAGCAATGGTGCCCTCTTCCACGCGAAGCGCCGGCTGCGGCGCCAGATTGTCGCGCCGGCCGGTCGCATAGTTGTCCAGCACCAGCACCTGGTCGCCGCGCGCCAGCAAACGGTCAGCCAGATGCGAACCGATAAATCCCGCCCCGCCGGTAATCAGCACTTTCATTATGTTATCTCCATCATTTGGGTGAACTTGGCTTGTTGATCGTGAAACTCCTGCTGCCACAACTCGAGGCACAACAGACCCCAGACTTTGCGGCCAAAGCGCGGCTCGCGCTCCAGATTTTCCAGCACAACGCGGTTATTGATCAATTCCCGGTTCCGCGCCGCCTGGGAGCCGAAAACATCGCGCACGAAGTCGCGCGCCTCGCCGCGCAGCCACTCGGTGAGCGGCGTCGGGAAGCCCATTTTATCCCGGCGGTCGAGAATGACGGCGGGCAGGTACGGCCGCACCACCTCGCGGAACACGTGTTTCAGCGTGCCGTCCTTGAATTTGATGTTCGCGGGAATGGTCGCCGCGAATTCCACCAGGGGATGGTCCAGCAGCGGCACGCGCGATTCCAGGCCGTGCGCCATGCTGACACGATCCTCCACCTGCAGCAGCGCCGGCAACAGGGTCTTGAAGTCAAAATGCGTCATCAGGTCGAAATATGATTCCTTCTGCACATTGTTTCCGTGAAAAATGCCGCGAAAAGTTTCGAACGGCGAATAGTCGCCCAGCCGGTCCCAGTATACCTCGCGGCCCAGCTCGTTGGCGCGATTGACCAACCGGAAATAGCGGTGGTCCATGTCGGCAAACAACCCTTCGCGCCAGAATTCCTGCAGCAAGGGCTTGTAGTTGCGCAGCGCGGTCAGGTTGGGAATGATGGACTCATAGGTGACCACGAAATTGCCGTTGCGCATCGTGCCGTCAATCGCGGCCTTGATACACTGCTCGAAATAGGCGATCAGGTAGCGCGTGTAGCCGCCAAAAATCTCGTCGCCCCCCTGTCCGCCCAACACCACTTTGCGGTGGCGGCTCGCCAGTTGCGAGACCATGAACTGCGGAAAGGAACCGGGTCCGGCCACTGGGAAGTCAAGATGGTAGATGACGCGCCGGATATTCTCGATGAAGTCGCGCGCGGCGATATCCAGCTCGAACAGCCGGAAGTTTTCCGCCGCCGCTACGGCGCGCGCGTAGTGGCTCTCGTCATATTCCGGACCGATGGGAAATCGCCCGGTAAACGCGTGGAACTCGCCGGCGGCATGGCGGCGGCCGATTGTGGCGACGGCGCTGGAGTCGAGCCCGCCGCTCAGATAGGCGCCCACTGGCACGTCGCTACGCAGGTGGACGCGGACGGAATCCTCCAACCGGCTCCGTAGTTCGCGCTCGGCAAACTCCTGCCGCTGGTCAAAATCAACCCGGTAGTAGACCTCCCAATAACGGCGGAGTGCCGCCTGGCCGCCGGCCACCGTCAACGCGTGCCCCGGGAGCAGCTCGGAAACGCCCTTGAAAAGCGTTTTGCCCGCGAGACAGAACTGGAACGTCAGGTAATCCTTGAGGCCCTCGCGGTCGGTCTCAATCCCGGGCAGAAACGGCAGTAGGGCCTTGATTTCCGACGCCGCGTACAGCAGCCCGTCCGCGGTTGCATAATAGAATGGTTTGATGCCAAAACGGTCGCGCGCACAGAACAGTTGCCGGCGCGCCTCATCCCAGATGGCAAAGGCAAACATGCCGCGCAAATGCTGCACGCACTCCGCGCCCCAACGGCGATAGGCCTGCAAGATTACTTCGGTGTCGGATGTGGTCCGGAACCGGTCTTCGCCGAGTTCGCGGCGCAGCTCGAGGTAATTGTAAATCTCGCCATTGTACGTGATCCAGTTCCCCGCGCCATCGTGCATCGGTTGAGCCGCAGCGGGTGAAAGATCAATGATGCTCAGTCGCCGATGGCCGAACCCGACCTGTTCGCCCGCGTGCGCCCAGATGCCCTCGCCATCGGGCCCCCGATGGCGCTGGAGTCGGTTCATGACCTCTAGGCGGCGGCGCAGACCAGGCGCCGGCGCGCCGTTCAGCGAAACAACTATCGCAATGCCACACATGGGTTCAATCCGGGTTACGCGGCGGCGCGGGCGGTTTCCAGCCCTTGGCGTACAGGAACCAGCCCCAGCGCCGTTCCAGCAAGCGGATCAGGCCGCGAGGAATCAACCGGCCGCCCCGCGGTAGAATATGCCCGCCCTCCAACTGTCCGCAAAACATTTTGAGACCGGCGAAATTGCGAAGCAGGTCGGCCAATTCCGCCCGCGAATAGACATCGCCTTTGGGATTGCCGATTCCATCCACTTCATCCACCAACTGGCCGATTGACTTACCGGTGACCCGGCTGCGGTATCGGAAGGCAACGCGATAGAGCGCCGAGTTGCGATGGTACATCATAATGATCAGGCGGCCGCCCGGTTTGAGCACGCGATGAATCTGCGCCACAGCGGCGGGCGTATTCGGTGTATGGTGCAGCACGCCCATGGAGCAGACACAGTCAAAGTGGTTATCCGGGAAGGGTAATTCTTCGGCGTTCGCCACGCGAAAATCCCCTTGCAGACCGGCGAATTCGAATCGCCGCCGACAAAGCTGGACGCCTTGTTCAGTCAAATCCACGCCGTAAACCTCGGCGCCGGCTTGCGCATAGCGCGCCAGCACATAGCCGTTGCCGCAGCCCACATCCAGCACCTTACGACCCTTGAATTGCGAGTATTCGTGCAAGTCGGCGGAAAATGCCGGGGATTCGTTTTTTTCGCGCAACGCATCGTAAGCGGCGAAATATGCGCGTGACCCCAAGGGATGGGGGATGGCCGCCGCGCACAGCGGGTTGGCTTCCCAGAAAGTTTTTACCGATTCGATCGTAGCGGTTGGCGCCATGGTATCTCCTGTCCGGATGATGGTGGAATTAAACGGCTCGCGGCAAGTGCGGACGGGGCCGCCGATGGTTCATGCCGGCCGGCGCCTTACCGCCGCGCGCAACCATTCCTTTTCGCGAGGAGAAAGCGAAGCATAAACCGCCGCGACCGCCGCCAAGCCCAGGCCGCTGCCTTGCACGGCGGCGGTGATTAAACGATCCGAGCGGATGCATAACCCCAGCAGGGCCAAGAGCATGAAAAACACCGCAAATCGTATGAGCCGCCCCCATTCATACGGCACGGTCCCGTAGGCCTTGCGCCGCCAAAGATTCCACAGGTGCATGAAGACTGCCTGCGCCCCCGCGCCGCAGGCCAAGGCGATGCCGGCGCCGGGCAACCCCAGCGCAGGAATCAGAAGAAAATTACTCGCTAAACAAACCCCGGTGGCCAGCAACAGCGCCAACGTTTGCGCGGGAACTTCCTTGAAATAGTAGACCGCCGGCAAAAAGACTAAAAACACTCCTCGCAACATCTCGGCTGTCGCCACCAGGCCGACAATCGCAGATGCGCGGTGAAAAGGGGGCTGCGTCATCAGCAGAATAACCGGGCGCGCGAAGGCAAAGAACAAAATAGTCAGCAGCCCGGCCCCCAAAACATAATACGTCATAATGCGCGCGATCAGCGCGCGGGCATGCTCCCGCCGATCGCTAAACGACATGAAAAACGGCAACCAGGCGCTCTGGAAGGCCGTGACCACCAGGCTCATGGCCATCCCCAGGTTAAATCCAATATTGTACACCCCCACCGCATCCAACCCGTGCGTCCACTGAAGCACATACTTGTTGCTTTGTTGCAGCACAAAACCGAACAGAAATCCCGGCACCATCGGCAGGCCCAGTCGGAGCAATTCCCGCGCCACGCGCGCGCTCAGGCGAAACCGCAACGCGGCGGCCGCCGGCAGCAGGAACAACGCCATCGTCAGCATCTGCCCGATCAGGCCGCCCACGACCAGCCCGTACAAGCCGCGCTTGAGACCGACCACCAGCCAGACGCTGGCGCCGATGGTCGCCAGCGACGACACCGCCGTCAGCGCCACGACCGTCCGGGCGCGCTCCTCGAAACGCAGGTACAAGCTCAAGGGATCCCACAGAATCATAAAGCCCGCGCTCAACAGCGACAGCGCCACCAGCGGCGCGTGTTCCGGCGTGCCGAACGCCAGCCGACTGATTGGCGCCGCCCAGATGAAACCCGCGCCACTGAGCGCGCCCGCGCTCGCCAGCAGGATCGCGAACGCGGTCCAGACGGTGGCTTCCTTGCGCCGGGGGTCATGCGTGTCAAAATAGCATGGCGCCATGCTGGCGCTAAACCCCAGCGAAAAGAACGGCATGATCAACATGCTCATCAATCCGAGAATCGCCGCGATGCCATACTCCGCCGGGGTCAGATAGGCCGTGAAGACCGGCAACAACAGGAAGCCGAGCAGGCGGTTCAGCACGCTGCCTAACCCGTAGATCAGCGTGCCGCGCGTGAGGCGTTTGAAATCGGCTTGCATGAAGGATCGGCCGGAAGATTCCTCGCGCTCCGGCTGCGCCGGATGGCGAGGCATGACAGTCAAAGGGGGCGCGTTTTTCTCATTTTGCGGAGTTCGTCAGCGGCGGGCAACGCGGAATCTCGTTCAAATCATTCAGCCGTTCGACAATCCGTTGCGCGGCCAGCCCATCGCCATAAAGCTCCGGGCGTTTATGCGGAACGCGGAACCCGCGGACGGCGGCCACGATCCGCTCCGGGTCCGCGCCGGCCAGCACATTCCAGCCGGCCGCCACCGTTTCCACCCATTCCGTCTCGTCTCGGAGCGTCACGCACGGCACCCCAAGCCAACCGGCCTCCTTCTGGATGCCGCCGGAATCGGTCAGGATCAGCCGCGCGGCCCCCTCCAGACGGACCATGTCCAGGTAACCCAGCGGAGCGATGAGGCGAAGGCCCGAAGCTTGAGACTGGAAATCCGCTTGGACTAATGCGGCGCGGGTGCGCGGATGCACCGGAAAGATTACCGGTTCGGTTTCCGCCAATAACTCAAGCGCGCGCAGGATGCCGCGCAGGCGCGCCGGGTCATCCGTGTTTTCCGCGCGGTGGACGGTGGCCAGCAGGAATGAGCGGTCCGTCAATCCGAGGCGGCCGGTGATTTTCGACTGTGTCTGAGCCTTCTCCGCCACGAACCGCAGCTCATCGCACATCACATCGCCCACCACGTGCACGCCGCGGGTAATCCCTTCGCGCGCGAGGTTCTCGACCGCGGTCCGACTCGGGCAGAAGAGCAGGCGGGACAACTGGTCGGCCACCACGCGATTGATCTCCTCCGGCATCGCGCGGTTGAAACTCCGCAGGCCGGCCTCCACATGCGCCACCGGCAAATGCAGCTTGGCCGCGGCCAGCGCGCCCGCCAGCGTCGAGTTGGTGTCCCCATAGATCAGCACGCCAGTCGGCCGCTCCCGCGCCAGCACCTCCTCGATCCGCGCCAGCATCGCGCCGGTCTGCGCGCCATGCGGGCCGGAGCCCACTTCCAGGTTGTAATTCGGCGCCGGTATCTCCAACTCGCGAAAGAAAATATCCGACATATCCGCGTCGTAATGCTGGCCGGTGTGGACCAATACTTCCTGATGCTGCGGGCGGAGCGCGCGGCTGACGGCGGACGCCTTGATGAATTGCGGCCGCGCGCCGACGATGGAAACGATCTTCATTAAACCTGAAACGCGAAACTTAAACCTGAGTGCGGGAGAAGCGCTGAATGGTCAAGGGCGTTTGAAATCGTTGTACGGCTTTGCGCCCTTGCTCATTTCCGGCGGCAGGGGCTGGTCCTCGGGCAAGTCCATGCAGCGGATGACGCCGGGCGCTTCCTCACGGTAGCGCAGGCCGCTTTCCGGACAGACCATGATGCCGTCCTTGTCCGGCGGCGGCAGGACGTGGCCGTGGCGGCTCATCCAGCCCTTTTGCCGGGCGGGGTTGCCCAGCACCAGCGCGTAATCGGGAACATCCTTGGTCACCACCGCGCCGGCGCCGACGAATGCATAGCGTCCCATTGTAGTTCCGCAGACAATCGTGGCGTTGGCCCCAATCGTGCAACCGCGCTTGAGCACGGTCCGCTCGTAGAGCGCATGCCGGTTGATCTGTGAACGCGGGTTCTTGACATTGGTGAAGACACAAGACGGTCCCAGAAAGGCGTCATCCTCGATCGTCATGCCGGTGTAAATGGATACATTGTTCTGAATCTTGACGTTGTCGCCGATGACAACGCCGCCATCCACGTTCACGTTCTGGCCGAGGATGCAGCGCGCGCCGATCCGCGCGCCTTTCATCACGTGGCTGAAATGCCAGATCTTGCTGCCGGCGCCGACGGTCGCGCCCTCGTCCACGCACGCGGTCGGATGGACAAAATAGGGCGCCGCGCCGGACGCTGCGCCCAATGCAACGGACCGGCCCTCCTGCTGGAGCGATTGCTGGCAGGCGTTCAGAATCCTCAACACCCGCAGCCCCTCCGCGCCGTCGGTGACCGGCGACGCCCGGCGCTGTACGCATTCGATGAAGTGTCGGCACTCGGCTTTAAGCGGTTCCAGGGGCTCCAGCGGCACGATCTCCGCCTCGGCTTTGACCGGCGTCGGCACGCGATTGATCCATTCCACGCGATGCGGATAAAGCACCAACTTATGCGCGGCGGTGTCATCGAACACGGCCATCTTGTCCGACCCCACCACCACCAGCCGCTGCTCCTTGAACGGGTGCAGCCAACTGACAAAGATGTGCGCGCGCACGTTGCCGGGAAACACGAATTGGGTGACCGTTGTGTCCGCCACATCATGGTTGAGATAGGCGCCGCCCTGCCCGGAAACGCGCAGCGGCATATCGTTCAGGAGCGCCAGCATCACCGAAATGTCATGCGGCGCAAAGCTCCAAAGGATATTTTCCTCCGTGCGAATCTTTCCGATATTGAGCCGGTTGGAATACAGATATTGAATCTGGCCCAGGGCGCCCTGCTGGATCAGTGCCTGTAACTTCAGGATGGCGGGATGGTAGCGCAGGATGTGCCCGACCATCAGGATGCGTTGCCGCGCGGCCGCCAGCGCCACCAGTTGCTCGCCGTCCTCGACCCGGATGGACAGCGGCTTCTCCACCAACACATCCTTGCCCGCTTCCAGCGCCTGGCGCGCCATTTCAAAATGCGTCACCGCCGGCGTGGCCAGCGCGACCGCCCGGATCGAGTCGTCCGCCAGCAGCGCCCCATAGTCGCGAACGAAGGCGACAGCGGGGTATTTTGTTTTCAACTCCCCTTCCACCGCGCCGCTCGCGTCGCAGACCGCCTGGAGCGCGTCGAGCTCGAAAAAGTTGCGGACCAGGTTCTTTCCCCAATACCCCGCGCCAACAACCGCCACTTGTGTTTTCATAAGTAATCCTGTCTTGAGAAACGACCCGGTCCGTTTGGAGTGGCCGGCTTACTTGCCCGCCAAATAGCCATGCAGCGCCCGCACAATGCGGCCGGCGGCCCGGCCGTCGCCGTAGGGATTGGCGGCTTGCGACATCCGACGGTAGGCGCGCCGGTCGGTCAACAGGCGAGCAACGGCGTCAACGATAGACGCCTCGGCCGTGCCCACCAAACGGACGGTCCCCGCCTTCAGTCCCTCCGGGCGTTCCGTGACGGCCCGCATCACCAGCACGGGTTTGCCGAGGCTTGGGGCCTCTTCCTGGATACCGCCGGAATCTGTCAGGAGCAGCGTTGCCCGGTTCATCAAGGCCACGAATGGCAGATAAGCCAGAGGCCGGATCAAGCGCACGTTCTCCCCGGCTCGTCCGAGAATCCGGCGGACCGGTTGGCGCACGTGCGGATTGAGATGCACGGGATAGATGAATTGGGTTTCCGGGAAACGTCGCGCCAGCGCGGCAATGGCCCGACAGATATGCTCAAATCCGGCCCCGAAACTCTCGCGCCGATGGCCGGTGATCAGGACCAGCGGCTGGCATCCGCGCATGATGCGGGCCGGCACACCCGGCACGGCGGGCGATTCGCGCCGGATCATCGCGCGCGCGAGGAGCAGGGCATCTATGACCGTGTTGCCCGTGACGAAAATCCGCCGGGGCGCCACGCCCTCCCGCAGCAGGTTGGCGCGGCTGGCGAATGTCGGCGCGAAATGGAGCGTCGTCAGGCGCGTCGCCAACACGCGGTTAGCCTCCTCCGGCCAGGGCGCCTGCAAGTCGCCGGTGCGCAATCCCGCCTCGACGTGGCCGACCGGAATGTGATGATAGAATGCCGCCAATGCGGCACAGAAGACGGTGGTGGTGTCGCCCTGCACCAGAACCAGGTCGGGTCGCTCACGCGCCAGGTAAGCGTCCAGCCCGGCGATGGCGCGCGCGGTCAGCGCGCCGAGCGACTGGTTGGCCCGCATCAAATCCAGGTCCGTGTCCGGCCGGATGTCAAAAATGCCCAGCACCTGGTCCAGCATTTCGCGGTGCTGGGCCGTGACGCAGACGCGGCAGTCAAAGGCGGAATCCGCGCGCAGCGCACGGATCACCGGCGCCAGCTTGATCGCCTCCGGCCGCGTGCCGAAGATCACGGATATTTTTTTGCGGCGCATGCTGGCGGTATTCCTCCCGTGTCCGCCTCGCACTCGTGAATCGTACTCGTGCTCCTACTCGGCCGTTGATCTTTTTCGAGTGCGAGTAGGAGTACGATCCGCGAGTACGAACAACCTGCTGTCACCGGCTCTTCTCGTACCATTCGATCGTCTCGCGCAGCCCGTCCTCGAAGGTGGTGCTGGAACGGAACCCAAACTCGCGCTCGGCCCGGCTTACGTCGAGCTTGCGCCGGGGTTGACCGTTGGGTTTGGTGGTATCCCACGAGATCCGGCCGTTGAAGCCGGTGTGCTTGGCTATTGTCAGCACCAGGTTTTTGATGCTGATTTCGAACGAGCTGCCGAGGTTGACCGGCTCGCTTTTTTCGTAGCGTTCGGCGGCCAACGCCAGGCCCTCTGCGGCGTCGCGCACGAACAGGAACTCGCGCGTGGCCGAGCCGTCGCCCCAGACCACGATCTCCGCGTCGCCGCGCTCGCGCGCATCCACGCATTTTTTGATCAACGCGGGGATCACATGGGAACTGGATGGGTCGAAATTGTCGCGGGGTCCGTAGAGGTTCACCGGCAGCAGGTAGATTGAGTTGAAGCCGTACTGCTGGCGGTAGGCCTGGGACTGGACCAGCAGCATCTTCTTCGCCAGGCCGTAAGGCGCATTGGTCTCCTCGGGATAGCCGTTCCAGAGATCCTCCTCCCGGAACGGAACCGGCGCGAATTTCGGATAAGCGCAAATGGTGCCGACCAGCACCAGTTTGGGCGTGGCGGCCCGCCAACAGGCGTGGGTCAATTGGACGCCCATCATCAGGTTGTCGTAGAAGAACTCGGCCGGGTGCTCGCGGTTGGCGCCGATGCCGCCGACGCGCGCCGCCAGATGGAAAACCAGGTCGGGCCGGGCCGTCCGCAGCAGGCGATCGGCCACCCCCGGCTCGCGCAGGTCGTATTGGTCAATCAGCGGCACTATCACCTCGCGCGCGCCGCGTTCCCGCAGTTTCTCCACCAGAAACGAACCGAGAAAACCCGCCCCCCCCCGCAACCCCACCCCCCGGTGGGGCCCCAAATTGGGCCTCTTGCCGGTGCGCGATTTGG
>CAZMXS010000008.1:3801-24292 GCA_964570325.1 uncultured Verrucomicrobiota bacterium | reverse complement strand
CGGCGCTCCTGTCCCCGCTCCTCATTTGCCCTTGTAGTATTCCGCCCCCGCCGCCACCACCGCTTGCGCCTGCTCCACCGTTAATTCCGGGTAAACCGGCAAAGCCAGCGTTTCCCGCGCCGCGCGCTCGCTCTCCGGAAAATCACCGGGACGATGTCCGAGATAGGCGAAGCATTCCTGCAGATGCAGCGGCACGGGATAATAAACTTCGCAGCCAATCTCGCGCTGCTTGAAGCGCGCCATCAGCCCGTCGCGGTCCGGCACGCGAATGACATACTGATTGAAAATATGCCGATTAGTGCGAATCGCGGGCAACACCACCCGGCCGGCGGCGACCAGGCCGGACTCCTCAAATAATGCGTTGTAACGCGCGGCGTTGACCTGCCGCATGGCCGACCATCGGTCCAGATGCCGCAGCTTCACGGTGACCACCGCCGCCTGGATGGCGTCCAGCCGAAAGTTCCCGCCGATCAGTTTGTGGTAATACTTCGGCTTGGAGCCATGCACGCGCAGCACGTCGAGCTTCTCGGCGCGCGCGGCGTCATTGACCGTAACCATGCCGCCGTCGCCGCAGCAACCGAGATTCTTGGAGGGGAAGAACGAAAAGCAGCCATAATCCCCGATGCTGCCGGCGCGCCGGCTCTGATACTCGGCGCCGATCGCCTGGGCGGCGTCTTCGATCACCACCAATTTGCGGCGTCGCGCGATCTCCATGATCGGATCCATGTCGGCCATCTGCCCGTAAAGGTGCACGGGCATGATGGCCTTCGTGCGCGGCGTGATGCGGGATTCGATCTGATCCGCGCGGATGTTGAAGGTGACCGGGTCAATATCCACAAAGACCGGTTTGGCCCCCGTGCGCGCGATCGAGCCGGCGGTGGCGAAGAAGGTATACGGCGTGGTGATTACCTCGTCACCAGGACCGATACCTTCAGCCATCAACGCGATCAGCAACGCGTCCGTACCGGATGTGACGCCGATGGCATGGGCGCAGCGGCAGTATTGGGCAATGGCCTGTTCGCACTCCTTCACCTTCGGACCCAGGATGAAGTACTGCGACTCCATTACCTCGGCAATCGCGGCATCCAATTCGGCTTTGATGGTCTGATACTGGGCTTTCAGGTCGAGTAATGGGACTTTCATGGTTTTCCTCGGTTGGGTTGTGAAATCCGCCGGATCCATCAGGCGCCGCGCCGCCGCACCGCTTCGATGACCCGCTGCTGGTGGGCGGGCGTCAGCCCGACCGACGAAGGCAGGCTGACCGCCATGCGGCAAAGGCGTTCGGCGCACTCGCCGCCAACCACGGGGCTGCCTTGGTGCGCCGGGCTCAAGTGCATGGGCTGCCAGAGCGGCCGGGCCTGAATCCGTTCCGCCGCCAGCCGGCGGATCAGCGCCCGGCTGTCCATGCCATAAGCGGCGGGATCCACCAATACCGTGGCCAGCCAGCAAATGCTTTCCGCCCAAGGCGCCTGCGGCATGAGCGTTATCCCCGGCACATCCGCGAGGCCGGCGCCGTAGGCGGCGGCGATGCGGCGCTTGGCGGCGATGTAGGCCGGTAACTGCTCCAGTTGCGCCACGCCCATCGCCGCCTGGATATTCGTCAGGCGGTAGTTATAGCCAATCTCGTTGTGAATGAACTCGGCTGGGTCGTTCTTCGCCTGCGTGGTCAAGTAGCGGGCGCGTTCGGCCCACTCCGCATTGTCGGTAACCAGCATACCGCCGCCGCCGGTGGTAATGATTTTGTTGCCGTTGAAACTGAAGCAGCCGATCTGTCCCAGCCGACCAACCGGGCGCCCACGATACTGCGCGCCCAGACTCTCGGTGGCGTCCTCAATTACCGGCAGATCGTGGCGCGCCGCGAGATCCAGAATCAGCTCCATATCCACCGGATGCCCCAGAATATGCACCGGCATGATGGCGCGCACGCGGCGGCCGGTGGCGCGATTGCGCAACGCGCCGTCGCGGCGGACACAGTCTTTTTCCAGAAAATCCCGCACCCGCGCCGGGTCCATCTGCCAGTAATCGGGCGCGGCGTCCACCAGAACCGGCCAGGCGCCGATATAGCGAATGGCATTGGCGGGCGCGATGAACGTCAGATCGGAAACCAGCACCTCGTCGTCCGGTTGCACGCCGGCCACGCGCAGGGCAACATGCAGGGCGGCGGTGCCATTGACGCACGCCACGGCATGGCGGGCGCCGGTGAAAGAGGCGAGGGCGCGCTCAAACTGCTCGACAAAGGGGCCGACGGACGAAACAAAGTTCGTGTCGAGGCAGTCCTTGATATATTTCCACTCGTTGCCCCGAATTTCCGGAACGCAGAGCGGGATGATGCCGGCCGCGGCGGGCGCACCGGGTTCAAACGACGTAGACACCGGGACGATACCTTTCCATATTTTGCCCAATCCAGGCAATCGTGCGCCGCAGCCCCTCCTCGAGGGAAACGGCCGGCGCCCAACCCAGTAAATCGCGCGCCAGTGTCGCGTTGGCCAATAAACGCTCAACCTCACTCCGGTCCGGGCGCACCCGCTGGCTTTCCGCCACGATCTCGATCTCGCGGCCGACCAATTGCGCGATCATGCGCGCTAAATCACCGACACTGATTTCGCGGCCGGTGCCCAGATTGATCGTCCGGCCAACCGCGGCCGGCGCGGCGGCGGCGGCCACGAAGCCATCCGCCGTATTGGCGACGAAGTTCAGATCACGGGTCGGCGTCAGGCTGCCGAGCCGGACGGTCTTGCCGGCCAGGCACTGGGTGATAATGGTCGGAACCACGGCACGCGCCGACTGCCGCGGGCCAAAGGTATTGAACGGCCGGACCGTCACGACCGGCAACCCGAAAGCGCGATGAAAGGATTCCGCCAATTGGTCCGCGCCAATCTTGCTGGCCGAATAGGGCGACTGGCCTTGCAGCGGATGTTGCTCGTCAATCGGCACATAACGGGCCGTCCCATAAACCTCGCTGGTAGAGGTGTGAACCACGCGGCGCGCGCCCGCTTCGAGCGCTGCCTGGAGCACATTCAGCGTGCCCAGCACATTGGTCCGGACGTACGATTCCGGGGCTTGGTAAGAATATGGGATGGCAATGAGCGCGGCCAGATGGAAAACCACCTCGCGATCCCGGACAGCCTGCCGCACGCTGTCCCGGTCGGTGATGTCGCCGGCCACGACCTGCATATCGTTGCGGCGCGGAGAGGTGTCCAGCCAGCCGGCGGCGCCGAGTGCATTGTAATGAACCAGCGCGCGAACGTCGGCGCCAAGCTCCACCAGTTTTTCGGCCAGGTGGCTGCCGATGAATCCACCAGCGCCAGTCACCAGCACCTTTGTGTTTTTTATGGCAGTCATGAATGGTCCTTTTACTATGGCGGTTTCACCGCCCGATGCAAGCGCAGGCTGCGGCCGCAACCGGGACGGTTCACATAACAAGGCTGGACAAGATGTCAGCGGGACTCTGTCCGCAGTTCGATCTGTCCGGCCCAGCCGGCGGCCGGTTTGAAAACCGCTCCGTGGCGCGCCGCGAGTTCCACCAGCGCGATTTCGGCGCCGGCGAGGCGGCACTCGATATCGTCCGGACGAAAGAATGTTAGCGGCCATTCACGCAGACGAAAAGCTTCGCGCACAATCGGGATGCGCTCCGGGTCAAAGCCCATGAGCCGCGCGGCCACCCAGTCGGCGGCGGCCGGATTCAGCGCAGCCAGCAGCAAGTGCAGGGGCCGCGGGTCAGCGCGTAACGGCCCTTCCCCTTCGCCGGCGACCAGGGCGTCCATGATCGTAAGTTCAACGCGCTGCAACGTGTCGCGCATGCGGCCGCGCGCGTCGGCATACAACAGGAGACGGTTGAGGTCCAGGCACATCCGCCAGACCGTATCGTTGCCGTGCCAACCGCCCTCTGCCTCGCCGTTGCCCCCCAGCTTCTTATCCATCACGAGCAGGGCATACACCAGGCGATTCAGCGGGCGGTTGAGCCAGGGACGCCGCAGATTCCGGTTAGCCAGGTCGGACGCCTCCTCGGCCGCCCACTTGAGCGGATTAAATCGCGCGTAGGCGTCGCCGCCGCCGGTGACCGGCCCCTTGCGGTGGTGCGGCAGGAAATCCTTGCTGCCGTTGATGCCGACCAGGTTCTTGAGCGCGCCGGTGATGCCGGCCTTTTTATGCGTCTTGAGCTTGGGCACATTGATCACGAGGTCGGCGTCCAGAACTTCGCGGGCCACTAGATAGCGGTGCCGGCCCGGCTGGTGGCTTTTTCGCATGCGGCGCGGATCGTACAGGGTGACGCGGAAGCGGCGGCTGTCATCGGACACCGGCTCCAACAGACTGCGGTCGCCAAGTTCCACAAGTTGATACTGGTCGAGCGGGCGTAGATTTTCCTGGACGATCAATTCATGGCCGCGGCGCTCCAGTGTGGTTCGGCGGAAGTCCGCCGCGTGCACCGGCGCGCCTGCGGCGCGGTAGTAGTCCAGCACGGCTTGCAGACCTTGGTGGAGCAGCAGGCGCCAGTTGCACAACTGCAGCGGGGCGTCGCCGATGATCACCTGCGATGGGCCGGCGAGCAGCGCATAGTCCGTCACCGCGCGCAACAGCGCCGGATGCGTCACGAGACACTCGAAACCGCCGGGACCCTCATTGCGGTGCATGACCCAGTTGGGCTTGATCACGATCCGGGCGCCTGGCGGAACCAGTTCCCCAAGCGGATTCCAGCCCGCCGTATTGAAACGGCCGACGTCAAGCCCGAGATCCAGCAAGGCCTGCCGCAACAGGCGATAAGCGGGGTTGAGCGCGGCGCCAACGGGCAGCGTCTCAAACTCCGGATAAGGCTCGGACGGATGGAACGGGCCGGCCGCGAGCGGTGGATAGCCGACGCGCTCCGCGTCAACCGCCGCGGCGACACTGCGCTCATTGCGGATGTCCGTGATCATTTAAGCAACAGGGCCAGGATTGAACTTTCCCACAGACGCTGGGCACGGCCGCGGAACGCCTGGATGCGCGCGATCCGTTCCTTGAAAAAGCGCAAATCCGCGTCTGCCGCGCGGCCGTTGCCCGCGCCGGCGGCGATGAACTGTTCCGCCTGTTCGAGCAGGCGGTCCGAGGACTCCATTTTGCGGCCGATCGTGTCGAGTAGCGCGCGACGGATGATCCGGCCGAATTCGTCGCCGGCCTGATAATAATCCTTGCGCTCGCCCTTGATCCAAACTCGTTTGAGCGCGCCCCAGGCCTCGAGCTGGCGGACGACCATGCTGGCGCTGCCCTTGCTGATGCCCAGTTCGCGCGTCAAGTCATCGAGCGTCTGCGGCGCGCGGCTGAAATAGATATGGGCGTACACCTGGCCCAGCACGCGGCCGGCGCCGAAGGACTGGGTGACATTGCCGGCCGCCTCGATGAACTGGCGCCGCACGGCCGCCAGGTCCGATTGGGGGACCGGCATGGTGGCACGGATATGCATGAAACACCTCGGAATGGAAACCACGAACCCCAAATATCCGGGCAAGGGGCAAACTTCGTCCCGGTCAATTCCCGTTGCGGGAATCTACGACCCGATCGCCCGGTTCATCCTGGAATTCAGGATGTTCAATCGCTATTGAACATACCAAACAAACTATAACAAACGCCAGCGAAAAAATCAGGGGGGCGGGGAGTTGGTGGCCGCGGCCCGCGCGGCAATCCGTTCGGTCAGCCGTTCGATGTTCAGCCGGACCGTTTCCGACATTCCCAGTTCGGCGGCGGTCTCCTGGAATGCGCGCAGCGCTTCCTCGTCGCGGCCCATCTCGCGCAGCGCGATCCCCAGGTGCGTGCGGTAAAACAAATGCAGCCGGTCATGTTGCACGGCCTGCTCAAGCGCGGCCACCGCCTCCTCGGGCCGGCCGAGCGACCGATGGACTTTGCTCAACCCAAATAGAGCTTCGGCGTTGTACGGATTGCGCCGGAGCATGGCCTCGTAATACTGGATTGCCGCGGCGCCTTGGTGGCGTTTCTCCTCCGCGTCCCAGGTCCAGAAACTCCGGGTCTGGCAGACATTGGCCAGGCCCAGGTATGGCTGCCAGTTGCCCGGATCCAGCCGGATGGCCCATCGGTAGTAATCGGCCGCCGGCTCCAGTTGCAGTTTCAACCGCCGCTGCTCAGCCGCCAGGTTATACCCATAGGACGCCAGCGTGAACGCTGTCGCCACAAAAAGCGCCGCACACAGCAGCACGGCCGTCCCCCAGACCAAACGCCAGGCGCCCGGTGTCAGCGGACGCGTCGCCAGGCCGCCGGATGCAAAGAGGGTGCCGACCACCGTGCCCGCCACGAGGATCATGGCGTGGTTATTCGAGAAAAGATGGAAATTGAAATCGAACATGGCATGGGCCAGCGTGCCCAGCAGCATGCCGCCCAAGCCGGCCGTCAGACAAATGTCACGCTCCCGTGACGAGGTCAGCAGTGGACGCGCCAGTTTCACACCGGCGATCACCAGCACGGCGCCCATCAGCGCGAAACCGACGGCGCCATAGTCCACCAGGAGGTGCAGATACTCATTATGCGCATAGTTGAAGAGCATCTGTTCGCGCAGGGTCCGGTACATCGGATAAACCCACTGATAGGCCCCGCCGCCCCAACCCGTCAGCCACCGGTCCGGGATGATCCGCAAAGTATCCCGCCAAATCTGAATCCGGATGTTACCCTGCAGCGCCTCCGCCACACGGCTATGGAAAATGTCCGAGAAAAACCACAGGCCGACCGCCATGGCGGCGACGCCGGCCGGGATACCCAACAGCAGTATCCAGAAAAGCCGGCGGCGGCGGCGAAACGCAACCAGCAGCGTCGTTGCCGCCAACCCCACCACGGTCGCGATCCAGCCGCTGCGCGATTGGGTCAGGAACATCACCGGCAGGCATAACGCCAGACTGTAGCCGGCCAATAGGCGCAAGGGCGCGCCGGCTTCGCCCATCAACAGGATCGCCAAGGCCATCGGCATCACGATCTCCAGCAGGTTGGCAAAGTGGTTTGGGCAGAAATAGGTGCCGCTCGCCCGCATGGCATATTGCTTGGGGCGCTCCAGGTTCAGCACCAGGCGCGATTCGTGCGCGTGTTGGATGATCGCATACCAAGCAATCAGCGTAACCGCCAGCAGCAGCAGACCGAGCAGGAACTTCCAACGATTATGCCGGGTTGCCAGATCGCTCCACGCCCAGTAGGCGCCGATATAGCTGGCCAGCTTAAGCCACTCGATGCGCGCTTCGTAAGGAACGGCGGCAAATGGCCAGCCGGCAACCGCATAGAGGCCGAATGCAAGCCATGCTATGCCGCCGGGCGGCGCACGGATTGACCTCAAGTCAGCGTCAAAAAAAGGGCGCAACGCAAACAAGGTCAGGCCGGTAAAGGCCAGCAGCAGCAACGGTCCGATGGACCAAAGCCGGACGGCGCCAAAGGGAAACGGACCGACAATCGCCGGGAACAGCAATAAAAAAATTACGCATCCGTCATAAAATGAACGGCGGCGGGACAACGGCTCCACGCGGCACCGACGGCGGGAGGGGGCATCCGGCGCGGTGGCGGGAAACTCCTGCATTCCCATGCTCCCAAGACTAGAAGAACGTGCGGCCGACCACAATCACATCGCCCGCCTCAACCGGGATATCGCGTTCCGGATGCTGTTCAAGCTGGCGGGCGTCTACTTCAAACGTCTTGCTGCCGCGGGTGATGGTCACGTTTGACGGCTTGGCAAACTCGGTATAACCGCCGGCTGCCGCAATGGCCTGAACTACAGTGACGCCGCTGACCAGTTGGAACTTGCCAGGCGCGCGCACTTCGCCGCGGACAAAGTAGCTGCGGGCCGGAATCACGACATTAATCGAAACATGTCGGTAAATCTGGCGTTCCTGGATGTAAAGCCGTTCCAGCAGGTCTTCCAGTTGCCCGCTGGTCAACCCGGCCGCGCGAACCGAACCCAGGAACGGCATATTGATTTCGCCGTCTTCATCAATCTGGTCCTCAATCTGCTCTTCCTTGGGAATACCCCGCAGAGAAATGATCAAGGGATCGCCAATCCGCAGCGTGTAGGCGGCTGCCACGCGGCCGGTGACCACCACGGTTGGCTTGGGGATAATCGGCGCATTGGTCGGCGCGCTGCCGGCGGCCACACGGGCCGGCGCGGCGCTGGTCGGCACGACACTGGTCGGCGGCGCCAACGTAGCCCGCGGTAACGTGACCGCCGAGACACCGGGACGCGGCGCCGGTGGCATCACTGCTCCGGCGCCAGGCTTGGACGACCGGCAGCCAACCACCGCGCTCAACAGGACGCAAGCGACGACCGCCAGCATTTGTCGCAAAGGAACCTTCATCATCACCCCGGCATTAGAACACATCTTCCTTCTTGGCTGTCTCAGCCGCCTCCTCGGCAGCCACCGCCTTGGCCGTTTCCTCCGGCGAATAATAGTGCGAATACGCCGAGTGATAATAATAATAATAATCGTCGCGCATAATATTGATGTTGTTGAGCACCACGCCCAGCAAGCGGCCGCCGACATTTTCGATCATGCGCTTCGCGCGCGAGGAAATGATGCGCGGATATTTGCGATATTGCACAACCAGCAGCACGCCGTCCACCTCGCTGGCGAGAATCGAGGCGTCCGTGACACCCATGATCGGCGGCGAATCAAAAAATACATAATCATAACGCGCCTTCAGATTCTTCACCAACTCGCGCATGCGCTGAGAATCGAGAATCCCAAGCGAGGACCGTGGCAGCCGGCCACTAGGCAGGAAATGCAGATTGTTGATGCTCGTGGCCTTGATCGTCTCCTCGATTGGGACATCCCGCATCAGCACGTTGGTCAGGCCGAAACGATTCGACATGCCGAGAATCGTGTGCTGAACCGGCCGGCGCAGGTCGGAGTCCACCACAAGCACTTTGTCACCCAATTGCGCACAAACATAGGCCAGGTTAAACAACGTGGTGGATTTGCCCTCGCCAACGCCGCCGCTGCAAACGGCGAAAGCGCCGCCGCCAACACCCTTGTTGGCGAACAGGATATTCGTGCGTAATACGCGGTAAGCCTCGCCATGCGGGCTGTCCGGCCCCTCTTGGATCAATGGGCGCACCTTTTGCGGAATCACGCCCAGTACCGGTAGTTTGAGATAGGATTCCACATCGTCCACGGTCTTGACGGATGTGTCGAGATATTCAATGAAATAGGCGAGCCCGATGCCAAACGCGATGCCAAGCAGCAAGCTAACGATGATATTCAAAATCAGGTTCGGGCTGACCGGTTTGGGATCCGGTTCGGCCGGATCCACGATCTCAACTGGCGTGCGGGGCACTTCAAATTCGATGCCCTCCTGGGTAATTCGCGCCTGCAGGGCATTCAGGATGTTACGCTGGATCTCCAGGTTGCGCTCGGCCCGGAAGAAGGGCAGAAACTTCTCTTTCTCCGCCTCGATATCGCTTTCACGCGCCGCCCGCAACTCTGCATCAAGCGCTTCGTACTTGGCCTTCGCCACCTCGTAGTCCGCCTTCAACCCGCTCTTGAGCCCCGTCAGCGCTTCGTCGAGCTTGACCTTTAGCTCGTCCACGCCGGCCTGAATGCGCTTGACGTCGGGATGATTGACCCCGAGATTCTCCAACAAAAGTTTCAGACTGACCTGCGCATCAATCAATTGCTGGCGCAGGGCGCCGATTGCCTGATCCTGCACAATATAGGACGAGGCATTCATTAGGTCGGTTCCGTCGAGTGACTCCAGTTGCTCGAGCCGCGCTTTGCGAACCAGCATGTCCACGCGCGCTGAAATCCGATCCGCTTCCAATTGTTGCAAGCGCACCTTGTCGGCGCGGAATCCTTGCGTCAGGAAGGTCACCCCGCTTTGCTTCCGAATCGTTTCCAGATCGGACTCGGCCTTGTCCACTTTTTCCTGCTGTTTTTGCACCTCGTTGTCGAGCACATCAATGGCTCGACGGATTTCGTGGCGCCGCTGACCGAGGCGGTGTTCGGGATAAACCGACGCAATCTCATTGGCAATCTGCGCCGCCTCCTCCGGATCCTCGCGCGTCACGTTGATGATGATGATGCTGGTGTCGCGATCCTGTTCGACGTGGACGCTGCTCTGCAGAATCTGCAGCGCGATTTCGCGCGAAACCGGGCCCTTGTCCTCGTTCAGTTTTTCCCCCCAGATCTTCTGGAGATTCAGATTGTCAATGACCTGATAGAGCACGGGATTGGATTTGATCAGGCGCTCCTGCGTGCGCAGAAAAAATGGATTGTAGCCGGGCGACATCTGGCGGTCGAACACGTCCACATCCATCGTATCCTCGCGCACAAGTATGCGCACGGCGGACGCGTATTTTTTGGGTAGGATGAAGGTGTAGGCCGTGCCGGTCAGGACGATCAGCAGAGTGACCGCCATGATGATTTCCTTGCGCGAGCGAATGACTCGCCAATAGTCTAAAAAATGCAGTCCCGTATCTTGTGATTCAGCCATGGATTCGCCACATCCCCAAAAAGCTAGTGAGGCTGTCAAGCCTCACTAGCTTGCTTGCCACTGCATGTCAAGGGTCTCGTCTGACCTTCGGGCAAGTCTCCAACGGTTACAATTGAACCTTCCAGCCCGCGTCCAGCCGGTTTTCCTTGAACGGCACGCGCAGATCGGAGTCCAGATCGGTATACTGCCAGCCAAGCTCCAGCCAGTTGTTGCGGTTCAGCTTGTAGGTGCCGCGCAGTCCTAGTTGGTAAATGTCCTCCGACCCGTCGTCGGCGTAAACCGTCTGCTCGTTGATGACCGCCTCGTCACCCTTGTAGCGACCGTGCGTCCAACTGCCGCTCAAGTAGGAAGAAATCTTGGCCGTAATATCCCATGCGAAGCTGAGGAACGCCTGGGTCCGGTCCTGGTTCGCATAGGGGAAGATATCGGATTCGAACATCGAATAGCCAATACCACCGCTCAAACGGGCGGTAGGCGTGAACAATACAGTCAGCGCGCCTTCCGCATACGGGGCATTCTGCGCGGAAATGTCGTCATCACTAAACGTCTTGCGCTGATAGCCGACGCGCGCGTTGCCCGTCAACTGCCGACTGAAATTCTGTTCCGCGCCGAGGCCGAGGTACAAGCTCTGTGAATCACGGTCAATCCCGTCGTATTGTACCCACTCATAGCGGAAATCGCCGAGACCGGTCGTCTTGGGCGTGAATATTTGCCGCAGCGTCAGACCACCTGAAAAAATGTCGTAGTTGTCGTTATCCTTAGCCGGCGAGCTGTCGTAGCGCAACAGCGTGTAGCGGCCGGCAAAGTCCAATCGCGATTGCGGTTGCAGCATGTAGCTCATGGTCGCATTCGCGATATTGTACGTGAAATCATCCTCCTCGCGAACCACCGTGGTGCCGTCCTGCAATTCCGGCAGCATGCCCCGGCGGAGCGTGTCGGTAACACTCAACGCCAGGCGGGGCGTGAACGCATGGTTGAACACCAGGTCGAAATCATGCTGGAAGTCCGTGTTCTGATTGTCGCGCCGGGTCCAGTAGACAAACGCCGGCCGGTAACGCAGACCGACGAACGTGTTGGCCAAGTCAAGGTTGACCATCAGTTCCAGTTCCTCGACGAACTTCCAACTGTCTTGCTTGTCGTTTTCAGCCTGGTATATGTTGTCGTCCCACTCCACGCGGAAGCGATTGTTGATCTGCCACCACTTGGCGCCCTCCGCCCCGAACGCGCTCCCCTGCGCCACAACCAACAGGAGAACGAAAACGGTCATCCACTTTGTCCATCTCATGGTTTTCTCCTCGTTTCCATGCTTAACTGTCAAAAAAGCATCCCCCGCCATCAGTCTTCGGTGATCGGCTTCGGACGGAACTCACCCTCATTCCGTTCCATTTCACTCAAGATGCGCACCAAGGCCGCCATGTCTACACCGTACTGGGTCTCATCCAAGGGATCGAATTTGTGGCGCTTGCGCAGCGGGTCGGTCGTAGCTTGCATCACATTCGGCGCGACCGGTTCCGACAGCGGCCCAACATAGCTGACCGCCTCACCTACGGAATCAATCGGAATGCCAATGCTCTTGAGGTATTCAATCCACGACTTGGGATCGTCCGGATTCTTGACTTCCATCTGCTTCTTCAGCGCCTGCACAATAACGCGCGCCAGATCGCCCTTCACCACCAGCGCCGCCTCGTCCCAACCGTCCAGCGGCGAGATGCCGTTGTCGAGCAGAATGGCGAAGGCTTGCTGGCAGCTAGGCGCCGCCGGGAGGAATCGCGCGAGGCCAAGCACTTCCACCAGCATTTTGGCCAGATCGCACTGCGTAGCCTGCTGCTTGGTTGGATCGGGCTGCGCTTGCGGTTTTGGCGCTGGCTTGCTTTCGGCGGTCTTCTTCTCAGGTGCCGGCTTGGCCGCCGGTTGGCTGCCTTTCCCTGCATCATTTTTCTTGTCGGCCGCCATCGCCGGCAACCCAACCCATGCCACGCAAACGAAACACGCCAACAGCAACGAACACAGTTTCTTCATCCTCAACACCTCCCCCTCCTGACGTTCGCCGGAAGGTTTTTGTTATTGCGGCCCTACAGGCTCAAACACGAACTTCACAAAAACACAACAGCTATAAATAAGGGGAGCCGCATTTTCGGTCAACAGAAAAAAAGAGATTTTCTTTGACATCTCGGGGGGGCAAGCGCGAGAACCGGACGCCCCGAGCGAGGCGGTGGAGCGGGAGCGCGGCTGTCTCGATGGCGGCGGCGCAGGCGTGGTCGTCCCAGCCCGACAATCCGGCCGCCAAAGTTAAGGCTTAAATCGTTTCCGCCGCTGGTGTAATCTGCATTCCAAATTCCAAGCAACCGGAACAAGATGCGGTTGCGATTTTGGCCGTATTGGGTGGATGAGCGATTATCGAGATATCTTCTTTCAATTGCTGCGCAGGCTCGTGCCGGTTGGCCTGGTCATTGGCTTGGCCGTCTACCTGTCCATCGGTGCGCATGCGGGCGTAAACTCGGTGGCGCGACTGCTAGGCGCGATCGTGTGCCTGCGATCACCCGCTCCAGATAGCTAACCTCATAACTAAAACATATTTGTAATGGATAAACTAATGATCAAAGGAACTGATGTTGTGAGTCAATCCGTTCGCCCGCATTACGAAGATACCATTGCCGCTATCGCAACCGCACCCGGTGAGGCCGGAATCGCCGTCGTGCGTATTTCCGGCCCGCAGGCCCTCGCTATTGCTGACACCATTTTTCACTGTCGTGCGCCCAAACCATCCGCACGGCCAGCCCGGACATTCGTTTTCGGCCACGTAATGGCCGCCAACGGTGAACGGCTGGATGCGGCGTTGCTCCTCATTATGCGCGCACCACACAGCTACACCGGCGAAAATGCCATCGAGCTGCAGTGCCATGGCGGTCGCATCCCCGCTCGACGGATATTGCGCCGGGCGCTTGAGGCTGGCGCACGCGCTGCAGAGCCAGGCGAGTTCACCCGTCGGGCGTTTCTCAACGGCCGAATGGATTTAGCGCAGGCGGAAGCTGTGCAGGATTTAATCCGCGCAAAGTCAGAAAGAGCGGCTGCCGCAGCTATGGAACAGCTCGCCGGCAGATTAAGCCATAGGCTGAACCAGATCTACACGGAACTGATGGCCGCCGCTGCGGAAATGGAAGCAAGCCTCGATTTCCCGGATGATGAGATGCAACCTATTGATTTCAGCAACGTAAGAAAGAGAATGGAAGCCGGGCTGAATGCCGTCCGTCAACTTGCGTCAACTTGGGAAGAGGGCCATTACCTGCGCGACGGATTGAAAGTCGTCATTGCCGGCAGGCCAAATGTCGGCAAGTCAACCCTCATGAATCTCCTGCTCGGCAAACCGCGCTCAATCGTATCAGACATGCCAGGTACAACTCGTGATCTAATTGAAGAAGAACTGGTTCTGGACGGAATTCCGATTAGGTTAGTTGATACAGCAGGGCTTCGCGAGAGCGATTGCAAGATAGAGGTAGAGGGAGTTCAAAGGGCAAAGAGTGCGCTTGAACTGGCAGATTTGTTCATATACGTAATCGACGCGTCAAAGCCACTGAACGGCGACGACATCAAGAATCTCGGCCAACTCAATCAGTCAAGGACAATTGTAATACTCAACAAAATTGACTTGGGGCAAAAAGTCAAAGCTGAAGATATTCAATGGCGCAACATGTTATCAATATCTATTATACAACTAAATGATAATAAACCTATAACATCTATGATATGTAGTATTATTGAAAACAATATACATTTTGATGAGCATGTTCACGCCGTTGTTTCCGAGCGTCATCTGGAATTACTCAATAGCGCAATTGAATCAATCAAATCGAGCTTGGAGATGTTTGACGAGAATAACGAATCTTCGATTGTGCCATCAACCATCATGTTGAAGGACGCGATCGAATCACTGGGAATGATCACCGGCCGCGTTTACAGCGACGAGCTGCTTGATAACATTTTTTCGCGTTTCTGCATCGGCAAGTGAAGAGGAAACCAGAAGTGTCGAACATACCATCCGCTTTCGATGTCGCTGTGATCGGCGGCGGGCATGCCGGATGTGAGGCCGCTCTGGCTGCCGCCAGGCTTGGCGCACGAACAGCGCTGATAACAATTTCGATTCAAGCGATCGCTAGAATGTCATGCAATCCTTCTATTGGAGGAATTGCAAAGTCACATATGGTGTCTGAACTCGATGCGCTTGGCGGAGAAATGGCGGTTAACACAGACCACACGGGAGTCCAGTTCAGAGTCCTGAATACCAGGAAAGGTCCGGCAGTACGCGCAAATAGAGCACAATGTGACAAGTATGCTTACGCCAAAAGAATGCAGGCTGTAATTTTAGCGACAGCAAACATAACCGTCATCGAAGCACAAGCAACTGATCTATTGGTTAAAAATGGCATACTATGCGGGGTCGAGCTTGATGACTTTTCTGTAATCAAAGCCAAAGCGGCTGTGCTTTGCGCCGGTACTTTTATCAATGGTAAGATATTTATCGGCAAAACATGTATCCCCGGTGGGCGTGTCAACGAGAAATCGGCCGAGGCAATCGGTGCATCGCTACGCAAGCTTGGATTCAGAATCGAACGCTTGAAAACAGGCACGCCACCGAGAATAGACAGGAAAAGCGTTGATTTCGACAAGATGCAAATCCAGCCTGGAGAATATCCGCCGCCGTTCTTTTCAAGAAAAGTGCAGCAAGAGTACGGAAAGTTCCACGTGGAACAAACATTAAATGGCATAGGGTGCCGTGGCTCTGAATTGTTCCACGTGGAACAACAATCTGACTGTCTTTGTCCCTGGATCCCTGGATCTGGCCAGTTGCCGTGCTATTTGACACACACGACCGAGTTAACACATCAAATAATCGCATCCAATCTTTCAGCTAGCGCATTGTATGGTGGATTGATAGACGGCACTGGCGTCCGCTATTGCCCATCCATCGAAGATAAAATCGTCAAGTTCCCCAATCAGCGGTCGCACCATGTGTTTATTGAGCCAGAAGGGCGTGAATCAGTTGATATCTATCCAAACGGTACGTCAAACAGTCTGCCAGAACCAGTCCAACTGGAAATGATTCGCAGTATCCCAGGCCTTGAGCATGCTGTATTTAATCAACCGGGTTACGCTATTGAGTATGATTTTTCTGATCCGACACAGTTGCTGCATACGCTTGAGACGAAAAACGTAAAAAATCTTTTTTTTGCCGGACAAATCAACGGAACAACAGGCTATGAGGAAGCCGCCGGGCAGGGATTCATCGCCGGAGTTAATGCTGCATTTTCTGTCATTGGCAAACCTGCATTCGTCTTGCAGCGCCATGAGGCCTATATCGGCGTTCTAATTGATGATCTTGTGACCAAGGGAACGAATGAGCCATATCGAATGTTCACTTCAAGAGCCGAGAACCGGCTCACTCTGCGCCAAGACAATGCGCACTACCGGTTGATTGAGCACTCAAAGAAGTTGTCTATAATTGATGCATCTCTTTTGTCTGAAATTAGTTATGAGATTTCATGTATTCAAAATGAAATCAAAAGATTAGAAAACACGTTTATTTCCGGTGTTTCATTAGCTCAACTGTTGCGACGGCCTGAAGTCACTTATCAGGCTCTTCATGACAAGCGTACTGATTTGCCGGACGGAGTTTGCCAACAGGTTGAAACTCAAATTAAATATGCCGGATATATCGAGCGCGAATTGCGTCATGTGGCCCGTTCGGTCAAGACTGCGGCACAAACGATACCAGACTCAATTGATTACGATCAAATTCGGGCATTGCGCTATGAGGCGCGTGAGAAACTCAAGCGCATCCGGCCAGTTAACTTGGGCCAGGCAGCACGGATTTCTGGGGTCAACCCGGCGGATATCGCGATCCTTTCCGTTTGGATCGCGCGCCATGACCGCTCTTAATTTTTAGGTTTTGTGCTATTAAATTTGCCACCTCTGTTGGAAAGTGTACCGCCCGCAAGGGGCCGACTCACGTATCTTGTTTTTTCTCTTTGTTTCGCTGCCCGGCTTCTGCTTAATTCATTGTCAGGCACATGGCTTTGCTCTTAAGCATATTTGGAATTGCGGTCGCGGCGATCATTCTGTTTCTGATCGTTTTTCGAATCGCTCGCGCCCAGGCTCGGCGCGCGGCGACTGCTCAATTCCGGGATCTCCTCGCTGCCGGAGCGTGGGCGCTGGCCAAGGCCGGCCTTAACCCGCCGACATCCCCGGTTGCCGAATCTCCCGACATTACAGCTAAACTTGATCTCTGGTTTGAGGGCTTGCGCGAACTCTACGCCAAGCAGGCGCGCGACCAGGATGTGGCCAGCGATCTCTCTTTGGCCAAGGATTTTCAGCGCGCTTATCTCGAGCGGCCCTATCCCAAGGTTCCAGCGGTTCATGTCGCGGGCCGTTTGCGATTGAAGTTCCATCACCTTTATGTGCCGGCTATGGCGCTGGGCGGCGATTTTTTTGATATTCAGTCCGACGGCTTGAGCACGGGCGGCGTGTTCATTGCCGATGTCATGGGGCATGGCACACGCGCCGCGTTGATTACGGCCATCCTGCGCACGCTGATTAATGATCTCGCGCGCCAATGTCGTAACGCCCGCTTTTTCATGACCGAAATGAACAAGCAGTTCTACGCGCTGTTGAAGTCCATGCCCGAACCCTTGTTCGTCTCGGCGTTCTATTTCGTGGCGGACACCACGGCGCGGGTGGCGACATTCTCCTCGGCCGGCCACCCCTCGCCATTCCTGCTGCACCGCCACACCGCCCGCATTGCGCGCCTCGATGTGCCCCCTCCGCGCGGCGCCGCGCTCGGCATCATCCCCAACGAGGAATACACGTGCGGCCAATTTCGCCTGACCGACGGCGACGTGTTCATCTTCTTCACCGATGGCGCCTATGAAGTGCACAATTCGGCTGGCGATGAGTTTGGTATCGCGCGCATGGAAAAGGTGTTGCACGCGAATATCTACCGGACGCCCGAGGAAATCGTTCAGGCCATTATGAAAGCCTTATCCGATTTTGCCGGCGACGAACCATTTGCGGACGATATTTGCCTGGTCGCTGTCGAGGTGACCACCAAAGCCGAGGAAGCTGACGCGAAAAATTAAGAGGATCCTGATGCGCCATATTCTATTAGTTTTGCTTTTGTTATCTAATTTAGCGGTCGCCGCCGCGGCGGCGGTGGATTGGCAAACCGATTACGCCCAGGCGGTGGCGGCGGCGCAGGCGCAGGGCAAGATTTTATTGTTGGACTTTACCGGTTCTGATTGGTGCGGCTGGTGCATGCGGCTGAAGAAAGAGGTTTTCGACACGCCGGATTTTGAGGCTTTCGCCCGGGAAAATCTGGTTTGCGTCCTGCTGGATTACCCGCGGTTTCGAACCTTAAGCCTGGAGCAGAAGAAGCAAAACGCCGGTCTGGCTGAGAAATACCGGATCCAGGGGTTGCCGGCCGTCCTGCTCTTGACTCCTACAGAACAACTGATTGGCCGCACGGGCTACCGCCCGGGTGGTCCTGGGCCGTATATCGCGGAGCTGCGGCAGTTCATCAGTCCGCACCAGCCGGCTAAGCCGGCGGCGCCTGCGGCCGCACCGGAATCCGCCCCGGCGCCGCAATGACTGCAATCGAATTGACGGCTGAGAAGATGGTCTTTGAGGGCAAGGCGCTGGCGCGCGACCAGCGCTTTGTTTATTTCATTGAAGGCGCCTTGCCGGGCGAACGCGTCCGCGCCGCCATCTACCGGCGCAAGAAGCAGTTCGCCGAAGGTCGCGTCGAACAGGTGCTGGCTCCCGCGCCGTTTCGCGTGACGCCTGACTGCCCTTTGTTCGGCAATTGTGGCGGCTGCACGTTCCGGCATTGCGCTTACCCTGACCAACTTCGGCTCAAGCAGGAAGTGCTGGCTGAATCGCTCTTTCAGGTTCCCGGCGCGGCCGGTTGCCTGGAGCCGATCGTCGGCATGGCGGACCCACAATATTATCGCAACAAGATGACGTTCACTTTCGGCGTGGCCGGCGGGCGCGTCGTTGCCGGGCTCCATCCGCGCGGCAATTTCCGCGAAATTCTGCTGACCAATGTCTGCCGCCTGCAGTCGCCGGAGTCCAATGCTGTCCTGGATCGGGTGCTGGAGTTCGTCAACGCACGGCGTGTTCCCGTGTTCGACGACCGGACGGGACAGGGGCGTCTGCGCAATCTGGTGATCCGTGAGGGTAAACACACGGGGCAGCGGATGGTGCAGGTTATTACGCTCGGCGTCGCGCCGGAGCTGGCAGATCTGCCGGCCGCGCTCGGGCCGCTCTGCGATACGCTGCTGGTTGGAATTGACGCACATCCCAACGGGCCCGCGTTCCCGCATGAGTGGCGGGTATTGAGCGGGGTGGGGAGTATCGAGGAGCGACTCAACGGGTTGGTGTTCCCGATCGGGCCGGACACGTTTTTCCAGACCAACACGCTTCAAGCGGAACAACTGTTCCAATATGTCGCCACGCTGGCTGGCGCCACGCGGCCGAACATCGCGCTCGATCTTTATTCGGGCGTCGGCACAATCGCCATGCACCTGGATGGCATTGCCGGGATGGTGGTCGGCATGGAATCCAATCCCGAATCGGTCAAGATCGCGGAGGAGAACATTCGGCGCAATCACTTGGACCACATCCGGCTGGTATGTGCCGCCGTCGAGAATGCTGGGGAACAGATGCTGCCGGGCTCGGCCGACCTGGTCGTCGTGGACCCGCCGCGCCCCGGCCTCCATCGCCGCGCATTGGATCGTATTTGCGCGATCGCGCCGCCGCGAATTATTTATGTTTCGTGCAATCCCGCCACACTGGCGCGCGACCTGAACCTGTTCACGACGGCTGGCTTCCGGCTGGTCTCCGTTCGCCCGTTCGATATGTTCCCGCACACGTTCCACGTTGAGGCCGTCGCGTTGCTGGAACGAAACCGCTGATCGGTCGCAACCGCGCGGGTTTTCCGCTTAACCGATCTTCGCTGATTCGAGGGCGAAGGTCATGACGCATCCTTGTTTATCTCTGTTTATCCCATATTTTGCGTTTGACCCATCTTCGACAGTTCCGTGCCTTCCGAACACATGAACCCTACGCCAAGGGCGGGGTCCGGGACGTCCGCGTCCAAAATTAGTGCAAATTTTTGGCCGTTGGTTGCTTTTCTTTTGAAGGCCAACCAGATTCTGCCGCATAGTGGCGCTCAAGCGCCTTGTTCGGCAACCATCTTCTCAATGTGTTTTGCAAAACCATCCCAAGTTGGGTGCACAGGGAGGTATTTCCGGTCTGCCTTATGGCGTCTAACTTCTGACATCTGTACCTCCCATGCTTGATCGATGGCGGGATGTCTCTTGAAGTACGACAGGGCGAGTTGTTGGTTGCGTTTTGCGATCCCGGCGGGGTCGTGAACGATTTCGGCGCGTGAGAACATCCAGAACTTGAACCACTGTTGTCTTACTTCCCGCTGAAAACCAGTCTCTGGGAAGACGGCAAGATCCACTTTGATTCCCTCGCGTGATACTTCGCGTTCCAGCCTAACGGCGCCATCGCCGGGGAACACGATGAAAAGATCCAAGTCCGAGTCTGGCCGCTCCTCGCCACGCTGAACACTGCCGGCGACAAGGATGCCGCAGCCGGGAAATCGTTTCGGTAGGTCGCCAATCATCCGGGTCACGATCTCACGTTGAATGCTCATGTTTTCCTTTCTGCCGAACATTAGCCATGAGGCTGAGGCGAACCCGGGTCGCCGATGGCCTCAATGGCCTGGTTGAACCCAGCCGGCGCGGCGCCGGCAGATTTGTGCTAGCGACCAGATAATGAGACTAAAAATTAGATAAAAGAGGGTAACACTTCCCGCGGAGGGCCGCGACAAAGGAGTGTTACCAAATGCGAGTAGAAAAAGGTAAGGAAGATCGAGCAACAGGTCAGGCGCCCCCCCGGGGGGGCGCGCCGCGCCCGGGCGCAGCAACGCCGGCCGCAGCGCCAAACACGGCGGGGCCCGCCAACGTCCCGCCGGCTTCTCCCTACC
>CAZMXS010000008.1:0-3791 GCA_964570325.1 uncultured Verrucomicrobiota bacterium | reverse complement strand
GCGTACAATGGTGTCTTACTAATTGCGAGTTAAAAACGTTAAGCACTTGCCCCACCCTGGCCCGCCGCCCCGCGGGGGGGGGGCGCGCCGCGACCGGTAACAGAAAAGCCGGCCGCAGCGCCAAAAACGGCGGTTCCATCCAACTTCCAGACGGCTTATCCCTACGAGTTCCGCCGCCGGGCCGTGCAACTTCACTTGGAAGAAGGTATCCCCTGTGCGCTGGTGGCGCAGGAACTCGGCGTGGCCTGCGTGACGGTTCATCAATGGACGAAACGCTACCGTTAGGAGGCACATGGGGTCACATCTAAAGAATCAAGTATATGATTAACTCCGCCTCCAGACCATGAGATACACCGAGTATGGCCAGACCCTTACGGAGCGATGTCGCGGGTGGGTGGTATCACATTACGGCGCGGCGGCACAGCCGGGCCCGGCTTTTCCTCGATGATCGGGCCCGGCGGCATTTTCTGGAATTGTTGGCGGAAGTGACGAAGCGGTTCCGGATCGAAGTGCATGCGTACGTGTTGATGAGCTAGACCCGGCCATCGGAAAGTGCGCCAATCGGCCATCTGAAAGTGCACCACCCTGAGGCATGATTCCTTCCGACGCGATAAGGCGTCAGGAAGGGAAGGAGCATGCTCAGGATGGAACAAGTTCATGTCATACGGCACAAGCGCTACGTGGAGGGGATAAGCGCACGACAGATCGCTCGTCAACTGGGTCTGAACCGTCGAACCGTGTGGAAGTATCTGGGGCAGTCGGAGCCGCGGCGGGTGGCGGCGGGCACTCGGGCGCAACCGGTAATCAGTGTCATGGGGCCGCGGATTGACGCGTTGCTGGAGGAATGGGCCCCGCGGTTGGAGGGCAAGCACCGGTTGACCGCGCCACGCTTGCATCGCCAGCTATGCGAAGAAGGCGTGGCGGTTGGGGAGCGAACGGTGCGCGGCTACTTGGCGGAGAAACGGCGGCCGGCCGCGGAGGTGTATATTCCGCTGATTCATCGTCCCGGCGATGAGGCGCAAGTAGACTTCTGCGAGGTGACCGTCGACGAAGGCGGCGTGCGGCGCAAGGTCTGGAAGTTCTTGATGCGGCGGATGTACTCCCGCCGCGATTTCATCTAGCTGTACGATCATTGCGATCGCACCTGTTTCCTGGATGGACCTGTGCGGGCGTTTGCTTACTTGGGTGGGGTGGCCCGGCGCCTGGTCTACGACAACCTGTCGGCGGCGGTGAAGCGCATCGTCGGTCTGCAGGAACGGGAACTGACGGAGCGGTTCCAAGCACTGGCCAGCCACTTTCTATTCGAGCCGTGTTTTGCCCGGCCCGGACAAGGGCACGACAAGGGCGGCGTGGAAAGTCGCGGCAAGGCGATCCGGTTGCAGCACTTGACGCCGATTCTGGCGGGGCCGGATTTGGAGACGATCGCGGCCGCCGCGCTCCACGATGTCGATCGGCTGTGGCGGCAACGCCAGCACGATGATGGGCGACTGCTCAGCGACCTGTTCGATGAAGATCGTGCGCGGATGTTGCCCCGGCCCGCCGCGCCCTTCGAGCCGCGCGGTCTGGAGCCGGTCGCGATCAGTCACAGCGCGACCGTCAAGGTAGACGGAGCGGTCTACTCCCTGCCGGAAGATTGGGCGCGCCTGGATGCCGCGGCTTGGATCGGGGCGCGCGATATTCGTTTCGGTTGCCGGGGTGCCGAGACGTTTCGTCCCCGGCAACGGTCGGGTGGCAAGCGCATCGAATACCGCGACGATCTCAAGGAGCTTTCGCGTAAGCCCCAAGCCGTGCGGCCGGTGGCGCCGGTGCTGCCACGCCCGGACTTTTTCAGCAGAACCGATTCTTTAGATGTGACCCCACGACTCTCCCATGAGCATGGGCGGCGCGGAACTGCAGAAGATGGGCAAGATGTATAGCGCGGATCGTGTCGGCTTGCTGGTAAATGGACGAAGGGGGCAGACGTTTCCCCGTCGTCGGATCAACCCCGTCGGCAAGGCGCGTCACGATTTCGATGAATTGGTCAATGTCCATGGGGATGATCTTTCACGGCTCCTTGACCCGCTCCGTAGACTTAAGGCCGGTAAACAGATTCCGCGATGGGTCAAACTCAATGTTGCGATCATTGTCCGTCGGATTCAGGTAGTACGTGAAACGGACTTGTCCGTGACGATCGACATCAACATCACCTTGTATCTTCCCGTACAGAGCACTGACGATTTTACCCTTTTCATCCCTCTTCGTTCGCACACGGAAGAAGTAACCGGCGCTCCCTTGAGGGTCTGAATGCCCAGCCTCGCCTTCTTCCCTGAACGTTCGTTTCACCAGATTCGTTTGGTAACCTGTTTCCGGAGCTTCCGGCAAAAGTATCAATGCGCTTCCTTCTTGTTGCGCATACGCAGGTTGAATTCCATCGCCATCATTAGAAAAGGCAATACCTAAAGTGACGTCGTAGAGTTTGTACGGACGCGGCGTGTTGCCCCAATAACTCATCGCCTCGCGTTCCGGCGCTCGCTGGAGGAGAAAAATGAAATCGGATTCGCTCCCTGTTCCGAATGGCGCAACCCAATCGCCTTTCATAAGGTCGTAACCAAGAGGCTTGCCTTCCACCGGGACTTTTTTCTCCCCGTAAAACTCGACTCTCTTCGCATACATCGGAATCGGATTAAGGATTCGCCTCAGACGAAACTCAACGAGCGGATTCCAAGGCTGCCATTTCCCATCAACAGCATTGGTGAATGTGTAATGTAGAGCATCACTACGGTAATAGCCAAAGGGGGGAAGCGCCATGAAGCTATAGCGAGACCTTGGGCCAGCAAGGTCCACGCGGCACTGCCCATTGGTGTCCGTGAACGCTGAAGTCATCTTGTAGTGATCATGACCGAAATGGTCTCCCGGAACCCACCGTTCAAACGTGCTCACATTCACTTGCGCATTAGTCACCGGCTGCTGCGCATCGTCCAGAACTCGCACGGAGACTTGCGCAAGATATTCATCCTCTGCTGCGACTCGACCCACCGGGCACGCGACGTAAAGCCACACAAGCCATATTGTTGTCCTGCTTGTTTTCATTAGTGAAGCCCCTTCGATGCGATGTCATCAAAAAGTTCATAGACGTAGAGAAAGGCAATATTCTTGAGGTCACTGTGTAGCCAGCGATTTCCCAAATCAGGATTAGCAAGTCGTGCGGCCGGCCAACTATTTTGTTCTTCCATCATGTTGATTTGCCCGGCCCCAAAATTACCAAGCTAAGGCATAGGGGTCACGTCTAGACATCATACATATTATCCAATCGTTTTGCATAGTCCTGCATGACCTTCAATAACTTCCGATCTTTTTGAGCCCGAGCCTCCAACCGCCGCACGCTTTGATAAACCGCCGTGTAGTCCACGTTTCCGACTTCCCGCGCCAACTCGCTCAAGGTGTATCCGCCCAATTTGCGGGCCGCCCACAAGGTCACATCACGCCCCCAATCGCCCTGTCGGTCCCGGAATGCATCCCACCTCTCCCCTTTCAGCCCCTCCATGCACGTTACCAAATCCGGCCATGCCAGCCGCCGCCTCATCCGGCGTCGTCCCTCGCTTTCCCGACCCACCTTCAACGCCTGCCGGACCAACCACCCTCTATCTCCATCCGCAAAGGCCTGCTCATATTGCCTTACCTATTTAATCCCACCCGTCCTGTCATCCCCATTATGTATTATGTCTAGACGCGACCCCTATGCCCTATGCCCCCTTTGCAAATGCGCGGACGGCTCCCTTTGCCTACTCTGCTGAAAAAGCACCGGTTTCGAT
>CAZMXS010000007.1:0-108349 GCA_964570325.1 uncultured Verrucomicrobiota bacterium | reverse complement strand
CCACGTCGGCGACCGCGGCGACCACCACGTCGGCGACCGCGGCGACCACCACGGCACCGTGGCCGGCATGGGGTACGGCGTCCGGGCATCATGGCCGGCGGCGGGTTCACCCCGGCGGCGGCGGCAGGGGGGCGCGGTTGGAGTACCGGACCCCGGAGCATCGAACGCGACCGGGGGCATCATGGCCGGCGGCGACCACCCCCGGCATGGGGCACCCCCGGCGGCGTCCTGTACCGGTCGGGGGCATGACGTCGGGGCCGTCCGGCGGCGACCGTCCGGCCGTCGAGGCTCACCCCGGCCGAACGGCTGGCACCCGTACCGCGTCACCCGGCCGGCGACGGAGTACGGCGTCACCCGGCCGAACGCGACCACCCCGGCCATGACCCCCGGACCCGGTCGAGGGCGACCGGCAGGGGCAAGCGTGCCGGCAACCGGCGAGGCTGTGGGGCGACGATCACGACCTGACCCGGCCATGGTATGGACCGGCGGGAGATCGGCGATTGTGGGGCCGTCTGCTGGCGGTCTGGGGCTGATTGTCCCCAATTCTGTCCCCAATCGGAGACAGTATCGGGACACCAGACAGAATAGCAGACTGTCCCCGACTGTCCCCAATTGTCCCCAAATCTTTCCTTTTTAGGGGGGGGTCACGGAGAATCACAAAAAAGCACGGAAGGGAACACGACAAAAACGCGGGTATTCAGCAAACCATTGATTCTATTGGCTGAAAACTGCTTTCCGCCAGTGTTTTCAAGGGGAAAAAACTGGCGGGGACGACGGGACTCGAACCCGCAACACCCAGATCGACAATCTGGTACTCTAACCAATTGAGCTACGTCCCCACCCAACACGGAACGAACGGCGTGTTACATTAGCGCCCCCGGTTTGCGATTCAAGCGGAAAATCAAACAATCGGATGCACGATCAGACCGGAGCGCAACTTGGGTTCAAACCAGGTGCTCTTGGGTGGCATGATCAGGCCTGCGTCCGAGATCGCCATCAATTGCTCCATGCGCGTTGGATGCATGGAAAACGCCACTGCGGCGCGGCCGGAATCCACGCGCTTTTTCAACTCGTCCGGACCTTTGATGCCGCCGACAAACTCAATCCGCTTGCTCGCGCGCGGGTCGTCAATCCCCAACAGCGGGCCCAACACGCGGCTTTGCAGGACGCTGACATCCAGGGTCGCCGCCAGATCCACCGCCGGAAACTCAGCCCAGCTCAAGTCGTACCACTGACCGGCCAGGTACATACTGATATGGCGCGGACCCGGCGGCTCGGGCGCGGCGCCCGGCGCAACCTTGAACTCCTTGCGCAGCGCCGCCAGGAACTGCTCCGCCGTCAGGCCGTTGAGATCCAGCACGCAGCGGTTATACGGCAGGATGCGCAGTTGATTGGCCGGGAACAGCACGGCGAGAAACCAGTTATATTCTTCCGCTCCGGTGTGTTTCGGATTGGCGGCGCGCCGCTCGGCGGCAACACGAGCGCCGGACTTGGCGCGATGGTGCCCGTCGGCGATATACGCCGTCGGCACCTGCGCAAACAACTTCACCAACCGGTCCGGGTCGTTGGCCTTCCAGACAATATGTCGCACGCCATCCGGGGCGGTGAAATCATACAGCGGCGAGGTGGCGCAAACCTCCGCCACGACCCGGTCAATCTCCGGCCGATCGCGGTAAGCCAGGAAGACCGGGCCGGTATTGGCGTTGACCGTGTGCAGATGTTTGGTGCGATCATTCTCGGGGGCCTGGCGTGTCTTTTCATGTTTCTTGATCACGTCCGCCTCATAGTCATCCGCGTGCGCCACGGTAACGACGCCGGTTTGTTGATGGGAACCCATGATCTGGCGGTAAACATAAATGGAAGGTTCAGGATCCCGAACCAGGTAGCGCTGTTCCTGGAACCGCCGGAAGTTGTCCGCCGCACGCTGGTACACCGCGTCCGAATAAGGATCCGTTCCCGCGGGCAGTTCCAGCTCGGAGCGGCTGATCCGCAGGAAACACATGGGGTTGTCGCCGGCGATCGCGCGCGCCTCGGCCGTGTCCACCACATCGTAGGGCGGACTGGCCAGGGTCGCCGCGATTTCGGCGGGCGGGCGGAAAGCGATAAACGGTTTGATCTTCATCGGGTGCTCCTGGTTGGTTCAAAGCCAGCCGGGCGCACAGCCCGGCCTAAATGCGAGTTCGGAACGAGACGCATATGGTTTTCTTACCAAACATCCGTGGCCGAACTCAAGATTCGCGGATGGGAAAAACCGCGCCGACAACGAAGTCCCACGCGAATCCCGAGCGTTGTACCCATACGTGATAAGGAACAAGTTGATGGTTAAAGCGGGCAAGATGCCCGCGCGCCATCGGGTTCCGGCTCTGGCGCCTTGGGCTGCCGGTCCAGCGCCGAGCGCGCGGCGCTGGCCAGTTCCGTGACCTCGAAGGGCTTGGGCACCACTCCATCGAGGGGCGAGCCCACCTCCTGCTCGAACGCCGGCACATCCACAGGATAGCCGCTGGAAACAATAATCCGGATATCCTTCCGGATCTCGCGCAGTTTACGGAAAGTGTCGCGCCCGGAGAGTTTGGGCATCGTGAGATCGAGGATCACCAGGTCAATTTCAAAGCAGCGCTGGCCAAAAATCTGGACCGCCTCCTCGCCATCCGCCGCCGCCAGCACTTCGTAGCCGAGTTTCTGCATGACAATCAGGATCACCCCGCGCACGGCGGGCTCATCGTCCACCACCAGGATGCGCTCACGGCCGCCGGTCACCGGCGCCGGCGCATCGGCCGGGGCGGTCGCGACGGCGGCATCGCCGGTGCGCGGCAGGTAGATGTGGAAGGTGGTGCCCTGACCGATCGCCGATTCGCAGACAATCCAGCCGCCGTGTTGCTTGACAATGCCGTAGGTCATCGCGAGTCCGAGGCCGGTCCCCTTCCCCGGAGCCTTGGTCGTAAAGAACGGCTCAAACATCCGGCTCTGCACTTCCTGGCTCATCCCATGTCCCTGGTCCGCAACCGACAAACAGACAAAATCGCCGGGCCGGCCGTCCGACCACTGCCGGCTCTGCTCCTCCTCCAGATGGACGTTGCGCGTGGACAGTGTCAGTTGGCCGCCATCAGGCATGGCGTCCACGGCATTGACACATAGATTCATCAGCACCTGTTGAAGCTGCGTCGCGTCGGCGGTCGTACTCCAGAGCCGCTCCTGCGGCTCGGCCACGAGACGAACACGCGGATCCACCGTATGTTGCAACAGGCCATGCACCTCATGGACAATGGCATTGAGATCGCAGCGGCCGAGGTTCAGGCGGCCGCGGCGGGAGAAGCCAAGCAGTTGGGTCACCAATTCGCCGGCGCGTTTCGATGCCTGGCGCGCGAGGCGAATGAAGTTGCCCGGGTCGCCACCGGGTTTAAGCTCCATCTCGGCCATCGTCAGGTTGCCGAGAATGCCGGTCAGGAGATTGTTGAAGTCGTGCGCAATCCCGCCGGCCAGCCGGCCGATGGCCTCCATCTTCTGGGCCTGCAGCAATTCAGCCTCGAGCAGGCGTTGCTTGCTGAGGTCGCGGAACATCCACAAGCGGGCAAAGATCTGCCCGGCGGCGCCCGCCACCGGCCCGGAATAAACAGACAGAGTCCGGTGCGCGGGCCGGGTCAACTCCCATTCCTCAAGCCCGACTTCTTCCGACAGACGCTGATAATGATCCCAGCGCAATGCGTTGTCACGCGGCTCGACAAAATGCTCGCGGATGGCCGCGCTGACCTCCGCGGCGTTACGGCCCTGCAATTCGGCCGGCGCCAGCCCGAACAGATCGGCGAAATGCTGGTTGGCCGCGATGACCTTGCCGGACGGCCACTCAAGAATCAGAATGCCGTCCACAATGGATTCGTAAGCGGCGCGCAGATGGGCGGTCAACTGCTCCTGCCGGCGCTGCGAATCGCGCAGTTTGAGCGTCCGCTGCTGGACCACGCTCTCCAGCCGCTCATGGTGCTGGCGCAGTTCGCGCACCATCTGGTTGAAGGCCACGCCCAGTTGATGGATTTCCCGCGGCCCGTTTTCCGGGACATTGGCGTCCAGATTGCCATGGGCAACCCGCTGCGCCGCGGCGGCCAGGTTCATGATCGGCCGGGAAAGCCGGCGGCTGAGCACCAGCCCCACCAGCGTCACAACCGCGATCGTCAGCAGCGCCACCGCCAAGTGCAGGCGCATTTCCTCGCGCGGCAAGGCCAGCACCTCCGCATAGGGCTTCAATGCCAACAGCACCCACGGCTGGCCGGTGCGGGTCTGCTCGGGGCCGATCACCGCGGACACGAAGGCAAAGGGTTCTGCCTGGCCAGGCGGGTAGATGCCGCGCGAATGGTGTTTCCAGAAATACATCGGCGTCTGCTCGTCGAATTTTTCCAGCGTACGTCCGGCATCGGGATGCGCCAACACGTTGCCGCGGTCGTCCAGCAGCACCAGAAAGCCCTGCTGGCCGATGCGCACCGCCCGGAGAATCTGCGCAATCTTCTCCATTGGCAGGCGCGCGCCAACGACATGCCGGATCTGGCCGCGGCCATCCCGCACGGGACAGAAGGCCGTGATATAAAGCTCCGGCCGGCCCAGCACCAGGTGCGGAATGGAAAAAGCCGCCTGGCCGGCCAGCGCGCGCCGGAAGCCGGCGGCATCGGCGACATCGGCAATCGGCCCATAAGCCGTCGCGGCCTGCTGCACACCGGCGGTGTCGTACAGCGCCATCTCGGAAAACACAGCGGGGAAATCCCGCATGATCCGAAGATCCTGCGACTCGGCGTCCTCCGCGACCAGGCTGGCGACCAGTTGCGGATTCGAAGCCAGCGCGGCGAGCGATCCGGCCGCGGTGGTCATGACCTCCTCGATCTGCCGGACCACCTCGTAAGCGAGCACGGACATCTTGTCGTATTCGGAATCCAGCAGCGCCTGCCGCGTGAGCGTCTGGTTGGCGACGAAAGTCAGGACCACCGGCAGCAGGCCGGCCAGGATCAGCGCCCGCAAAACGCCCGCGCGGATGGGCGCGCGAGCTTTGCCGTTGCCCTTGCCATTGGCGTTCACGGCCCCCCCTCCAAACGGCGTTCGCCGCCGGCCAGCATGGCGCGCCGAATGGCGGACCAGGTCTGGTTGATCAATCCCTGCGGGTCGTCGTCCACCGCCGGATTCAGTCGGCAACGCGCCAACTGGGCGCTTTCGGGGTAGATCAGCGGGTTTTCGGAAACCTGAAATTCCAGGAAATCCCGGGCGCCTTTATTGGGTGTGGCGGCGGCGGCGGCGGTAGCCGCCGGCGCGGCTACCTCGGGTTGGAGCAGATATTCAATCAGGGCATGGGCCTCATTCAGATGGCGCCCATCACGGGGGATGGCCAGCGACATAATCCACAGCAATGTGCCTTCTTGCGGGATGGTAAACGCCAGGCCATTGGTCAGGCGCGCCGCGCAATCGCTGGCAACAACAGCCAGCAGATTCGAACCAGCGGCGAGCAACGCCGCGGCGGCGGCCGGAGGCTGGAAAGCGCCGCGCGCGGCCAGATCCAACAACTTGTGTCGGGCCTTTTCCAAGTGGGCCGTTTCCCGGGAATCCACCGGCAAGCCCAATTGCAGCAGAACCAACCCGAAGGCATCGTGCCGATTGCCGGGCAACAACGGCTGGATGCCGGAGTCTTCAGCCCACAACTCCGCCCAACTGGCGGGCGGCTCAGGAAAATCATCCGGGCTGAACGCCAACCGGAATGTGCCCCACAAAAATGGAACTGAATAGCGATTACCGGGATCAAAGGCCAAATTCAGGAACCGCCATTCGATATTGCTCAACCCGGGCAGCCGACCCTGGTCAATGGGATGGAGCAGACGCAACTGGCGAAAAATGTTTATCTGGTAGTCGCGCGCCACAATGAGATCGCAATAGCCGGGGTCGGCCATGAGCGCCGCTGCCAATTCATCAGGCTGGTCATATTCCTGGGCAAAGACCCGAATCCTGGTAAACGCCGTGAAATTGCTCAAGGTCGTCGGATCCAAAACAGCGCGTGGCGCATGAATCCGCACCACCGGCTCGCGTTCCTCCCACACCGGGCGCACATACTCCGGCGCGGCCGGGCGGCAGCCGGCCGCCACGAGCAGGCTGGCCCATAGACAAAAGGCAAGGCAGGCCGCCGCAATGGCACCGGCCGGGGAACGCACCCCATGGCCCATGTGGTGTCTACCCGCCACAGTTGCGGTTATGTACATCAATCACATGGGAAAATGAATTTCTTTTTTCAAAAATAATGAGGAGAATACGGTCCCATGAAAGCGTCGGGAAACTGTGTGGTTAAACTCAAACGAGGCCGCGAGCGGACCATCGCCAACGGGCATCCCTGGGTTTTTTCCGGGGCGATCGCCGGCTTGGACGGGGCCGCCCGGGTTGGCGATCAGGCCGATGTCGTGGCCCATGATGGAACCTGGCTGGCGCGCGGCCTGATTCATCCGGAGGCCGCGTTGGCCGTGCGGCTGTATGCGCGGACGCCCGGCCAAGCGCTGGACGATGCTTTCTTCGGCGACTTGGTTGACCGGGCGCTCGCGCTGCGGCAGCGCCTTTTTGAACCCGCCGGCGACACCGACGCCTACCGCCTGATTTACTCGGAGGCGGACGGTATTTCCGGCCTGATCGTGGACCGCTACGCCGATACACTGGCGGTCCAGGTCGTTTCGCGCGCGCTCCTGCCGTATCTGCCGGCCATGCTGGACCGGCTGCGGGAACGAACCGGGCTTGAACAGATCGTGGCGCTGGCAGAACCGGACGCAGTCGCGCGCGAGGGCTTGGATCTCGAAGCCGTTGCGCGACTCGGTCAAGGCAACACAGACGCGCCAACCCGAATTCACCAGGATGGACTGGTGTTTGAGGTGGACCCGGCGGGCGGACAAAAAACCGGTTTCTTTCTCGATCAACGCGGTAACCGGGGCCGCGTGGCGGCCTATGTTCGGAACCGCACCGTCTTGAGCGCCTACTGCTACACCGGAGCCTTTGAGATTTACGCCGCCGCAGCCGACGCCCGCTCCATCACAGGTATTGACCGCTCGGCCGCCGCCATCGCGCAGGCAGAAACCCATCACCGGCTGAACGGCTCAAGCCTGCCGGTGGAGTACATCCGGGCGGATGTGCCCATCACATTGCGGGCCTTCCGGGACACCGGCCGGCAATTCGAGGTGGTCATCCTCGATCCTCCGCGATTTGTCGTCAACCGGGCGCAACTTGGGAAAGGCCTGCGGGCCTACAAGGACATCAATCTGTTGGCTCTGAAACTGCTTGCGCCTGGCGGCATCCTTGCCACGTTCTCCTGCTCCGGGCTTGTGTCCGACAACGACTTCCGTATGGCCGTCGCCTGGGCGGCCAAGGATGCCGGCCGAAACGTGCGCGTCATCGAAACGCTTCACCAACCTCCAGATCATCCAATTCAACTGGGTTTCCCGGAAAGCGCCTATCTGAAGGGACTAATCGGCTGGGTGGAATAAGTATGTTATTGCTTGACAAGAAAAATGTAATAAATATGTTGGGAGCTATTGACTGGGAACGTTCCACCGTCTATTGTATTACCGATAGTTAAAGCGCTTTACATGCCATGAACACGAGCAAAGAAGGTTCATCTGCTTGCAGTCAGGGCGCCATAGACCATTGGGTCAAGAATACCCGTCTCTTTCGCCAGTGGGAGGATATCAAGCAAGAGATCCTGCGCCACAAGTGGTACGAAAGCGAGAAGGCGGGCCACGATATTGGCTGGGAGCGCGCGGCGGTGGACTGGATGATCCGGCATGGCCACAAGCCCATGCGCAAGCCCAGTCCGCTGGATTCCTGAAGCTATTAAGTATCCCCTCCCCCCGCTGGCTTTCCACTGTTACGGCCGCTGTCTGGCTATGCTCGGCTTTGCCGGCCGCCGCAACCGATGCGGCCGAGGGAAACCGGCCATTTGAAGAAGTGGAGGCTGGCGCATGGGACGAATCCCAACTCCCTGCCGAGGGCCGGCGGGTGCTGGCCCAGCCCGGTCTGGCCTGGAAGCACGCGCAAACCCCACATTTTGTCCTGCACTATGAGCAGGCCATCTTTGCCCGTAAAGTGGCCCGCCTGAGCGAGTTCTTTTATAGTTTCATTGCGGGCGATCTCCAGACACCGGATCGGATCGGCGGCCGATCCCATATTTTCATTTTTCAGTCGCCGGCCCGCTGGCAGGCGCTGCGGCAGATACTCCCCGATGTGCCGGCTTGGTCCTTTTCCCAAGTGCGGGGTTCGATGATGCTCCTTCAACAGGCGGACGACACATCATCCAGCGGCGACGTTCTGGCCCACGAGATGACGCATCTGGTGCTCAACCGGTTTCTCGCCGGCGCCTGTCCGCTCTGGCTGAACGAAGGCCTGGCCGGCTATTATGGCGAGTTCGCATACGCAGCATTCAAGGGGATCAAGAAAAGCCGCAAGGCCCAGTTCCCACGCCTGGAGCGCCCCTATCCCACCGCCGAATTGCTCAATACTGAAGGCTATCCGGCGGACTTGGACGCTTTTTATACAACCGCCAAATATGTTGTCGGTTTCCTGCTGCTTAAACACGACCCAAACTGCTTCCCCCGATATCTCAACGATGTCCTGGCGGGAACCGATTCCCAGACCGCCCTGCAGACCCACTACGGATTCAAGGATCAAGCCGAATTCGAGCGCGCTTTTTTACGCTTCGCGCGCTAAAGCAAACAAATGGAACTGGCCCGACGGCCAGGCGAAGCGGCGGCCGCTGGACTTCGTTCAGCGGAAGCCCGAACTCCAGCCGGAATGTTGACGCATATTGCCGATTGTGCAATTGTTCCCGTCAGCAACACGGCCTGCGTGCCGCAGGCGGCAGAGGATGGGTGGCATGGCCAAGGATCGCATCGGCAATTACGAGCTAGTCAGCCTGATCGGCGACGGCGCCCAGGGCAAGGTCTTCAAGGCCCGCTGCCTGGGCGGCGCACCGGACAGTCTGCCGGCGGACACCATCGTGGCCATGAAGGTGCTGCGCGTCACGGCCGACAACGAGCGTACCCACGCGCGGTTCAACAGCCAGGCCCAGATCCTCAAGCGGCTCAACCATCCCAACATTGTCCGCTACGCCGATTCGTTCATCTGGCATCCCGGCGAATGGGACGAGGCCATGTGCCTGGTAATGGAGTTCCTGGAGGGCGAGACGCTCGATGACCGTTTGAAAAAACAGCCTCGCGGCCTGCCCTGGCCGGAGGTCAAGCATATCTTCGACCAGGTGTTCGGCGCGCTGATCTACGCCCAGCAACGCGGCATCGTCCACCGCGACCTCAAGCCTTCCAATATCTTTCTGACCCGCAACGGAACGGTCAAAATCTTCGACTTCGATGTTGCCCGCAACGAGCAGGACAGCCAGGCCAGCACCGTCGGCTGGAAGGGCACATTCGATTACATGGCCCCCGACTTCGTCCACACCGATAGCTTTCGCGGCGACGAGATTTCAGACGTGTTCAGCCTCGGCACCTGTATTTACCAGGCGATGACCGGCAAGCTGCCGTACGAACCTCTGGGCGAGAGCGCGCATATCGGCTACCTGAATCGCTGGCGCACCACCTCCAAACCGGCGGAGCCATCTTTCCGGCCGGGCGTGTTCCGCGTGCTCGCGCACAGCAAGTCATTTATCAGCAAAGCGCTGCACCCGCAGCGTGAGGAGCGCTTTCCCGGCTTCGCGCCGATGTACGAGAGCTTCCAGCGCATCCATTACCGCACGATCGAGCACAAGGACAAGGACGTCTACGAACTGCACGAGGTGCTCGGCCGCGGCGGCTTCGGCGAGGTTTTCCGCGGCGTGCGCCGCAGCGACGGCAAGGCGGTGGCGATCAAGCACCTGTTCGCTGAACGCCAGTCCGACCGCTTCATCAAGGAAGCGCGCATCCTGCAGCAGTATTCGCACCCCGCGCTGGTGGAGTACATTGACTTCGTCGCCGTCAAGGGCGCCACGAACGAGAGCCAGTACTTCCTGATCCTTGAGTTGCTCGAGGGTATGCCCGAAGCCGGCCTGCGTTTCCGGATCAAGCAGGAAGGCCGGCTGGATCCCGAGGAATGCCTGTTGATCTTCATCAAGTATCTCGACGCGCTCGCGTTCCTGCACGAAAACCCGAAACCCATCATCCACCGCGACATCAAGCCGACCAACCTCTACGCGCCCAAGGGGCATCCCGAGGAGGCCAAGATCTTCGATCTCGGCGTTGCGCGCGACGTCACCGGCACCGCCACGGTCGGCGGCGTGCCCGGCACGCTCGACTATATGGCTCCCGAAATGGCCACGTCCGCCACCGACCGCGGGTCGCCGCAATCCGACATCTATGCAATGGGGCTGTGCCTCTATGAATCGCTCACCGGCAAGCCGGCCTTTCCCCGCCTCCCCGCCGACATGAACGCGGCCTGGGTGGAATTCCAGCAGCGGGCGCAGGTCAAGGAGTTCGATTTCAACGACGCGGTTTTCAACAAGTATCCCGCGCTTCGTCCGGTTGTGGAAAAATCACTCTCGCCGGATCCCAAGAAGCGCTACGCCCGCGCCAGCGAGATGAAGCGCGATCTGGAAAAGATTGTGGACAGCATCCGCAGCCGCGGCCAGCATCTGACCACCACCTTCTTTGACTCGCGCACACTGGCCACCATGGCCCCGCGAACCGTCAGCCCCACCCTCGCGCCGACGGTCCCCCCACACCCCGAAAGCACCGGGCCGGCGCGGCCGCCCTCTTCAGCCGCGCAGCCGCCCAGCGCGGCTTCGCGCACGCGGGACGACAAGACTGTGGCGGTACACCCGGCCACGCAACGCCGGCTGGGCCGGCTGGTCTTGCTGGCGCGCCTGCTGGCGCTCCTGATCATCCTCGGCGGCCTGGGCGCGGGCGGGTATTTCGGCTGGCCCTTCCTGCGCCCCCTGCTCGACCGCCAACTGGCGCGGTTCCGAGGCGGCCCGCCGGCCGGCGCGGACGTCGGCGGCGAAGCGCCGACCGCTGAGCGGGTGACGCCTGATGTGGCGTACGTCCGCGACCTCAACGGGCGGATGAACCAGGCCTTGAACCAGCTCGGACTGAATCCGGATGATCGCGAACTTCGGACGCGCGTCAATGCCCTGCGCGTGAGCGCCGCCGCCATCCCCGCCGCCTTCACTAACGCCCAGGAACTGGCCATCCAGGACGGCAACCGCGCCGAAACCGAACGCCTGCTTAACGACTGGCGGGCTCTGTCCGAATACCAGATGCTGATGGGCATCACCACCGATGCCTTCGACCAGGTGGCCGGCTCATTGCAGGACGGCCTGGAATTCCTGGATTTCGCCGCGCGCGTGGATCAACTCCTCAAATTGGTGCCGACAAAGTTCACCGGCGACGCCGCCGGCTTCGCCGCGATGGAGCAACTCCTGCGGCAGTACCAGCAGCTCGTCACGCAGACCACCGCCGGCCGCGACGACGCCGCGCGCCAGCGGCGCCGCGCCCGATTGCAGAAGGTGGCGGACGCCATCAAGGCCGCTTTCGCCGGCTATATCGGCGACCTGCGCAACCTGGCCGTGATCAAGATCAATTCCGGCTACACGGGCGATCCCGAATATGGCGCGCTGACCAACCTGCCGGCGCGCGCGCCGGGCCTGGTGAGCTTGGCCCAAGCGGAATACGACGAAGCGCTGGCAACCATGGCGCAGGCCCGGCAGGCGCGAACGACGCAAAAGCGCACCGCGCTGCTGGCGCAAGTGGCCGCCGCGCGCACCCCATCGGATCTGAACCCGCCCGTCACGGCGCTGGAAAAATGGCCGGCCGAGCCGATTCAGCCTTCCGCCGAAGATCTCAAGCTGGTGTCCGACGCCATTCGCGCCAAGTACGCCGAGATGGCGCGCCTGATCTTTGAGCGCGCTCGCGACGAATACGCCGCCAACCGTCTCGCCGAAGGCGATAGCCTGCGCCAGGCGCTGCAAACCCTGGTGGGAATGGTGCCCGAAACTTATGGCCGCCGTGAACTCGGCGGCTTCGTCAACGAGGCCGACACGCTGCGAACGGCCGCCGACACCCGGATCAAGGATGCGGCCGCGCGCCAGGCGGCGGAATTAGCGGCGCAGCGCAAGGCGGAAGAGGAGCGGAAAGCCGCCGAGCTGGCCGCGCAGCAACAGGCCGAAGCGGAGCGCAAGGCCGCCGAATTGGCCGCCCAGCAACGAGCCGAAGAAGAGCGCCAAGCCGCCGCAGTCGCGGCCATGCAAAAGGCGGCAGCAGAGCGTCGGGCGGCCGAAGCGGCGGCTCAGCAACAAGCGGAGGAAGAACGGAAAGCCGCTGCGCTCGAGGCGCAGCGCAAGGTTGAAGCCGAGGCCAAAGCCAAGGCGGACGAGGAGGCCCGGCTCAAGGCGGAGAAGGAAAAAGCGGAGCGTGAAGCGCAGGCCCGCGCCGCCGAGGAAGCCCGCCTCAAAGCTGAAAAGGCAAAAGCCGAACAGGAGGCCCGCGCCAAGGCCGAACAAGAAGTCCGCCTCAAAGCGGAGAAGGAAAAAGCGGAGCGTGAGGCGCAAGCTCGCGCGGCCGAGGAAGCCCGCCTCAAAGCCGAAAAAGAGAAGGCCGAAAAAGAAAAGGCCGAACAAGCGGCGCTTCAAAAGGCGGAACGGGAAGCAAAAGCGAAGGCCGAAAAGGAAAAGGCCGATCAGGAGTCCCGGCGACAGGCGGAAGCCGCCGCGCTGGCCGCCGCCGCACCCGGCGAACTCGAAATTGCCGTCACGCCGCGCGAGGCGCGGGTTTTTGTTGACGATCAACCGCTGACGGAGGCCACGATCAAGGTCACGCCGGGCGTCAACCACAAGGTCCGGATCGAGCTTGAAGGCTACGAAACCTACGAGCAGTATCACCGCGTCAAGAGCGGCGAATCAAAATATATTGATGTGCCGTTGATCAAGGTGAAGAAAAAGGGCGGATTCTGGTTTTAACGAAACTCGCCGCCAATCCGCTCGGCATCTTCCACAGGATCTCGCCCCCCTTGGGGTTGCGTACGCGCAAGCGCCGGCTGGGCAAGTCCCGTAAGCTGGATGAGCTTACGCGGCAGCCTATCGCCGTGGACGTTTAATTCACCTCGCCGCGGGCGCCTATTTCGCGATCGCCCGCACTTCAATCACGCGGCTCTTGGGGCTCTCCAGATCGCATGTGTCAACCGCCGTGACGGCCACCGAGAATGAGCTGGCCAGGTCGGGCGCCAGAAAAACGAACTCCGGATTCTCGCATGCGCCCAGATAAGTCCAACTGAACATCGTGGACTTCCATACCCCGTATTCACGGATGTCCGGCTGTTCGCAGGGATCCCAGCGAACGGCCACGCCGCCGTCCACCGGCTCCACCCGCAGTCCTTGCGGAACCAGCGGTAATGGCTTGCTGGCGCCCTTGACAGGTTCAGACCAATCGCTCTCCAAGCGGTCGCGGTCAATCGCCTTGACCCGGTAATAGCGCGCCCGGCCATGGTCCAGCTTGATCTCGCGCGCGGACGGCCGGGCACAGTCATTGGTCGGCGCGACCCGCGTCAACTCGCTCCAACTCCCGGGGCGATCCGCCACCTCCACCACATATTCCATGATGTCCGGCTCGGGGTTGGCCGCCCAAGTCACATCAATCGCACGCGGCACATTGGTGGTCGCCTGCAATCCATCCGGCGTCGCCGGGCGCGCCTTGGTTTTCACCTTCACCGGCCGGGATGCTGACGATCGGACGTAACCCAGATTGAATGCAATGAGTTTATATGAGTATTCCGTGTCGTCAGCCAGCAGGGCGATATCAGCCGGCGATTGAATGGCGCCCCCGTGATCAATGTAATTGGTTCGAAACCCGCCCGCCACCTTTTCCACCATCACAAAATCCTCATCTCCCTTCGCCCGCCAGACCTCGTAACCGATCACCTTCTCGTCCTTCGACCGAGCCCACGCCAGCGGCACGCGGCGCGGTTCGCGCGCCGTGGCCCGGATCTGCTCCATCACCGGCGGCACCTCGCGGGTCGTTGCGGAGACCGGCTTGGAATCAGCGCTCTCGGCAGTCACGTCGTTCACCGCGCGAATAACGTACCAGTAGGTGCCATCGTCCGTCAGGTTGCCCGGATTGGTCGAGCCATCGAGAAACGCCGTGTTCTCGCGTCCGGCGACTTCCGCAATCTTCACGAATGGCCCCTCCCGGGAATCGCCGCGGCAGATATCGTAGCGGATCACATCCTTCTCCGGGCTCTTGTCCCAACTCAACGGCACGCACCGGATTTCGCGGCTGACCGCCTCGACGCCTTCGACCACGCGCGGCGGCGGGAAAGTGGTGACCTTGTCCGACAGCACCGTCGGGCTCTCGGAACTGACGCGGTTGACGGCGGTGATCCGATAAATATAATCGGTGCTGTCCTCCAGTTCAGACTGCGGTGTTCCGCCATCGAGATACTCGGCGCTGTCCACCATGGCGATAACCTTGAAATCGTCCCGCGCGGAATACTTCGCGCGTTCGATGCGGTATTTCACATCGCCCGGCGAGGGCGACTTGCGCCAGGTCAGTTTGACGGCGCGCGAGGAAGGAGCTTCAGCGGTGAACGCCTTCGGGGCCTCGGGCGGGGGCGCGGTACCGCCCTTGACCACCCGCGTGGGTGGACTTTCGCCGCCATTACGCAGCAGCGCGATCAGGCGATAGTAGTAATGCTCCGAATCGCGCATCGGCTGCGTTTCAGTCCCCCTATCCTCGTATTGTTGCATCCGATGTGGATCCACGCGCGCGACCTCCGTGAACGGCCCATCCGCGGAATCCGCGCGCTCGATGAGGAATTGACTGACATTGGGCGATGGCCGCACCCAAGTGATCAACACGGCGCGCAAGCCGTCCTCCGTGACGGTGACTCCCGACGGAACTTCAGCCGCCGGATAAACCACGTTCGGCGTGCTCGTGCAGGCAGCCGACCCGAGCATCAACAATGCGGCCGGCAGCGCGATTATGAGCATGAACTTTTTCATACGCTTACTTTCCCTTGGTCGGCGTGATGGCGGCAGCCCGCGCCGGTGGCCGATCTTTGACTGCGGGGCGCTGAATGACCCGGTTCGCGTACCAGGCGGCGACCATAACAACTACCGCCAGCACGCCAATCAAGAATGAAACGGCCTTGACCAGTGGACGATAGTCCACAGGATTGACATACTTGACGACCACCGGCGGGTAATAATTATCCCCGCTTCGCGCATTCGGCGCCGAGTGATGCTCGGCGGTGCGCCGTTCCGTGGGGAATGGCGCAATCGCCGTCTTCTCCTGCGTATCGGCAATCGTCGCCGCCGCCGGCGCGACGGGCGACGGCGGTCCCGACAGCTCACCTGTGCCGGTGGCCGTTACCGCCGCCGGCGCGGCAGTCGGAGTGGCGGCGGACCCGGCACCGATCGCCGGGGCGGCGGCCGGGTCAACCACCGGCGCAGCAACCGGGGTGGCGACGGGCGCCGCGCCGCCCACCGGGGCAGCGGCCGTCGGCACGGTGACCAGCGTCGGCGGCTGGACCATCTGCGAGAGCGAAGCCGGTGTCACAGCAGACATCGTGCCGCCGCCGCTGAGCATGGTCTGGCCGGTCTGGCGCTGGGGAAAGTCGTGACCGGTGACGGGCGTATCTCCAGCGCCCAAATCATCCAGGTCGGCAACCGTTCCGGCGCCCGGGGCCGGACCAAACGCGGGCACCGCCGGCGCGACGGCGGCGCGCCCGGACTGGGCCGCGGTCTCGCGGGTATGCGCCTCGGTTGCGGGCTCATCCATTGTGGCGGCCGGGTCAAATGGACCGACCGTGACGATAACGACCGATACATTGTCTTCCCCGCCGGCCGCGTTGGCCTCGTCCACCAGCACGCGGGCCAGCGCCGCCGGATCATCCGCGCCGGCTTTGCGGATCACCTTTTGGATTTTGCGGTCGTTGACCATCTTGCTCAGGCCGTCCGTACACAGCAAATAGATGTCGCCCGGCTGAACATCCACCGGCGTTTCCTCAACCTCGACCGTTTCTTCGAGGCCCACGGCGCGAGTCACAACCCCGCGGAACATCGAAGGCAACATGCGTTCATGCTTGAAGCCGGCCGCCTGGGCCAGCGAGTGATCCGTGGTCAGCAACTGCAGTCTTTCGTTGCGAATGCGATAGGCGCGGCTGTCGCCCGCGTGCATGATCAGAGCCTGCGCCGGCTGGCGGGGATCGAACAGCAGAACAACCGCTGTCGTGCCGGCGCCGGACATGCCCTTGTCTTCCGACATTTTCTTGATCCGCCGGCTGGCGGCGTTCAAGGCCTGCCGGACGATTTCCTTGCGGGCCACGCCCGCCGGCGGGGCGGCAAACGCGCGGGCCAGCTCCTCCACCGTCCACTGGCTGGCCACCTCACCGCTGGCCATCCCCCCCATCCCATCCGCGACACAAAAAACGGCGGATTCCGGCAGACTCAGGACGGCATCCTCATTGTTCTTCCGCTTGCGGCCGACATCGCTCAAATCAGCCGATTTGAGATGGGATAATGACATGGATCAGTTGCCTTGAAGTAAACCCTTACGCAACCACCAACGCTCCCCTTCTACATGATTCCTTTTGTTCATTTGAACCGTCGCGCCCGTTGCGCGGCCTGGATTTCAGCCCGAGTCCATCAACTGTTCCAGCGGCAGTCCCCATAACCTTGCCTCCTCCGCGAACCCCGGGGTCGCATCCGTGAACAGGTGGTCGCCCATAATCGTCCCGTCGGGCGCCATGCCTTTGACCCGGTACACCATCAAATCCTGCACCTGGTATTCCCCGCCTTTCAAGGGAAGCACCTCGGCGATCCGAGTCACCTTGCGCGAGCCATCCGACATACGCGCGGTATGCACTACAATCTGGATCGCCGCAGCCACCTGCGCGCGCAGGGCCAGCAGCGGGATATCAATGCCGCTGAGCAGCGCGCAGGTCTCGACGCGCGCGAGCGAATCGGCCGGGCTGTTGGCGTGGATCGTGGACATGCTGCCGGCATGGCCGGAATTGAGCGCCTGCAACAGGTCAAGCGCCTCGCCGCCGCGGATCTCGCCGATCACCAGCCGGTCGGGCCGCAGGCGCAGGGCGGAATGGACCAGATCCCGGATCGTGACCTCGTTGCGGCCGTGCGCGTCGGGCTTGCGCGTCTCAAAGCAAACGGTGTGCGTCTGCTGGAGCTGCAGTTCGCTGGCGTCTTCAATCACGATAATGCGCTCATCTTCGGCAATAAAGCGGCTGAGAACATTGAGCACGGTAGTCTTGCCGGACGAGGTGGCGCCGGACACGATCACGTTCTTGTGCAGTTTAACGATGATTTCGAGCAGACGCGAGCCCCGTTCATTGATTGTATGGAAATTGATGAGCTCGGGCATGCTGAGGCGCTCGCGACGAAATTTGCGGATGGCGACCGTCGTGCCGCCGCGCGCCATCGGCGGGATCACGACGTGGACGCGCGAGCCGTCCGGCAAGCGCGCGTCGAGCCGGGGAAATTCGTCGTTGAGGATCCGGCCAACGCTCTTGGCAACATTGCTGGCCGCCGCGCGCAGGGCTGGTTCGCTAATAAACTCGGCGGAGGTCGGCTGCAACTTGCCATGCTTCTCAATGTAAATCTGCCGGGGCCCATTGATCAGAATTTCGGAGACGTCGTCGTCCTCCAGAAACTCCCGGACCGGCTCAAAGAAAAGCACTAGAAACGATTTGTCATCCGCCATCGCCCCGCTCCTCCTGCCCGGCCGGCTCCCCACGCGCCAGTTGCCGGATGTCATTACCCGATCTGCCTGACGATCATTTTTTTCGGCTCGCAAGTCAAGCGCGAGGAATGGCTGCGGCCAAACGATCTCCTGCGGCGCCGGGCTTCGACCGGGCGCTGGGGATGAGCCGGATTGGAGCGCTTGGTTGCCCTTTAGGCATGCTGCAACCTGCGACGCCGCAGCAGGCAAATCGCCCGCGCTGGCGCATTGACACCGCGCAACGGTCATAATACCTATTGCCGGCCATGAAACTTTCGCGCGCCAGTTGGGAATGCGTCCGCCGGGTGCTGTTCCACGTCACGGTGATCGCCTGGGTGATCGCGCTGTGTATGATGTTCAACAATGTGGACCTGGATGTCTGGCACCGGCTGGCCAGCGGCCACGTGGTATTGAGCACCGGCAGCGCGCCGATGCAGGATCCGTTCGGATACACCGAGCGCCATGCCTTGTGGGTGGACCATGAATGGGGCATGGGCGTAGTGGATTACCTGCTGACGGCCGTGTTCGGCGACCTGGGCTTATGGGGCTTGAAGATCGGACTGGTGACCGCTGTCCTATATATGATCCGCCGCGTTCACCGGATATTATATCGCGGCTGGAGTCCGGCGGCGCTGATCCTGACCCTGTTGAGTTTCTGGTCCTTCTTCCCGGGCTTCATGATGACCTTGCGGGCCCATGCGTTCACATACTTCTTCTTTACCCTCTGGTTACTGCTGCTGGAGCGGCTCAAACGCGGGGAAAAAGGATTCGCCTGGCTGTTCCCGGTCACGGCCATCCCCTGGGTGAATATTCACGGCGGATTCCTGGCTGGGATCGGGTTGATCGGATTGTATATGACAACGGAGTTTCTGCTGTGGATCCATGCCGCGTGGCGCGCAAGCGCGACGGCCACGCATCGCCGCAATCTGACCCGGATGGGCCTGATCCTGGCCTTCGTGCTGGCGGCATCGCTGATCAATCCATACGGACCATTGATGTGGGTCTATTTGTTGCGCGCGGTGACGATGGAGCGTCCTTACATCGTGGAGTGGTGGAGCCCGCGCATTGCCGATTTCGGCCAGCTCTGGAGCGGCTTCCCGTTCATGCTGGGGATCACCATAATCGGCGTGGCGTACGCCCTGATCAGCCGACGCCGGGCCATCTTCCGGCAAGGCTGGCTGTTGCTGGCGGTGACCTGCTACCTGGGCCTGCGCCACATGCGGCATCTGACTTTTTTCGGGCTGACCGCCGCCGTTTTCAGCCTCTATCCGTTTTTGCTGGCAATCAAGTCCGGATATCACGCCGCTTATCGGCGTCTGAAAATCACCATCCGTCCGGCGTTAACCCAGGCGGCGGCATTTGTCGCGGACATGGCCGTGTATCCGGCGGCGCTAGCCGTGGCCGGCTACCTGATTGCGACCAGCAACTTGCAGGTCAAGGTGGACCCTTACGCCTATCCCGTCTGGGCAATCGAGTTCATCCGAACCAACCGGATCGCGGGCAACCTGCTGCTGCCCTTCAACTGGTCAAGCTACGCCCTGTGGAAATTGCACCCTCAGTGCCGTGTCTCGCTGGATGGGCGCTATGAGTCGGTTTACACCGAGCAAGCGGCCGAGGACGTGGACGAGTTCATGTACGGGTTCAGCAACTGGACGGTCATGCTGGAGAAATACAGTAATAACGCGATCATGGTCTTCGTTCATGGCGAAAGCTATTCCAACATGCTGACCCGCGCCGACTGGACCAATATATATAATGACTATCTCGCCGGCCTGTTCGTGCCGACCAGCGCGGCGCCCGCCGGATTCATCTGGACCCCGCCCGGCTCCAATCACGATTTTTCAGCCGAAAAATATATATCCAGCATGGGCGGACCGTAGGTCGGGCATGCCGGCCCGACGCCCAGGTGCAAACTTAGACCTGCGCCAGCATTAGCCCGGCTTAATTTTCCCCAATTTCCATGCTTGCCACCCCCTTGTTTTTTTGATTTTAATGTCAATGGGGAACAGATGGCATACTATGCGGCGGGAAGAAACAGCCCAACGGCGGCGACCAACCCTTTGGGGTGTTTTAGCGATGGGCACGCGGGGCGATGTGCTAATGGAATATGTCATTTTGACCACGTTAATTATTCTGCCGCTCGTGGTGATGGAGGATGTCGTAATTTTCGACCCTGCCGGCTCCGTCACCGGCAATTTTGGTTTCGTTGGCAACATGTTCGTGGGGTGGATTCAGCGCATCATCTGCGGGCTTAGTTTGCCCGTGCCATGACCGCTGGATCCCAATGGAGAGACACAACAACGCGGCGCAAGCCGCGCAGCAAGAGGAGGAAAGGCAATGAAGTGGAGTGAAATGAAGAAGAAACTGTCAATCGCCCGAGCCAAGCGCAGTGCCTTGGGCCGGTTCATTTGCCGGCTGGCCGGCGATGAGTGCGGCGCGGTGATGATGGAATATGTGATCCTCGGCGTCTTGGTTGCAGCAGCGGTGGTGGTGGCGGTCATGTTCTTCGCCCGCAACATCCGGACCGGCTTTAACGTGATGGGCCAGACGACGGCCGGCCAGTCCCAGAACGCGGCCAACCTCCAGTCAAACGCGAAGCAGATTGCCCAGCAGGCTGTCACGCAAAGCGAAACACACCGCAAGGCCATCGAGGACAAGTAAGACGATTCGTGATAGAATGGCGCAAGCATGACGGCCTTCGGTGTCATCCTGCTTGCAGGTTCGGCTGTGTGGGCAGGCGTTCTTTCCTTCGGGGATATCCGGGAAAGGCGCCTGCCCAACTTCTTGACCCTGGGAGCGACTGCGGTGGCGCTGGTCTGGCGCTTCGGCTACGGCGGCTGGCCGTTCTTCCTTTCCGGCTTCGTCGCGGCGGCCCTCGCCGGCGTGTTTATGCTCTTCCCCTTCCTGATGCGCGGCGCCGGCGGCGGCGACGTGAAGATGATGATGGCCGCCGGGGCCATCGCCGGCATTGAGCGTTTGGTCTCCATGCTCTGGTTCATCTCCCTGGCCGGGGTCATTATGGGCGTCATTATGATCTTCCTCGGCAAGCTCGATGCCGCCCGCTTAAAGCATTATTTCCGCTGCTGCTGTGATTTCCGCTACGACCGCCGAGCGGGCGCCGCCACCCTGCCCCCGCGCGAGAGCGAGCGCGTCCGCATGCCGTTTAGCATTCCGATCGGGATCGGCTTGTTGATCGCCCTTGTGCTGCAACCAGTAACGTGAATATGAGATTTTCGATTGCTAATACGCAGTTTGTGATTGGACGCGACAACCAACCCCGTCCAAAAGTCCAAATCACAAATGGCCAATTGGGAATCAAAAATGGCGCGGTCATGTTGGAATTCGTCTTGGTGTTTCCCGTTTTTTTCGTCGTTCTGATGGGGGTTATCCAGTTCGCGCACCTATGGATTGCCAAACAGGTCGTGCATTATGCCGCTTATGCCGCCGCACGGGCAGCGCTGGTCTCGGTATGTGACGAGGGCGGCCCCAGCATCCAAAATGATAGTTGGCCGGCAACCGGCGCCATGCCGTTTGCCGGTCTGCGCGATGAGTTTACACTCAACAGTATTGCCTGGGATCGCCATGCATTCGCCCGGACTGAAGCTGAATATATGGCCAACCATGCAGCCGCCCAAGTCTGCTCATGGATTGCCATGGGCTCTCGTTCAGATATTCCGCAAAAGGACATTCCAGGCTGGGGCGAAATCCCCGCCTCCAGCGCCGCCTATACTAAAACCCGCGCCATCGTCCGCCCAATTACCATAGGTGGGGCAGAACCAGGCCCATGGGTAATCGAGGCCACGGTTGAACATGATTTTGCGCTGATTGTTCCGGTAGTCGGCGCAATTCTGGCTTGGAGTCTGAATCCATGGGATGATTTCAATCCTTTTACGGAATCACCCGACATCACCGGGAATGTTCATCTTAACTATGATGCGGCCAAGTATCCGCACTTGCGTTTGACTGAAACCGTACGACTGCCAAAACCGTACCGAACCGTCCTGGCGATGGAAAACTGGAACTGGTCGCCGTGAATCTGCTTGTCGAAGCCAATCGTTTCTGCCGGCGGCTTTACCGCGACGAAAGCGGAGTCGTGCTGGCTCTGACCGTCATCATTTCACTAACATTGTGGATGCTGATTTGCGGCGTCTATGTGGTTGGCGAAACGATCCGCCAGCGAATGGAAATTCAGAACGCGGCCGACGCGGCCGCCTATTCCGCCGCACTGGTCCAAGCCGACGGCATCAGCCGCGTCGCGGCCATCAACCGCGCCATGTCCTGGACTTATGCCCAATCCGTGAAGCGCAACATGGACTACATTGTGGACAAATGGCTGGAGCGGGTTCTAAACCGTTATTACTGGCGGCGGAATATGCTGGCCACGCTGGCGATAACCTGCAGCTCAATGGGTAGCCCGTGCTGGTATACGCTTCCCAATGTAATCCGGCTCAATGAGCGAACCAACGTCAGCCCAGCGCAGATTTCAATGGCCCGTGCCGCAGCGATGGCCGCCGGCTCTCGTTATACCCAGTTGCGACCGTTGATTCAGCGCGATCAACAAACAATCGAGGCCATGAATCGAGCGGAGGCGCAGATAATTGCCAACTTGGGCCAACACTGCATCCGCACTGCCCGCTTAACGCTTCAGGCCAATCTACGCGAAGACACCGAGATCAGCCGGCAACTGCAAGGCAATCCGGAGTTTATGTATGCAATCATCCATGATGGCGGCGGTTTCTGGCGGCTCGAGAACCCTGATGGGGCATATGACGGCGACGGCGAGTTCCTGAAATATGCCGATCTGGCCACAGGAGAATTCACGCCGCTGACCATATTCGGCCCCGGCACGGAAACGCCTGATGGCTGGTTCATGTTTGTGCCAGAGGCTTTTGGCATCCAACGCAAATATTATCAGAAAACGGATCGGCTCAAAGCCACATGGAACTGGAGTTTCCCAGAGTGCAACGAGTGCCCAACCCTGATGGGAACCGACACCGTGCTCGGGCGTGATGCGATGGACGTGGCCAACGACCCGTTCTTCCAGACAGCGGTTTGCCAGGCCAACAAACTCAGTGACGGTATCTTCATGCGACCAGGCAGCACCGTCATCGGCGTCGCCCGCCGCCTGCGTAATCCGCTTCAATTCGTGATGGGCGGCGATCCGAACCTGCCGCCGGCGCCTTCGTTCCATAGTGTATTCACCATCTGGCCCCGGCGCTTCATGTGGGCCGTCGCGGCCGCGCGGCCCGGCTACCGCGATGCGGCCCGTCCCGGCGTGGCGGCGTACAATTCCACGCGCGACGCCGAGGTTATCACCATGCAGAACAACGTCGCCATGGCCGCTGAGTTACGGCAGAAATGGCGGGACTTGGGTTGGGTTTGGGAATCGGTGGACGAAGCCAACCTGGAAAACTCGGACTGGGACGCCATCCTGATGCCGGTTAGCCGGATCTGGTCGGATCGGAAGTCGGCCTGGCAGTTCCGGTGGGGCTTGGTAAACCCGGGCATGGAGGACGGCGGCTGGGTACCCGGATATTGGACGGATCATAGCGGCGGCACGGTTCTCACCGCACTCTGGGCACAAGTTTCCTGGGAATCTGTCAGCGGACCGCCTCCAGCGGGCCATTTGAGCGATCTGTCGGCGGACGAAGCGCCGCCTGGCATGTCCGGCGGCGAGTTGCAAACAATCCAGATGGGGGGCTTGCTGCGCCATTAAGGAAGTGACGCGCCATGTCCAAAGAAATCGCTAAACAATGATTGTGGCCCAGTATGAAATTGCATATTGCAAATTGCAAATCGCAAATCCATCTGAAGTCCGGCACCATTCTATTAGAAGCCTTGATCGTCTTCCCGCTTTTGTTACTGATGATCAGTGGCACCTTTTATATTGGCAGTCTGATCTGGACCAAACAACAGGTGCTGATTCAGGACCGGGAAAAAGCTTGGAGTGTGCGCCATGCTGGAACCCCGCCACCGGCTGTGACGGTCCAACCGGTCGGAACCTGGTATAATCGCGCCAGCGCCCGGACCCAGCACGTTTACAACATGTGGGGCTGGCTGGCTGGAATGCTTGGGTTTCTCGATCCTTATTATTCGGGTTCAGAGTCCGCGCCGCGCACTATCCCGACCGCCCAGATAATCACTGGCCGCGATGGACGTCAGGAGGTCTGGGTACGGCGGCTGAACAGCGATCCCCTACTCCAGCGCCAGTTCGCCGAGGGCCGCGAGCAAAGCATGAACCTGTGGTGGCGGGATACGGTGGCCAATGCGAATTGGCCGGACGGTCCGGGCATGATCGAGAGCGGCGGCTTTGCGATCACCGAACATAACCGTTTCTGGCAGTATATGCTGTGGAGTAATTGATCGAAATGAAATCTATCCGCCAGCCTTCGGCCCCCAACGCCGTCACTCGGCGCGTATTGGCCGGCGGATTGAGCGTTTGGTGCGCGTTGGGCGCTACGGGCTGGACGGAACCCTTCTTTGCGCGGCCGGCGCCGCGGCTCGAGCCATTGCCACGGCCTCCATTCGCCATCAGCGCGGGACGTGACACATCCGGCAAGACCTGGAACGAATGGGGCACGATCGCGGCCAATTTCAACGCGGCGCGGGAAGATTTCGCGAAATCGCTGCGACTCCAGAATTGGAGATTGGACAAGACGATCCCCGTCGGAAACTTGAAGATGAAGTCGGAACTTACGGTATGGAACAAGGGGCAGCGCCAGATCCTGCTGCTGATCACCGCGACCGGAGCAGGCCAGTGCGCCTTCGCCTGGGGCGAGGCGCGGGAGCCGCTCGGCGCCGAGGCACTAATCCATTGACGCGAATGAATTATGCGTGCTAACCTTCAACGGCTTCATAATGGTGAGCATTCCAAAGGAGCGGGGATAAGAATATGAAGAACTTCATGCCGTTGATCCTGGCCGTCATTCTGGGCTTGGCCGCCGTGCTGGCAGTGGGGCGGTTACTCGCGGTGCGCAAGCAGGCGGTCGAGGAGGCCTCGGCGGTGGTCGCCGCGACGCGCGCGATCCCGGCGGGCGAGGAACTGGCTGCGGCCTCCGTGATGAAGAAATCGGTCCCGCTGTCCGCGCGGCCGGCCCAGGCAATCCCGTGGTCGAAGGTTGAAATGATTTACGGGCAGAAGGCCCTGCGCTCGATCGCCGAAAACGACTATGTCCTTCTCTCCGATATCGGGCTGACCCGGAGCATGGCCACGATGGTCGGCGCCGGCGAGTGGGCGGTGACGCTGACCGTCGCGGGCCGGGGCATTTCGCGCTTCGTCCAGCCGGGCGACGAGGTGGCCGTGATTGGAACGTTCCAAGCCAAGCGAAAAATCCGCACGGCGGACGAGTCGGAGCCGGTAAAGGAGGAGCACGAGGAAGTCACCATCACCCTCTTCCCGCGCGTACGGGTGCTGGATGTCGGCGGCATGAGCACAGGCCTCGGTAACGACCCTGGCAACAGCGATATCATTCTCGCCCTGCCGCCGCAGCAAGCGATGTTCCTCGTTGCGGCCCAGCGCCAGGGTGAACTGGTGCTGGCCCTGCGCCGCAGCGGCGACGAGACCGCGATCAACCGGATGGATGTCGGAATTATTGACGATTTGACCTTTGAACGACAACTCAATGAGCTTAAATCCGTTGAGCTGCCGAAAGTGCCCGGGGTAGTGAATGTGGCAGCCCCGGTGCAGTCCGTGGGCACACCATAAAGGAGGAAGCAGCATGAAAGCGATGAAATCACAGTGGCGGGGCGTGGGCGTTCTTTCATTGGTGATCGCCGTCTTTCTGGTGGTTCTTTGCGGCGGGCCGGCGTTCGGCCAGCAGGCGGAGCGCCTGTCGGTGACGGTCGGCCAAATCCAGATCGTGGATACCCCGTTCGCGGTCCGCAGTTTCAGCGCGGCCGACAAGTCGGTCGTCAAGGTCGAGCAGAACAGCGAACGGCAGCTCAAGGTCACCGGCCTGCGCGCGGGCGCGACGGACCTGCAGGTCTCCGGCGAAGGCCAGGCCTCCGCGCTGTACACCATCAACGTTTTGGAAAACGTTGAAAATGTCGTCGCGGCGATGAAGAAGGATCTCGACACGGTTCCCGAGGTGGAAATCGGAGCGAACATGAACCGCGTGGTGGTCAAGGGCGAGGTCAGCAGCATTGAGCACTGGCGGTTGTTGAAGAAAGTCATTGATCTGTACGCGCCGGTCGCGGTGAACCTGGCGACGTTCCGGCCGACGCCCGAAGTGATGCTGGCGCTGAAGACCGCCTTCGACAAACTGGGTTACAAGACCCAGCAGGAAGGCGACGCGGTTTCGACCGAGCCGGGCACGATCGCGATGAAGTATTCCGGCAACAACCTCTTCATCAGCGGCTTGGTTTACAGCTCGAACGACGTCGGCCGGATCATGTCCGTGATCGAAGCGCAGGATTGGCTGGCGGTCACACCCAAGGGCGACACGGTCAAGGCGGACGAGCCCAAGGTTGCCGCTTTCGTGGACCTGAAAATTGTGCCGGTGATGCTGGAACTGGATGCCGTGTTCGTCGGCGTCACCGACAAGGAGGAGAAGGAAATCGGCGTGAACCTGGCCAAGGCCGGCCTGGTCGTGATTGACACAACCGCCGCGGCTTTCGCCGGCACGATCGGCGCCGATCGTTCGTCCGGCTGGACGGGGTCTTACACCATTAACTCCGGCCTGAAAGGCGCGCTGCAGTTCTTCTCGGGCGGCGGCCCGGGCCGCACGCAGAACGCCGGGCACATGACCTTCCGCAACGACGCGCCGGATTGGAAGTCTTACCAAAGCGGCGGCACGCTGAAGGTGCGGACGGCCACCCAGAACGTCATCGGCCTCAACGACATTGACTATGGCCTGATCATGAAAGTGCGCGGCGGGTTGATTGACGCCAACACGGCGGAACTGGACCTCCAGCTTGAGCTGAGCTATCCCGTGCCGATCGGCAGCGATTACGACCTCAAGCGCAACCGGGTGGAAACCTCGGTCAACTGCCCGCTCGGGCAAACGCTCGTGATGGCCGGCATGAAGAGCCTGATCGAGCAATCAAGCAAGGATGGCGTGCCATTCCTGAAGAGCATTCCGGTGATTTCGTGGTTCTTCTCCGAGAAGACCGAGTCGCTGTCGGACACCAAGGTTCTGATTCTGATGAGCCCGCAGTTGGCGCCGGGATCGCGGCCCACCGCGCCGGTCTCGGCCGAGACGATGACGACCGAGCAGGAGGCGGCCATCCCCGTCAAGGAGCGCAAGTAATCATCCGACCATGGCATCCCTGCACATCACGCCGGTGGACCCAATGGCGGGGCGCTCGGTGGTGGAACTCGCCGACGGCGGCGAGACCACCATCGGGCGCGCTCGCGATAACAATGTCGTCCTGACCGGCAACAAAGTTTCGCGTTATCACGCGCTGATCGCAGGCCAGAACGGTAAGTTCACCGTTTCCGACCGCGGGAGCACCTTCGGCACGTTTCTGAACGGGAGCAAGCTGGAGGCGCCGGCTGAGCTGAAGCACAACGACAAGGTGGATGTCGGCGGCAACACCCTGCATTTCATGGAGTCCAAGTCCGAGGTCGCCCGCACGATGGAGGCGGCCAAGGAATACCACGGCCCCGTCCGCGAAAAACCACCCGAGGGGCGGACCGAAGTGGATGAGCGTTTTGTCGAGGCCACCATCCTCTATACGGACGAGATGATGGTGATGAAAAAGCGCATCCACGAGCAAGTGCTGGTCAAGCTGAACCTGCCGGAAATCGCGGCCACGCAGATCCAGGACGAGGAACTGCGCAACAAGCTGGAGGTGGCCCTCGACGCCGTGCTGCGCGAGGTCCGCCACGAGCTGCCGCGCGACCTGCCGATGGGCGTTTTCCGCCAGGCCCTCCTGGACGAACTGATCGGCTATGGCCCGATCACGCCCATGCTGCGCGACGAGTCGGTTGACGAAGTCATGGTCAACGGCCCCAGCCGGATTTTCGTCGAGCGCAAGGGGCGGATTCACGAGACCGGCGCGCGGTTCTTCGACGACCGCCATCTGATCACGATCATTCAGCGCATCGTCGAGCCGCTCGGCCGGCATGTAGACGAGGCCAGCCCGCTGGTGGACGCGCGCCTGCCCGATGGCTCGCGCGTCAACGCGGTCATCCCGCCGCTGGCGCTGGATGGGCCGTCGGTCACCGTCCGCAAATTTGCCAAGCACAAGCTGACCACGGATGACCTGATACGCTTCGGCAGCCTGACACCGGCGATGGCGGCCTTTCTCAAGGAAGCCGTCCGGGCGCGCCAGAATATCCTGGTCTCCGGCGGCACGGGCTCGGGCAAAACCACCCTGCTCAACGTGCTCTCGCAGTTTATTCCAATGAGCGAGCGCCTGGTGACCATCGAGGATTCGGCCGAGTTAAAGTTGTCGCACCGCAACCTGGTGCGGCTGGAATCCCGTCCGGCCAACATCGAGGGACGCGGTCGGATCGCCATCCGCGACTTGGTCATCAACGCCCTGCGCATGCGGCCCGACCGGATCATCGTCGGTGAATGCCGCGGCGCGGAGGCGCTGGACATGCTACAGGCGATGAACACCGGCCACGACGGCTCGTTGACGACCATCCACGCCAATAACCCGCGCGACGCGTTGTCGCGCCTGGAGAACATGGTAATGATGGCCGGCTACGATCTGCCCTCGGCCGCGATCCGTGAACAGATCGCCTCGGCGGTCAACCTAGTGGTGCAGCAGAGCCGCATGGTGGACGGCACCCGCAAGATCGTCCAAATCTCGGAAATCACCGGGCGTGAGGGCAATGTCATCCTGATGCAGGACATCTTCATGTTCGAGCAGTCGGGGTTCGGCGAGAAGGGCCAGGTCCAGGGCCAGTATTACGCCACGGGCAATATCCCGCGGTTCGTCGAGCAGCTCAAGCTGAAGGGCGATCTGCAGATAGACATGGGCACCTTTGTGCCCAAGTCGTAGCGGATACCGGAAACATGCAAGTGCGCGTCGGCGGGCGATAAGCCCCGACCGGCGGGGTGTTTCATTTTTGAGGGACACATGCAAACGAGGGTGGGTCGAATAAAGGGAATAGCGGCATGTGGGCCGCGAATTCTTCGCGCAATCAGCAACGGGCAATTGATATTTGGCAATCGGATTGGCTTATGATCACATCGGTTCTGGTTCTGATGCTGGTGTTCGTTGCGGTCGCGTGGTGTTCGTGGGTCATCACGCCCATCATCACGCAGATCGGATTGGAGCGCTCGGAGGGGCGCTATGTAAAAACCGGCAACACCCAATTGACCGCGATGTACCGGTTCACGACGCCGGCGCGCCTGCTGCAGGCTTCCTGGTCGTTCGCCATTATGGGCGGCGGTCTGACGGCCGCGGGATTGTTGTTTTTCAACGTGCTGAACACCGGGCTGCTGGTCGGCGTCAGCCTTTTCGCGGGACTGCTCGCGTTCCAGTTGCCCGGTTGGTGGCTGAATTACCGTATCCAGCAGCGCCGAATGCGGTTCGAGGCCAAGCTGGTGGACTTCACGTTGGGTCTGGCAAACGGCCTGCGCTCCGGCGCCGCCCTGCCCCAGACTATCGAGCTGGTCGCCCGCGACATCGGAGGTCCGATCACCGAGGAGTTCACCCTTCTGCTGCACGAGGTCCGGCTGGGTATGGACTTCCCGGAGGCGCTCAAACGTCTTTGCATCCGCATGCCCAGCGAAGACCTGCACCTGCTCGCGACCGCCATCCACATCACGATGACCTCGGGCGGCAGCCTCGCGGAGGTGTTGGACCGGATCACGGATACGATCCGCGAGCGCACGGAATTCCAGCAGCGGCTGCGAACGATGACCGCGCAGGGCCGCTTTGAGGCGATCGCCATGGCGTCGGCGCCCGTTGCCGCGTTCCTGATCCTGCTCTATCTGGACCGCGAGTTAATGCTGCCGTTGATTTCCACAACTTTCGGCTGGTGCGCGCTGGGCATCGTGGCCGTGCTCGAGGTCATCGGGTTTTTTATCATCAACCGGATTGTGACCGTAGAGGGCTGAACATGGACGTTATCCTGATCCAGATTCTCGCGTTCCTGGCGATCCTTTTCTTCGTCACCGGCGTTAACGCGCTGCTGCGCGGCGAAAAGCGAACGGAGGCTGGAACGAAGCCGCTGGTCTTCCGGGCGCTGGCGAACGAGATTGACGCCGTGGGCAAGCTGGTCGGACCGCCGATGGAGCGCGCTTTCCCCTACAACACGGTGCGCATCCGCAACGACCTGGTGGCGGCCGCGCTGCCGCTCGAGGTCATCGAAATCCGAGGCCTGCAGGGCTTTGTCTGCGGCATCCTGGCCCTGCTCTGCGCCGTGGCCACCCTGCTGATCAGCCTGAACCCGCTCTATACCATCATCGCGTTGCTGATCGGCGGCTTCATCGGCTGGGTCTATCCCGCAACCTGGGTCGCCCGCATGGCGGCGAATCGCAAGGAGGCCATGTCCAAGGCCCTGCCCTTTGCGATTGATCTGATTACCGTTTCGATGCAGGCGGGCCAGGATTTCGGCGCCGCGCTGCGGCACCTGGTGCAGGAGGGGTTGAAGGGGCCGCTGGCAACCGAGTTCGCCGTCACGCTCAAGCAGACGGAACTCGGCAAATCCCGCATTGACGCATTGAAGGCTATGGCCGACCGGATCCAGATTGAAGAGTTCCGCTCGCTGGTCACCTCCGTCATCCAGAGCACGGAGATGGGCGCGAGTATCGCCGACACGATGAAAATCCAGGCCGAGGAAATCCGGCGCGCCCGCCGGCACAAGGCGGAGCGCAAGGCGGCGCGCGCGCCCTCGTTGATGATCATCCCGGTCGCGCTGTTCATCCTGCCGGCTGTGTTTATCATTATCGTCGTGCCGGTCTTTCTCCGGGCGCGGGAGTCCGGCGCATTCGCCAGCTTTGGTGGACAATAGAGGAAGCGCAACCATGTTCAGAATAATCGTTGAAAAAGGACAGCCCAAGGGCGCCGCCTTCACGCTCGCGGAAGGCGCCAACACCGTCGGCCGCTCGCACGAGGCGCAGGTCCGACTGGCCGCGCAGGACATCTCGGGCCGGCATCTGCGTCTGACCGTCGCCGGCAACATGCTCGAGGCAGAAAACCTGAGCCAGTTCGGCACCCAGGTGGACGGCCGGAAAATCGAGGGCAAAACCCCGCTCAAGGCCGGGCAGCGGCTGGCGCTCGGCCGCGACACCATCCTGCGGATCGAAGAGATGGCGGACTTGGCGGGCGGCGGCGACGAGGGTTCCGAAGTGACGATGGCCCAGACCATGGTCGAACATACGCGCATGACCGGCACGAGCGGCGCTCGGCCGCCGGCGCCACCGATCAGACCGGCCACCGCCGCCCCGACGCCCGCCCCCGCCCCTTCGGCCGGGGCGCCGCAGCCGCCCGTCGGCGCGCCGGATGATGAAGGCGAAGAAAACGGCGAACTGGCGGATCGAATGACCGGCGCGGGCGGCCCATTGTCCGCACCCGCCGGCCAGCCACCAACCGCGGCGCCGAAAACGGGCGCCTCGGCCCAGAAAACGACTCCCCCGCCCACGCGGGCGCCGGCGCCGGACATCCGGCCGGGCCCCGTCGCACCGCCGGACGAAGTTACCGGTATTCATGGCGGGCTGACCCGCGGCGCACCCACCACCCGCGGCGGCTTGGACTCCGCCAGCGAATTGGCCGCAGCGCCGGCAGCTCGGCCGACCGGGATCGGCGGCGGAGCGCCTATGCCGTCCGCCGAAGAGCATGAACTGACCGAGAATGCGACACGCGCAATGATGACCCGCGTGGCCAGCCCCGAGGAAATCGAATACCTGAAACAGGCCGAGGGCCAGAAAACACGGCGACGGATCGTGCTGACGGTCGGGCTTATCGTGCCGCTGTTGATTATTCTGGCGATTTTGCTGCCCAAACCCAAGCCGCCGGAAACGGTCCTGGAGTGGCCGCGGGACGCCAAGGGTGAGTTTCTGGACGCCTTTGAGCCCGCCCCCAGCGGCGGCGTCAAGGACGGCGGCTATGCGATTCTCTACCCCGGCAATCCCGGCGCTAAAGTCACGCAGGTTCCGGGCGGGGTCATCATCGAAACCCGCATCGGCCGCAAGCTAAACGTGCCGCTGCGGGTGATCCTGAAGGAGGATGAGAATCCCCACTACGTGGAGTTGACCCGCGACCAGATGGTGGCGGAGTGGAAGGACGAGGTCAGTCGTGAGGAAGGCCGCTGGAGCATCGGACTGCCCTACGCCACAGTCTATTTCATCGGCGGCGAAAACGGCATCCCTTACAAGCGGGTGGCTTACCAGCGCGACGACGGCCAGCAGTGGTTCGGGCTGGCCTCCATCCTGCGCACGGGCAAAAAGCGCATCGTGCTGCGCGCGGAAGTTCCCGTCGGCGAGGAAGCGCGCGCGGAAAACCTGCTCTGGGATATCAACCTTGATCCCGCAACGGCATTCGAGCGCGCCGCATGGGAAGGCGGCCCTGCCGCCGCCCGCGTGGATGCCCCGGCCGTTCTGCGCGATGTGCGCGTGGAACTGGACCGGATGGCGCCGGCCACCTGGTCCTCCATCGAGGCGCTGCTGGTGAGCGTGCTGGCCCAGTCGGTGCGCGAGGGCAAAACCGAGCAGGAGCAGGAGGCAGTCGCGTTGTTGGCGCGTCTGCGCGAACGCCAGGCCTTATGGTTCAACGCCCAGCGGATCGCCCGGGAAGACGCGCTGGCGCAAGGAGACCAAGCGCGCGCCCAACGCATCGCCGATTTGTGCAAGGCCGTATTTTCCAACATTGAAGATCAGCGCTATTACAGCGTCCGGAAATGGTAATGCCATGAAAGCCAAAAACGCCCCGTTGAAAATCCGCCTCGAACACAATGGCCGCACGGTCCATGACATGACGTCCGGGGATCTGACCGGCGAGGTCACCATCGGTCGCAGCCATAGCTGCGTCTGGCCCGTACCGCCCGAGGACAAGGTCGCCAGCGGCCAACACGCCTGTCTGTATAAGAAGGGCGACCAGCTCTGGATCAAGGACTTGGGCAGCACCAACGGCACCTATTACAAGGGCAAGCAGATCAAGAAGCAGAAGCTGCAGGCAGGCGACCGGGTCGGTATTGGCGACTGCACCCTGACCGTGGATGTGGACGACAAGCATGTTCTGGAATTGCCGCCATCTTACATCATCGTGCAGACCGGTAAGACGCGCGGCCAGAAAAAGATGCTGACGCCGCCCAAGTTCACGATCGGCTCCGACCCCGGCAGTTCGCTGGTCCTGCTCGACATTCTCGTTTCGCGTCACCACGCCGAAATTAACATCCGCGAGGACGGAAGTTGCTGGATCAAGGATCTCGGCAGCAAGAACGGCACATCGGTCAACGGGGTGCCGCTGCGCGAGGACCAGGAACGCCTGCTGAAGGATGGCGATAAGATTTCAATCGCGTACTTGGAAATGCTCTTCACGGCCGGCACATCCCGCAAAACCAGCAGCCAGGCTTGGATTCGCCTGGCGATCATTATCCTGACCGGCATCGTGGTGGTCGGCGCCTACGAGACCTACAAGACGCTCAAACCGCCCGCCAACTTGTTCATTGATGAGGCCCGGCGTCTGGCCACTGAGGAGCGTTTTGACGATGCGGCGCGGGTAGTGGACATGGCGGTCAGCGCGCGCAATGCCGATGCCCACCAGCTCCAGATCGAAGAACTCCGGCGTAACCTGACCGTCTGGAAGTCCACGCTGGATCTCTGGACCAAGGCGCGCGGCGAGCTGGCGGATGGCCAGTGGGTGGCCGCCGCCCGCGACCTGGGCATGCTGCAGTCCGCCAAGAAGGAATCCTGGACCTGGAATGAACAGGCCATGCAATTGAAAACCGAGGCGGTTAACGCGAAGGACCTATTGGATGCGCTGCTGCGGGTCGAGTCGGTGCTCAAGCGCGAGGATATGGACGGCGCCGCGATGCAGAAGGAGGCCGAGCAGGTTGCGGCCGCGCTCGGGCGAATTCCATCCGAGCGCCCCGAGTATCTTCAGAAATTGACCGAGGCGCTGGTAACCTCACAGGCTCGGTTCCAGCAGGTCATCAACGAGTCCGACCAGTTGGACAAGGCCCTCGCCCTCTTCGGCACATCCAATCCGCCATTCCAGCAGATCCTGGAAACAAGCGAGCAGTTACAGCACAGCAGTTCCGAATCCCTGGCCAAGAAGGCATCCCAGCTCTATGGGCCCATCCGGGCGCTGGTGCAGGCCTATGGCGCTTTCGACCGGATTCTGGAATTGGCGACGGACATGCAGTTCCAAGCGGCGTTGGAGACCCGGCTGGAGATTCCCTCCGCCGACCTCTGCGCCCAGAACCCAAATCTCTCCAAGGCGCGGAAGAACCTGGAGGTTTCGTACGGCATGCTGCGCGAGCAGGTCTCGCAGATCAGCTATCTGTACAACGAGGTCCAGAAGCGTCTTGGCGGCGCGGAGGGTGTACCGCCCGCCCTGGCCTGCTGGAACGACGCGGCGGTCATGGACAAGGTTTTTGCCGTGGATTCGCTCGCCATGCACTACCCGAAGCGGAGCCGGATCACACCCTCCGGCGAGTACGACCGGTTGCTGGGTATTGAGGAATTTTACGCCGTTCTCAGCGCAATCCCGAACCAGCCGGACCTGTCGGTGACACAGGACCTGGGGTTTGTGCCGCAATTGACTCAGGCGCGCGAGTTGCTCTCGCGCTTCACCCGCTTGCAAAAGTATCTCGATGAGCCGGACAAGAAATGGCTGCTGCGGGGTCGGCTGGCCGAACGCCTGCGGGAACTGGCGGTCATGCTGCCGGCGCGCGACGTCGTCGTGCAGGCCATGCTCGACAAAGCCGCCGCCGCCAAGGGCCGCGTCGCGCTGATCGCTGCGGGTATCGCCTACCGGCTGGCCGCCGATCCGGCGGCGCTGGCGCTCCAGGACCGGAAATTGGATCAGTGGATTGCCCAGGAAATCAAGGCGCAAAAGGATGCGGGCATCAAGCTGAACAATGAATACAACTTCGCCGCGCCACAGCGCCAGATCGAGATTCGCGACCAGGTGCTCAAACTGGGCCTGCCCGGCGACCCAACGGTCAAGCGCATGTGGATTTTCCGGGATGCCGCGCTTTCGCAGTAAGACCGGGACTCAGGGCAGTCGCCTGACTTTCGCGCGGCGTCATGGGGAATATCGGATTCCGGCACCAACTGCGCCTGCACCTCGGCAGACGCCTGGTTCCAAGGGCCTGCAATCAGTTTTTTACTCGTAGTCCTTTGGTTTTCGTTTTGGCGTCCCCACCAGATGTGAGCGCCGCGTGCCCGCACCAAAGCCAGGTTCTCTTCGCTGACAATCCCCCGGTCAAACGCCCACAACCGCCGCTGCGTGCGAAAGTCAGGCCAGATCGGAGTATGGTCGTCCGGCTCCGCTTGGAGTAAGCGCGGGCTCCTACGGCTTGCTGACGTTCAGCCGGAATATCCTGATCCGCTGGTCACGCGGCAAGATGAACGACAGGTTCGTCCCAGGCGCCACATAATTCGTCAGCAACAGCCAGACCTGGTCGTGTGGCAGCAACAACTCTCCCGCCACCCCGTACAGCCGGCCGGAACTCGTCAGCCAGTTCAGCCCATAACCGAGTTCATTGCAGAGCGTCTGCGTGACCACCAGACCACCCTGTTTGTAATTGGTGACGACCCGCTGCCAGCAATCCGTCCCGTACACTATCACCGGTTGCTCGCCGTGGAAGTAGGACGCCGGATTCGTCGGATCGGTGTCCGCGATCTCCTCTTCCCAGGTCGGGACGCGGTCGCCGTCCTGATCGCCCGCCGCGGCCGACTCGAAGTTCGTCGTGAACCCGTGCTTCGCCAGCCACCACTCCGGCGTGCCGTGGTTCGTCGTCGTGTTTTCCGCGAAGTTCGCCATGATCGCCTTGGCCGCATCCATCAGCAGATTCAGCGGGTTGGCTTGGCCGCTCGCGTCGCCGGTCCAGTTGGTGAGATGGTAATATGCGTCCGCCAGTGCGCCGACCGACACCCACTCGCCATTCGTAAACCAGCCGGCGACCCGGTCCACCGCCCCGTGTGGGCCGGCCGTCGGGTTGAACCAGTAGTTGGTTTCCCATAGCCATGTCAGTACGGCCGCCCCCTTCACCGTTACCACCGCCTGCGTCCCTTCCCCGCCGTTCGGGTCCAGGTTCTCCGTCGCGATCCAGCCCCGACACTGGTATTGCGTCGTGCCGCGCGTGTCCGGCGCGTGTACCTGGTTGGTCAGCACGCTCTCTTCCAGGTTCGTGTACACGCCCACCGGCGGCGCCGTCATGCCGTAGGCCGAGACGATTTCCAGCGTGAAGTAGCCCAAGACGCGAAAAGTGTTCGTCACCGGCGGCGATGGCAGCCAGTTCGCGTCGCCGGGCTGGGTGGCAAGTATGGAAACGACGCCGAAGGATGTAAAGGACAGGTTGGTGCCGCTGGTGATGACGCCCGGTCCACCGTTGGTCGCGAAGTTCACCGGCAAGCTGCTGGAGGCCGTTGCGCTCAAGCCGACCATCGCATCCTGCGCGAACCAACTGCCGTTGGTCGGCATAAACGCGGCAATCGTCTGGCTGGCCTTGCCGACCGCCAGCGTACCCGCCGCCGCGCCCCGCCAATCCGCGTCGCTCACCGTGCCCGTCACCGCGTAGTTGCCCGCATTCGTTGGCGCGCCGGCATTGCCGTCGTAGGTAATGACCACCGTCAGGCCCGCCGGCATCGTCGTCGCCGTCACGTTCCGCGCTGTCCCGTCGTAGGTCTGCGTCAAGCCCTGGAGATACACGCCTGCCGCGCCCTTCATGGCCGTCACCGTGCCCGTTGCGGCGGCCTCGAAATACAGGTCATCCTGCGCCTTCGTGGCGCGGATCGCGATCGAGCCGCTGCCGGCCGTCACCGCCAGGTTCGTGCCATCCACGATCATGCCCGGCCCGTTCAGCACCGCGTAGCTCACCGCGCCGGTTCCCGAGCCGCCGGAAACCGACAGTGCATTGGTGGTCAGATACGCCTGCGGGCTGGCCGGGGTGAAGACCAGCGGCGCCTGCGACTCGCGCAGGTACATGAAGACATTGCTTGTCATCGTCTCGCCGAAGCTGGTCGAAAACACCCGCACGTCGCCGAGACCGGGGACACCGGGCCCGGCTATCACCACCACCTGCGTTGCGGACTGGCTGGCGATGTATGAAACGCTCACGCCGCACAACGTCACATTGGTGATATCGGAGCCGTTCCCAAGATTCTGGCCGTTGATGGCAACTTGGAAGCCGCCGGTGTAGACACCGGAGGCGGGGGACACCGCAGGCTCGAACACCGCCGCCACATGCGCCTGAGCAACGGCGTTGACCGGCAAGCCGTCCGCCGTGGAAAATGCGCCGCCCGCGTACAGGTTCTCGCCATCGTACGCCAGAGCGAGAACTTCGCGATCCATGCCGTAGCCCACATTTGTCCAGGCAACGCCATTCCACACGGCGACGCAGTGTGCGGGCGCGCCACCGGCGTTGGTGAAGTCGCCGCCCACGAACAGGCGCGTGGAGTCGCCCGCCAGCGCGTATACATTGCCACCGAAGCCGCTGCCAAGGTTGGTCCAACTCGCTCCGTCCCACATGGCGATATTGTTGGCGGCAAGTCCGCCGGCGTTGGTAAAAGAACCGCCGACATACAGGCGGGCTCCGTCGGCGATCATGGTGTTGACGAAGCCCCCAACACCATCGCCGAGGTTGGTCCAGTTGATGCCGTTCCATTTCGCAACCTGGTTGGCGGGCGCGCCGCCGGCCTTGCTGAACCAGCCCGCCGCGTAGAGATTGGTCCCGTCGTGCGTCAAGGACGTTACGAGGGCATTCATGCCTTCGCCAAGGTTGGTCCAGGCCAGGCCGTTCCAGACCGCAACATAATTGGCGGTGACGTTTCCCGCCGTCCAGAACGAGCCGCCGACGTACAGGTTGAAGCCGTCGTGCGCAATGGCATAGACTTTGTCGTCCAGGCCCGCCCCGAGCGTGGACCAGGTGGTTCCGTTGCGCATGGCGATCCGGTTGGCCGCGATGCCGCCGGCCGACTCGAATGCCCCGCCGAGATAAACGGATGAGTCACGACGCAGGAGCACCAGGACTTCATCGCCGGCGCCCGCTTCCATCGCATTCCATCCGGTCCCATCCCAAACGGCAATGTTTGTAGCCGCGCCGAAACCCGCGCTCTCGAAAACGCCCCCGGCAAAGACGTTCGAGGCATTCATGGCCAGCGCATTCACCCATCCGTCCACGCCCCATCCCATGTTGGTCCAGACATACGGACCAGCCCTGTGGTAGCCCGTGATGACGCCCGCCGGGTTCACCGTGTAAGCATTGGAAAACACGATGTCAGCCTGGCCATCCGATTGGATGACCACGTCCTTGGTCCCCACTGAGACTACCGGCGCGGCAAACGTCACCCAGGTTCCGCCTTGGGCCAACGGCGTCACGACGGCGGCACCTAGCAGGATGTTGGTCACCGTGCCCAGCGCCCCATTGGACACCACGACCATGTGGCCGCCGACGCACGGGCCGTTGTCGGGAACAATTTCATAAACCCGAACGCCATTCGTGATGGACGGGGCCGGGTTATAGCCCGCGTTGCCCGGTTGGGAAGCCACCACGTACACCTCGCCGGCACCTGTGAACGTCAGGTTGGTCTCGTCGCTGATGACGCCGGGCGGATTGGCCGAGAACACCACCGGCAGGCCGCTGGAGGCCGTTGCGGCAAGTCCGACGGACGCGGAAACGCGCCGGTTGCCCAAAGGCGCAAAGGTGATCGTCTGATCTGCCCGCGCGATGTCTAGAGTACCGGTGGCCGCGCCGGTGTAATAGGCTTGGGTCACGCGCGCCGTCACGACGTAGTGGCCGCCTGCGGTGGGCGCTTGTATTTCGCCGTTGTAGGTGATTTCCACCGCCACGCCGGCGGGCATGGTCGTGGCCGTCACATATTTGGGTGTGCCGTCATACACTTGCGAGAGGTTGCCCAGAAAGACGTCAGCCGTCGCGATGCCCACGGAAAGCGTGCCGGTTTGCGATCCGGCATAAAAGGCGTCATCCACCGCGCCGGTCACGGCGTAAGCGCCGGGCAGGATGGGCGGCGTGTAGCCGCCGTTGTAGGTCAGGATCACGGCCAAATCGGCCGGATCGGTTTGATAGCCGGCGATGCGGGCGGTCCCGTCATAGCTTTGGCTCAAGTTGGTCAGCGTGACTGTGGCGGCCACCTTATTGACGGCGAAGGCGTTGGTTACGGAGGGGGCCGCCGCGTAATTGACGTTGCCCGTTTGCGAGGCGGCAATGCGCACGATGCCCGCGCCCGTGAAACTCAAGTTAGTCAGGCTGGCGATGACAGCCGGGCCGTCCACCACGCTGAAGACCACCGGCAGGCCGCTGGAGGCGGTCGCGGCCAGGCCCAGCCGGTTGGTGGTCCACTGCGCGTCGATCGCGGCGAACGCGATACCTTGCGTGGCTTTGTTGATGGCCAGGTTCACGAGCAGGTCCACCGGACTGTTGACAGCGGTTGGCGACGAGACCGTGTTTGTGGCCACATAGTTCCCGGCATCCAATCCGGCCAGGCTCACGACGCCTGTGTGTATCTGAATCGCGCCGGGTTCCAGCCAGCCGGTCGCGGCGTGCAGGGCAAACCAATCCGCGCCGTTCCCGGAGGCGACCGTGTTGGTGTAGGCAAATCCGGCCCCGCCCTTGTTGGTGATGGTGTAGGTCGCCGCGGCGGTTTCGCTGTCGCCGTAAGTGGCCGCAAATCCCAGGAACACAGAATTCAGTCCAATTTCGCCGGGTTTTATGCCCGTGCCCACGGCCCGCAACTCGAATACGGCAGGAAGCCCGTCGCTCGCCACCAGCAGACTGGCCTCGTGCAGTCCCAGCTCGCGCGGCGCATAGACCAGCCAGAAGTTGCTGACACCGCCCGCCTCCACCGCGGCGGGCATTCCGGTGAGCGCAAACCAAGCCGATCCGTTGGTGGTCCAGCCGCTGATGGTCAGGTTCGCATCCCCGGCGTTCGTGATGGCGAGCAGGACCGACACCGTCTCGTTCGTCGCCACAGTTCCAAAATCGTTGCCGCGCGACGGCGAGGGGAACGCGCCGGAACCAAACAACACGCCGTCCGCGCCGATCATGAACAGGTTGCCGCCCGACGCCGTATAGACGTTGGTGAGCGTGGGCGCGGCGTGGTAATTGGCGTTCCCCGCCTGGCTTGCCGTCACCGCTACCGCGCCGAGGCCGGAGAACACCAGGTTGGTGCCGTCCTCGATCAACGCCGCCCCGCTGATAACGCTAAACGTCACGGCGAGTCCGCTGGAGGCGGAGGCGCTTAACCCCGGATGCTGCAAAACCGGGAACACCGCCCCATTCGTCGGCGCGAAATCGGAAATAACTTGACTGGCCTTCGCGATGGTCAATCGCTCCACGCTCGCCCCCTGATACATCGCCTCGTTCACGGTCCCGGTGACCCAATAAACACCCGCGTTAGTAGGCGCCCAAGTGTTGCCCTCGTACGTGAGCGCCACGGCCAGTCCGGCAGGTTCGGTCACAGCACCAACAGGTTTTTCGGTTCCGTCGTAGATTTGCGTGAGGTTGGTGATGGTCACCGCAACTATGGCCTTGGTCACCTCGAACGAATTGGTCGCGGAGGGCGCCGGATTCCAGTTGGCGTCGCCCGCCTGCGAGGCCACGATGGACACCGTTCCTGCGCCGATGAAGGTCAGATTGCTGCCGCCTGCGATTTCCGCCGGGCCGCCGTTGGTGGCAAACGATGGCGCAAGGCCGCTGGAGGCGATGGCCGTCAGCGCGACCGCGTTGGTTGTTTCTTGGTTGGAAATCGCCGGGAAGTGCAGTGTTTGGTTCGCCTTGGCGATGGTGAGCAATGCCGTGCTCACCCCCGTGTAGATGGCCGTATCCACGGTTCCGGTGACGGCGTAGGCCCCGGCGTTCGACGGTGCGACGGCGGAGCCGTTGTAGGTGAGGATCACCGCCAGATCCGGCGGATCGGTCTGATACGCCGCACTCTTGGAGGCGCCGTCATACGTATGCTCCAGGTTGGTCAGTAGGATCGAAACAACCGCCCGACTCACCGCGAAGGTGTTGGTGACGGACGGCGCCGCGAGCCATTCGGTATTACCGGGCTGCGAGGCGACCACGCTGACCGAGCCCGCTCCGCTAAAGGACAAATTGGTGCCGCCCGTGATTTCCGCCGGGCCGCTCGCGACGGCAAAACTCACGGACAAGGCCGAACTCGCCGTCGCGGCGAGGCCGACCCGGTTAGTGGTCAACTGTGCGCCGGGCGAATCGAACGTGATAAACTGCGGGTAGCGCGAGCCCTGGCCCGCCAGGAGCAGATTCATCGGGCCGCCCGCCGCATCGCTCGCGATCTGATAGGTCACGCTGCGGTCGCCGATGCTCGCGGGCTGGAAGACCACGCGCAAAGAAGCCGCGCCCCCTGCGGGAATCGTTGCGGACGCGGGCAGGATTTGGAACGCGGACGGATCGGCGCTGTTGGTGGCGATGCCAGTCAAATGCAGGGTCGCGTTGCCGGTGTTGGTGATCGTCAGCGTGTTGGTGACCGCCGTGCCCCACGGGACGGGGCCGAAATCGGTTCCCTTCGCAGGCGAGACGGCCGAGCCACTTTGAATCACCGCCCCATTCGTACCAAGCAAGGTGAGGACGGGGGACAAATAGGTGAAGGCGTTGGGGCGGACGGTTTCGCCGTAGCTTGTCGAGAACACCCGTACATCGCCGGTCACAGAACCAGAACTGGAAACCCCGGCCACCACCACGATTTGCGTGGACGACTGGCTGACGATGTTGGACACGCGGATGCCGCATAGGGTCACGTTGGTAATGTCACCGCCGTTGCCCATGTTGGTGCCGGTGATGACCACCTGATAGCCGCCGGTCCAAAGGCCGGATGCTGGAATCACCGGACGCTGCAAGCCATTTTTCCCGTAGACCAGGTAGGCCTCTCCCGCGTCCGCCCGTCCCGACGGATCGGCTTTATCCGCGCCCACGAGGAAGTCCGAAATGCCGTCGCCGTTCACATCGCCCGCCAAACTGACGGAATCGCCGCACCAATTTGTGCCCTTGGCGCCGGCCATCAGGACGCCGTTGTCGCCATTCAGCCAGGTGTTCGTCAGAGTGATGGTCGCGGGCCACCCGTTCGTCCGCCCGAAGACGAGGTAGGCTTCGCCGGCCTGCACGAGTCCGGATGGCGAGGCATAGTAGGCGCCGATCAGCAGGTCGTCCAGGCCGTCGCCATCGGCATCCCCGGCGCTTCGGATCGAGCGACTGCTGTAATCCGATGCATTTGCCCCAACAAAGGTCACGCCGTTGTCGCCGTCCAGCCAGGTGTTCGTCAGAGTGATGGTCGCGGGCCATGCGCTCGAGCGTCCGAACACCAGGTAAGTTTCGCCCCGGTTCCCCGATGCGATATTGGCGCCGACCATCACGTCGCCGAATCCATCGCCATTCACGTCCCCCGCGGACCCCACCGATATGCCGCTTTGGATGTTATTCCGCGCGCCGGCCAGGATAACGCCGTTGGTGCCGTCGAGCCAGGTGTTGGTCAGCGTCACCAGCGCCGGATATGCGTTGGTTCGCCCGAAGACCAGGTAGGTTTCGCCCGCGTTGGTCCGGCCTGGCGGGTCAGCCGTCCAGGCGCCGATCAAAAAGTCCGAAAGGCCGTCGCCGTTCACATCGCCCGCCCCGCTGACCGCATAGCCGGTGTAGTTTGTTCCCTTGATGCCCGCGAAAATCACGCCGTTGGTTCCATCGAGCCATGAGTTGGTCAGAATGATGGACGCGGGCAGATTGGTGCGCCCATAAACCAGGTACGCCTCTCCGGCGCTTTCCTTGCCCAATGGATCGGCTTGATAGGCGCCGATCAGCAGGTCGGCAAATCCGTCACCGTTTACGTCCCCAGCCGAGCCGAGCGAATATCCGCTGCGGTCTTCCGTTTTCGCCCCGACCAAGGTCACGCCGTTGGTTCCATTCAGCCAGGTGTTGGTGAGCGAAACGAAGGCCGGTAGCCCGTTCGTGTTCCCGTAAACCAGGTAGGTTTCGCCGGCATTGGCCCGCCCGCCCGGATCGGCTTGCCATGCGCTCACCAGCACATCGTCCACGCCGTCGCCATTCACGTCCCCGGCTTGGCTTACCGGGCTGCCGCTCATAATCGCCGAACCGGCCCCGGCCAGGATCACGCCGTTGGTGCCGTTGAGCCAAGTGTTGGTCATGGTAACGGTCGCGGGCAGGTTGCTGGCGCGCCCGTAAACCAGGTACGTCTCGCCCGCCGCCGAGAGCCCGCCCGGGTCGGCCTCATCGGCGCCCACCAGGAAGTCCGCGATCCCGTCGCCGTTGACGTCGCCTGCGGAACTCACCGCAATCCCGCATTCGTCGCTGGCCTTCGCTCCGACCAGGATCACGCCGTTGGTCCCGTTCAGCCAGGCGTTCGACAGGACAATCCACGACGGCCAAACCACAGTGCGATATGGGTCCGGGATCACTCCCGCCGGGTTGTAGGTGTAGGCGTTGGCCAGCGTGATGTCGCCGCGGTCGGAGGTCTGGACGATGAAGTTCACGGCCCCCGAGTTGGTTGCGGCGGGCAGGGTGATCGTGAACCAGTTGGAGCCGGAGGATGCGGGCGAGACGCCCGCGCTCCCAACAAGGACATTCGTGATGTTCCCGAAATGCCCGTTCGTCACGGTGAGGATGTTCCCGCCCGCGAGGGGACCGACGTTGGTGGACACGCCGAAGCACGAGCCTGCCAGGTTCAGGACAAAATTGGTGGCGTTGTTGGTGAAGATCACCGTGGCGGCATGGTCGCCATAGGAATCCGGCGCATACTTCACAAAAAGGTTGCTTGCCGTTCCCGCCGCGACAGACGCCGGAAGACCGGCGATTTCAAATTTCGAATTTGAGATTTCAAATCCCGAAATGGTCAGCGTTTCGGTACCCCTGTTGGTGATGGCAAACCGGTTGGTGAAGACTAAACCGAGCCGCAGAGGAGCGAAGAGCGTGCCGTTCAGCGGCGAGACGCCGCTGCCGCTCGCAACGACAGCGCCGTTCGTGCCGAGGAGCCGGAAATCGGGGCCGGTGTAGGTGAAGCCGTTGACCTTGGTCGTCGTGCCGCGGCTGGTGGAGACCACCGCCACGTTGCCGAGGCCCACGGTGGCGGCGCAGCCTGCCGTCACGACGATCTGCGTCGCGCCCGACACGCTTTCCACGGAGGCCGGAACGCCGCAGAGCGTGACGCCCGTCACATCGCCCACCGTGCCGTCGCACAAGTTCGAGCCGCGAATCGTCACCGTGTAGCCGCCGGAACGATGCCCGATCGCCGGCTCGACCGCCTCGCGCACCTGGTAAATCGCCTTGATCTCCGATTCGCTCAACACTTTGTCCCACAGCCAGACGCGCCGCACCACGCCCGAGGGTGCGTAGCCCTCGATCCCATTGTTGTTGCAGATGAACAGCTTGAAAGACGGGCGTCCGGCGCCCTCCGGCGCGATGAAATAGCCGGCGTTGTCCTCTCCCGTCGAGCAGACAACTGGCGTGCCGTTGGTCACCTGCCAAAGGGCGATTCGCTTGGATGAGGAGCTGCGCTGGACGAAGATATCCATCATCGAATTGGCGGTGTTGACCGGCCCCGATGGACCACTTGCGTCGGAGGGCCCCCGCCCAAAGGCGCGTCCATTCGTGATGTAGGGGCCTTGCTCATATCCGTAATTGTACAGCACGAGTCTTCGCCAGCCGCTGACCTGGGAATAACTGCACTGGATGCGCAGGGTGTAGTTCGAGCGGGACGTTGTGTTGGTGGGCCCATAGAAATCCAATCCGCTACCCGTCACGCCGGACGCGACCCAGTACCAGCCCTGCGTGGTATAGCCGTTGGTCGTCGGGCTGTTGAGCGTCGTCATGGTCAGCCCGCGCCCCAGCGAATCGGCGAGCGTGTTGGTGAACTCGTAACGGCAGAGCACGCCGCTGTAATTCGTGTCGCCATACCCCGTAATGACGCCGGCCGCGTTGACCGTGTACACGCCGGGTAGCGTGAATTGTCCTGTCGCAGACTGCACCACGATGTCCTTCGCGCCCGCTGTGGCGGATGTGGGCGCGACAAAGGAGACCCAATCCTCCCCAGACGCGGACGGCGGGACGCCCGCGCTCCCGCCAAGGAGAATATTCGTGACCACGCCAAAATGGGTGTTCGTGATGGTCACCGTGTTGCCGCCGGCGAACGGGCCGTTGTCCGGCGAGACGGCGGCGCAGCGACCTTGCAAGTTCAGTGCATAGGACGGCGTCGGCGAGTTGTTGGCGAAGAGCAGCGCCGCCGTCGAAATCCCGCTCGCGACGGGCGTGAACACCACCTGAATGTTGCTTGCGCCGCCGACCGGCAGGGACATCGCGCCCGCATCCGTGGCGAATCGAGCCGAGCCGTTCCCATTTGTCGTCACGCCAGAGACCGTCAACAAAGCTGCGCCGGTGTTCGTCACCGCAAAGACATTCGTCACCGGCAGGCCGGGTTTGAGGGCGAACATCATGCCGCCGCGATTGGCGTCGGGGGCGTCGCCGCTCCCGATGGCGACCCCGTTCATGCCGAGGATCAGCATTCCGGCGCCGGTGTACGCGTAGGCGTTTGATTTAATCGTCTCGCCGAAACTCGTGGAAAATACACGCACATCGCCCAGGATGGCGTTCCCTGCCGCACCCGCCGTCACCACGACCTGCGTAGCCGACTGGCTGATGATTTCCCCTGCCGCGAATCCGCAGAGCGTCACGCCGGTGATGTCAGCGCCATTCCCCAGATTCGTCCCGGTGATCGTGACCGTCGTGCCGCCGGTCGCGGGCCCGCTTGCGGGCGCCACCGAGGCGATGGCTCCAGCCGGGTTGTAGGTGTAGGCCGAAGAAAGCGTGATCTCGCCCTGGTCGGAGGTCTGCACGACGATGTCCGCCGCGCCCGCGTTGGTGGCGGGGGGGAGGACGATCGTGAACCAGTTGGAACCGGAAGATGCGGGCGAGACGCTCGTGCTCCCGACGAGCACATTCGTGATCGTTCCGAAAAAGCCGTTGGTGACGGTGATCGTGTTGCCGCCGCCGCAGGGGCCAAGATTCGTCGAAAGCGCGGTCCCGGAGCCCGTGAAATTCACCGTGTAAACCGCGGTCGCCGAATCGTTGGTGATCGCCAACGCCGCCGCAAAATTTCCGGGCCCGTCCGGCGTGAACGTTACCGTGAAGTTGCTAGACCCGCCGGCCGACACTTGCGCGGGAAAATCGGCAATCTGGAATCTCGAATCTGAAATCCCAAATCCCGAAATCGTCAAGGTTTCAGCACCGCTGTTGGTGATGGCGAACGACCGCATCGTAGCGGTTCCGGCGAGGCGGTGACCGAAGTCGCCAGCGCCAGACACCTGCAAGCCCGGCCCGGTGTAGGTGAAAGCGTTGGCGGCCATCGTCTGCCCAAACAGGGTCGAAAAGACGCGCACCGCGCCGAGGCCGTACTGGGAAGGCAGGGCGAAACCGGCGCGCACAACCACCTGCGTGCCCGATTGCGACAGGATCGCGCTTGCAGCCGCGCCGCACAGCGTCACGTTGGTGATGTCCTCGTCGTCGCCAAGATTTTGACCGCTGATGACGACCTCGTAGCCGCCCGTGCGCGAACCGGACGACGGCGTCACGGAGGCAATCGCCGAGCCGCCGTAGCGCAGCACATTGGACTGCGCTTCGCCGCCGGAAAACCCACCCGCGACGTAAAGAAATCCACCCGGCGTGGATGCCGCCGCAAAAAGACTCACCGCTTCGGGCAACCTTGGGCCTTCATTCTCGTCCGATTCGACCCACGACGAATCCTCGCCACCACCCACCACCAGGTCTGAATTGATCGCCCAGGCGCGTCCGCCTGCATGGCGCCAAGTCAACTCCGGCAATTCCGCCCACAAATTGCTGACTGGATCATAAATCAGTACCCGCCGGCCATTGTCTGCCGCATTCGCCGCCACGCCAATCACGTCCCCGATCGTCACCGCCGAGGCGTCCATGAGCGGACAAGGCGCGCCCGCTTTTTCCGTCCAGCGGCTGCCCGCGACGGCCGCCGGGTCGTACTCAAACGTGTTGGTGCCGAAATCGCCGCCAAAGGCATACAGCTTGCCGTCTAACGCGGCCGCGGCGATACCCGCCGGATTCAGCGGCAGGGGATCGTCGGTCATCGTCTCCCACGTTCCGGCGCCGGGGTGATAGATGCGCAGAGGCGAGTTGGAAATGCTGTAATCCTCGCCGCCGAGCACATAAATATCGCCACCGAGCGCCACGGCGGCGGCGTGGGCCGTTGCCTGCGTCATCGTCGTCGTGTCCACGCTCCAGGTTCCGTTCACCGCGTCGAAAATCTGGAATGTTGTCGGCGCCTCTTCGCCGCCGAATACGTAAAACTTCCCATCCAGCCAGACGCCCGCCGCTGCGCTCACCGCAACCGGAAGAGACGGCAAAATCGTCCATTCCGATTCCCCGGCCGCCGCCAGCGTGAACGGCAAGTCCACGCCCGCGCCCGCCGACGTGGCGACTGCTTCCCACATCCCGTTGCGGAACATCAGCGCGTTGCCGGCGGCCGTGTGGTTCGTCGTCACCGGCGGACTGAACGGCCCGTTCGTCGTCAACCCCTTCGCCTGAAAATCCAGCCAGTACGTCCCGGCCACCAGCGTGACATCCACCGTCGCCGTAAGATACATGACGGGACGCATGTTCGGGTTGGGCTGGTTCGTGTGCAGGCGATATGCGTGCGTCCAGCCCGACGACGATAGAATGTTGTTCGTGAGGTTGCCCCAGACCACCGTACTGGCCGGATTGCTCGGCGGGCCGTCCCAGATTTGCGCGTACAGCGCCGTCATCGTGCCGCGAATGCCGGAAAAGGTTTGATAGCCGTATGCCGTAATTTCCCCGATATGCCAACCCTCCGCCGGCACCGTAAAGTCATCCGCCAGGCGATGGTTGCGCCCGTGGTCAAAGCTCCAGCCCACCGAACCCGCCGGGTCCTCCGTCAGGCTGGCGTCTGCACCGCCCAGGCCCCCGTCGCGATCCGTGACAAACGTCCCGTTGTCGTAGAGTTGCCGCCCCGCGGCCAAGGCGGACGATGCGGTCAGCCAGCAGCCGGTGCAACAAATCACAAAAATGAATCTCATGATTTTCATAAGGCGCCTCACGGCACAATCGGGATTTTGTCAAAAGACACCCAATAAGCGACGGGGTCCGCGTGGCAAGGGATAACCATTCCTTGGACAATGGCGCCGATATTGGTCCCCCGGTTCGGCCATTGAAATGTAACAATACTAGTGGGCGTCTTCTTGTAGCCATAGGCCATCGCGTAGGTCCGCCCCATGCTGTTCGAGCACCCGCAAGTATAGAGGCTGCCAAGCGGAACGGAGAACAGGTCCGGACACCAGTCTGTGACCATTAAGGCGCCTAATTTCAACGAAGTGCCTATTTGGCCCGGTATTCCATACCTGAAGTCACTGCCGACATAGGTTTCGTTGGCGAAGACCGTCAAGGCAGGCTGGTCCAGTTCGGGGTCCAGGACCGTCCGCGGTGTGCAGGCTTCCGCGTCGGCCGATCCGTTCGTCGAAAGCTCTCCCGCGCCGCCCTTGACCGTGAGCCGGTAATCGCCACGGTAGGCGCGATCCGACCCCGCCCGCTGGCTCGCCGTGACGGTATAGACGCCGCTCGACGGCAGCGTCGCCGAGAACTCCAGGGGCGGCAGGCCGCGTTTTTTCATGACAACGTCGCCGCCCGGCGCGGAGAGGGCCAGGATCACGTCGCCCGTGCGCAGGGTCTCATGGCCGTAGCGCACATAATCCTCCGCGAAGCGGATCACGACATTCGAGCCCGCCGATCCAGTGAAGAGGAAGCTGTCGGAATCCGCCGCGCCGCCGGCGGCGTCACCCAGGGTCGCCTGCGCCAGCCGGATTCCGCGCGATGGATACTCGCTTTCCTGGCAAACCCCGCCGAACCCCGTCAACTGGGCGCGATTCGCCATGATTTGGAAAAGGTCCGTCTGCCTCATCGTGGAAGGCCCGAACCAGCGATTGGTCGGCGAGTCATCCGCCTCGCGGCTGGCCGGCCAGCGGTCCACCCACTGCTGAACAGAATAGGCGCCGATATCCTTTTTCAGGTAGTTACATGCGCTGTACGACGTCGTCAGCAGAAACGGCTCAAACCAGAACAGATCGAATTCGTCCCCCATGTCCCAGGGGTCCGAAATCAGACATCCAGCTCCCCGCGCCGCGGGCGGCGCGCTACCGGCAAGCAGCGCGGCCAGCAGGGCTCGCGCCAGGATTTTCCAATGATTGGAAAAGACGCCGCCGGTTTTTCCAATGATTGGAAAATGTGGAGATTGTTCATCCACTGATTGGAAACGCCGACCACTTGCCGACACCCGGTTTTTCATACGCCCCCCCCGTGAATTGGACGTTATACTATCGTCTTTGAAGGGGGGGCACAAACCAAGAATGCGGACCCGTGCCGAACGAATCTTGCGGCATTACTTTCGAACTTCACTCAAATCTTTGCCGGGGCGCAGGAACTCCACCCACTCGGCGATGCCGTAGCTCAAGTGCATCACCGGCACCAGCACGATCAGCAGTAGGTCAATCGGGCGGCGCGTCTCGTTGAACTTGCTGAGCGTGATCCACAGGTCGGCCAGGAAATAAAGGAACAAATCCAGCAGCAGCAGGTAAAGGCACCAGCGGCTGAAAAAGGCCCCCACGCCCAACACCAGCAGCGAGAGCACCCACGCGGCGGGCACCACCGTCGTCGGCTCGAATTCCACGCCGGCGCGCAACAGGCGGATGCGCGTCGCGCCATAACCGTGCATTTGTTTCCAAAAGCGGCTCACCGACTCTCGCGGATAGTGATAGACATAAGCTTCCGGCTGGAACATCAGGATGTGTCCCGCCTTTTCGGCGCGAAACGCGGCAATCATCTCTTCCCCTGGCCAGAACGCCGGGTCAAATCCACCCAGGCTTTCTATCACCGATTTGCGGTAAACCATGTTGCACCCGATAATGCGCGACCAGACAATGCGGCGCGGCTCCGGATGTCCCTTGACGTAGCGCTCGGAAACATAACCCGCGGCTTTGGAAGCCAAGGCCACGCCGGCCAAGTGTGCTATCGGCGAAACATCGTCCGGCACCAAGCTGGGTCCGCTAACCAACCCCACCCGGGGATCGGCGAACGGGGCAACAATCTTCAGGGGCCAGTCCGGCGCAACCACAACATCGTCATCGAGAAACGCCACGATGTCCGCCCGGGCCGCGCGGAATCCCGCATTCTTCTTTTCGCTGGAATCGCCTTTTGCGAAAGCCACCGGCAGGTGCGTGATCGTAGCATACCGCGCCTGCAGATCTCGCACCTGGGCAAGCACGGATTCATCGGGGATTTTACCGGCGATAATCACCTCGACGGTTTCAAATCCGCGGGCGCCAATCAGCGACTTCAGCGTCTTGACCAGAATGGGCCGCCCTAGCGTCGGGATAACGATCGAGAGGGTCGGAATAAAAGGGTTTTCATTCATGAGCATTTGACTTGTTCAGGGCAAAATAATTACCATTTGCAGGTTATGACCGTCTATTCCAGAAAAAAGAAGGATCCCGGTAATAGCCCATGAATGTCATCTTGCTCGGCAATCGCAGTTTCGCGGCGCGCGGCTTGGCGCAGAAATTGACCGCCGCCGGCCATCAGGTCTTCCTTTTCGGGCGCGGACCGCTCGGGCGCACTGGAAACGTCATCCAAGGCCCAATGTCCGACCTGGCGGCCAATCCCCACTGGCCGGAGCAGGCGGACTGGATCCTGAACTTCATCATCCTGCGCGATCAGACCATCGCCGCGAATATCGAATACTGCCGGCAGGTCGTGGAACTGGGCCGGCGGCTGGGCTGCCAGGGCCTGATCCATATCTCGTCCGTTTCTTCGTTGAGCTTCGCGGAGTCGGTCATCACTGAAGACAGCGCCCCGGCCGCCGGCTACGACGATAAGCCGTTTTATGCGGCGGTCAAAATCGCCACGGACAATTATCTGCGCGACCACAATGCCGGACTCAAGGTGCTGTTTGTGCGCCCCGGCTTCATCCTGGGGCCCGGCCATGTCAACGTGATGGTCGGCACCGCCGCCCCCATCATGGGCGGCTGGACATTATTGATGGGCAATCCCGCCCAGCAATTCCCGCTCACCACTTGCGACCTGGTCCAGGAAGCTGTGCTGCGCCTGATCCATCTGCCGGAAACCACGCATGGCGAAACCTTCCTGTTGGTGGACAACGCATCGCCGACCAAGAAAAATTACATCCGCGCCTGCCTGGATGAATTGGGCCAGGGGTCGCACCTGGTGGCCCTTGGCAGTTGGTTCTGGTATCCGGCTGCGCTTTGCGGCGAGGGGCTGGCGCGCCTGATGGGGAACCGCAAACCGCTGGTCTACTCGCGCATCACCCAGACATTCCACGGGATCACCTACGACAGCAGCCGCACCGCGCGCACGCTTGGGCTGGACTTGAAGTTCGACTGGCGCCAGGCCCTGCGTCAGTGCTACGACGGACAGGAATGGAACTTCAGCGTACCCCCGGCCCCGTCCATCGCGGACCGAAAAATGTCCGCGATCCGCAAGGTGCTGTTTGTCGGCCTGGGCGGCATCGTGTTCCAGAAGCATCTGCCCGCGTTGCGCGCCCTTGGCTTCAATGGCGATCTGGACATCTATGACCCAGGCCGTCCCCAGTTGCCCAAAATCCCCTTCCCGGCCCGCGCGGTCGAGCAACCCGAGCAGTCCGACGCGGAGCTGGCTGTGCTGGCCTGTCCGCCGGCATTTCGAACGGACCTGCTGGAGCGGCTGCCGGCCTCGATCCGGGGCGTGATGATTGAGAAACCGTTGGTCCTGAATTACACTCAATATGAGCGGTGGATGGAGGCGGAATCCCGCGGCCCGCGCATATTCACGGCCATTCATAATTACCGCTACAAGCGCAACGTGCGCGACTTTCTCGAATACATCGCGCGCCGCAATCCGGGTCGGTTGCAAAGTGTGCGCGTCCAGATTGACGCCGGGTTTATCCACGGCGACTCGATCAAATGGCGCCGGGAGGAGCGGCCCAACAAACTGCTGCTGCACGATGTCGGGATTCATTACCTCGACCTGGCCTGTATGTTGGGCCGCGACTTCCAAGACCTCAGTGGCTTGACCAGCCGGCTGGACAGTGTCGGCAACACCGCCGAAATTGCCGGCCAGATTAATTTCCGAAACTACTTCGTCACGTTCCATCTACGGCAGGGGCATGGAATTGTCCGGCAGCAGGTTCACTTCGACTTTACGAATTATAGTGTGCGGCTCGGATTCCACCCCGACACATTTGTGGTGCTGTTCGGGCGCGACATGATCCTGAATCGGTTTTACGAAACGTGGAATGATTTCGCGCGGACATTCGGCGTGGTGCTTGGCAAGTTAACGCGCCGCGATCCGGACCAGTCGCACGCGCGGGTTTACCAGGAATGCCTACGGCAAATGGACGGCGCCCGGGATTCGCAGCTTTCCATGCAAGGGGTTGAACCAACCTACCGCATCCTCTCCGCCATCAGCCGGATGGTATACGGAGACGATTGACACCACCCACGCGTCCGGTTGGAGCTGAGCGCCACGTACCCACGAACGAGAACGAGCGGTGAATCCTGTTATCCACCCCTGTCCTGACGACAACGGACCGCGGCCACCGCCCCAACCAGCATAAACAGCATTCCGGCTGACTGGACCAGGAACGGCATTTTGCTCGGCGCGTACTGCAATATCACGTCATGCAACCCGCTCTCCAGCGGTACACCCTGGAAAAGATAATCGCAGCGGCTGACCGGCATGCGTTTTCCGTCCACGCGGGCCACCCAATTTGGATCGTACCGCTCGGCGGAGCGCAGAATGCCCGCGCGATCGGCGGAGACCTGCAGACGCACCCGGCCCGGCCGATATTCCTTGATTTCCACACGCCCCGCGAGCCCCGGCTGGCTTACAAAGCCAGGCGCGGCCGCATCGGGCGGCAGAATCACCTGGGCAAATGGGTCATAAGCCGGCTGACTGAGCCGCTGCAAGGCGCTTTCGTCATCCATTTGCGACCACCCGCCGATAAACGCATAGCGCGGGCAGGCAGCGCGCATCCGAATCACCGCATGCTGTCCCGGCTGCTCCCGGCTAGCCGGCAGCACCTGTACGCCGCCTGCGCCATCCATGGCCACATTCCAGGCAAAAGCCAGCTCGAACCGGCCTTGGAAACGCGGGTCCGCCTGGATCTGGTTAATGATCTGCGCCGGCCCCAGAATCAGCGGCGCCGCCATCAATTCCCAGTAACGCAACGGCTGCTGGCTAACCACTTTCAGGAACCGGTCGTAGTCCGCGGGCATGCGCGGCATGGCGGTCACATTAATCAACTTCACGCCCTGATATGGGAACAGATAAGTCAACCAAGCGTTGTAGAAGCCGTCCTGCGAGATCAAGGCCGCCCGCTGCCGGTCCCGAGCCTGGGCATCCCGCATAAACTTCACCAGTGCATTATCCGCCAGGAAACTCGGCGGCAGGGTTGTGATGTAATGATCGCCGAGCCGCACCACATCCACGATCATCAATGCCACGGCGATCCAGATCACGGATCGCGCAAGGACCATCTGCCGATTCAACAGGCACCACCGGACGCCCCAAACCAGCGCGGCCGCCGCCAGGAACAGTCCGCCCCCCATGCTCAAACCGCGAATGCGATTGTTGACAATGGCCTCGGCCACCACGCCCCATTCCGCGAAGCGCCCAAGCTGCCCGGCAAAGCTGGCGGAGGTCAACAAGCCCCAAGCCAGCAGCAAGCCGCCAATGGATGCGGTGATGCCGCTGAACCACTTCAACGCCGCTGACTGCAAGTCGGCTTCCTTGACTTCAGCCAAACGCCGCGTCAATGCATCCACGCCATAAGCCGCCAGAATGCCGAGACTGATCTGAAAAACCTGCAGGAACTTGTTCGGATTGCGGACAGTGGAAACCATCGGCAGCATATAAAAAATCCGGTAGAGCGGAAAATACTTGCCGAACGCAAGCAACAGCGAAAGCAGCGTCATGACCGACCAGAAGGCTACCTCACGCTGCCAAAGCGCTTTTTGCCGGCGACTTTGCCACGCCAGCAGCCCGGCCAGGACGGCCAGCACGATCGGAATGGCGCCGATATATTGATTTTCAAGTTTGAAGTTACGGAAGCCTTGTCCGGTCTTTTCCCAGCCGGCCTGGCGTCCCATGCGGCCGTAATAGGGGCCATCGGCTTCGCCGCTGCGCCAACCCATGAAACCCATTGCAACAAAATCAATGCACTCCTCGGGCGGCCAACTCCACTGAGTCACGAAGTTCCATTTCTGCTCCGGGGTTTCCTGGCTGACGCTGGTGATGCCCTTGACATTTAATTGATAGCCAGTCCAAAGCGGATTGAAAGCGAGGACCAGGGCCAGGGCCAGCATCGGAAAGCCGAAGCCGAGCAAGGCTTTGGTTTTCAAGCCATCGCGAACCAGCAGCATGCAGAATGGATACGGCACAAGGATAATAGCAAAGAACAATGCGACATCCGGTTGTTCGAGAAACATCAAGCCAAGGGCGCCGCCGGCCAGCAGATACCAGGGCCAGTGGCGCGTCTGGAGCGCGCGTTCGCAAGTCCACAGAAACATCGCCGCGAAAGCAAGCACGCCATATTTCCAGATATGGCCCGCATAAGTCAGCGTCAGGTTGCTGCCCAGCCAGAACGCGGTCAACGCGGCGACCGCGCAAGCCGCCCAGCTCATTTTCTTTGACCGCAGAAACAGCATCAGGAACACCGAACCGAGCGCCATGTGGATGGCATGAATCCAGTTGACTGTCCAGCGCACCGGCAGCAGCCACAGGATGATCGTCGTCAAGCCCACGCGCAGCAATTGCGGCATCCCGGCCAGCACCGTATCGTCCCAATGGCCAAGGAAGGAGGCCGGCATGGGCTCGCGCGTGGCCGCCAGCGCCCCCGCGTTGTCATCGGTCGTGAACAGCACCGCGCCGGGCGCCAGCACCACGCGGAATACCACCAGCGCCAGCAGGATGACGGCGGCGAGAAAAAACCAAAAGCCTTTCTGTGAATTCATAAAGCGTTCTCCCAAACGATCAGATTGCCAAATGCCAAACGCGCATGTTCAAACAAAAATGGCCGTGAAATACATCCGATTACCAACGCGCCGGATATCCGTATCTCCTTTACTATTCCATCATCGCGCTCAATTTTGCGCCTTCACCCGTCTGCATGCGCCACTCCTGGTTCCCGAAAAAACACGATCAGCAGCGCCGCCAGGCAAAGCACCGAGACGGCCATGAAAACGCCGATCACCTGCCAGAGCGACTGATGAAAGATCGTTACGCCGCCAACAAACAGTAAAGCGCATGCCACCAGCGGGCCGACGATGGCGAAACGGTGCTGGGCCAACTCAAAATTCATGATCAGGTAGGCCACGCCCAGCGGCACCATGGCCCAGGTCGCGCCCTGCACCAGCCGGATCATCCGCAGGTCCGGATGAAATTCCTTGTACAGAATGATCAGCGGAATACGCGGCCACAATGTGCAGACCAAAGCCGCCAGCGCGATCATCCCGCCGGCCAATGCCAGCGCGCGCACCAGGGTCAGCGTATGCGACGCCGACTTACCCCCGCGCGAAACCACCTTGGGAAACATCGCCAACGCGATCGGCTGAGAAAGGAAGATCATTGTCCGCGCGATCGTGGAGGCGCGCACATAGCTGCCGTAATCCTCGGCATCCGGAAAGAACATCTTAACCATGATCAGGTCGCCGTTCATCAAAGTGGAGAAACCGAGCAGGGCGATCAGCGAGCCATAGAAATACCGGTCCGTTTGCTCCGGCGGCCCCGCCGGCCGCGCGTCCGGCGGAATCACCAGCGCGACGCCGGTCAGGCCCAACCCAATACTAACCAGCGTTCCGATCCCGTGCGCCGCGAGCCCAAAGACCGCCAGCGGCGCAACGCCGGCCACCAAGGCCCACGCCAGGACCAGGCGCACCAAGCCCCATGTGTTAGCCGACAAGCACATCCAGACGAAGGACTGCACCCCCTGCAAGGCGCCATTGAGAATCGGCAGAAAAAGCGAAATGTAAAGCGTAACGATAATAATAATTAGCGGCCATGCCGATTCCAAGTGGAACCGGGCGGCCAGCCAGTCATGCAGCAACAACGCCGCCAGCAGCGCCGGCGTCGCCCAGAGAAAAATAATGACGAACCAGCGCCGCACGAGCGGCCGGATTTCACCTGCGCGCCCCTGCCCCTTCAGGTAGCCCGCGAAATGCGCCATCGTGTTCTGGATCGCCAGCATCGGCGTAGCGAAGAGCAGGATGATCCCCAGCATTGAGCCCATAACCCCATATTCGGCCTTGGAAAGCGTATGGCCCATGACCACGTGGAAAAGCAGATTGGCGACGCTGATCGCGTGCGTGAAAACCAGCACGATGAAGCCATGCCGAATAAGGCCGTCGCTATCCAACCGCCGCAGCTTGTCCTTCAGGGCGCTCACAGGCATTACAGCCGCACCTCAACGCGGTCCACGACCAGCGGCGCGTTCAGGCGCGCGCGGGCGGGATCCGGGCTCCAGACCGGGTCGCTCAACTGGATCGTGTTCAGACCGGGATGCAAAGTCAGACGGCCCAGACTGACCGGCACAGTCGCAATCGGGGTCCGCTGGAGCGGCGGGAAGTCCACGCCCTGGCCGAAGCTGGTCTGGACGCGCTTGGGCCGGTCCAGCGCAACGCCATGCAGGATCACCTCGCCCGAGAGCGGCTCGTCGGTCAGATTATACAAATCCAACTGCGCGCGTCCTTCCAGGATGCGCCAGTCGCGGAAATCCTGCAATTGCTGCCAGAACTTCATGTAGCCCCAGCCCGGCCCGAAGAGCCCGAGAACGCGTTCGCCCTGCAAGCGGGCGGCCGCAGTAACATCCTCGCGCGTGTTGTAGAAAATCTCGACGATCAGCCGGTTGGTATTACCCACATAGTAGTCGCTGCGGTTGGCCAGGCCGAGGTCGCGCAGGCGAATGCCGGCCTCATTGGTGATTACGACGTGCTGTTTGAAATGGCTGCGCGGCCACGGCCAGGGGCCGACCTCCGGCACGGTGAAATACGATTTGGCGATCTCCAGATAGGCCGCGTCGGGGAACTGCTTGAAGAAGTTGATCGCGCTGTCGCGCCAGCGGTAGTTGATATAATTATCCACCGGCTCGTTCGGCAGCGTGAAGGCGAAGAAGACATTGGTGGAGGGATAGACGCGCAACTCGTTCCACGGCTCGAACCAGCGATCCACCAACACCAGCGTGCCCGGCGTCAGATGGGTGTTGAACCAGGCTTGGATGTCCTTGTAAGGCGTCGGCTGTCCGGTGACCTGATTCGAGGCGTACGCCGGGTACAGACTCAACAGCGCGGCAACGGCCGCCAGCGCGCCGCCAATGGCGCCGGCGCGCGGCGCCAGCGCCGGCACCCGGCGCCCCAGCCAGGCGCCCGTGCCGACGATCCCCTCCGCCAAAATCAGCGCATAAATCGGATATAGCACCCCCACGTAGCGAGCCTCGTACATCGCGCCGGCCTTTGCCCGGGCCACGAGATACAGCAAATACCCAACGATCAACAGCGCGAGCAGCGCCGGACCCTTCCATTCCTTTCTCTTCAGCACCACTATCCCCGCCACGCCGGAGGCCAACATCGCCAGTGAAAACGCCGCCCGCAGCGGCGTCTTGCCCCACGCAAAGGACGTGACCACGCCGACCAGCATCGTCCACGCATTGCCTTCGCTGGCCGCCACCGCCTTCTCGCCCGCCGCCTTGCCCGCGGCGGCATTGGCCAGCATATGCCGCAGGCCCCAATCCGCCAGCAGCAGCGGCAGGCCAACGATCACCAGTGACACCAGCACCCCCACCAGCATGCCTTGGCGGCGCGTGATATAGAACCGCCATGCCGCGCCGCCAACAATGACCAGCGCCGCCAGGAACGCGAACGGCCACCCGGTGGGCTGGCTCCACGTCACCAGGAAAAAGCCGGCGGTGTTAATGAGATAGAAACTCCATGTGAGCGGCCGGCGGCCCTGAACACAATCCATCATCCACAGCACCGCCCACACCGTGAGAAACGCACCGGCAATCAATGGCGGATAATAATAAGCCTCGCCGGAAATTTGGATATGGATGGGGCTGAGGGCAACGATCATCGCCAGGCAGAGACCGTGCCAAGCCGTGCCAAACGCGCGTCCGGCGCCATAGGCGCAAAGGATGGTCAGAATCCCCCAGATCGCGCCGGGCAGGCGCAAATTGAATTCCGTCAGCGGCAGATGAAACGTGTCCAACGTCCATTTCGTATAGGCCATGGCGAACGGGAATTGCCCGCTGATGCCCATCAACCGCATCCACTGGCTGAAAATCTGGCCGGCTGTGACCGGTTGCTGGCACATGGTCCAAAACGTGATGGTATCGGCCCGCAGGGAAGGCTTGCCCAGGTCGTGCAGACGAAAAAACGCGCCGGCCAGCACCAGCGCGGCCAGCGCAACGACAATGAATCGGCGGGATGGAGTATTCATATTGCAATCATCCGGAACTTCGGAGCTGTCAACGCAACGCATTGATGCCCAACTGGCGGGCCTTTTCCATTTTCATCACCAGGATGCGGTCGTCCCCGGCCCAGGTGCCGTAATAATTCATATTAACCTCGTACGGGCCAAACCAGCGCACCAACATAAAGGGATCATTGGTCGGAAACCAGTCAATCGCGGAATATGGATTCTCCTTTGAATAGCGACCCTGGTCGTGAAAGAAAAAGATCGCCAGACTGGCCTGCTTCCAATCGCGGGTCACGTTCGGACGGGCTTTGGGCAACACCGCTTGCAGCACCTGTGCGACGGTCGGCGAAAGGTAGATGCGATCGCTGGAATGCCGTGCGAGGTAGCGATCCAATTGCCGCACATAAGCGTCGGTGCCGCGCGCGCGAATGGATTCCGCCGCCTGGAACAGCCAGACGGCGTTGACGAGCAGCAGGGCCCCGACGGCGGAGCCGAGCGCCCAGCGCACGGCCGGCCGCAGGGCCGGCAGCCGCAGCAACGCCGCCAACCCGCAGGCCGCGGCGATCGCGAGGAACGGTGTCGGCGGCAGCAGGTTGCGGACCGTCATCACCTTCTGCGTGCTCATGTACAGCGCATAAATAACCGGGAAGCAGAAGACCAGCGCGGCCAGGCGCCACGACTGGCGGAACAGCCGGATCAGGCCGACAACCGCAAACACCGCGCAGATTGCGGAGATCCAGGGATAATGGGAGAAAAAGATCAGCCCGTAATAGATCAGGATGCGCCCCATCAGCGGAAGGCCGGGCGCAACATTGTAACGCACATGACCCGTGGCATAATGCTGCATCTCATAGCGGATACCCTCGACCAGCTTGAATGGTTCCAGCAGGATGCCCGGGGTGACCACCGTAAAGGTCAGCACAAAGATGAAACCCAATTGCATGAAGAACAGGATGCGTTCAGACCACCGGGCCCCGCGCGTCACGAGCCAACCCGCGGCCAGAACCGGCAGGATCAGCAACCCCAGCGGGTATTTGGTCGCCAGCGCCAGTCCGGCCGCCAGCGCGGCCAGCCGGACGAAAATCCGGCCTTTCGGGCGCACCTGGGACAGGATCACCAGCCAGAGAGTCAGCATGGCAAATTGCGTGGTGATGGTGTCCGCCGCATACCAGCGGGCATGATAAGCGATTTCCCACGAGCCGGCAACCAGCGCCGCCGCCAGGAACGCCGCGAGGGGATTGCGCTGCCAGGCGTAGGTCGCGAAGAAGACCCAGAAAATCAGCAACGAAGAAATCAGCAGGCAGATCGCCCGAACCCGCATCTGGTAGCGATGTCCGGCCCAGTTCCCAACCGCGGGCCCGCTGAAGGACGAAAACTTGTTGCGCGTTTTGAGAGCCTTGTCCGGCGCGGTGGCCACCACCGACATGTGCGAATGGTATTCATCCAGGCGCTGGGCCATGCGCTGGCGGACCATACTCCACTTGACGCCCGGCCGCGCCCACTCCGTAATAACCTCCGGCAGCAGGGCCAGGTGCGCGGGAATGTAGATAAACCCTGGATAGTCATAATTACCCGGCAGGATGGTTCCATTCCGGTATTCCTTGGCGATCCGTTCCACAAACGAACGCTCGTCCCAATGCAGGCCCAGGTCCAGCCCCATGAAACCGGTCACGACGAAAACCAGCCAAGGCACGGCGGCCAAGCCGATCAACTGCCATATTTTCATGCCACCCTGCCCAGGCGTTTCAACATTTGTCATAGTCGTCCCTAATCCGTCCTTCCGGTGCCGGAACACCGATTCGGGAGAGCATCCCGACCACCCCGCCCTTGTTCAATTAAAAAAACAGGTTTTTTTCGGGGCATTTTTGACTGGATATGGAGTCGCCGGCGCATAAAATCAGCGTTTCCAATTCCGGTCCGGCCGGCCGCAGGGCATGCCGAACCCAGCGGGGATGAAAGACATGACATCTGAAAACAGCGGTATGCAATCCGCTCCGGCGCCGAACGCCGCGCGGGACAAAATCGTCACGCTTGAGCGGCTGGCCGAGATCATTGCGGAAGCCAAGCGCGCCGGACGCAAGGTCGTTCATTGCCATGGTGTATTTGACCTCCTCCACATCGGCCATATCCGGCATTTCCAGGAGGCGCGCAAGCACGGCGACCTGCTGGTGGTCACGGTCACGCCCGACCGCTATGTCAACAAGGGTCCGGGCCGCCCCGCCTTCCACGAAGACCTGCGCCTGGAGATGGTCGCCAACCTCGGCGTCGTGGATTACGTCGCGCTCAACCGCTGGCCGCAAGCCACCGAAACCATCAAGCTCCTCAAGCCCAGCCATTATATCAAGGGTATGGACTACAAGGACGCCGCCAAGGACCACACCGGCGGGATCATCCTGGAGGAACAGGCCATCCAGTCGGTCGGCGGCAGCATTGTCTTTACCGACGACATCGTGTTCAGCTCCTCCAGCCTGCTGAACAAGCACTTTGCCCTCTATCCCAAGGAAGTGACCGAGTACCTGGCGGCGTTCGTCCAGCGCCATCCGACCGAGGAAATCCAGCGGTATCTCAACCAGGCCCGTGACCTGAACGTCCTGGTGATCGGCGAGGCGATTGTGGACGAATACCACTACTGCGAGGCCATCGGGAAATCCTCCAAGGAGCCGGTCCTGGCCTTCAAGAATATGCATTCGGAGAAGTTCGCCGGCGGCGCGCTGGCGGTTGCCAACCACGTGGCCAACTTCGCCAACCGCGTGGGTCTGGTCTCGTTTCTCGGCGACACCGAGACGCAGGAGGAATTCATCCAATCGCGGCTGAATCCGAAAATCGAGCGGATGTTTCTGCGCCGACGCAACTCGCCGACCATCCTCAAGAAACGCATCATTGAACACTATTTCTTCACCAAAATGCTCGAACTCTACACGATCAATGACGCGGAACTGGAGCCGGCCGACGATGACGCCCTGTGCGCGCAACTGGAGGCGGTGGTTGGCGATTATGATGTGGTGATCGTGGTGGATTTTGGCCACAGCATGTTGACCCGGCGCGCGGTTGAGGTCATCACCCGCAAGGCGAAGTTTCTGGCGGTCAATTCGCAAGCCAACGCCGGCAACATGGGTTACAATGTGATTTCCAAGTACAGTCGCGCCGATTACATCTCGCTCGCCGAAAAGGAAATGCGGCTGGAAGCCCGCGACCATCGCGGCGACCTGCGCCGGATGATGGAGGATGTGGCCCGCCGCCTGAACTGTGGGCGCATCATCGTCACGCGCGGCTCGAACGGCAGTCTCTGCTATGCGCGCGACGAAGGCTTTTTCGTGGTGCCGGCGCTGGCGCGCCGGGTCGTGGACCGCGTCGGCGCGGGTGACGCCGTGCTTTCGATCACGGCATTGTGCGCCGCGCAACAGGCGCCCATGGAAGTGATTGGCTTCATCGGCAACGCGGTTGGCGCCTGGGCAGTATCCATTGTTTGCAATGCGAGCGCGGTCGAGCGCGCGCCGCTGCTGAAACAAATCGAAACCATGTTGAAATGATAAAAAGGAACATCGCATGAAGAAACAGAAGGTGTTGCTGGTCGGTGGAGCGGGTTACGTGGGCACCGTGTTGACGATGCGCCTGCTCAAGGCCGGCTATCCCGTTCGCGTCTATGACCTGTTCATCTATGGCGAGCAGGTATTCGACGCGGTGAAGGGCCATCCCAACCTCGAATTGATCAAGGGCGACGTGCGCGACGCGGCGGCCGTGCGCGCGGCGGTAGCAGGCTGCGACGCGCTCATCCATTTGGCCTGTATTTCCAACGATCCGAGCGTCGAGCTGGATCCGGAATTGAGCAAGACGATCAATTTTGAGTCGTTCGGCCCGCTGGTGAAAACGGCCAAGGCCGGCGGCGTGCGCCGGTTTATCTTTGCCTCGTCCGGCAGTGTGTACGGAGTCAGCGACCAGCCGAATGTGACCGAAGACCACCCGCTCGTGCCGGTCTCGCTGTACAATAAGTATAAGGCAATGTGCGAACCGGTCTTGTTGGAACAGCAGGCGCCTGATTTCACTACGGTCGTGATCCGGCCGGCGACGATTAACGGCTACTCCCCGCGCCAACGGCTGGACCTGACCGTCAATATCCTGACCAATCATGCCGTCAATGCCGGCAAAATCACGGTTTTCGGCGGCAAGCAGATGCGCCCCAACCTGCATATTGAGGACATGGTGGATCTGTACCTGCAATTGCTGGAAGAGCCGGATCAACGGATCGCCGGGGAAATTTTTAACGCCGGCCATCAAAACTTCACGGTGGCCGACACGGCCCTCGTGGTCAAGCGCGTCGTCGCACAGGAAATGCCGGAACGACAGAACGTCGAGATCGTGACCACGCCCTCGGATGATATCCGCTCCTATCATATTTCGTCGGAAAAGATCAAAAAGGCCCTTGGCTTCGTTCCGCGCCGCACAATCGAGGACGGCGCGCGCGACCTGATTCAGGCCTTTCGCGCCGGATTGCTGCCCAATCCAATGACCGATATCCGCTATTTCAACATCAAGATGATGAAGAGCATCCAACTCAAGTAGGGGCGCCGCATGACCCAGGAAAAAATCGCCGTTATTGGCAGCAATTCGTTCTCGGGCGCCACGTTCGTGGCGCACGCCCTGCAAGCCGGCGCGCAGGTCATCGGCATCAGCCGTTCGCCCGAAGCGCCGCGCCCCCTGTTGCCCTATCAATGGGCGCCGCACGAGCATTTCCAGTTCTACCAGCTCGATCTCAACCACGACACGGCCGGGATCATGGCGCGGCTCAAGGAATTCCAGCCGGATTACGTGGTCAATTTCGCCGCGCAGAGTATGGTGCCGCAGAGCTGGCAGGCGCCGGCTGACTGGTATCTGACCAACGTCGTGGCAATGGTCCGACTGCATGACCAACTGCGCAAGTGCGATTTTCTCAAGCGTTATGTGCACATCTCGACACCGGAGGTTTACGGCAGCACCTCCGGCACAATCAAGGAAAGCACGAATTACAACCCCAGCACGCCATATGCGGCGTCCAAGGCGGCCTGCGACCTGAGCCTGATGACCTTCCTCAAGGCCTACCGATTCCCGGTGGTCTTCACGCGCGCCGCAAATGTCTGCGGCGCCGGCCAGCCGCTCTATCGGATCATCCCTAAAACCATTTACTGTGTCATGACCGGAACCAAGCTCAAGCTGCAGGGCGGCGGGCATTCGGTGCGTTCGTTCATCAATATGCGCGATGTCGCGGAAGGCACGTTGCGGGCGGCGCGCCGCGGTCAGCCCGGCGACATCTTCCACTTCGCGACCGCCGAGACCACGAGCATTCGCGCGTTGGTTGAGGAAATCTGCCGCCAGTTGGAGGTTCGTTTCGCCGATGTGGTCGAAGAAACGGAAGGCCGGCTCGGGCTCGATTCCGCGTATCTGCTTGACTGCGAAAAAGCGCGGCGGGAACTCGACTGGCGTCCGGAAATCCCGCTGACCCAGACAATCCGTGAAATGATCGCCTGGATGAAAGAAATGTGGCCCGAAATCCAGCGCCTGCCCACCGAATATGTGCACAAACCCTGACATGAACACCGCCGAACTCGAAGCGATCGCGCGCCGCCTGCGCGGCCATGTGGTCCGCATGTCGCACGACGCAAAGACCCCGCACCTGGGCTCTTCCCTCTCGTGCGTGGATATCCTGGTCGCGGCCTATTGGGGCGCGCTGCGGATTGACCCGGCCCGGCCCGACGACCCCGACCGCGACCGCCTGATCCTCAGTAAGGGTCACGCGGCCACCACGCTCTTCGCGGCGCTGGCCGAGCGCGGCTTTTTTCCTTTGTCCGTGCTCGACACCTACGCACGCGAGGGCTCGAAGATCCAAGAACACCCCGGAGCGTATTGCGCGCCGGGCGTCGAATGGGCCACCGGTTCGCTGGGGCACGGACTGCCCGTCGCGGTCGGGATGTCGCTGGCCGGCCGGATGCAGGGGCGCGGCTACCGGGTTTGCGCCGTGCTCAGCGACGGCGAGTGTGAGGAGGGTTCAGTCTGGGAGGCGGCCATGCTGGCCGCGGCGCAGAAACTTAACCGGTTGCTCGTCGTGGTGGACTATAACAAGTGGCAGGCCACCGGCCGCAGCAACGAGGTCATGGCCCTCGTGCCGCTGCGCGGGAAGTGGGCGGCGTTCGGCTGGGACGCGTTGGAAATTGACGGCCACAACATCCCCGCCTTACTGGAAGCCATGCGCCGCCCGCCGGACCCGGAGGGGCGACCGCGCGCGGTGATCGCGAACACCGTCAAGGGCAAAGGCGTCTCGTTCATGGAGGACGACAACAACTGGCACTACAAGGTGCCCAACGACGATGAGTTGCAGCGGGCTTTCAGCGAATTGGGGTTGCCATGAGAAACGCCTTTGCGGACGAGATCACGAACCTGGCGATCCAGAACGAGAAGGTAGTCCTGCTTTCCGGCGACATCGGCAACCGCCTGTTCAACACTTTCAAGGAAAAGGTTCCGGCGCGCTTTTACAACTGCGGCGTGGCCGAATCCAACATGATGGGCGTCGCGGCCGGGATGGCGGCCTGCGGGTTCCGCCCCGTGGCCTATACGATCACCCCCTTTACGACGTTCCGGTGCCACGAGTTTATCAAACTCGACGTGTGCTATCACAAGGCGCCCGTCATGATCGTGGGCGTGGGCTCCGGCTTGGGCTATGCCTCACTCGGACCGACACACCACTCGCTGGAGGACATCGGCGCATTACGCGTGCTGCCCAACCTGACGATTGTCTGTCCCGCTGACGCCTGGGAAGTGCGGGCGGCGCTGCGAGCCGGCCTGAACTATCCCGGGCCGATGTTTGTTCGCATCGGCAAGAAAAACGAGCCGGTGATTCACGATCGTGTGCCGGAGTTCACCATCGGCCAGGCGATGCCCCTGCGGGCGGGCGCGGAAGTTTGTTTGCTAGCGGCGGGCACCATCCTCCCCAACACGCTGGAGGCGGCCAAGCTGATGGCCCAAGCCGACGTGAGCCCGGAAGTGATCAATTACCACACGATCAAGCCGCTGGACACGCGCGTCCTGGAGGATGTCTTTGGCCGGTTCCGGCTGGTGGTGACGATCGAGGAGCACAGTTTGATCGGGGGGCTGGGCGCGGCGGTGGCCGAGTGGCTGGCGGACCGCGGGCCGGTCGGCGCGCGCCTGCTGCGGCTGGGCACGCCCGACGCTTTTCTCCACACGGCCGGCAGCCAGAAATATGCGCGACGCTTGCTGGGCCTGGACCCCGAATCAATCTGCCAGCGCGTCTTGCGCGCGTTTGAAGCTACGAAATAAACCAAGGAGCCGATCATGTCCTACATTGATTTCATGTCTCCGCTGCACAAGGCTACGAAACGCGACTACGTGGCCCGCGTCACCGAGCGCCCCAAGGCCGAGGTGGCCCGGATCGCCAAGAAGTTCGACGTCGAGTACTGGGACGGCGACCGGACCACCGGCTACGGCGGTTACAAGTATGATGGGCGCTGGCAGAAAGTGGCGCGCATGATGGCCGAGCACTATGGCATCAAGCCGGGCGACCGGATTTTGGACGTCGGCTGCGGGAAAGCCTTCCTGTTGTATGATTTCACCCAGGTGGTCCCGGGTGTGGAAGTGGCCGGCATTGATATTTCCAAGTATGCGATCGAACACGCCAAGGAAGAAGTGAAGCCGTTCCTTCAGGTCGGCAACGCCAACCAGCTCCCCTATCCCGACCAGAGCTTTGACTTGGTCATCTCCATCAACACGATCCACAACCTTTACTGCTTCGATGCCTACGCGGCGCTGAAGGAGATTGAACGGGTCGGCCGGAAGAACAAATACATCTGCGTCGAGTCGTGGCGAAACGAGGAGGAGAAGGTCAACCTCTTGTACTGGCAGTTCACCTGCGAAATGTTCTGCACCCCCGAGGAGTGGGCCTGGTGGTTCAAGCTGACCGGCTATACCGGCGACCATTCATTCATTTTCTTTGAGTAATTTGGTAAGTAGGACATTCTGCCCGACTTCGGGTTAAAGGTTGATTGCACTCGGCAATAACGGCAAACAGCGTCCTAATTTGGAGCAGCGAGCATGAAAACCATCGCCGCCATCCTCATCGCACAGAAGCAGCCGCTCGTCATCGAGGAAATTGAAATCCCCGCGCTGAAATACGGACAGGCGCTGGTCCGCGTCCGGGTCAGCGGCATTTGCGGCTCGCAGATCGGCGAGATTGACGGGGTCAAGGGGCCGGACAAGTTCCTGCCGCACTTGCTCGGTCACGAAGGCGCGGCCGAGGTGCTCGAATGCGGCGAAGGCGTCCGCCAGGTCAAGCCGGGCGACCGCGTGGTCCTGCACTGGCGCCCGGGCGCGGGCATTGCGGCGGCCGCGCCGCAATATCGTGCGGCGCGCGGGACCATCAACGCCGGTTGGGTCACCACGTTCAATCAGCATGCGGTCATCTCGGAAAACCGCATGACCCGGATCCCGGCCGACTTCGATCCCGAACAGGCGGCGTTGATGGGCTGCGCGGTCACCACGGGCTTTGGCGTGATCAACAACAACGCCCGCGTTCGGATTGGCGAGTCGGTCGTGGTGTTCGGCGCCGGGGGTGTCGGTTTGAACGTCATCCAGGCCGCCGGGCTCGTCGGCGCCTATCCGATCGTGGCCATTGACCTGTACGACCGCAAGCTGGAACTGGCCGCGCGGTTGGGCGCCACCCACCGGATCAATGCGGGCCTCACAGAAGTTGAAGCGGCGGTGCGCGCCATTGTGTCGGATGCCGGCGCGGACGTCGTCGTGGAAAACACCGGCGTCGTGAAAAACATCGAGGCCGCCTACCGGCTAACGTCCGCCATCGGCCGCACCGTCCTGGTCGGCGTCCCGCCCAAGGGCGCGACCGCGTCCATCTATACGCTCCCCCTGCATTTCGAGAAGGAACTGACCGGCTCGCATGGCGGCGAATCCCAGCCGGATCGTGACATCCCGCGTTATGTGCGGCTGATCGCGGCCGGCCGGCTGGACTTGCGGCCGCTGGTCACCCAGCGCTACCCGCTGACGCAGATCAACAACGCCATCGCCGATATGCGCTCCGGCGCCGTCGCCGGGCGCATCATGATTACCATGGATTGAGTCATGCCGGTCTTCAACCGCATCGTGCTCCTCGGCCACTCCGGCTTCATCGGCGCGGCGCTCTGCCGCGCGCTGGCGACTCGGCCGACGGCGGCGGAACTGGTGGCGCGTTCCTATCCGGAACTGGACCTGGCGCGCCGCGACGAAGCCATGACCCTTGCGCCGCTGCTCGGGCCGGACACCGCGCTGATCATGCTCTCGGGCATCAAGCGTCAACTTGGCGAAAGCCTGGATGTGTTCGAGCGCAACATGGCCATGGTCGCAAATGTCGCGCAATGCCTGCAGCGCCATCCGGCTGGGCGGCTGATCTATATCAGCTCGGCGGCGGTGTACGGCGAAGAGGTGCACAATACGGCCATCACGGAGGATACTCCCGTCTGTCCGGGCTCCTACTACGGGATCTCGAAGTACGCCGCCGAGCGGTTGTTCCTGCGCCTGCGGCAGGATGTGCCGACAATGTCGCTGGCGCTCGTTCGCCCGCCGCTGGTTTACGGACCGGGCGATGTCTCGCGCAGTTATGGACCGGCCGGATTCATCAAGACGGCGCTGGAGCGTAAGCCCATCGTGCTCTGGGGCGGCGGCGATGAACTGCGCGAGTTCCTGTTCGTGGATGACCTGGCCCGGATTCTGGCGGACTTGATCCATTCGGATTATTCCGGCGCGCTCAATGCCGTTAGCGGCCGTAGCCACAGCTTCCAGGAAGTCATCGCGGCGCTCCGCGATGCGCTTGGCGGCGATCTGACGGTGGAAGAACGGCCGCGCTCGAAGCGGAAAGTGGACAACGCCTTTGACAATGCGCGCCTGCGTCAGGTTTTGCCGGAGATGGTATTTACTCCGCTGGCCATGGGCATCCGGCGCACACTCGCGGCCGAACGCGGCCAACCGTTGCCGGATTGAAATCCGGTCATCGTTTCCGCGCCCGCTCAACGAAACGGACCATCACCTCCCGCATCGGGGTGAATCGCATATCGGTCGTGGCGCCGAATAGCGCGGAGTCCAAATAGGTTTTCATCGGCCGCGGATCCAGGAACTTGAAACTATCGAGCGGCCGACATTGAATCTCCGCGCGCCGGCCGCAGATCGCCAGAAACTGCGCGGCCAGTTCCTCGCGGCTGAAAAACTCGCTGTTGGCCGTGTTGTATAAACCCGTCAAGCCCGCCGCGCAGGCCAACAGAATCGCGCGTCCGATGTCGGTCACAAACGTCGGCGACAAGATCTGGCCGGCAATGCAGGTCAGCGGCTGGCCGGCTTCGAGCCAGCGCCACCATTCGCTGAACAGATGGTCGTCCCGCGGGTCGTCGCCGACAATCTTGTCCAGCCGCAGGATCAAAACATCGGGAAAATCGGCCAGCAACTTCTCCTCCACCTCGGCCTTGTGCCGTCCATACTCGCACACCGGCGCGCGCGCGTCCTGCTCCGTGTAATAGCCGCGGCGGCCGTCAAACACATAACTGGTGGATAGAAACACGGGGCGGATGCCCATATCCCGCAGGTCACGGATGGCCGTCAAGGTGCCGTCCACGTTGATGCGGCGCGTCATTTCGCGCTCGCGATAACATTGGTCAATCTGGCGCACCGAAGCGGAAACGACTCCGTATTTCAACCCCGGCTCCTGAATCCATTCCCGCGGGAGGCAGTCGCCGAGGCGATCGGCGAGCAAATCATACTTGAGCAGGCCCGGCCGTTGTGGCCGCGATTGAGTGCCCAACACGTCGTGCCCGGACGCGCGCGCCAGTTCCATGGCATAATGACCAACAAATCCCGACGCCCCGATGAACAGAAATTTCACGTTCGCCGCTCCTTTCCTCCGCGCCGGAAACGGCGCACGGCCTGCTGGAGCCGGCGCTGGAACGAGCCGCCCGCGGCCACATCGTCTTCCGCCGGGGCCCAAGGTGCGCCTTCGGTGGCGCCCGCCTTGAATGGCCCGCAGGTGGTTTCATGGATCACGAATACCGGCGTGCGGATAACCAGCGTGTGATAGAAAGGCGCATCAATGCGATAAAAGAAGACGCGGCCGCTGTCGGCCGGTCCCATCGGGATCACCTCGCGTATGCGGCCGTCATCGTTGAACACGACAATATCGGCGCGCCCTTCAACCACATGAAACGACTCGCTCTTGCCGTGATGCCGGTGCGGCCGCACATATCCGTCGCGTCCGAGCACGATCAGCATTTCCTGCACCACCTGCGCGGAATCCTGATGCGCACAGACCCGTGTCCGTCCGCGCGGGGCGGCCGGGAGAGCCCGCTTGAGCGCCCGCACCTCGGCGCGAGTCAGGCGGACAATCTCGCCCTCCGCCACGTACACACCAGGCTGCAATTGCTTCATGCCGCGCCTCCCGCCCGCAATACCAACAAGCTGCGCGGACTGGCTGGGAAAATGGATTCCGCCCGACCCCCGCGCCGCAAGAACTCCCGGTTGTTGGCCAACACTTTTTCCTCGCTCTCCGGGTTCAGGCTCAACAGGCAGAGATTGATTTCCTCCTCCAGCAACGCCGAAGAGCCGCGGATCGGCAGGCCCGAACCGGGCATGAACAAACCCTTCTTGTTGGGGTGATCGTCCGCAACAAAACTGATCCATTCGGCCACGCCGAACAGATTGATAAACTTGGCCGCCAGATGTCCCGCGCCGAACATCGCCACCCGCGCGCCCGTAGCGCGGTACGTTCGTAGAAACTCGCGGACTCGCTCGCGGCGTTCCGCAAAATGCGCCGCATACTCAATCCCCTTGCGCCATTCGCCGGCCGCGTCGGACGTGATGGCAACGCCGGCCGGCCGCACATTCCGCGCCAGGATAACGAGACTGTTTTCCAATGCATAGGGATAACATTGGCTCCAGACCACTTCGAACCCGTGCTGCTCCAAACAACGCCGGAATGTTGCCGGCGTAAAATACGCCGTATGTTCCTCCCAGACGGTGCAGTAATCGAATGTGTCACGCGCCACGGAAAAATCCGGCGCTTCGAGCACGGCATGCGCGCCGGATTTGAGCAATCCCCGCAGGCACGCGAGGAATCGGCCCAGGTCATGCGCGTGTTCGAGGACATGCCGCGCCACGATCAGGTCGGACGCGCCGTACTTGCCACGCAACCGCTCCGCCGCCGCTGAATCGAGCCGATCCTGCACCGTCTCGATCCCCGCTCCCGGCGCCGTGATGCCCAAGTCCGCCCGCGGGGCAATCACATTGCCGGTCGTTGCGCACCGGCGGCCGAAGCGCTCCACGGTCGAAGCGTCCTTGTAACTGACGCCCAACACCCGCGCTGCGCGCCCGATTCCGGCGCGCGACGCCACCACCTCCACCAGGTGATCCAGGTGCCCCTCGGCCTCCTTGTAGGTGATCCAATCCCAACGCGGCTGCAGCCGGACCGGCGCCACCAACTCCGCCAATTGGAACAGTCCGCAATCGGGACATTGCGCGACGGCCAGCCGGAACCGCTCCTCAGGCTCATCGGGCGCGGCGCGGAAACGATTACAAATCGGCTGCCCCCCGTAATCCAACCGCGGCTCAACCGCATGAGAACCGCACAGCAGGCAAATTGGCATGGCCAGGCTCTCCCTCACTTCCGCTCGTATTGCGCTTCCGACTGAAATATCCAGGCCGATAACTGCATCGCGCGCGCGAAGAACAGTCCCTTGGGCTGCAGACGCCAAAGCCCATCGCGGCACTCAACAAAATGATGCTCACGCAACACCTCCAGCCGGGTGCTGATCATGTCGCGCACGTTGTAGCGGCCGCGGATTTCTTCCACGGATACGCCGGCTGGATGCCGCAACAGCTCAATCAGAAAGCGTAACGAAACGGCGCGTTCCACGTGGTAGAAGCATTCGCAGTAGCAAAGGAACAGCAGCAGATGCCAGACATACGCGTGGATAAAACCAACCCACCAGGATTCCTCCCCGGCGCCAGGGCCGATCGCCGCGGGCCATGGCAGCCAAGCGTAGCCCAACCCAACCAACGGCAGGCTGAACACGTAGCCCATGGTCATCGAACGAATCCGGTTCTCAGCCGGCCGGACATGCATCCAACCGATTTGCGCCCCCATCCAAAGGGCGGTCGCAAGCAACGCGGTCAACACCCCGGCCACCATCGCTCAACCTCCCTCCGCCAAATTAAGCAGGCGTTTGAAAAACCAACCCACGCGGGCGACCCGCGCTCCCTTGGGCGTCAGCCGGCAGACGCCGGTGTCCGGCTCAATGGTGATCAGACCCGCCTGCCGCAAGCGCGGCAGGCGCCAACTGTAGATGCGGTCGAACCCGTCGGGCAGGATATACCTGGCGCACAACTCTTCCATTCGCAACTCGCCCTTTTCCGCGCGCCGGATGGCCAGCATCATGGACATGGAAAAGCCGCCGTTGAAGCCGAAGAAAAAATCAATATAGCTGTGGCAATTCAACAAGTACACGCCCGCCCCGCAGACTGCGTCGAACCCTGACCAAGCCGTCCGCCAGGCCGGCGGCAGGAATCCGAGGTCCGGTGCAGTCAGCCAGAATGCCAGCGCATAGGCCGGCAGCCCGGCCAACGCCGCGCCCGCCAGCACCGGCAGCGGTTTGCGCGGCCGGATGCAATGGCACAGGATCATGCTGGCCAGGACGTAGACGATAAACACCGCGACGGACAGGATCAGGCCCTTCATATCTCGATCCGCAATTCCGCCCAGTCCGCCATCTGGCGCCGGGCTTTCTCCAGTTGTTCCCGCTTGCGCTCCGCCTCATCGGTGGCGGCGCGCGCAAAGCGCCGGCGCGCCGCGGCGGCCGGTATAAAATCGTTCAAGATAATACAGCACCATTTGAGTTTGTACACGGGCAGAAGCAGGCGGACCCGCTCACGCAAAGGCACGGAGGCGCCTTCGGCGCGCCGGATGAAGTCTGCGAGGTATTTCATCGGGGCGGGCGCTTCGACCTGGCAGAAAAAGTCGCATACCATCTTGGCGGGGTCATCCCAGCCCGCATATTCGAAATCAATGAAACATAGCGAACCATCCGGCCGCCGCAACGCATTGTGGAAGCCGAAATCGGACGGCGAAATCCGCCGCTCGTCCGGATCGAGCGCCACCTGGCCCGTTTCCGGCCAATCGGCGATGGCCGCGTGTATATCATGGATGGAGCGGGCCCACGCCGGCATCACAACTCGTTCGACCAGTTGCGCCGCCGCCGCATCCACTGGCGACTCCGGCGTAATGGTGTTCAAGCGCTGCACGCGCCGTCCCACGCATTCCAGATGTTCCGCAATTGAAAAACAGGCTTCCGAAGCCGTCGGCAGACGCGCCGCAGCCGGCGCCACGCGGCGGCGGTTCAAGGCCGCGTAGAAATCGGCGGCGGCCCACACCGCATCCGGGCCGATCTCATTCCCCGCCAGTTTTCGACCCTCGATAAACTCATAGAGACCCGCTCCGGCCTGATGATCGGCGGCCAGCGGCCGGGGAATGCAGCGCAATCCCTGGTCCCAGGCAAAACGGCAGAATGCGAACTCGGCGTTCAAACGATCGCGCGGGTCGTGTGGATGCCGGAAATAGACCTTGAGCAGCAATGCGTCGGATCCGGATTCGATCCGGTAAACGCGGTTATTGCCGCCGCCCGGCAGCGCTTGAATCGCAAAAGCTCCAACGCGGCCGGCCTGCTGCAGCAACCCGGCGGCCACGGCCCGTATCTGGGATGCATCATGCATGGCGGGCTTGCTCACGAATCAGGGCGGCGAACTCATCCCATCCGCCAACGCGCATCAGCCCGGCGGCAGCCGGCCCGGTTCCGCCGGGGTCAAACAGAATCCGGTGGGTCGCTGCCGGAAACTGCGGCAACGTCAGGAATTCCGGCAGGTCGTCCAGAAAGATCGTGCATTGTTGCGTCGCGATTCGATCCAGCTTGGCCTCCTTGGTTAGCTCCAGAAAAACATCCTCGCGCCGCAGCCCTCCAAGTTGCGAATCATGGAAACCCTGTTGTTCGAGCCAGTCGCGGGCAGCCTGGTGCAAATCGTAGGCCGGGCCCAGATACGGCCGGCGGGTCTTGTGGCTGATGATGAAAATCGGGATGCCGGCCGCCCGACATTGCCGGAAACAATCCCGCGCGCCGGGAAACATTTCCGCCTCGGCCATACGGGCCCCGTAAACGTAGCCCTGCATGCGAGTCCACTCGTCCTCGCGTCCGATACGCCGCAAGTGATCGCGGATGGCGCCCTTGTTCGGCGGCAGGTCCGCCGGCACCAGGCCCTGCTCGCGGGCCACACGAAAAAAAAGCCGGTCGTAACAAACGATGGTGTTGTCGAAATCAACCCCCACGCGCACAGTCGGATTATGATCTGAAAAGCTCATGCAGTGGCCTGTCTTGTATTGAACCCGGCGCGCCCAGTGCAAGGCAGAAGTGCGGCGCGCCTTACCGTTTGACCAATCCGGCGCGTCCGTTGTATGGTGCGCGGCGTGTCTTGACCGCTGGGGAAAGGATTGGACCACGTGACTGCAGTTGAAACGGATGGAGCGCGACCCGGAGTTGATCTTTCGATCTTCGTGCCGGCTTTTAATGAAGAAAAGCTGATTGTGCGCACGCTGAACACGATCCGCACGGCCACCGCCGGCTTCCCGTTTACTTACGAAGTCCTGGTGTACGACGACGCTTCCCGCGACCGCACAGCGGAGATTACCCGCCAGTACATTCAGGAAAACCATTTGGAGAACCAGTTTTTCCTGGTTTCCAACGCGCAGAACGCCGGCATTGGCGTGAACTATTTTCGCGCCGCGGCGCGCGCGCGCGGCGAGTATTTCATCGTGATCTTCGGGGATAACGCGGAGCCGGTTGAATCCCTGCGCCGGGTGCTCAATCTGCTGGGCAAAGCGGAGGTGATCATTCCCTATTTCGACACGCGGCTGTTCGACCTGCGGTTCAATGGCGACACCCGCGGCTTTCACCGGCGGCTCATCTCGCTGACCTTCGCCTGGATTGTCCGCCTGTTCAGCGGCATCAACGTCCATTATTTCAACGGCTTCGTCCTGCATAAACGCGCCAACATCCTGAAATATCCTTCCAACACCTATGGCTTGGGCTACCAGGCGGAACTGCTTTGCAAGGTATTGAGCGACCCCAACGTGTCATTCCTCGAAGTGAAGGTGTTCAACAACGACCGGTCCGAGGGCAGCGCCACGGCGTTCAAGCCGAAAAATGTCGTGTCCGTTATCGGTTCGCTGTGGCGGATTCTGGCCAACCGGCGCTTCCGCGCTTCCTATTTCAAGAGCGAGTAGCCGAGCCGGCCGTCATTATGAAGATCCAGCATCATGCCGCGCTTTCGCTTCTGGTCGCCGGCCTGCTGCTGGGATTCTTCAAGTCCTGGGCGATGGCGATCGCCGCCTGCATCACCGGCATCCTGATGGATTTTGACCATGTGCTGGATTACCTGATTCATTTCGGGCCCCGGCTGGATGTGCGGCATTTTTTCCGCGCCTCATACGAGCGCGAGTATGAATACACATTCGTCATTTTGCACGCCTGGGAATGGCTGCTCATCTGGCTGCTGCTGGTCGGGGGAACACGGGCCAACCCCTGGGTCGTGGGCGGGTTCGTCGGCTGGGTTATCCACATGGCTGCCGATGAAGTCGTCAACAAACCAAAGCATTTGGGCTACTTCATGCTCGGACGCTGGCGCCAGGGATGGAGCCACGAGGCCTGCTTTCCCAAACACGAGGCCCCCTTGGCCAAGCGGAAATCCCGGGAGCGCAATCCGAATGGCACAGACATGCATTGACCCTTGGCGCCGGTTCATTGTATCGTCTGCCGCATTGTTAAACAGGAGGCTAACAAGGTGACACAGACAACATTTCCACTGACCGCCGCGGACATCCCGACCCATTGGTACAACATCCTGGCCGACTTCCCGGAGCCGCTGCCACCGCCCCTGCATCCCGGCACCAAGCAGCCGGTCAGCCTGCAGGACATGACGGCGATTTTCCCCGAAAACCTGGTCATGCAGGAAATGAGCCCGGAGCGGCAGGTGCAAATTCCCGAACCGGTGCGCGAGATCTATGCGCTTTATCGCCCCACACCACTGCTGCGCGCGGTCCGTCTGGAAAAAGCCCTCAACACCCCGGCGCACATCTATTACAAGTACGAGGGCGTCAGCCCAGCCGGCAGCCACAAACCCAATACGGCAATCGCACAGGCATATTACAACAAGATCGCCGGCACGAAGCGACTGGCCACGGAAACCGGCGCCGGCCAATGGGGTTCGTCATTGGCGTTCGCCTGCAAACTGTTTGACCTGGAATGCGTGGTCTACATGGTGAAGGTCAGCTATCATCAGAAACCCTATCGCAAGATGCTGATGCACACCTGGGGCGCGACGGTGCATTCCAGTCCGACGCGCCACACCGAGTGCGGACGCAAGATTCTCGAGGCCGATCCCGAATGTCCCGGCAGCCTCGGCATCGCCATCAGCGAGGCGATTGAGGACACCGTCCACCACAAGGACACCAAGTATTCGCTCGGCAGTGTGCTCAATCATGTCTGTATGCATCAGACCATCGTCGGCCAGGAATGCATGAAACAGATGAAGCTGGCCGGCGAGGAGCCGGACGTCATCATCGGCTGTGTCGGCGGTGGCAGCAATTTCGCGGGACTCGCTTTCCCCTATGTGCGGGAGAAAATCGCCGGGAAGAGCAAGGCGCGGATCATCGCGGTCGAGCCGTCTGTCTGCGCCTCGCTGACCAAGGGCGAACTCCGTTATGATTTCGGCGACACCGCCGAGATGACGCCGCTGTTGATGATGTATACGCTGGGTCACGATTTTATCCCGCCCTCCATCCATGCGGGCGGCTTGCGTTACCATGGCATGGCGCCGACGGTCAGCCACGCCTACAAACTGGGGCTGATTGAAGCCGCCGCCTATCCCCAGACCAAGGTCTTCGAGCGCGCGATCCAGTTCGCCCGAACGGAAGGCCTGGTAGTGGCGCCGGAGTCGTCGCACGCGGTCTGCGCGGCGATTGACGAGGCCATCCGCGCGCGCGAGGAAGGCGTCAAACGCGTGATCCTCTTCAACTTGTCCGGCAATGGCATGCTCGATCTGGCGTCATACGATTCTTACCTGGCCGGCCACTTGAAGGATCTGTGATCCCGCGCCGGCCTGCGTAAGGCGCAACCGAGCAACGGCACAACCCGGGCGGTCAGTCGCGATCCCGAAGGGCGCCACGAAAGGAAGGCGGCGGGAGACCGCGCGCCGGTTGAACGCCCAGCCATATTTCCCGGTCTAATTTGTAATGGGATTTCATCGAACTCCCATTCGGGGTATATTGGCTTGGATGAAGGCGCTTGGCTTCAACCTGCTCGCGTTGCTTGCCGCCATGTCCGCGGGGGCCGGGACGAATGATTTCGTCGTCATTGCCCTGCCGGATACGCAGCATTACAGCCAATCCGATCCGGCCACTTTTCACGCGCAAACACGCTGGATCGCCGAGCGCGCGGCGGCGATGAACATCAAATTTGTGACACACCTCGGCGACGTCACCGACGAAGGCTACGACGACAACCAGTGGCGTAACGCCAATGCGGCGATGAACCGGCTGGATACCAATGGCATCCCCTATGGGGTCTGCCTCGGCAATCACGACATCCCCTATCATTCCGGTTATTACGACCCGAACTCGACTAACTTTGTGCGCTACTTCGGTCCCAATGCGCGCCTCGATCCCAACGCCGGATCCGGCCCCATGACCAACCGGAAGTTCACAGGCAAAGCCTGGTACGGCGGCGCCTCGCCTTCCGGCCTGAGCAGTTATCAAATCTTCAGCGCCGGCCGCCACACGCTGCTCGCGCTGCACCTTGCTTGCGAGACCCCGCTGGCGGAAATCAACTGGGCGCAGTCGGTGCTGAATGAGCATCGCGACAAACCCACCATCATTTCCACCCACCGCTATATCTATGACTGGGGCTTCAGCGCCGGCCGCTATTCCGATGCGCAATATGCCATCGAACCGCTTTACAACAGCGAGGGAGAAAAAGCGCAGACGCTCTTCAACCGCCTCGTGTATACCAACAAACAGGTCTGCCTGATCCTGTGCGGCCATTGTTACGGCGAGTATCGAATGACCAGTAAAAACGCTTTTGGACTGGATGTGCATGAAATCCTGGCCGATTATCAAGACGAGGATAACGGCGGCGACGGCTGGCTGCGCGTATTGATCTTCAAGCCCGATTCAAATCAACTGCAAGTGCGGACTTACTCGCCCACCAAGGGGCGGTACGACAGCGGCGTGACCGGCGCAGGCGAGAGCGAGTTTCTGCTTTCACTCAATCTCGATAGCTACCAGACGCCGGTAAGCCGCACGAACTCGGCGCTGCCGGCGGTTTTCGGCGCATGCTCCAGCCAAGGCGGCGGCATGGTCATCCGCTGGCAAAGCCGCACCAACGATCGCTATTATGTGCTGCGCGCCACTAATATCTTTGCGCCTTTCATGCCTATCCATTCCAACGCCATCGAGGCCACGCCGCCGGAAAATGTCTTCACCGACCGATTCGGTACGGCGCGCCAGTATTTCTACTCCATCCAAAGCAACGCCAAATAAAACCGGCCGCCGCGCGCCAACCCGCGCCGGCCATTCTGAAACCCCGTTGGCAACAGCCTGGCGAGGAATCGCTGATCCATCTACCGGCGCAACGCAATATCCCATCCCCATCCGCCCAAACGGACAGGCGTCGGGACAAATAAACCGCTCTCCTGCTATCAATTTGAGCGAACATCGCGGCAATTCAGCGGCTCAATCAGCCACGATCAGCATTACCCGCCGATCACTGATTGCTGATCACTGGCAACTTCCCCGGCGCCCCACGCAGGGTCACCGCCCGCGCAGCGGGCGATAAAACTCGGCTTCCTTGCCCGATAAGTGCCCGCCCCGGATCAGCTCTTCGATGCGCGTCATATCCGCATTGCGCGGTTGACCGGTTCCTCCGGCCGGAGTCGCCACCGCCGGCTGCCCGCGTTCGCCGGAAACCACCGCCGGACGGGATTGGAACAACGGGGCGCAAACGGCCAAGGCAAATGCCGCAACAATGCCCAGAAACATCAAGCGATTGGCCATGACATGGGAAAATTTCATCGGCGCCTGTTGCGCCATGGCGTCTGAAAGAATCTCACGCGGCATACGACAACGGTCGCACTGCAGGCAGTCGGCTTCGGCCAGATTCCGAACCCCCAGATCGCAACGGCTGGGAATAACCCGCGGCAAGAAAACGCGCAACAGACGCGCGCGCCCCAGCAAGCTGAGAAATGCGCCGGCGGGGCAAAGATTCCGGCACCAAAAACGGCGGTAAAAGAACGCCATGCAAACCAGCGCGCCGGCCAAAACCAACACGCGCGGATCGCGCAAGCCGCCAAAAACAGTCACCAGCGGATCTATATCCAGAATCCGCGCGTCGAAACCCCAGCAACACCACAGCACCACCCCGAACAGCATGACATACTTGACCCAGCGGCCCCAGCGCCAGGTTTCCTTGTCCGGATCGGTCTGGAGAAAAAACGGCCGCCATTCACCGGCCAATTCCTGCAGCGCCCCAAAGGGACAAAGGTAACCACAAAAGACATTACCGGCAAAAAGCGCCAGCAGCGGGACGCCGACGACAAGCAAAAATGGGAGGTTAAGCCCGGGTGTCGGCAGCCGCCACGTCAACAACGCGCGCACATGATCAATCGAATACTGGGCATTAAAAGCGAAGCCGGCCAACAAGAGCGCCACCAGCAAAAACCCGCGCCGCCACCAGACGCGCGGCCAGCGGCGGAGCACCAGCGCCGCCACCAGCAGTATCAGGCTAAACCAGGCGCCGGCATCCACGGCCGCCGTGCCGATGCCGCCGCCTGGCGCCTGTTGGTTCAACAGGCCGGCGCCAATAGCCGCTCCCGCCGTCTGCAAGGTGCGCACGATCGCGCGCGAGCTCAATGTCGCGCCAGTGTGCCCGTCCATGGACTTCAGCGATCCGGCATGAATAATGTTCTTTCCACGCAATCCCTTTTGCCAGGCGCCCAACAAGGCCAGATAGGCCGGCGTCTCGTTGTGGCGGATGATCCGGAAATCGCGGAGGTTGCCGTCAGCGTCCATCAGCACCGCCAGGTCCACCGAGCCGCCGTAGCCCGACACGCCCGGCGCCAGGCCCATAGTGCTGAAGCCAATCAAGCCGCGCGCATTCGCCGGAGACTCGGCCACATAAGCGATCCGGCTTTCGCCGTCCGGGCCGGTGAACATCTGTTTCTGCCAGGTGCCTTGCGGCACCATGGCCTCCAAGCTGGCCTGCATGAGCGCATCATCCGACCCCGGCCCGGCCAGGTTGAACGGCAACCGCGCCAGCAGCGAAACCAGCGCGACCCCGAACAACACGTAGCCGACCGGCCGAAAACGGCGCGCGGCTGATGCCGCCGCCGTGCCGGCTCCGCCGCGCACCGGCAGATAACCCGCAAGATTGACCGCCAGCAGAACGGCCAGCAAGGTCAACGTCGGCCCGGCGCCAAAGACCGGCAGCAGCAGCGCGCCGGCGATAATCGCGCCCAATGCGCCGCCAAAATTATCGAAAATCTCAATCAGCGCGCCGCCAGCCGGCTCGTCGCGCCCGGCATCCTTAAGTTGCCGCGCGGCCATTGGCACATACGCCCCGCCGAACAGGCCGGCCATGAAGAAAAACGGCGCCATGCGCCAGACAGCCGCGGCATTCCCCAATCCTCGCAGGGACAACATAAACAGCGCCTGCGCCAGAATCGTGATCGGCGCCAACCAGCGGACAACGACCGTGGATCCCGCCGCAAAGCGGCGGGCGGCAATACCGCCCAGCGCCAACCCGAGCATAAACAAGGCATTAATCAGGCCAATATGGAGGAACAACGATCCGAACAGCGCTTGATAGTGATACATCAGGACAATGCCCAACGCCATCCCCACGCCGCCGGTTGTAGCCACCAGTACCAGCGGTTCATAGGCGCCAACACAACCTGGCGCCGCCAGCGTCCACAAACCCGCCACCATCCCACCCACCGCGGCGGCGTTCGCGCGATAGACATAGCGCAGCACTCCGGCCAGCGCGAATATCCCGGTCAACGCCCAGAAACCCGTACCCGCGAAATCCCGCGCCAACTCAAACCAGGAATAGTTCACCACCGATTGCTTGCCCATCAGCATCAACGCATAAAGGCTGGAGCGTGGATGGTCATCCGTGTTCAGCAGCAACGAACGCGGGGTGGCCGAGGCTGCCGCCGTATAGCATTTTTTTTGAAAGGCAATACGATCGGCGGGGTATAGCGTCAACAACCCTTCGGCAGGGTACACATTTTCGCCGCCCGGCACCGCGCTGAATCGGTCGCGGAGTTCGGCGGGATCTTCCGTCAATTGCCCATCGGCGGCGGCCAGGAACCAGCTTTCGTCGCCCGGCTTGAGCGCCAGCGCGGCGAACACCGATTGCAGCGTGACCTGAACCGAAGCGCCCAGGTTGACCAATTCGCCGCCGAGATAATTTTCGCCGCCGGGGAAACGCGCCGCCACGACTCCGCCGGGCGCCAGACGTTGCTTCAGCAACTGGTAAAACTCGCGGCTGTAGAAACGGTTGAGTTCCAGCGTCACCGCCGGCGGCAGATTCAAAATGATCAGGTCATAAGCCGGGCCGCCGGCTTGGAGATAGGCGCGCGCGTCCATCGCCGGTATATCCACGCGCTCCATGCCGCGGCACAATTCCGGCGGGATCACCTTAAGCGCCGCGCGCGGATAAGCCGGATCCGGATTCAACCAGGTGATTTTATCAATCTGGGGCAGGAGGAGCAATCGCTGGCAAATTGGAATGGATGACGGGCCAATCACCAGCACCCGGCGGGCTTCGGGTTGTTGCGCGAGCGCCAGCGCCGCCACTGCGCTGGCATGCTCGGTTTCCGGCAGACTCTCGCACACGGATTCCCAGGCAACAATGTTGAACTGGCCGCGGTAGGTACCATACAGATATTGCGCCTGCGCCGTGGCAAACCCGCCCGCGCAGTTTGCGCCCGGGAACAACCGCCGCCACATCCGCTGCCGTTGGTAATCGGCCCACCGGGCGCCCGCGCCGCCGGCCAGCGACAACACCAGCGCGACGCCGAGCGCGGCGGTTGCGAGGCGCTCCGGCCCCCGCCGGCCGGCACAGGGAACGATCAGGGCCAGCAGCGCGGCAATCAGCAGGAACACCGTTTCCGCCGCCGCGCCGCGCGCAAGCAGCAGCGTGACAACCACCGCGCCGGCCACGCTCCCCAATGTTTCCAGGATGTATACGTCCGCCACCGCCAGGCCCTGCTCCGCCGCGTGGCGCCCGGACCCGGCTGCATACCAGCGACAGGCCAGCGGAAATAACAAACCGGACACCAGGCTGACCGGCGCATTGGCCGCCAAAGCCACCGCCGCCATTCGAAAAAATGGAAAGGCCTCGTAGGACGCCACGCCGGCCAGTCGGCGCGCCTCCAGCAGGAGCCACTGTTGCAAGACGAATGCGGGAATATACAGCAAGGGCAGCAGATGGAAACGCTCCACCAGGATTCGGTTGACTTCGCCTGGAATCCGGCCGCACAACGCGCCGGCCATCAGCCAGATCAGCCAACTGGCGAAGAACACGCCGACGGCCAGTTCACTGCCCTCGCAGGCGGCAAGGAAGGCGCGGAACAACAGGGTCTGAGCGGCCAGCGCAAAAAAGCCAATGCCGGCCAGCAGCAGGCCGCGGGCTCTGTCGGATGCGCCCGCCGAACCGCTCACTTCATCTCATCCTCGTTGAAAACAATCGCCTCGAAAACAGTGAAATCGGCGCCTTGCTTCCAAGCATCGGCCGGCAGGCCGGCCTTCATTGCGAGATGGCTCAGGGTGGTAGGCAGATCCCAACCCTGTTCCGGCGCGACTTGCGGCAGAAATACCGCCGATCGCACGCCCTTGCGCAGCACCATGCCATGTTTACCGATCACGATGTCGCGATACGAAGGCACCGGGTGCGGCGGGGTAAGGGCGGAAATTTCAATCTTGATCAGCGGCAATTCATCCGCATCAAGCGGCGCGAAGCGCGGATCTTCAAAAGCCGCATTCAGCGCCTGCTCCACCACCGCTTCAACCAGCGGGCGGCGGGGGAAGATTTCGCCGATGCAGCCGCGCAGATCGCCGGCTTCTTTTAGGGTCACGAACGCCCCCATGACGGTCTGCATCCCGGGCGTAACCGTAATGCCCAGATCTCGAAGCGCGGGCCGGCGCCCATGCTTGAAATAAAACGCAATGGTGTCACGCGCCAGCTTCAACAGTTCCTTTTTGTCCTGTTCGGTCAATATGGGCGCCTCCTGCGGATTGGCAGCGGGCGCGACGGACGGCGCCGCGCCGGGAGTCCATTGTCCGGTGAAAGCGATGCTCGCATAGCTGACCGAATCCTCATAGTCGCCAACCATCCGGCCAGACGTGTCATAATGCAGCAGTGTGGCCTGCGCATTTTCGGGCAGCATCGCGATCAACACGGAAATCGGATCATGGCCGCAGATCGTCGCGCCGGTCTGGCCACAATACGCCATGAAGCCCTTGAGGCTTTTGGCTTTGATCTGCTCGATTGCGCCCATGTCCAATTGGCGGATGTTCTCGGCGGTGCCAGGGCCAAACGGTTCATACTGAAAGCGCGGGCCGTAATGCGTAAAATCGGAACTGGACACGATCAGCGTCGCCGGATCAATGGCCGCGCGCAAAATTCCGGCAATCTCGATCGCCGCCGCCTCGTCCAACTGGCCGACCACGATCGGAACCAGCTTAAACTCGCCCAACGCCACCTGCAATAGCGGCAACTGAATCTCGACGCTGTTCTCCTGAATCAGGCTGCGGGGATTGTCAATAAACTGCGGATACGCCCGCAGGCGGGCAATGAACTCGCGGTCGAGCGGTATTTCGCCCAACGGAGTGGCATAGTGCGAACTGGAAGGAATACTGACCTGGTTCGGCATGGCCGTCCGGTGTGTCGGCCCCATAACGATCACGCGCGAAAACTGCCGGCCGGCCACCTGCTTATAGCCATACGCCGCCACCTGTCCAGAAAACCGCACACCGGCGTGCGGCGCAATCAGCGCGATCACATCCGGCAAAGGCGCGCCGGTAACAGCCGCCAGATAACCCTCGATCTCGCGGGTCAACGCTTGACGATCTCCGCTATACCACGATCCCGCCAACTGCGCCGGAATGACCGACTTCTCCGCCGGACCTGACATGGAACCACCAGTCTTTTTCATATCCCCTCCACAAGCCGACATCGCCAACACCAATCCCCCAATCCCCAACCCCATCGCCAGTGAACGCTTCAGCATGACGTCATCCCTCCCAGCGGGCCGGCCGGCGCGCTTCGGCCAGATCCAGCGGGCGGACCCGGCCCGGATATCGGCCGCCGCACGCTGCTTCCACCACGCGACGCGGCATCTGCGCCCGCATCCAACGCCAGCCACCGGCCACTGCCGCGCCCGCGGCGGCCAGCATCAAACCCGCGAACCGTCTGCGCGTCATTTCCATACGCCGTAAATCTCCTTGCCGCATGCGGGGCAACGCCCGTTGCGCAGCGTGTTCTCCAGAATGCTGTATCCCGAGCGCCGAATCAATACCCGCTTGCATTTCGGGCAGGCCGTGACCCCGCCGCGACTTTCTGTTATATTCCCGATATAGACATAATCCAGCCCGATATCCTCCGCAATCTGCCGGGCCCGTTGCAAGGTCGGCAGCGGTGTCGGTGGCAGGTTGCGCATCCTGAACTGGGGAAAGAAGCGCGAGAAATGCAGCGGGGTCTCCCGGCCGACATGCTGGCGAATCCACCGGCACAGCGCGGCAAGCGATTCATCCGAGTCGTTCAGCGTCGGGATGACCAGGTGAACCAATTCCAACTCCACCCCCATGCTTTTGGCGATCACGATGGCGTTCAACACCGGCTGCAGGCTGGCGTCACAAATTTGCCGGTAGAACTCATCTGACATGGACTTGAGATCAATGCGCACGGCGTCCACATGCGCCAACAGTTTTTTCCACGGCTCCGGATTGATGTAGGCGGCGGTCACCAGGATGTTCTTCAAGCCGGCGGCCCGCGACCGGATGCAGGCATCGCGGGTGTATTCGTAGTAAACGACCGGGTCGGTATAGGTGTATGAGACCGAACGGCAACCCTCGCGCACCGCCAGCTCCGGGATGCGATCCGGCGGTAATTCCGAACCATCCACCTCTTCGGGATTCTGCTGCGAAATCTCCCAGTTCTGGCAATTCTTGCAATGCAGATTACAGCCAACCGTCGCCAGCGAAAAAGTGGTCGTGCCGGGCAAAAAATGAAAAACCGGCTTTTTTTCCACGGGGTCCACGTGAACCGAGCAAGGGTAGCCGTAGGTCACCGCGCGCAAGCGTTCATTGATATTGACCCGGATCCGGCATTCGCCGCTTTGCCCGTGGGCGATCACACACTGCTTCGGACACAGGTCGCACTGCACACTCATGGGATCATAAACCGTAATCGTAGATTTGGCGCACTTCGTTGGACTCCAGCGCGCGGCGCCAGATGCCGACCTCATCCAACATACCGTGCAGGCAATTGGTGTACCACGCGATGTACCCACCGCCATGCGGATCACTCTCAACCAAGTAGAGGCCGCCCAGCGAAAATCCAATGTTGGCCGGTTCAAGCTGGGCGCTCCAGTTCGTCCGACCCACCAGCGCGCCGTTGACATACAACAATGCGTTGGTCTGATCATACGTCGCGGCTGCATGATACCAAACGCCGGTCAATACCGGCGCCGGCGCGCGCGCCTCCGCGCCGCTCGCCTGGAAAATAAGCGCGCCATCGGGCTGGATCCGCAGGTGGTGATACGACGGCCACAACGCCTCTTCCCGGGCGAACAGTTTCGGCGTGGCCGCAAAATCAAGCGCCCGAAACCAGAGGGCAACGGAATAGGCTTTCGCGACAGCCGGCAGCGCCACGGTAATCAGATCGTTGTCATGGAAGTAATAGGCAGACAGCGGCGCGCCATCCTGATCGTTAGTCAGAATGGCGCCGTGAACCACACCCTGATTCCCCTGCCCACTGGCGTCCAGCGCGTTGCCGTCGCAATGATAGATACCAATCACCGAGCCGTCATTAGTGCCATGCGATATTACCCGGTAAAACATGGGTACTTGCGCGCTACCGGTGCTGGAGTTCATCGTGATCCAATTCGGCGACCATGCCCCGCGCCATCTCCCGGTCAACACGGCCGCATATTGGATGGAACAAACCTCCGCCGCCTGGGTGGATATCCAAGTGATTGTGCCATTGCCCATGCTTTCAATCACCGGCCCGGCGTTAACGCCGCGCCCCCCGCCCAACAGCAGAGCAAATAATGCGAACAGTGCCCGGCTTTTCATGACCCTTTCCCTCCATCAGCCGTAACGAATCAGGTAAACCACCGTCGCGGCTCCAATCATGAACAAGATTATGGCCACCAACAACCCCAGGACGGGGTGGGTATAACATGTTCCGGCCTGATTCGACCAGCGGCCGGGATAGCGCGCATAACCGCCGGCCGCGACAAGATTGACCAGCGCACCCAGCGCAACCAAACCCGTGCCGATCCCGATGGAAAACGCATGCCCGCCGGGCGCAACCGGGGCGCTGGCCGCGGCCACCTCGCGCAGAAACCAGCCAAACCGGGCGACCACAAAGCCAAACCCCATCAAGGCCAAGCCGGTTCGAATCCAAGCCAGGAAGGTTCGCTCGGCCGCCATGGGAACGCGCGGATCCAGCGTTCCTGGCTCCGTGGCAAGGCTGACTTGGCGGCGAGCCTCATTCACGGCAACAGTTTACGCCGTCCGCCCACGGGCCGCAAGGCCTGTCACCAGGGTCGCGCCATCTCCTCAACATCTCCGCCATCCGCCGCGAACCAGTCGCGTAGCCACGCGATCACGCAAACCCGCGACAGCCGTTGTCAGGAGGCGCGGGGAGGTTATTGGGCAATCAGGTCGTAATCCCGCGCGCCGACAATCGTGGCGTCCAAGCGCATGCCCGGCCGTAAAACCATGCGCGGCGCGCCCCGGATATAAATGACCCCATCCACTTCCGGCGCCTCCAACTGGCTGCGGCCGACCGCCGACACACCCGGCGGCACGCCGCGGCCGCGAGCCCGAACCCGCGCATCAACCAATACCGTCACGCGCTCACCCACCCGCGCGCGATTGCGGCGCCGCGCCACGCGCAACTGGATACGCATCAATTCACGGCGGCGCCGCTCTTTCTCCGCCGGCTTGACATCATCCGCTTGCTTTGCGGCCGGGGTTCCCGCCTCCGCTGAGTAGGTGAACACGCCGGCGTGCGTAAAGTGACCGGAGTCCACAAACGCGCACAGTTCCTCGAAATCCGCCTCTGTTTCGCCAGGATAGCCGACAATGAATGTGGTCCGGATCGCCGCGCCCGGCAACCGCGCCGCAATCCGTTCCAGCAGGCGCTCAGTCGCCGCCCGGCCCATCCCCCGCCCCATCGCGGCCAGCATTCGATCGGAAATATGCTGCAGCGGTAAATCTATGTATGGGCAGAAACGCGGATCGGAATGCAGCGTGTCGAGCACGGCATCGCTTAGATGACGCGGATAGGCGTACATCAATCGGAACCAAACGTCATCCGGCAGTTTCCGCAAGGCGACCAGCAGCCGGTGGAGCGCCGGTTTTCCGAAAAGATCGCGCCCGTAGCTGGTTGTATCCTGCGCAATCAAACCGATTTCCCGCGCCCCAGCGGCGATCAATTGGCGCGCCTCGCTCACGATCGCCGCGATCGGCCGGCTGACCTGCCGCCCACGGATCTGCGGGATCGAACAAAAGCGACAGGGATTCGAGCAACCCTCGGAAATTTTCAACCAAGCCGTGTGCGCGCCGCCGATCCGCAAGCGCGGCGAGCGCAGAAATTCCAGGTACGAACGGGGCGAACGGCCGGCGGCCGCCGGAACAGCAGCCGCACCCGCTAATGCGCGGCAAATCTCGGCCATGCGCGGGTAGTCGGCAAAAGTAATTCGGGCATCGGCTTCCGCCAGAAAGGATTCAAACTGAGGATGAGCTTGCGCGCGCCGCACCAGGCAACCCATGGCGGCGATCGCGCCGCGCCAACCGCGCTTTTTAAGATCAGCAAGCTCCCGCAAAACCGCGGCGGTTTCGGCGCGCGCCGGCTGGATAAAACCGCAGGTATTAACCAGGCAGATATCCGCGTCCGCCGGTTTTTCCGCCAACAGAAATCCTGCTCGGATCAGATTTCCCAACAGGCATTCGGCGTCCACCTGATTCTTGGCGCAACCCAGGTTGATCAGGCAGACCACGATCGGCGTTGTCGTTCGCATGGCATGGAAGTATGAGAATGCCAAACGCCGAATTCAACATCACAGACAGAAAGTCGAGAAGGAAACCACGGGGAAGATGGTGCACCCGGAGGGATTTGAACCCCCACGCCTTGCGGCACAAGAACCTGAATCTTGCGTGTATGCCAATTTCACCACGGGTGCACGCAAAACCGATTTCACAATACCAACCGGCTAAAAAAAGTCAACGGGTCGTTGCTCAAAACCAACTCCCGGTTGTCGCATCATAAAAGACCAGCCAAAACCAAGGGTCATAAGACTCCAGCGTATAGGCGTAGGTTCCGGTGGAAACGCTCTGCGGCAGGTCATAGTTCCACGCCCAACTGGTCAGGCTGACGCTGACGGGCCAGATCGTGTGGCCGGTCGCAGCCGGAATGTCAACCGTGTGCGTCGGATGGCAGACATGCTCGGAAGCCGGATTAGCAACCTGGCCGACAAACCGGCCGGTTGGCGGGGTGTCAATGCGTCCGAACCATTCGCCATGCGCCCAGGCGGCAGTCGCGTAATCCCAGATGCCCAGCCAGTAATACTGGTTCGGCCGCACCGACGGCACCGTGATCTGAGTCGGCGCCGTGACATCGCCGCTGCCGGGGAAAGTCAGCCACTGCGCCGCCGTGTTATCCCAGCAATACACATGGACCCGGCCGGGGAATGTAACCGGATACGAAACCGGCCGCGGGGTCACTGGATTCGAAGCGGAACCGTTCCAGCCGGCCAGGCGGGCCAGCAGCCACCAAAACGCGCGGCCTTTCAGGTTGCAGTTGAGCGCGATGGAGTGTTCGCAGACACATTCCGCGCAGAGATTGTTGCCCGGGTGCGCGTCGCACCATTCGGTCGCCCAGTTACGCGCGCCCCCGTCGTACTCGCAACCGTCCGTCGCGTCCCGGCTGAGGAACTCCTGTCCATCGGGGTTGTAGCTCTCAATGTCGGCGAAGTCGAAAAGGATCTTGTTGTTCGCCACGCAATACTGTCGGATCTGGTTGTTGCGCTGATTCAGGTTGCCCGCCGTGCCGGTGCCGTCGAGATGGCCGGTCATATAAATGAACCGCACCCCGGGATACGCGGCCTCCAACTGGGCCATGGCCTGCAGGTAGGTGTTGATTCCCTGCACCGTGTTGTCCGAAACACCGCCACACCATGACCACATGATCAGGTTGCGGGTGTTGCCGGGCTGGTTCAGCAGCGTGACGGTATGGTTGTACCAGGTCAGGTCGCCGTTATGTCCGAGATCGCCATAGTCTCCGTAGTAATCATGCAAAGACAACCCGCCTGAGGAACCGGCATGATCCCACCAGTAGAGCGAACCGGCCGCGCCCTTCAGATTGTCCATGCCCGCAATAATCTGGCTGCCATGCGAAGTGTGCGCGTACGCGATCCGAAACTGCGCCTTGGCCGCCTGGATGTAAGCAGCCGGCACCTTTGAAATATCCGTGCAGTTGTGATCAATCACAAGGGCGAACGCGGAAACATTGGCCAGCAGCCAAGCCAGCGTCAAAACGAGCGTTGGCCAAGCGCCCGGCGCCCGCTTTCCCGGTTTCAGGTTCCTGATTTCAGTATTCACATCGTCCCCTTCACTTGATGTACCAACGCCCCCGCAATTGATAGAATACCGCAAAATCAGCCTTCTTATCCCCGTTGTAATCGCGCGGGACAGGCGCCGTCACGCTCCAGCCCCAGTTGCCGCCGACCAGCGGCGCGGCGCCGCTGCTATATATAATATACCAGTTGCCGAGCGCTTGGTGAAACACGGCGATGTCCGTCCGGCCGTCGCCGTCATAATCCTGCGGCACCGGCACGGCCGCGCTCCAACCCCAACTGCCGCCCACCAACGGTGTCGCGCCGCTGCTGTACTTGATGTACCAAGTGCCGGATGGCTGATGGTAAACCGCCAGGTCGGCCTTCTTGTCTCCGTCATAGTCCGCCGGCACCGGCGTGGTACCCGCCCACCCCCAGTTAAAGCCCATCAACGGCGCTCCCCCGGCACTGTATGCCACATACCAGTTGCCTACCGCCGGATCGAACACCGCGAGGTCGGTCTTGCCGTCGCCGTCATAGTCCGCCGGCACCGGCTCGGCGCCGGACCAACCCCAATTCTGGCCAATCAGATAACCACCGGCGCTGTACGCCACATACCAGTTGCCCGCCGCCGGATAATAGACCGCAAAGTCGGCCTTCTTGTCGCCGTCGTAATCCGCCGGCCCAGCCCGGGTGCCCGCCCAACCCCCCGACCCCCCAACAAGCGTGCCGCCCGAACTGAACATCACGTACCAGGTGCCATCGTACGGATTGAACACGGCGACATCGGCCTTGCCGTCGCCGTCATAGTCCGCCGGTACCGGCCCCGTCTGGGCCCAGCCCCAGGTGACGCACGGCACGGGGGTTTTTTCCAGCCAAGCCTTGACAATCGGATACGAGACATCAAAACGGCCGTACTGATCAATGCCCGCCGGATTCTCGCACGACGAATCACCGCCCCAAAGCTGGCCGATGAATAATTGCGCGGGATTGAAAATCGGACTGCCGCTGCTGCCGGGCTCCGTCACCCCCAATTGCCAGCGGATGGACCAGTAATTAGGCGTTGACCCCGTGCTCAAGCCGAAACTGATGCGCTTGTAGCTGCCGTCCGGGTGATGAATGCCGGTCAGCACATGGCCGGGTCCGGGCGCGGTCGTCGTCCAGCCGGCATACGTCACGCCGCCGGGGGCCGGCAGACGCAGGTAGAGGAAGGCGAAGTCATTACCGGCGGAACGGCTCAAGCCGGCCAGATAATCGGCGCCGCCGCCGGTGCGCGGCACCGCGCTGGGAGAGGGCACCGGCCCGTTGCAGTAAGCGGATTGATAGAACCAGTAATACTCTGTTGTGTCGGCCTTGGCCTGATTGCCGATGCAATGGTTGGCCGTCATAAAATAATCCTCAAACGTATACGGGTCCTGGTCGTTCAGCAGGCAGCCGGTACACCACAGCGAGCCCACCTCGTTAATGGACCCGATGCCGGCCACGCCCCGGGCCGTATTGGTCCAATCGGGATAGCAGGTGATATCCTGATGGCAAGCGCCCACCTTGGGTTGCATCAACTGGGCCAGGTCACGATAGATGTGGACCACTTCAGCAACGCGGGCGCGCGGCAGGCGCAACGCTGCCGGACCGGGCTGGAGAACGACGGTAACATGCGGCGAAAAAACGGTCTCGGTCCAGAACTCGTCGCGGCCGAGAACATAGGCCGCGGTGTAAGGACCCACTTGCTCGGACGGGTTGTCCGTGTTGTACACGATGACCTGCGCACCGTCCGGCAAATCCACATTGGAAAGCCGCACCCGCACAGCAAACGCGCCTTCCACCACCAGGTTGAGCGCCTGCGCCGCGCCCGCAGCCGCGCCGGTCTTGCCGCCTGCCCCGCCCAAGTCCACCGCCTGCGGCAGCTTGCGCCGCACGCCGGTTTGCAGCACGCCCTTGCCGGCGGATGGATTGAGCGCCTGCGCGCGCTCGATGGCCGCCGCGTCAATTGGCCCCAGCCGCACCGTCGCCCCGGCAGCCGGCAGCAAACCGGCAAGAGCCTTGGGCTGACCCGCGTTACCCGGCGTCATCCACGTCACCGGTTTCGTCGCGCCGGGCCATGTCGCGCCGCCGGCGGACAACAATAAGCCGGCAACAAACAAGTTGATCAGCACAGGCAAGACTATGCGTTGGTTAGCGCGGTAATCCATGATGTTCTCCTTCATTAGCAGCCGGCTGGCGTCATTAAACGTTCAACATACACCGATTCCAACCAAACGATTAGGCATAAGACCCGCGTGGAATGGTTTGGATTGTAAGCCACGTCGCAACCGATGTCGAGCACACCCGAACGTCTATTGGCCCGCGCGGGCGCGGCTAACATTCCGCGAGCCTTTTCCATCGGATCAGACGCCGAACTCAGCTTGTTGGACGGCTGCGGTGCGTCGCCCCGTTATTGGAGCCGGTTGCTTGTAAGGCACAGCGAAGCGCCCATAGCGCGCCGGAGTCCTCTCGCCAACGGGCCCGGCGAGCCGCGCAATTCTTCCATCCCGCCTTGCGCCGCACCCGGATTTATTCTACCACTTTCATCCGCAATGCATGGAGCCTGGGTCGAAATTGATCTTGATGCGCTGGGACGGAATATCCGCCGCCTGCGCGCGGCCCTGTGCGCGCCTACGGAGATCATTTTCGTCGTCAAATCCAACGCTTACGGACACGGCATGCTGCCCGTGGCGGAGTTCGCTGTTCGCCAGGGCGTGCGCTGGCTGGCCGTCGCGTATATCCAGGAAGCGCTGGCCTTGCGTGAACGATTGCCGGATGTGAACATCCTACTGCTGGGCGTGGCCGGCCCGCAGGATGTCCCGCATTTGCTCCAACGCCGGATCACGCCCGTGATCGTGGATGCCGACCACGGCCGGCGCCTGGCACGCGCGGCGGCCGCCGGCAGCCATTGCCTGTCGGCGCACCTGAAGATAGACACCGGCATGGGCCGGCTGGGCATCCCTTGGTACGAAACGGAGCGCCGCTGGCTTGCGCTGGCGCGCTTGCCCGGGCTCTCGATCACCGGCGTATGCACGCATTTTGCAACCGTGGATGCCCGCCGGCCGCACCTTGCAGCCGGGCAAATCGAGCGGTTCACGGACATCGCCGGACGTCTGGCCCGTGCCTGCGGGCGGCCCCTATTCCGGCACATCTCCAGCAGCACGCCATTTCTGCACAGTCGCGCCTGGGATTGCGACGCGGTCCGGCCGGGCATCGTGCTTTACGGGTATGAGGCCGGGCCGCGCGCGCGCATTCAGACCGAGCCGATCCTGCAATGGAAAACGCGGGTGATTCAGGTCAAGCGGGCGCCGGCCGGCGCCACCCACGGTTATGGCAGCACACACGTGATCCGCCGGGCCACGCGCGTGGCCACCATCAGCGCCGGCTACGCGGACGGTTATCCCCGGCTGCTCAGCAACCGGGGCGCTGTCTTGATCCGCGGCCGCCGCTGTCCCATTTTGGGCCGTATCAGCATGAACTGGATCACGGTGGATGTTGGAAGGCGCCTTTCGGTGCGGCCGGGCGACGAGGTTGTGCTGCTGGGGCGGCAGGGACGCGAAAGCATCTGGGCCGACGAATTGGCCTTGCAAACCGGGACTATTTCATACGAAATCCTGACCGGCATCAATCCGCTTGCCGAGCGGATATATCGAAAAAGCAAAAGAGGATCTTCATGAACAAGAGCAAATGGGTAGCGCTGGCGTTAATTGCGATCGCCATCATCGTGATGATTATGAATCGCAGTTCGGTCAGCATCAACGTGTTGGGTTTCACGATTCACACCATCCAATCCTTCGCCATCCTGGCGTTTACCGCCATCGGCGTGATTGTCGGCATTTTATTAAAATGAACTAGCGCCGCGGCCATGCGCCAGGAGCCGCTCAAACTGTTCGCGGACCTGGTCAGGCAATCCCAATCCATCGCTGTCCTGACCGGCGCCGGTATTTCGACCGAGTCGGGGATCCCCGATTTTCGCTCGGCCAACGGTTTGTACGCCAGGCCGGAGCGGGCGAATGTCTTCGAGATCGCCGAATTCGATCACCACCCGGAATACTTCTATGACTTTGCGCGCGAGTTCTATCCGTTGCTGCGGCGCAGCCAGCCCAACGCGGCTCACTGTGTCCTGGCAAGCTGGGAAAAAGCAGGGCGACAAGTGCAGATCGCGACGCAAAACATAGACGACCTGCATCAGCGGGCCGGCTCGACGCGCGTCTATCCGGTTCATGGCACGCTGTTGACCAGCACCTGCCGCCAGTGCGGCCGCGGGTGCGCGACCCGCGCGCTGGAACCGCGCCTGGCAACGGAGCCGGTCATCCGCTGCGAGTGCGGCGGCGTATTCAAGCCCGACATCACATTCTTCGGCGAGCTGCTGCCGACCGCCGCCTGGGATGCCGCCGCGGCAGCCATGGCCGCTGCCGATCTGGTCCTCGTGCTGGGCACCAGCCTGGTCGTCTATCCGGCCGCCGCCCTACCCGACCAGCGCGCGCCAACGGCGCATCTGGTCATCGTCAACCGCGACCCCACGCACCTCGATGCCGCCGCTGATATCGTCATCCACGACCGCCTGGCCCACGTGCTGGCCGCCGTGGACAAACTGGTCTGACCGTCGCATCCGGCCTTGGCTCCAGCCGCCTCGCCCACTACTATATGAACCGCATGACGACCGGCAAAAAAGATACGAGGGCATCGGATACACTGATCTTCGGAGCGAATCGCGCGCCTGGCCTGGTGGCCGTCGAGCCGCCGGCGGACGACGCGAATCCGGCGGAGATGACCTTGTTTTTTAGGGAAGGCGGCCGCATCCGCGCGCAATGCGAACCATTCAAGCCATTCCTCTGGGTCACGGGCGCCGACTTGCCGGCCGGTTTCCCCGGCGCGCTCGAACTGCAGCCGCTGACCGGCGCCGGCTGGTTAAAAACGCTCGTCACCTGTCCCAACTGGAAAACGCTCGACAAGCTGGTCGCCTGGCTCAAGAAAAAAACCGGCTATAACCCGTCCGACCCCGCCGCCCCTTTTTTTCTGATCAATGACCCGGTCCAACAGCATCTGATGCGGACCGGCCACACATTGTTCAAGGATATGCGTTTCGGCGACTTGCGACGGTTGCAGCTCGACATCGAGACCTATTCCACCGGCGAATACGATTTCTCCAACCCGGAGCGGGTCAGTGACCGCATCATCGCGATCGCACTGGCCGACCAATCCGGATGGACCGAGGTGCTGTCCGGAGCCCGGCTCGCGGAACCGGCTTTGCTGGAACAGTTCGTGGCGCTCGTGCGCGAGCGCGATCCCGACGTCATCGAGGGCCACAACCTGTTCAAATTCGACCTGCCCTATATCATCGCCCGCGCGCGCCGCCATGGGGTCACGTTAAGCCTGGGCCGCGATGGCCGGCCGCCGGAGACGCGGCCCAGCCGCTTCAGCGTCGCCGAACGGACCATCACCTACCCGCGCTGCGAGATTTACGGGCGGCATGTGGTTGACACCTTCTTCCTGGCCCAGGCCTATGATGTGAGCCATCGTTCGCTCGAAAGTTTCGGCCTGAAGGATATCGCCGTCCATTTCGGCGTGGCGGCGCCGGATCGCACCTACCTGGAGGGGCGCGAGATCGCGCGGACCTTCGACCGGGCGCCGGAGCAGGTCATGCAGTACGCCCGCGACGATATTCTCGAAACGCGCGCGATCAGCGACCTGCTCTCGCCCAGCTACTTCACGCAGGCGCAGATTCTACCGTTCGCCTACCAGAACATCTGCGTGCGCGGTAGCGGCGCCAAGATTGACGCACTGCTGCTGCGGGAATACCTGCGCCAGGGGCAGGCCATTCCACAGCCGGACGCGCCACGTGAGTTCGCGGGCGGCTACACGGACATCTTCCGCACCGGGGTCATCCGCCAGGTGCATCACTGCGACGTCCGTTCGCTATACCCCTCAATCATCCTCAAAGACCGGCGCGGACCGAAATCGGACGACCTGGGCGTGTTCCTGAAACTGCTGGCCTACCTGCGCGACCTGCGGCTGGAAACCAAGCGCCGGATGCAAACCGCCCGCTCGGCCGAGGAGCGGCATAACCTGGAAGCGCAGCAGAGCACCTTCAAGATTCTGATCAATTCCTTCTATGGCTACCTGGGGTTCGCGCAGGCCCGCTTCAGCGACTTCGCGGCCGCCGAACAGATCACCGCCGAGGGCCGGGCCTTGCTCCAACAAATGATAGACTGGCTCCGCGCGCATGGCGGCCAACCGGTCGAGATTGACACCGACGGCATCTATTTCGTCCCGCCCGAATTCGCCGACGACCGGGCGCGGGACCAGTTCCGGCGCGCATTCCAGGCCGCCCTGCCGGCCGGCATCGAGGTTGAGTTCGACGGCGAATACCCGGCCATGTTCAGCTACAAGATGAAGAACTACGCGTTGCTGGAAGCCAACGGCGGCATCATCATCAAGGGCGCCGCGCTCAAGTCACGCGGGCTCGAGCCCTTCCAGCGGGACTTCATGGAGGAATGGCTGCGCCTGAAACTTTCGGGCCGCGAAAATGAAATCCCGGCGCTCGCCGAACGCTACCGCGCGGGAATCCGCAACCGGGAATGGCCGATTGCGCGGCTGGCGAAGACGGAAACACTCCAAGATTCCCCGGCCACCTACCAGGCCAAACAGGGCGCCGGCGGCCGCGCGCGCAACGCGGCATACGAACTCGCGTTGAAGTCGGGGCGCGATTATCGGGCGGGCGACCAGATCGCGTATTATGTGACCGGTGATAGGAAAAGCGTGCCGGTCCATACCGCAGCCCGGCTGGTTTCCGAGTGGAACCCGGAACGGCGCGACGAGAACGTCCCCTATTACCTGGCCAAGCTCGACGCCCTGCTGGAAAAATTCGCGGAAAGCGGGTCCGATCCGGCGCAACCGGAACTGGACCTGGGAGGTTGAATCCATGCCAATCGCAAACCCACCGTCACCTGCGCCCAGCGTGCCATGCTCTTGGCTTGTCGTTTCCCGGCACGCCGGGTTCACGCTGATTGAAATCCTGGTTGTCATTCTGATCATCACGGTGCTCGCCAGCATCGTCAGCCTCAACCTGATGCGGAAGCCGGGCGAGGCGCGCGTGGCCGCCGCTAAAATGCAGATCAAGCAACTCCAAACCGCGCTGCATGTCTATCGCACCGAGCAGGGTCGGCTGCCCACCCAGGCCCAAGGATTGGAGGCGCTGGTCAAGAAACCCACCATTGAGCCGATTCCACCGCGCTATCCGGTCGAGGGCTACCTGGAAAACCGGTCTCTGCCCCGGGATCCATGGGGTAACGAATACATCTATCTCCAACCGGGGCGGAACGGGGAAACCTTTGAAATCATCAGCTACGGCGCCGACGGCGAACCCGGCGGCACGGCCGAGGCGGGTGACATCACCAGCGCACACCTCGATTCAAATGAATGACGGCTTCACTTTCCTGGAGACCCTCGTGGCCCTGCTCGTCGCAGGCATTCTCGCGCTGGCGGCGGGTTCGGCCGTGATTCATTCGCTGCGGGCGGAAATGACAGCGGATTGGGCGCGCGCGGGCGCGTTCTTCAGCCAGACCATCGCATCCGAATTCTACCTGGGCACAATCGTCAGCAATGCCTGCGAAGTTTCCGGCGCCACCTGGGGGGTTGCCGCCACGATTGTCGCGCCAAACCGCCGGGAGCCAGACAGTCCGGCCTGGCGGGTGTACGTCCTCGCGCCGGCCGCGCGGCCATCGCAGGTCATTTCCGTCTGTCTGCGCCTGCCTGAACCGGCTGGCACGCGGTAAGGACCACGGCGGTACAGTCCGGCAAGCATGAGTCTGTGACGCGCCACGGTCTACGACTATCGTTAAAGCCGCCGGCATGTAGCCGTTTGATTGCGCCGATGAGTCCCGCCTGGATTGCAGCCGCCCCGGTGAACCAGAGCGGCGCAACGGAATCACCCGCTGCGCGCCGCCTGCACGACCTGCTTCATTTCGTCGTGAATCCGGCCATTGGTAGCCATGAAATACTTGAACTTCCAGCCCGGGGCGCGTTCTAAAGCCTCCACGCGGCCGCCGGCTTGTTCGACTACCAAACCGGCCGCGGCGACATCCCAGATATAGATGCCGGATTCGACATAGCCGTCCGCCTGGCCGGCCGCCACACGGCAAATATCCACGGCAGCGGCGCCCATCAAACGCACCTTTTGAGACTTGCGCGACAGCGTCTTCAATAATTCTAACGCCAGCGGATCGGACTCGTAGTTTTTGCTGATTCCGGTCAGCACCAGCGACTCCGCCAGCGTGGCGGTCTCCGCCACCCGGATGGCCTTGCCGTTGCATTCCGCCGGCCGCTCGAGGGTGGCCGTGTACAACTCCTTTTGTTCGGGCAAATACACCGCGCCGGCCACGATCATATCCTCGCACATCACCGCCACGGATGAACACCACAAGGGCAGCTTGTGCATGAAGTTGACCGAACCGTCTATCGGGTCAATAACCCAGAGTGGCGCCGCGCCCTCCGCCGGTTGCGCCGCGCTTTCCTCCCCGAGGATTCGATGGTCGGGGAAACGCGCCCGGATGGCCTCCTCCGCCTTCTGCTGGCACTCGCCGTCCAGTTGCAACTTGACGTCGTGGGTAAACCGCGCCGCCACCTCGGTCCGCCGCGCCCGATTTTTCAACGCGTGGTTGCCGGCGGCCCGCGCCGCGGCCACCGCGCCTTCCAACAAGTCGTCGAATTGCACATCCGCGCCCATCTCAACCGCCTCCGCCGGTAAACCATTCAATCGTCCGACGCAAACCCTCCGTAAACGCGGTGCGCGGCTGCCAACCCAATTTTTCCCGCGCCAGCCGGGCATCGGCCTGCGAATCGCGCACATCGCCGGGCCGCGCCGGCTGGTGTTCGGGTGCCGCCGGCCGGCCGCAAAGCTCGCCGATTTTCGCGGCCAGCGCGTTGATTGTGCACCGGTCGCCGTTCCCGATGTTATACACGCCGCCGGCAACCGATTCCGGCGCGCCACAACAGGCTAGGTTGGCCGCAACCACATCCTCGACAAAGGTGAAATCCCGCGTCTGCTCGCCGTCGCCATAGATCACCGGACGCCGGCCCGCCGCGATCGCGGTGATGAACAACGGGATAACCGCCGCGTACTGCGAGCGCGGATTCTGGCGCGGCCCATAGACGTTGAAATAGCGCAGGGAAAAAGTCTTCAGGCCGTAGAGTTCGAAGAACAAGCGGGCATAATGCTCGCCGGCGAGTTTGGAAAGCGCGTACGGCGAGCGCGGCGACGGCGGCATGGTCTCCACCTTCGGCAGTACCGGCGTGTCGCCATACACCGACGAGGAGGAGGAAAACACCACCCGTTCCACCCCGCAGTCGCGCGCCTGAATCAGCACATTGAGTGTGCCGGCGATGTTGACATCGTTGGTCGTGACGGGATCGTCAATCGAGCGGCTTACGGACGGCACCGCCGCCAGGTGCAGGACATACCGCACCCCCACCGTCGCGCGCTTGACTGCGGCGCCATCCCGGATGTCGCCCGTGATGCACTCCAGGTCGGGTTGCAGCCCCTCCAGGTTCTCGCGCCGACCTGTCGAGAAATTGTCGAGCACGCGCACCGTCCGACCCGAGCCCAACAGCGTCCGCACGATGTTGGATCCGATGAACCCCGCGCCGCCGGTGACCAGAAATTCCGCGTTCATGTCGTGGCGCTCCGATTTAACGGCCGAGGGCGATCGAAGACTGCGGCAAGGCGAGAATCCAGATTTGCAGCCAGGCTTGCGGTTCATTGTCTATGACGCGCACGCCGACACCAACGCCGATGCAATCCATTTTGTGCTCCACCAGGCCCGAGTATTCCTGCATCTCCTTGCCCTCGATGTCATAGCGGCCGTATAGCTTAAACGACCATTTCTGGTTCGGGAACAGGCTCAACTCGGAGCCGAGCAGGTTCTGCTGGATGTCCCGGCGGTAGCGGTATTCAACCGACAGACGGCTGTCCTGCCGGCTGATGAAGGCCCATTGCGTATTAAAATAGGAGAACTCGCCCTCATAGGGATCAATGCCGCCATAGAAATCCTGCAAACACCACTCCACCAGCCGCAGGCGCGCGTCAAACTCGATATCCTTGAAATCGTTCGGATAATTATTTTTTTCAAACAGATAAGTCGTGTAAATCCGGGTATCCACCAAATCGTGGACCCGGCTGTAGCGTTTGGTCTGCAGTTTGTTGCGAATACCGAACTGTACATCGTTGCGTTTATCGAGTTGATCGGTCGCGTCAAACTGCGGCAGGTCCGCCGGGCGCAGGTTGGGCTCGGGTACAAACGTGTAATTGCCGAACGGCTCGGCAATGTGGCGCAAGCCAACATCCCGATCAAGCCCGATCGGCTCTTCCGTCAGCACCTTGAATGCCTTGAAGGAAACCTCGCCGCCGAGCTCACCGACATTGCGCCAGCCGGCGCCTTTTTCATCCATCCGGCTCAGCACCTGGGAGTTGGTCTGGATGATGCCATTGGTTACGTAGATCGTCTGGTTGGTCGCGACCTGGTTTTCATAAGTCTTGGAATAATAGGTGCCCTCATAGCCCGCGCGCGGGATCAGGTTGAGAAAACCAAATTGCCGCGTGGGGTAATAAAACATGTGGCCCGAATCGAGCCGCACGGCATTGTAGCTGGCATTGGTGTACCGCTCGTCAAACTCTTTCTTGAGGTAGCTGGCGCGGTTCCGGCCCTCGTAATAAAACGGGGTGTCGAACAACTGCTGGCGGTTGAGATCCAGGAAGGCCTCCGGCGTGCGGTTGACGTTCTCGAAGAAATCGTTCAGCCGCTGGTTGACCAGCAGGCCGGCCGTGTACTGGTCGCCGCGGTGGGTCAGGTTGATGCGGTTCTCGGGCTGCGCCGTCAGCCGAAACTCCTCGTCGAAGAAATCCTCGATGACGTTCGGATCGCTGAGGTAGTTGATCTCGGTCGTGATGTAATCGCGGTCGCTGAGATTGTGCGTGTCCGACAGGCGGACGCGGTAGCGGTCATGGTCAATCAGGTTGCGCCGGATCGTTTCGTCATCGGCTTTGCGGTACGGGTCGGTATCGTAGGCGTAATAAGTCTTGATATCGCCCATCCAGGCCTGATTGGTGGCTTCCCAGTAGAGGTCCTGCCCCACCCCGACGCCGCGCGATGACCGCAGGTCCAGGTGGGTGGACGACTCCAACTCCGGCGTCCACTCGTAGTTGAATGCGCCCAGCAGATAGGCGCCCATGCGGGAACTGTAGCCGGGCACGACGTTGATCTCAAACCGGCCGGGCCCCAGATCCTTGCGCAGGTAGGGCATGTAAAAAAACGGGACCGGGCCAAGATAAAATACAACGTGATGCGCCTTCAAAATCCGGCCATTGATGATCCGCGCCTCAGACGCATGGATTTCAAACTCGCGGCTGTCGCCCTCGCAAGTCGTGATGGTGATGTCCTTCAGATAAAACTCATCGGCCGAAATTCGCTTGGATTCCTTGGCGTAGATGTAATACGGGGCGCTGTGGGCCTTGAACTCGCCGAAATCCCCCTGCTCGGTCTTGAAGTTATAGGTAAGCGCCTCGCCCTCCCAGGTCTTGCCTTCCTGCTCAAAACGAACATGGCCCCGCGCATGCGCTTCCTGCGTCTCGGTGTTGAGATCCACATAATCCGCGCGCATGACATCCGCGCCCTGCCGAATGACCACATTGCCCTGCGCTTTCAACAGGTGCTGGTCGGCGTCATACTCCAGCCGGTCGGCCTGAACGTCCACGCCCAACCCCAAATTTCCGGAGGGCATCGGCAACAGGCTGGCCGACATCCCGCTGCCCACGCTCTGGGCCGACACGGAAAACGCGGCAGGGAACCAGGCCAGCAGACAACCGGCGGCGAACAGCAGGCATTGTCGAAATCTCATCGGTTCGCGGCGCTCCTTCTGAAAAATTGTACGCCGCAAGCTATCACAGCCGACTGGTTACGCCAAGGACTTTCTCCCCGGCTGGCGCGATCGAGCGTGGACCGGAAAGACCCAAACCGCTATGGTATCCGCATGACACCAGGGTTATGGATGCTGGCGGGCATGGCCGCCGGCTTGTTGGCCGGACTGATCGTCGCCTGGCTCGTGTGGCTGAAAACGCAAGCCGCGCGCGCCGTTCTTACCGAGCGCCTGGACGCCCGGGACAATTTACTGGCCGCCCGCGACCGCCAATTGGCGGATCTGCGCGACGAGTGCGCGGATTTGCAACAAATCAATCGGGACTTGGAAACCGCCCAGGCCCGTCTCCAAGCGCTGTGGGAAGAGGAACGCCGATCCGGCACGGAGAAGATTCGCGTCCTCAACGAGGCTCGCGAGAGTTTCCGCCAGGAGTTCGAAAATCTGGCCAATCGCATCCTGGAGGCAAAAAGTCGTTCTTTTTCCGACTTCAGCCGCCAGGCCCTTGAGCAATTGCTCGTGCCCGTGCGCGAGCAACTCGACCAATTCCGCGCGCGAGTGGATGCCGTCCACACCGAACAAACCCGGGACCAAGCCTCGTTATTGAGCGAGATCCAGCATCTCAAGACACTCAACCAGCAAATCAGCCAGGAGGCGGTCAATCTCACCAAGGCCCTGAAGGGAGAGAGCAAGACGCGCGGCAACTGGGGCGAACTGGTGCTGGAACAGGTTCTCGAACATTCCGGATTGACGCGCGGCCGCGAATACGACACGCAGGTCGGCCTGGGCGAACGTTTCGGCGGGCCGCGCAACCGCTACCCAGATTTCGTCGTCCACCTGCCTGAAGGCAAGGACGTAATCATTGATTCCAAGGTCATCCTCAACGCCTATGCGCGCTACTGCGCGGCGAACACGGCAGCCGAGCGCGAAGCCGCGCTGGCGGCCCATGTCACGGCGGTCCGCGCGCACGCCGCCGACCTGGGCGCCAAGGACTACGGCGGCCTGGCCGGCATCCGCTCCCTCGACCTGGTCATCATGTGCATCCCGGTCGAAGCCGCCTACATCGCGGCGGTCGCGCACGAGCCGCAGTTATATGACGATGCGTTAAAAAACCGGGTGCTGCTGGTCGGCCCCTCCACCCTGCTGTTGGCGTTGCGGATCATCGCCACGATCTGGAAGCGCGAGCAGCAGGACCGCAACGCCTACGAAATCGCCGAGCGCGGCCGCCTGCTCTATGAAAAGTTCGCCGGTTTCGCGGAAGATCTGGGCGCGATCGGCAAGAGCCTGGCCCAGGCGCAGGAATCATTCGACGCGGCCGTCGCCAAGCTCTCGCGCGGCCCCGGCAACTTGATCGGCCAGGCCCAGAAACTATGCGATCTGGGCATCAAGCCCCGCAAGCAACTCCCAGCCGAACTGGCCGACCGCGACCGCGCGGACGAGGCGCCGCCGGATCGCTCCAGCTAACTGCCCGGGTGTACGGGTTTGGAACCCTGCCGGCAAAGCGGGCAGGCCGCGGGCTCCCACGTGATCGGCTCCCATTGCAGCAGGCTGTAGACCGGATGCTTGAACGCGGCCTTGCCGCCGCTGCGATCCACCAGGACCGCAATCGCCTCGACAATGCCGCCGCGCGCGGTGACGATATCTATGACCTCTTGCACGCGTCCGCCGCGCGTGACCACGTCCTCGGCGACGACAAAGTGCTCGCCCGGCTTGATCTCGAAGGCGCGGCGCAGAATCAATTTCCCGTCCTTGTCCTTTTCCGCAAAAATCGCGCGAACATTCAACGCGCGACCGATCTCATGGCCCACCGGGATACCACCCAGCGCAGGTGAAATCACGCCGTCCACCTTGAGCCGCGCCCCCTCCCCCAACCGCATCTTCTCGGCAACAGCATGGCACAACTGCTCGGCGATGTTCGGGTGCTGCAGCACGAGGGCGCACTGAAAATATTGATCGCTGTGCAGGCCGGAACGCAGTTCAAAGTGGCCGGACAACAGCGCGTTCGTTTCTTTGAATATCTTGAAAATCTCTTCGGGTTTCATGAGTGGTATTTTTTCCAATCATTGGAAAATAAGCCAGATTTTTTTCCAATCATTGGAAAACCGCGGCATTGACAGGGCCCGGCCGCCCGCCATTAAATCCGGGCATGCCCTTGTTTCCCGAATATCAGCCGGCCCGCCACCTCCACCGGCGGCATTATACCCGCACGCGCCAGATTGGCGCGCTGGTCATCTGCCTGGTCGGTCTGCTGATGCTGGCGGCCCGGCGCTGGCCCGGCCCCGGTCTGTGGAGCGCGCTCGGCTTGTGTCTGGGGCTGGAACTGATCCTGTGGGGAGCGCATGAGCTGCCGTTCACGCGCAGCCGGATGTCACCTCCAGGCGCGCGTCTGGCCGCAACGGCGAACCGCTGGTTTCCCGGATTGTTGTTCGCGGTTCGGCATCTTTTCATCACGATTGCCATGCTGATCCTGCTGTTTTCGCTGGTGGAGTTGCACATCCTGCGGGCCGCCTGGGAGACGGCGGTGTTCGGCCTGGCGATCCTGCTGGTCCCAGCGCGCCGGCTGGCCTGGGAATGGAACCACGCGCGGCCGTCGGCCGCCGCGGAAATTATCGAAGCCCTGTGCCACCGCGGCTTTCTGATCAGCGTCGTCGTCCTGGCCACGCACGTGCTCGTCAGCGTCATCATCGCGGAAAGTACACCGTATGGAACGGACACCATTCCACTGGAATTGATCGCCTGGAGCATCGCCATGTTGATCGTCGTGGCCCAGACGGTGCTGTTCATCAATGTCTGCCGGCGCCTGCGCCCACACGCGAATCACCCCCCCAAACCGCCGCCAGGTTCGGCGGCGTCCTCGCCCGCGTCTTCCGCGGAATCATGGTAGGACTAGAGGATCAAGCGAAACAGCATGGTCCAGCCAGACATGCAGCCGACCGCCAGCGCCTCACCCCAATGCCAGATCAGTTGACCGATCGGGGTCATGAACACGACCAGTAGGAATATCCACGATGTCGCCTGCGCCGACTGCGCGCCGAGGCGGTTCAACCGGGGGAAGAACAGCGCGAACACCGTCCAGCCGTCGAACATCGGCACGGGAAGCATGTTGAACAGGAACAGCACGCCATTGGCCAAACTGGCCAGTCGGAAAAAAGTCGCCGGGATGAGCAATGCCTCGCTGGACACCGCAACCAGCACGGACACCACCGCAAGCAAGGCGAAGATGGCGCACAGCAGGAGGTTGGCGGCCGGCCCGGCGAAGGAAACCAGCGCCGCGGCGCCGCGAGTCCGGAGGCGGCCGGCATTGACCGGCACGGCGCCCCACGCGATGCCGATCAGCGCCAGCATGATCACCGACGACCAGCCCATCTGGACCAGCGGATTCAGCGAAAGATGCCCGGCGCGCGCGGCGGTATCGTCCCCCATCCGCAGCGCGGCCGCCGCATGAAAATACTCGTGCAGGCAGATGGAAAAGGTCACGATAATGACCCATGAAAAAAAGGTCATCGGGTCGGCGAGCAACTTGGTGATGAACAGGCTCATAATAAATGTCACCGGCACTGCGTCTGGGTTGAAAGCATATTGAAAATGATAAAATTGGGAATCGGAAAATGGCCGTGAACAACTGGATTCAGGAGACGGCGGCGGGGGTGCGTATCCGCGTGCGCGTCGTCCCGCGCGCGGCGCGCAACGAAGTGCAGGGCGTGCTGGGCAATGCGTTAAAGATCCGACTGCAAGCGCCGCCGGTCGAGGGCCAGGCCAACGCGGCGCTGATCGAGTTTCTGGCGGAGCGACTGGATTTGTCGCGCCGTTCCGTGAGGCTGGAGAGCGGGGCCACGGGCCGGAACAAGACCGCGTTGATCACCGGACGAAGCGCGGCGGAAATCGCCGCCCGGCTCAACCCAGCGCCTTGACGGCGGCGGTATAGCCGGCCGCGATGGCTTCCTGCGCCCGGTGGAAATCCATGATCATGATCCCGCCAACCTCCGGCCGGATCAGCACATCGGGCGGATCAATTTTCAGGCGCGTGGCGGTGATCTGAGCCTCGGCGATACGGATCGAATTGCCCAACACATCCGCGATTCCCGGAAGCGCCGCGCCGGACGCAGGTCGGCGTTTCACCGGCAACGGCGGCAGATTCAAGCGGCGGAAACTGGCATTGATCTTCTCCAGCATGGGCGCCATGCGGGCCAGCGGGTCCGGCGCGTCGGGCTCGGCAGAAGCGGCCGTTTCATCGAGGCGCACGTTCCGGCGCCGTTGGCGGCTGCCGATCAGATCGTAGTTCAGGTCCACCGCAATCACCTTCTCCGCGCCCATCTCGCGCGCGACACTGACCGGGACCGGGTTGGTCAGGCCGCCATCCACCAGCACCATCCCGCCGCGGTTGACCGGGGTAAAAAGCCCGGGGATGGCGATACTGGCGCGGATTGCGTCAATCAGGTCGCCCTCGGCAATGACCACCTCGCGCCCGCTGAGCACGTCGGTGGCAACGGCCCGAAATGGGAGCGGCAATTCCGCGAGACCATGCACGGGGACATTCCGGCGAATCCACTCCACAATCTTGCGGCCGTCCACCAGGCCGGAGCGCGAGAACGACATTTCAAAGAAATAATAGAGAACCTGTTTCCAGTCGAGTTGGACAGCCAATTCGCGCAAAACCGGCAGGCGGCCGGCGGCGAAGAAGCCGCCAACCAGCGCGCCCATGCTGGTGCCGGCAACGAAGTCCACGGTAACGCCCCGCTCCTGCAAGGCCTGGATAACGCCGAGATGCGCCCAGCCGCGCGCGGCGCCGCCGCCCAGTGCCAGGCCGATCTTCTTCTTGCGGCCCAGGTGGAACTTCATCGCCTATTCCTTGAAGAGCAGCGTAGCCGCGCCAATCACGCCGGCGTCGTTGCCGAGTTCGGCGGTCTTGATCACCAGCCGCTCGGAGAAATAGGAAATCAATCGTTCGTCCACATGTTTGCGGAGCGGGTCGAACAGGATCGGCCCGCTCTGGGCCACGCCGCCGCCGACAATGAACGCCTGCGGCTGGATCAGATAGCTGACCGAGGCAAACATCGTCGCCAGACAGTCGGCGACGAAGTCGAAGGTCTCCAGCGCCAACTGGTCATCCTGCTGGGCCGCCTGCGCAATCAGTTCCGGCGTGACGGCGCGCATATCCCCCTTGGCCAGGTCCATGATGATGGACTTGCGTCCTTCCTGGATCTGTTTGAGCGCGCGTTCGACGATTCGACGGTTGCCGACATATTGCTCCACCCCGCCCTTGCCGGTCGGCGCCTGGATGCCGTTCATGTCAATCGAGATATGGCCGATCTCGCCGGCCATGGAATAGGCGCCGCGATAAATCTTGTTATTGATCAGCAGGCCGCCGCCGACTCCGGTGCCAAGGGTAACGAAGACAGCGTTTTGGTAGGCGCGGCCGGCGCCAAACGTGCACTCGCCGAGGGCCATGACATTGACGTCGTTGTCCACGCGCGCGCGCAGGTTAAAGCGTTTTTCGAGCGTGGGCGCCAGTTCCACGGCGCGCCAGCCGGGCACATTGGTCAGGTTGTAGACAAAACCGCGTTCATAATCCACGAAACCGGGCACACCGACGCCAATGCCGGCCAGGGGGCCGGCCGCCTTGACCTCGTCGGTCAGCATGGTGTCGAGCAACTGGGCGACAAGATCAATCCAGTTTGCGACCCCGTTTGCTTCCTCGGTGGCAAACCGGGCGCGCGCCTTGATCTGTCCGGTTTCATCCACCACCGCCAGCTTGACGGAGGTGCCGCCAAAATCAATTCCCACGGCCTGACGTATCTCGGCTGGCTTGGTCATAACATGCCTTCCTTGTTTAATTTGAAAACCCGCGCTGCATTCCGGCCGGTCACGGCTGCCACCTCGTCCGGGCCTATGCCCTTCAATTCCGCTATTTTTTCGGCCACCCGCGCGACCCATGCCGGCTCATTGCGCTGCCCGCGGTGCGGGACCGGCGCCAGGAAAGGCGCGTCGGTCTCCACCAACATCCGATCCAGCGGCACGAAACGAACCACCGCGCGCAACGGGTCGGCATTGCGAAATGTTATAATACCGCTGAAGCTGATCATCAATCCCAAGTCGAGCAGTTGGGCGGCCAACTCGCGGCTGCCGGTAAAGCAATGCAGGACGGCCGGACATCCGGCGTCGGCGGGCCAGGCCGCGACGTGTTCGCGGACCAGCGCGAGCGTATCGGCGTCAGCCTCGCGCGTGTGAATGATGACGGGCTTGCGGAACTCGCGGCCGAGCGCCAGCATGCAGTCGAACAAATCCCGTTGCGCCGACCGGGTTTCGGGATCGTAATGGTAATCGAGTCCGGCTTCGCCTACCGCCACAACTTCCGGCTGCGCGAGCCATTCGCGCAGTTCCGCGAGGGGCGCCGGCTCGCCGGCCAGATAGCGATCGTAGCCGGCCGCCGCGAACACCCGACCCGGTCGCGCAACCGCCATTTCGGCCGCGAACCGGTTTTGCGCCGGCGCGCCACCGATGGCCATGAGCCGACTGACTCCGGCCGCGGCGGCGCGTTCCAAAACGGCGTCCAGATCACCGGCATCCCGAAACGCGTCAAGATGTACATGCGTATCAAAGAGGGAGTTCAAGGTTCAAAGTTGAAATTGGTAATTCAAAATCTTACGGCCCACTGACCCGCAACACCACATTCTTTCATTCCGAAAACGCCCGCTTGCAACGGCCGGCTGAAGAATCGCTGGTCGGCTTTGTCGGCACGCCTTTCTCACTGATTACGGCCTACCGTCCGCCCTGCGCCGACCCGGCGATTTCGAGCCAGGGCAACAGCGGGCTATCCGGCCAGCGTTCGCGCACGCGGGCCGCAATCTTGTCCGCCGCCGCTGTCTGCCCCAACATGCGCAACATGGCAATCAGGCGCGAGCCGACCCGGATGGCGGTTTCGGGGGTACGGGCCTCATCCAGCACCTTCTGGAATTCCGCATAGGCATCCTCGTATAGCTCGTTGCGGGCGTAGAGTTCGGCCAGTTTTTCGCGCAGAACGGGACCCGGCCGCTCGGCCAAGCGGGCACGGCAATACGCGAGGGCCGGATTGAACCGGCCATCAAGCACAAGAAGATTGATCTTGCGCACATAAGCCCAATCCACTTCCGGCCGCTGGTCGCGCTCGAGATTCTGA
>CAZMXS010000006.1:0-114655 GCA_964570325.1 uncultured Verrucomicrobiota bacterium | reverse complement strand
GTTGGGGCGGTTGCGCCCAATTTCAAATTGGTGGGCGTGGATTTGTCCGATGTCGGACTCGACAAATTCGCCGGCAAGAAGAAAATTATCAGCGTGGTGCCGAGCCTCGATACCGGTGTATGTGCCATGTCCGCGCGGAAGTTCAACCAGGAACTGGGCAAATTGGAAGACACGGTGCTGATTAACGTGTCTGCCGACCTGCCGTTCGCGCAGAAACGTTTCTGTGAGAGCGAGAAACTCGCCCACATTGTCACGCTTTCCGCCTTCCGTTCGCCGGCCTTCGGCCGGGATTACGGGGTGCAGATTGTGGAGGGGCCGCTGGCCGGGTTGCTGGCTCGCGCGGTGGTTGTGCTGGACGCGCAGAACAAGGTGCTTCACGCGCAACTGGTGCCGGAGATAACGCAGGAGCCGGATTACGAAGCGGCCCTGAAAGCGGTGCGCGATTGAGCGGGCGGCATGATCGCCTGGCGCGAATTACAGCCTATCGCTTTTTTTCGCGGGTGCGCTCCGCGGGAATTGCGGCGTCTGGCTCGCGCTTGTGACTGGCGCGAGTTTCGCCGGCGCCAATGTATTTACCACGAAGGCGCGCCCAGCCGGTATGTCTATGTCATTGTCCAGGGGGAAGTGGTCATTCAGAAAAACACCGGACCGGAGACGGACCCGGCGCGCTTGAGCGTGGTCCTGGCCGGTGAACTGTTCGGGTTCGGCGAAGCGTGGCTGGACAACTATTACACCTCGGCCACCGCGCTGGCCGAATGCCGGCTCCTGGCTATCGCCCGGGAGGATTTCATCCGCCATTTCATGGCCGTGCCGGTGTTACGGGAGCGGGTTCTGCGGGGCTTTTCGGAAATGGTCCGCATCTTGATCGCCAAGTCGGTGGCCGGCAGCGGCTTGAACGAACTGGCTTGGTTCCTACGGAATATGAGTACGCGCTATGGACGGGTCGAGAAGGATTGGATTCAAATTCGAAAGAAACTGCGTCAACCCGAAATCGCCGCGGTGCTGAATCTCAGCCGCGAACACGTGACTCGCTTGTTCGCCCAGTTGCGGGCCAAGGGCGCGGTTCGCTTCAACCGCGGTTACCCGCGCATTGCCCGCGCCTGGCTGGATCGCGCGGCCCCGGACCGGGATCTTGCGGACAGCATCCGCTATCGCGCCGCCGCCCTGTGACCCGCCGGGTTCGGTGATCTACATCACTGAATCCAAACCGCCCGCGGGTGTATGGATGTAAGCATGATGCATTGGATACGGGTGTCGCAGCGGGCATCGCTTTTCTTCGGCTTATGGTGCGCGGGGTTGGCGGCGCAGCCCTGCGCCGGCGCCAGCGTCACGATCATTGTCAGCAATCTGCCGGCCGCCGGCGCCACGGCGGACGGGCAGGCGGTCGCCTGTGTCGGTTCGCTGAACGGTTGGAATACCACGGCGAACGTGGCCACCGTTGCGGAACAGCGGCTGGTGTTCGCGTTCGGCGAGGTCGGCTCGCTGGCGCCGTTGGGCGGCGAGTGGCAGGACGCGCCGGCGGGTGCCAACGCTGCTTTCCGTTTCGTGAAGCCCGGCACATGGGACAATGTGATCAAGACCGATTTTCTTGCCAATGACGGCAACTTCCGTCTCGCGCTGGTGGATGGCGGCAGCAACACGGTGGTTATCCGGCCGGGAGTGGCGCCGCTGGTGACGGACCAGGCCACGGCCGTGCGGGTGAACGACCAATCGGGCAGCGCGCAAGTGCTGGTGGATCCCGCCCGGTTCGCCTTCCCCGGGGGGCGGTGGAAGGCGCTGATCATGAGTTACGATGATGGCCACGTTCAGGACCGGAGTCTGGTCCCGATCTTCAATGCATACGGCATTCGCGGAACCTTTCACCTCAACTCCGGCTTCCTGGACCAGGACACCTTCATCACGTCCGGCGAAGTTGCCGGCCTGTTTGCCGGGCACGAGGTTTCCTTGCACACCGTGGATCACCCCGACCTGACGCAATGCAATGATGCCACGGTGCAATGGGAGACCACCACCTGCCGCAGCCGCCTGACCAGCCTGGCGGGTTACCCGGTCAACACCATGTCCTATCCGTTTGGCGCCTTTAACCAGCGCGTGATCAACCTGGTGAGCAATGCCGGCGCCAATTGCGCCCGCACCGTTCTAAGCGCGGCCGCGCTGAATTACCTGCCGCCCAATTACCTCAAATGGCATCCCACCGTTCATCATACCGGCGCGGCGGCGTGGGCGGATGAGCTGGTGAGCCGGACCAATGAAGATTTGGCCCTGCTTTTCGTCTGGGGCCACAGCTATGAGCTGGATTACGGCTATGCGGACAACAGTTGGGCCTATATGACCAGCCTCTGCCAGACCCTTGGGAATCGCGGCGACATCTGGTACGCGGGGATGGGTGACGTGCGGTATTATCTGGCGGCCATCCAGGCGCTGGGCTATCCCGCGTCCAATGGCGTGCACAATCCATCCGGCGACATCACGGTCTGGGCCAAGCTGGATGGAAAACTGGGTTTGCTCCAGCCGCGCCGAACCGTGACCTGGCCGGCCGGGGCGGTCCGGCTGGCGCCGGCCGCGCCGGCGGCCGGGAGTGGGGTGACGTTTGTCTATCAACCGGCCGGGAACATGCTCGGCGCTGCGAAGGGCGTCTGGTTGCGGATCGGCTATGACGGCTGGCAGGCGGCCCGCGACGTGCAAATGAGCCCGGGCGCCAGCGGTATGTGGACCTGCGCATACGCGGTGTCGAACGGCGCGCGCCGGTTGGATTGGGCCTTCCATGACGGACAGGGGGTTTGGGACGACAACCTGGGCGGCGACTGGTCGTTGGCCGTTCGCCCCGGGGTCACGGGCATGCCCGCCGCCGTCTTCGTTGTTCCCGGCGCACCGGTGGTTTCCGGCCCGCCGACCGGCGGACAGAACCATCCGGGGGATGCATTCGATCTCGATACGGCCGGCGGCTGCCTGGTGACCTCCAACCAGGGCGGCTTCGGCAGTTTCGGCAAAGTGTATCTGAACTATGATGCTACCAATCTGTATATCGGCGCGGTCGAATGCGACCTGGCCGGCAGCAACAACGCCATGATTGTTTTTATCGTCGCGGATGCGTTGCGTGATGGCGTCGCGAACCTGTGGAACTTGCGCGGCACACCGTATGGCTTGGAATACCTCCACAATGTGGGGTTCGCGCCGGCGGTTGGCGTGGCGATCGTGCTGGGGGATGAATACGGTGATGGTGGGTATCCGCATTTCAATCTGGGCAATGGCTATGATTATGGCCAGGGCGTGTATCGCCTTTCCACCAATGCGACTTTTTTCACGCCCGTGTCCGGGGCGCGGCTTTCGCAGTATGATGGCGTGGGCGGGCAGCCGACGACCACGGCGGATGACGATGGCAACCGCCTGGCCGACCGCTGGGAAGCCGCCATTCCGTGGACCAGCCTGGGCATCCCGCTGGGCATTCGCTCGATTGGCGCGCTGCACATCAGCGGATTGATCACCAGCCATGGCGTTTCCGGCAACGATCGCTATCTCTCCGCCAACTACCTCGGTGCTTCAGCCGCCGGCACGCTGGACATCTATGGTAACTATGGTTTCAATTTTGTCAGCCTGGTCGGCCGGCGGGTCGGCTTGACAACGGACGATTCAGATTGTGACGGGGCGCCCGATTATTGGGAGATCTGCAACGGTTTTGATCCGTGCGCCGCCGCCGACGCGGAGAGCGATGCCGACGCGGACGGGCAGGTGAACCGGGACGAATATTGGGCGGGCACGGAAGCGACCAACGCAGCCAGCGTGTTCAAGATTTACGAGATCACAGGAAACGCGGATTACCGGCGCATGGCGTTCGCTTCCGTCGCCGGCAAGGAATACGTCGTTCAATACCGGACCAACCTGATAGCCGTCGGTGCCTGGACTGACTGGCTGAACGGCTTGACGGCGACGGGTGCGCTCACCAGCCTGGACCTGCCCGTGGCTGAAGCGTCCCGCGTGTATTACCGGCTCAAGCTGGCCCCGCCATGACTGAATAGGGCGCTTTTCGGTTGCCCGCGCTCAAGGTCGGCTGGAACCGTCCCCCGCCGGATTGCGGAGCGAATCGCCCATTTCGATTCGCGCCAAGGCCTCGTTAATGAGCAGGTTGACCGGCGCCGCGCTCCAGAGCTGAATGGGAGTGGATATCCCCAAGGGAGCGGCCTGCCAGATCCTCTGCCCGGCCGGCGCCGGGATGAACCGGTAGACTTCCGAGGTGGCGTAGGGACCCAGGTGGCGGATGGTTGATTGCGCCTGCCGCAGCAGCTTCTTGAATAGCGCGACATCGTCGGGCGTGACCTCGCTTCCCCGGCGCCCCGCCGGGTCTATGGCGCGCATTATTTGATCATGGATCCCACTGATCAGCGCCCATAAAACCCATGGCCAGGCGCTGCGACCGTGATATTCATCCGGGCCAAACTTGACCCACACGTTTTTGGTATGGTCCTGCAAGGCGTCGTTATCCCGCGGGGAATATACGGCACTGGTCACGGCCACTCCCAGTTCGTCATCCAGGAATCCCAGACCAAAAGGATAAGGCAGCACGAGCGGGCGAATGATCTCCCGGAATTGTTCCATGGTGGGCTGACCGAACAGGAGAAAGTAGACATCATCGCTGTGCATCAAGGGCACCGGCCGGCCGGCCGGGTCGAGGAACAACGCCGTGAACTCCACCCCGGCTTGCAATGCGGCAGGCACGCGCTCCCCGCGGAGGAACTCCGCCACCGTCATCCCGTCCACCTGGCAGCGCAGCAGCGCATTCCGTTCCTGGAAGCCCCGCTCCCGATCGGGCCCGAAAACATCGCCGTTTTGCAGGCCTTCCAAGTAGCGCGCCAGGTCGCGGCGCAGCGCTTGCGCGTCGCGGCGAACCCGGTAATGCGCGCGCAACTGCTCCCGGTCCCACGCCGCCCGGGCGGCGTCGAAATGGCCGGGCGTTTCAAGATACGCGCCCACCGTATCGAGGGACTGCTGCCGGGCGGTGTCCAGCAGGGCCGGCCGCCCGCCTGCGGCGCCGATGCGCTCGGCCATCGCTTGCATGGCGGCAATAGCCATGGGCAGCAGATTGACATTGATGTCTTCAGCGCTGAAGCGCCAGGGCAGATTATAGGTGTCGCGCCAGTTGGCGGCGCCGGCGATCGAATGCACTAGCGCCTCACGCAGTTGCGCCCACTCATCCCATGGCGGCGCGCGCTTGCTTGGCGGCGGGGCATTTGGCGCTGGCGCGCGGGAATGGCGCCAGGCCGCGATGTAAGGCGCCGCAGATTGCAGGATATAATTCCAATTGCGCAGCAGTGTCACCCGATTTGCTTCCGTGCGCCCCAGCACCCGGTGCTCTTCATTCAGCCATTGGTTCAACCGTGAATCATCCAGTTCCCGGAACCAATGGGCGGCGGCGGCGGGGAAGAGGAAAGTCTGATCCAAAACATCAAGAAACGGATGCTCGGGAACGTTTCCCGCCAGGATAGCCCGCATGATGGACTTGGCGTCATCCAGTTTGCCGTGGTCATACGCAAGAAAAAAACGCTCGATGGCATCCGCCATTGTCCGGTCATCGGTCCATTCGTCGGTCACGTTGACGATGCCGTCCGGCGCAATTTCGTTCATGACACTTTGGATGCCGGTCTGCTTGGCCGGTGGCGATAAGACCGGCCACATGAGGCGCAGCGCAATGAGCGTGTCGCGTCCAAAATAGGACAGGAAGTTCCAAGAGCCGGCAAGGAATTTTTCCCGGTAGGCAAGGAATTCAAAATTATCCAGCGCCTGTGCAAATAGCGGGTCCCGGTCGCGCCATTCCCGGCCCCGGTCATTGAGCAATTCGTCGCTCGGCATGGGCGTGAGCGGCTCAAAATCGGTGGAAGCGCGAATCGTCAGGCGCAGCCGCGCCGGGGCCGCCGGATTTTTCAGGATCAGGCGCCGGCCGCCGTCGGACTCGCGGATCGTCAATTCGCGGCCCCCGGCAAATTCCAGCCGGTAGTGATGCTTCCCATCCAACGCTCGTCGGGTGAAGGTGACGGCGCCCGTTTGATTGTCCACGATTGGGCCGACCGTTTGCCCGCGATCGGCCAGGTCGCGCAAGGACATTCCCAGGCCGGATTCCAATTCCTGGATGGCGTCGGATTGGAACAGGCCCCGCAAGCGATTTTCATGCTGGTTGGCGGGGTCAACGCCGAACCGCGCCATCAGCGTGTGATGCATGAGAATGGAATCAATCGGGATGACGACCTCCGGCCGCGGCGTAGTCAGCGTGAAACGGATGCCGCGCCGGCCGCCGGCCGCGTGAAACGGGGCCCAGTCGTCGGCCAGCGCCCAGTCGGCCGGATCCGCGGTCGCGAAGCATAATGCCGCCTTGCCAGCCGGCATCGCCACCACCACGCGCCGGATGGCGGCGCCGAGCGGAATCTGGATGTGCGCGGCCACCCGCGTCCGCGCATCCCGCGCCAGGATGTTTTCAAAGTCACCTTCGGTCTTTCGGATAAATAACGTGGACATCGGGAGTCTCCGTACAGGTGAAGCCATTGGTTATTGACGATCCAGACCCCCGTCCGTTGCCGTTGGCCAAAGGGAGCAATACATGGCGGGAAGCTAACAGGCCGGCCTGGGGGTGTCAAAGCCCGTCCTGACCGGAACCGCGCGCGGCGGGCGCGGCGGATCGCGTTGGCCTTACGCCGTTGCTTGAGTTAGCATGCGTCCGTTTATGTTTTCGGGAACGGTCATCCGCGGCGTGGACTTCCGGCCGGCGCGCTTCTGCGCGCCGCTGGCCGGGCTTACGCACAGCGCATTTCGACGGCTGGTGGCGGAGTTCGGCGGCTGCGGCGCGTTCTTCACCGAGATGCTTTCCGCCAAGCGGATTTTGCACGAGGACGTGCGTCGTTCGCCCTATCTGCGGCGCAGCCCCGGCGAGCGGCGGGTGATCTACCAGCTTATGGTGCTGGGGACGGATCGCCTGGACCAGGTTGTCGGCCGCCTGGCGGAGGTGGGGCCGGATGGATTGGATATCAACCTTGCCTGCCATGCCCCGTTGATCCGTCAGCGCGGCGCCGGCAGCGGGCTGTTTGAGAATCCGGTGGCGTTGGCGGCGGTGTTGCGGGAGGTGCGCCGGCTCTGGCCGGGGCTGCTGACGGTGAAAATTCGGCTGGGGCGCGCCGGCGCCGGCGCCGAGGACCGACTGGCCGAGGGGCTGCGTCGGTTCGAGGACAACGGCGTGGACGCGATCATCCTGCATCCGCGGTATTTCGAGGACAAGTTCAAGCGCCGGGTCCGCCACGAATGGCTCGCCTGGGTCGCGGCGCGAACCCGCCTGCCGCTGGTCGCCAACGGCGACATCACCAGCGCCCGGACCGTGGCGGAGAACCCGGATTTGTTTCGGCCCGCGTGCGCGTTGATGATCGGCCGCATGGCCGTCGCTCGCCCCTGGCTCTTTGCCGCGTGGGAGCGGGAACTGGCGATTGATTATGCGGCGGTCTGGGAACGCCTCTGCGACTATGTCTGCGAGGATTTTCCGGAGTCGGACGCCCTGGCCCGGATCAAGCTGTTTACAAAGTATTACGCGCGCAATTTTCTCTTCGGCCATCATTTCCACGCGGCCGTGCACAATGCCGCGACCGTCGCGGCGGCGCGCGCGCGCGCCGCGGATTTTTTCAGCCGCCGGCCGGCGCTTGATCCGTCCCCCTCGCTGATGGGGTTGTGAGTTAAGCCGAAGTCGGGCTTGGTGCGCCCATATGGGCAATCAAGGCTTAAACTTCCGTCCCGCCCAGACGCGGGCGGCCCGGTATAGGTAGGCGGGCAGTTGTTTCAGCGCGAAGGCTGCCCAACTGCCGTCCGGCGGACGGGCGCCGGCGACCGGCTGCAGGGTCAATGCGCCGGGTTTGCAGGCCGTGACGCACAATCCGCAGCCGATGCAGCGGCGGACATCCAGAGTCATGTCGCGTGCCTGCAGGCTCCATGCGCCCACCGGGCAGGCCCGCGCGCACCGGCCGCAGCGCGCGCATTGTTCCGCATTGCGCTGGGGTCGGAAGTGCGGCTGGCAAACCAGCGCGGGCGCGGCGAACTCGGTGATCGCGCGCAGGACATGGCAGCAGCAGCCGCAGCAGGAACAACTGCCGTTGCCCTGGTTCGGCGCGCCAACCGCGTTGATAATAAAATTGACGCAGCCGGCGGCCTCGGCCTGCCGCTTGATGGCGATGAGTTCCTCCCGCTCCACGCGGCGCGCCTGTCCCCGCCGGATCATCAGCGTCGCGCCGGCGCCCCAGAACGCGCAATTCTCCAGCGGGCGGTCGCAGCCCCGGCCAGTCAAGCGCATGGCCAGGCGGCACTGGCAGTGAGCGACGGCGAAATGCCGGTGCGGCGCCAGCAGTTCCTCCAAACGCTCGGCGGGCCAGGCGGCGTTGAGCGTTCGCGCGACCCCGCCCACCGGGAGGTAGCGGACCACCGGACGGCCGCGGACGAGGTATTCTTTCACATAGCCGCTATCCCAGAGATTCTCGAACAACACGGCGAACCGCTGGTGCCAGGCGTTGCGGGTAGCCAGGTTGTTGGTCATCAGCGCCAGTTCGAACGTGCCCGGCGCGACGGGCAGGATCGCATAGCGGCGCGGACGGCCCCGCGCGAGCAGGACGCATTTGTCCAATGCCAGATGGTCAAGCACGCGCGCCGCCTCATCCGCCGGGCGCCCGGTTCGCCGCGCCACCTGGTCCGCCCGGCGCGCGCGCAGCGGCGGCAGGTGTTGGACCATTTCCGCTTCCTCGTCGGTATACAGGTGCATGACCCATTCCAGCAGGGCGTCGGAGGGCGGCGGTCCGAAGAGCAGGGGAGAGGCATAATGTCGCGCGATGCGATGGTGGGCCGGAGTGGCGGCGCGAGCGCTGCCGAAACCCAACAGCGCCGCGTTCAAGTCCAGGTTTAACATGATCGGGCGGCTGGTCATGATTGGCAGTCTCGCCGTTCTTTATGGGCCGGTCCCCGCTGTTGTCAAGCGGGCAGGGGCGCCACTTTGAATCTTGAACTGGCAACCGCGAACTTCGTATTCCTTCTTTCCGCGTGAATGCCGACTATGAACAAAACATGTCCGGCTTCTACAGCCGGATCCTGAACATCCTGGCGCGGCCCGCGAGCGGACTCGGCCCGGCCGTGCCCAGCGCGTTGTTTCCGCCGGACGACCCGCCGGCAGTCCTGGTCTGTGTCGGCCCCGCCGAGCCGCGCGACGCCGCCGGCCTGCGCCGCCAGCTTCCGTCGGACGCGGTGCTCCTGCTCATTCACCCGCCGTGCGATCCCGCCCGGCGCGCCGAGTTGGAGCGCGCCGCCCCGCCGGAAACCCGCACGCTCTTCGCCGCGCTCGACCCGGCGGATGCCTTCGCCGACAAAGTGGGCATGCTCGTCGCCGTGGTTCCGGACAAGCGCGTGCGGCTGGTGGTCGCCCACGGTTTCGGCGAGCGGTACGCCGCTGAAATCCAGGCGATCCAGGAGGCCATCACCACCGCGCTCGACAACGCCCAGCAGGACCGCAACCGCGGCCTGATTCGGCTCAAGGCCTCGATTCGCAACCTGCCGCTGATCGCGCGCGACGCCGGCCTGCGGATCGGCCGTGTGCCGCCCGGCACGGATGCGATCATCTGCGGCGCGGGGCCTTCGCTCGCCGGCCAGTTCGACGAATTGCGCCGGGCCCGGGGGCGGGCGGTGTTGATCGCGGTCGGCCATGCCGCGCCGGCACTGGCGCGCGCCGGCCTGGTGCCGGATGCGGTGGTCGAGGTGGATGCCCATGCGGCGCGCAACTGGCCGGAGGAGGTCCGGCCGCCGGCGTTGCTGGCGGCCTGCACGGAGGTCAGCCCGGAGGTGGCCGCGCGGTTTCCGCGCATTCTTTGGTGGGCCGGCAGCTCGCCGGCGTTCAACCTGGCATTGAAAATACTCGGGCTCAACCTGCCGGAAACGCAGATGGCCAAAAGCGTGACCGTCCCCGCGATTGACCTGGCGGTGCGGCTGGGTTGCGCGCGAATCGCGTTGGTAGGCCAGGAATTCTGTCTCGCCCCGGACGGGCGTTCCCATGTGGATGGCGAGGCGCTGGCCGGTGGCGACGAGACGCTGGAATTGCCTGGCAATGACGGCCCGCCCGTCTTGGCGACGCGGAACTTCGCCAGCCTGCGTGATGCGTTGCAGAAATTTCTGCGCGGGCTCAACGCTTATTTCGCCGCGGCCGCGGCGCGGCCGCAGGTGTTCAATTGCACCGCCGGCGGCGCGGTGCTGGACGGCGCCGTTCGGATGTCGCTGGCTGATTTTTGCGCCGGTCTGCCCGCCGGTCCGGTGGCCTTCGAACTGGCCGCGCCCGGGCCGGCCCCGGCTGTTTCGTGGGCGCGGCTGGACGAGACCGACCGCCTGTTCCGCGAGTACGGGGTGATTGCGGAAAATATCATTGAAGCCTGCGGCAACCTGCTCCGGGAACTGCAGGCGCCGGACATGAGCATTACGCGGGTGCGTCTGCCGCAGCGGGTGTTGCAGCAGTTGGTGGCCAACGAGGATCGCCTGCGACAGGCGGAATGGCTGGCGGCGTGGGTCAACCCGCTGATCCAGCACGCCGACCAGGTGATGAAGGAAACGCCGGGCCTGGTCTCCCAGGCGGCGGACCCGCAGGCCCAGTTGATCTTTCTGTCCACCCGTTTCCGTTACCTTGCCGACCTGTGCGCGGAGTTTGCCGGCGAATGGCGCGCGGCCGCCGCGCGCATTCGCGATCCGGCGGCGGCCCCGCCGGCCGGCGGCCCGCTGGAGTTCGCGAGCTTCCGCCACCACGGCATCCGGTGGGTTCGCGCGGGCAACCCGGATTACGCGCAATGGCTGGAATCCAACCCCGCGGCCGCCCCCGGCGCGCGTCTGGTGGTCCGGTGGCTCAACCAGTATCTGCCCTTCGCGCAATGGGTCGGGGCGGACGGCCGCGTGGAACCGCTGTCCGGATTTGTCAGTATGTTCGACCAGGCCAAAACGGAGATTGACCGATTCGTGGATCGAGTCGGCCTGGATCCGCGGCGGCATGGTGTGATTTGCGCAGGGCCGGGCAACTGGGTGTATGTGCTGGAGTTAAGCGCGCGTTATCCGAACCTGGAAATGATCGTGGCCGATCCATGGCCGGAATTGTTCGCGGCGCTGATTGCGCACGGCGTTTTCCTGCACCGCTTGCCGCCGCGGACCCTGGTGCTGGGTGTTGACGACCGCCTGCCCGGCTGGCGCGAAGGGTTGCGGACGCGGCTCGCCGCCTGGCGCGGCGCGGGCCTGCAGCCGCTGGTGTTGGCGCACCCGGCGGCGGGGCGGGTGCCCGAGCTGGCGGAATTTGCGCAGCGGATCATGGAGTGGGCCGGGGCATGAAGGCCAAGGCCATGCGGCCAGGCTCCATCCGCGCACTGCGGATACTGTCTTCCACCGCCCGCGGGGTGTTGATTCCGCACACGCTCGCGGACATCCAGCAGACGCTTGCGCGCCTGGGCCACGAGGTATGGGTGCAGGACAACGTGGGGGTCGGAGCCTATGAGCAGGCGGTCATTGCGATCGTGGACGGCCTGGTGCGCGTGGCGCCGGAAGTCGTGTTCACCGTGGATCAGGTGGCCCTGCTGCCGGACGTGATCTCCGTCCTGGCGCAGCCGCCGCGCGTCATCTCGTGGGCGTTCGATAACCCGTTTAATTTTCTGCGCGATGATTTTCTGGCGATCAACTCGCACTTTCACTTTTTCTGCTGGGATCAGGCCTACCTTGCGCCGCTGGCGGCGAAGGGCTACCGCCATCTCTATCATCAGCCGTTTGCCACGAATCCGGGCGTCTATCGGCCGGCGCCGGGCACGGGCTATGATTACGATCTCAGCTTCGTGGGCACGAGTTCGGTGCCGCGCATGGCCGCGCTCCACGCGCTGGTGGAGTCCGGTCTGCGGGTGGATGTCTTCGGCGATGAGGGTTGGAAGAACCTCGGCCACCCGCGCATCAGCTACCACGGTCCGGCCTCGAACCGCGAAGACTGCCCGCGCATTTTCAGTCGCTCCCGAATCAACCTGAATATCACCAGCGAGCAACTGCTCACCTCCGTGCCGCTGCGCGTGTTCGATGTGCTGGCGTGCGGCGGATTCCTGCTGACCGATGCCCGCGCGGGCCTGCCCGAGCTGTTCAAACCCGGCAAGGATCTGGCCGTTTACACCAGCCTCGCGGAACTGTGCGCCAAGGCGCGCTATTATCTCGATCATCCGGATGAACGGGATGCCGTGCGCAAGCATGGCCGGATCCGTGTGCTGCGGGATTATACATTCGACATCGTGCTGCCGGGCATTATCGAGCGGGCCCTGGCCGGGACGCCGGACTACGCGCTCAACCGCATGCTGGACCCGGGCAAGATGGCGCGCGCGCTGTTGCTGGCCGGACTGGCTTATTTGAAGTTCAATCAGCCGGAGCAGGCCCGGCCGCGTTTGCTGGACGCGCTGAATTTGGCGCCGGAGAGCCCGGCGCATCTGCTGGCGGCGGCGCTGCTGGCTGGTCGGGCCGGGCAGGCGGGGGCGGTCCGTGCCTGCGCGGAAAAACTGGTTGCGCTGGGCGAGCCGGCGGCCGCCTGGGGCCGCGAATTGCTGGAGGATGGCCACGCCCTGCCGGCGTGGGACCGCGTGTACCGCGCGATTTTTCCCGAGGCGCGCGTTCGCCCGGACGGCACCGTAGCCGGCTGGGAGGCGCGCCGGGTGGCGCCGTGAGGGGCGGTTGGGCGCCCGCGTCTAATGGATATGGAGGCTTTTGGCCGGGACGAGCGGCTTGGCGGGTTGGCGGTCTGCGGTTGAGGCGGAACCGATTTCAGCTTGGCGCCGCTGCCGCATTCATATCTCCTGGTAATTTGCATCATCTTGTAGACAAACAGGTTGCGTATTCTTGGCATCTGGCCTGCTTATCTCCCGCCGGATTCACCTTATTCATTGAAGGAGCACGGCCTTGGACGCATTTACGGCGCTGGTTGTCGCGCGCGGCGGCTCAAAGTCTGTCCCGCGCAAAAACCTGCGGCCGCTGGGCGGCAAGCCGCTGATCGCCTGGACATTGGAGGCGGCTCGCGCCAGCCGGCGGCTGACGCGCATTGTGTTAAGCACGGATGACCCCGAGATTGCCGCGGTGGGACAACAGTGGGGGGTCGAGACGCCATTTCTGCGCCCGGCCGCGCTGGCTGGGGATCGTTCGCCGGTGATTGATGCGACGCTGCATGCCTTCCAATGGTTGGAAAAAAACGCGGGCCATTGTCCAACCTTTGGCCTCCTGTTGCAACCGACCTCGCCGTTTCGCACGGCGGCGGATATTGATGCGGCGATTCAACTTTGTGAAACACGGGGCGCGGACGCGGTCGTCAGTGTGACGCCGGCGCGCGAGCATCCGTATCTGCTTAAAACCGTGGATGCCGCCGGGTGTCTGCAACCGTGGCAAGCCAACCCGCTGGCCGAGAGCCGCCGTCAGGATTTACCGCCGGTTTTCGCGCTGAATGGCGCGATCTATCTGGTCCGGCGTTCCGTCTTGTTTGAACAGCGCAGTTGGTGTCCGGCCGGCGCGCTGGCGTACGTTATGCCCGCGGAACGTTCGTTGGATATTGACACCGAGTGGGATTTGCGGGTGGCGCAGGGAATCGTGCGGGGCGAACGGCATCAGGGGGCGGGCGAATGAGCCAGCGCAAGGCCATCTTCACGATCCTGTTTGGCGCGGATTATATCAAGCGGTGGCAGCTCTGCGCCGAGGCCGGCTGGCGCGCCTATGCCGCGCGGCACGGCTACGATCTGGTGCTGGTGGATGGGCCGATCAAGCGCGCGGCGGATCTTCCGGCGCGGCCGATCCACTGGCAGAAATTGTTCATTCCACAGCATCCCGCGGCGGCGCGATATGAGCGCATTGTGTTTCTGGACGCGGACATCATGATTAACTACCACCGCGCGCCGTGCATTGTCGCGGCGACGCCGCCGGACAAGGTCGGCGTGGTCCGCTTCGATCGCTACATTGACGACCCGATGACGTATTACCTGGCGTTCATCCGGCGGTACAAGATCGCCCGTTATGCGTCGCGCTGCCGCGAAATGGCCGGTCCGCACAAGCCGCTTTGTCTCACCGGCCCGGACTACGCCACGGCCTATGCCGAATTCACCGCGCGGCGCGACCTGCCGTTGCTCAATACGGGCGTGATCGTGATGCATCCGGCCGCGCACGCGGCGGCGTTCGAGCAGATCTACCTTGATTCGTTCCGCGAACTCCGCGACGGCGCGGCCGATCGCGTGTTTGAACAAAACTACGTGGCGTGGAAACTGATTGACGCCGGGCTGGCCCATTATCTGGACGAGCGCTTCAACACGATCGCCTACCTGGAGCAGGCGCTTCACTACCCTTTCCTGGACCTGGTGGACAACCCGCCGCTTCAACGGCTTTGCTATTCGACCATGCTGGCCAATTGCTGGTTCCTGCACTTCGCGGCTAACGCCCACCTGATGCCGCTGGCCGTCATCAACGAGGAGCGGGAGTTCGCGATGTTTGGGCTCAAGGATATCTACCGAGCCGATCGCGAATACATTCCCGATCGCCGGCGGGGGGCCGCGCCGCGCGGTCCGGTCGCCGGCAAAGACGCGGAAAGCGCCGGGCTGGGCTTGCAAGCGGAGTGGTGTCCGACGACCGGTGGCTCCGCTTCGCCGGGAGCGGCTTGGCAGGAGGCGGGCTGATCGCATGCGCGCGGCGATCCAGATTGGCGATCATTGGGTGGGGCCCGGCCGGCCGTGTTACCTCATCGCGGAAGCCGGCGTAAACCATAACGGCGCCTTTGAGCGGGCTTGTCGGTTGGTGGACGCGGCGCGCGCGGCGGGCGCCGATGCCGTCAAGTTCCAGGCCTTCCGGGCGGACCGGCTCGTGACCCGCGCCGCGCCCAAGGCCGCCTACCAGCGGACCACGACCGGCGCGGCGGAGAACCAATATGAAATGCTCAAGCGCCTGGAACTCGATGACGACGCGCAACGCGAACTCGCGCGCTATTGCGCCGCGCGCGGCATCCCGTTCCTGGCTACGCCGTTTGATGAGGCGAGCGCCGACTTGCTCGAGGCGCTGAACGTCCCCGCGTTCAAGATCGGCTCGGGCGACTTGACGAATCTGCCGCTGCTGGCCCATGTGGCGCGCAAGGGCAAGCCCCTGATCGTTTCGACCGGCATGGCCGATCTCGACGAGGTGCGAGCGGCGGTTGAAACGATCGGCCGCGCGGGCGGGCCGCCGCTGATTCTCCTGCACTGTGTATCGAACTACCCCGCCGATCCGGCCGTGGTGAATCTGCGGGCGATGGCGACGCTGGCGCGCGAATTCGATGTGCCGGTTGGCTACTCGGACCATACCCTGGGCTTGGATGTGCCCTTGGCCGCCGTCGCGCTGGGCGCGTGCGTGATCGAAAAGCATTTCACGCTGGACCGAAACCTGCCGGGGCCGGATCACCAGGCCTCGGCGGATCCGACTGAGCTGGCGGCGCTGGCGCAAGCGATTCGGCGCGTCGAGTCCGCGCTGGGCGATGGGCGCAAGCGGCCGGCGCCCGCCGAGGCCGACACCGCCGCCGCGGCGCGGCGCAGCCTGGTTGCGGCCCGGGCCATCAAGGCGGGCGCAATCCTGGCGGCGGGGGATATTGCGCTGCGCCGGCCGGGAACGGGCCTGCCGCCGGCGCGGCTCGCGCAGGTGCTCGGTTGCCGGGCGCGGGTCGCCATCCCCGCGGGGACGTTGCTGCAAATGGAAATGCTGGAGGAGGGGCGGAGGCCATGAGCCGGCAGGTGGTCTGGATAACCGCAGGGGATCGCGTTAATCCGTCTTCGCGGCTGCGCGCGTATGATGTGGCGGCGGCGCTGCGGCGGCAGTTCGGCGTAATCAGCCATTTCCCCCCTTTCCAACTCGACGCCTGCCCGGACGCGCTGGTGCTGCAGAAGGAATGCGGCGCGCCGGCCCTGCAACTGGCGCGGCGCGTGCGCGCGGCCGGCGGCCGGGTGCTGTTTGATGTTTGCGATCCGCTGTGGCTGCAGGCCGCGGTCAACCGCGAGCGGGGCTGGGACGTGGACGCGGCGATGAGTCTGGCTGATGAAGTGATTGTGCCGACGCCGGCCATGCGCCGGGCGGTGGCCGCGGCATACCCGGCGGCCGAGTGCCGGGTCATTGCCGACGCGGTGACCATTACCAGCCCGGTTCCCAAAGCGCATGTGGCGCGCGTTCCCTTTTGCGTGGGCTGGTTTGGAACCTTCTTCAACCTCCCGCATCTTGAATCCGTGATTCCCGCCTTGGAGCAACTGGGCGCGCGTCATCCCGTTCGGCTGCGGATAATTGGCCCCCCGCCGCGCGGGCCCCTGCCGGGGGCGGGCCGGGTGCCGGTCGAGTTTGTGCCTTGGACGCTCGAAACCTACGAGGCCGCCCTGCTGGGTTGCGATACGGTCGTGCTGCCGATGCCGCTTGATGCCTGGAATTTTACCAAGAGCCCCAACCGGCTGCAACTTTGTCTGGGACTGGGCTTGCCCGCCGTGATCAGTCCCGTGCCGGCCTGGGTGGATTTGTTGCGCGATTGTCCGGAACTGGCCTTCGTGGCGACGGAACCGGCAGACTGGCTGGCGCACCTGGAGCGGTTGACGGACGCCCGACTCCGGGCTCGGCTTGGCGCGGCGGGCGCCCGCTGGATTGCCGCGGAGCATACCATGGAGCGGCGGGCCGGCGAATGGTGGATGGCGCTGCTCGCGCCGGCGGAGGCGGCGGCGCGATGAGAAAGATCGGCGTCATTACCGTGGGGCGCTCGGACTACGGCATTTACCTGCCGGTGCTGCGCGCCATGCGGGAACGGGCGGAATGGCAACTGGAATTGTTCGCCGGTGGCGCGCATTTCGCGCCCGAGTTCGGCGAGACCTGGCGCGCGATTGCGGCCGATGGTTTTGAAATCCAGGTGCGCGTGGATATTCGGCCGGATGCCGACACGCCGGCCGGCGTGGCGCGCGCCATGGGCCGGATGGTGGCGGAGTTCGCGACCCAATACGAACGGCGGCGGCCGGACTTGTTGCTGGCGCTTGGCGACCGGTACGAGATGCACGCCGCCGTGCTCGCGGCCCTGCCGCTGGCGATTCCGGTGGCGCACATCCACGGCGGCGAACTGACGGAGGGCGCCATGGATGAGTCCCTGCGCCACTCGATTACCAAGCTCAGCCACCTGCATTTCGCCGCCACGCCGCGTTACGCGGAACGGCTCGTCCGGATGGGTGAGGAGCCCTGGCGCGTGACCGTCAGCGGCGCGCCGGCGTTGGACAATCTCCGGAACATGGAATGGCTGGCGCCGCCTGAATTGGAGCGAATCATCGAGCTGCCCTTGAAACCGGCGCCGCTGCTGGCAACCTGGCATCCCGTTACGTTGGAGCCGGCCGATCAGGCGCGGCAGTTGGACGCCTTGCTGGGCGCGCTCGCGGATGTCGGCCGGCCGGTGGTCTTCACGGCCCCGAACGCCGATGCCGGCGGCGGGCGAATCCGCGAAGCCATTCGGCAATATATCGCCGCGCATGCGGATGCCCGGTTCGTTGAGAACCTGGGCGCCGCGGGTTATTTTTCGTTAATGCGATATGCCGCCGCGATGGTGGGTAATTCGTCCAGCGGGATCATTGAGGCGCCCAGCCTGAAACTGCCGGTGGTCAATGTGGGCAGCCGGCAGCGCGGGCGCGAGCGCGCCGCCAATGTGATTGATGTGGAGAGCGACCGCGCGGCCATTGCCGCCGCCGTGCTGCGGGCCTTGGATCCGGCCTTCCGATCCGGCCTGGAGAATCTGGTGAATCCATACGGTGATGGCCGCGCGGCGCCGCGTATTGTGGAGGTGCTGGCCCGGACGCCGCTCGACCGGCGCCTGCTGTTGAAAAAGTTTTATGACGGAAAGGAATAAACGGGTGCGTTCAAAACGAAAAGGGGAAATGGCCAGGGGGCGGTACGCCGTCCGCGGAGGCGCGCGATGATTCGGCTCGTGGTCGTTGGCGCGGGTGGGCATGCGAAAGTGGTGCTCGATAATCTGCGCGCGCGCGGCGGGTTTGAAATCGTGGGCGTGCTGGATCGGGATTCCGCCTTGTGGAACATGCGCGTCGGCGGCGCGCCGGTGCTGGGCGGCGACGAGCAATTGCCCCGCCTGCTGGCCGATGGCGTGCGCCATGCGGTCGTGGGCGTGGGCGGGGTGGGCGACAACCGTCCCCGGCAGCGGTTGTTCGAGATGCTGCAGCGGCAGGGCTTTGAGTTGGTCGCGGCGGTTCACCCGGCCGCCTGCATCGCGCCTTCCACCGTGCTGGGGCGTGGGGTGGCCGTCATGCCGGGCGCGATCATCAACGCCGCGGCCCAGGTGGGGGACAACGCCATTCTGAACACGGCTTGCGTTGTGGAGCACGATTGCCGGATTGGCGATCATGCGCATATTGCGCCAGCGGCCGTTTTGGCGGGCGGGGTGCGGGTGGGCGCCGGCGCGCATGTGGGATTGGGCGCCCGGATCGTCCAGGGGATGGCCATCGGGGCGAGGGCGATTGTCGGCGCCGGCGCCGTGGTGCTGCGCGATGTGCCGGAGCGCGCGGTCGTGGTGGGCGTGCCGGCGCGCATCCTGCGGGAGGTGCCGGAATGACGACCGGTAAACAGGAACCTGCGGCGGCGGATGAGGTCCGGCGCGTCGGCGCGTCCGGCCGCCGGCTTTACCGGGGGAAAGCCGCCGCGCCAATTGAGGAGGTCGTGTGCCGCCGATGAGCCAATTGAACGAAGTGATCGCGCTCCTCGCGGCGCACCCCGAGTTCACTGCCGCGCGGATCGCGGAGTGGTGCGCCAGTCCCGACCCCGCGCAGGCCGAGCGCGGCGCGGTGCTGGAGGTCGCGCGCCGCGCGCGGGACGGGCAGCCGGCGGAGGCGCTGCGGTTGATTGCGCCGTTGCAGGTCCGCCGGGCCGCGCCGTCGCTCGCGCTTTTCCTGCTGCAGTTGGATCTGCGGCGGCGGTTGGGGCAGGAGGATCAGCTCCCGGCCGACTTTCTCGATTTCGGCTGCCGGGCGGTGGCCGCGGGAGAACTGGACCTCGGTTGCGAGGCCATCGGCACGGCTTTCGTCGAGGACGCCGACCGTTACCTGAAACTGATTTATGAGCAGGAATGCTTGCGCCGGGCGGCGGCGCATTACGAGATGGCCGCATGCCGGCTGGCGTCGCGCGTGGCGCCGCGCGCAGTCTCCGGCGGCGCGCGCATTCGCCTGGGCCTGGTGGTGGCCAATCTGGTGGATGACGTCGTGGCTTATGCGCGCCGCGTCATGGATTTCGCCCGTTATCTGGATGCGCGCCGTTTCGAACTGCGCGTCTATTCCAGTGAGAACATGTGCATTCGCCGCCATCAACTGCCGGCGCGCTGTGTCGCCCAGCCATCTTCCGTCTGGGGACACCGCTCCCTGGCGGAACTCGCGGCGCGGGGCGTGCCGGTTTATCTGACGCCGCGCGAGCAGCCGCTGACGGTTGCGGCGCTTGAACTGGCGAACCGGATGGCGGCGGATGGCCTGGACATCGTCATCATGCAGTCCGGCCCGACGATGCCGATTGACTGGCTGGCGGTCCGGCTGGCGCCGGCGCCGGTCAAGTTGCACATCCATATCGGCGCGCCGAACTACATGGCCGGGATGGATGCGACGATCTTTGACAATGAAATTAACCTGGAGCGCGAGCGGCCCAACTGGCCGGCCTATGCCGGCCGGCTCGAGCTGATCCGGCAGGGGACCGACATCGCCGCGATTGACGCCCAGCCGGCGGCGCGCCGCGCGGACTACGAATTGCCGCCCGACGCGGTCCTGGTCGGCGTACTCAGCAACCATCTTGACCGACGGCTGTCACCCGAGTACCTCCGGGTCATGGCGGAGACGCTGCAGGCCTGTCCCGAAGCCTGGTTTGTGCCGATTGGCCAGACGCGCCTGCCGCCGCGGGTCGGCGAGTATTTCGAGCGGGCCGGCGTCGGCGCGCGGGTCCGGCATATTCCCGTGCAGCGCCACCCGGCCGGCGTGCTGAAGATGCTGGACATCTACGCCAACGAATTTCCGGTTGGCGGCTCGCAGGCGGTGGTCGAGGCGATGGTGTGCGCCCGGCCGGTGGTGGCCCTGCGCAGCGGACCGACGCATGTGGAGAGCGCCGGGGCGGATATCGTCGGCGCGCCCTTTGCGCTGGATTCGAACAACCCCCGCGATTATGCCGAGCGCTTGTTATGGTGGGTGCGCGACCCGGTCGCGCGCGAGGACGTCGGCGCCGCATTGCGGCGACGGGCGGAGGCGCACTATTCGATTGCGGATTACGTGCGGCGCATTGGCGATTACGGCGCGGAAATACTGGCGCGCAAGACCGTGGCCAATCCGGGGCCGCCGCCGGGCCCAATAAGCATGCTGGTGAATTCATGAAAGCGACCGACATTACGACGACAAGCATGAACGGCAAAAAAAGGATTTCAGCGCGCGCCATTGTTTACTTTCGCGGCTTTCGCGTATTTCGAAGTTAATTCATTATGTGCGGGATCATCGGAGCGTTCAATCTGGACGAGAACCCGGCTGCGCCGGAGCGGGCGGTTCGCGCCGGCATGGAGCGCATGCGGCGGCGCGGCCCGGATGAGGAGGGGTTCTTCGCGGCGCCGGGCGTGGCGCTGGGGCATCGGCGGCTGGCGATCATTGACCTGAAGACGGGCCAGCAGCCGTTCACCGACCCCGCAACCGGCGCCGTGATGGTGTTCAACGGCGAAATCTATAACTTTCAATCCGTGCGCCGCGAACTGGAGGCGCGCGGCCGCCGCTTCCGGACGGCCTCGGACACGGAGGTGTTGCTGCAGGCCTATCTTGAATGGGGGACCGCATGTCTGGACCGCCTGGCCGGGATGTTTGCGTTCGCCATCTACGATCCGCGCGACCGCGCGCTGTTGCTGGCGCGCGACCGGTTGGGCGTCAAGCCGCTGTTTTACGCGCAGCGCGGCGCCCGGCTGTATTTCGCCTCCGCGCTGTCCGCATTGTTTTGTTTTGACGAGATCGCGCGGGCGCTGGATCTGGAAGCCGCTTCGCATTATCTGACCACATTGCGCACCACGCTGGGCGCGCGAACGCTGATTCAGGATGTGCGGGCGCTGCGGCCGGGCGAATGCCTCGCGGCGCGGCGCGGAGTGGCGGCGCCGGAAGTGCGGCAGTACTGGGATTTCCCGGTCCGGCGGCCGGCGGACAAGGCCCAGCCGGGCCTGGCGGCCGCGGCGGAGCGCGTGCGCGAGCTGTTGACCCAGTCGGTCCGCGAGCAGTTGATCAGCGATGTGCCGCTCGGGGGATTTCTTAGCGGCGGGCTGGACTCTTCGGTCATCGCCGCCCTGGCCGGCCAACTGACCGGCGGGCATTTCGACGCCTACAGTGTCGGCTACGATCAGGAAGGTTATCATGAGTGGCCCTTTGTGCGCGCGGCGACCCGGTTTCACCGGATGCACTGCCATGAAATCCACCTGCGGCCGGAGGATTATCCGGCGGACTGGCAGTGGTTGATTGAGCAAAACGGTCTGCCGCTTTCCACGCCGAACGAGGTGCCGATCTATCATCTCGCGCGCGCGCTGAAGCGGGATTTCACGGTGGCATTGAGCGGAGAGGGCGCGGATGAAGTGTTCGGCGGCTACGTTATGCCGTATTTCTCCGCATACGATTTTGATCGGGCGCGGCGCGCGGCGCCGGGGCCGGGGGAACCGCTGACTCCGCTGGACAAGGCATTGCGCCGACTCTACCGCCGGCCGTATTTCCTGTGCCTGGCCGATCATTTCTTCGAGTTGAATTCCTGGGTGCCGTTTGCGCGCAAACAGGCGTTGTTGACGGCGGACGCCTGGGAGCGCTTGCGCGGCGACGAGGCGGTTTGCAGTTTCTACGAGGATCTGTTCCGGCGTTTTGAAGGCTGCTCCACGTTCGACATCTATATGCACGTGCATGCGCGGGTGAACCTGGAAGGGCTGCTCTTTCGCGAGGATTCAAGCACGATGGCGGCATCCGTCGAGGCGCGCGTGCCCTACACGGACCACCGCGTCGTGGAATACCTGTTCAGCCTGCCGGACACCTACAAAATGGACTGGACGAATCCGGCGGCGGCCGCGCGCGCGGGGGAACTGAATGTGCAGGAGGTGGACCGCGCGGGGCTGGTCGAATCCAAGATTTTGCTGCGCCGCGCGTTCGTTGCGAATGTGCCGGAGGATATCCTGCGGCGCCGCAAGATGAGCTTTCCTGTGCCGGTCCGGGAGTGGTTCGGAACGCTGCTCAAGCCGGTGGCGGCCGCGGCTCTGCGCGAGTCGGCCCTGGTGGGTCCGGTGATCCGGCCGGCTGCGGCGCGCCAGTTGATCGAGACGGCCGACCGGCCGGATTCCGGTATGGCCCTCTGGCCGGTGACCAACCTCTGCCTGTGGCAGCAGGCGTTCAATGTCAGTTGACGGCTTGGCGGCCGGGCAGGCTGTCTTTCTCACTCCGACTTGTCCCATCCAGAGCCAGCGCATCACCCGTCCCGATTTCGTCCGGCGCCTTGGGCCATTCGCTTATGCAGGGGGGTGAATACGGCTACGGGCATCCGCCGCCTCTGCGCCATCCGCGGTTTTGAATCGGGAATACCTTCCGCCTTGCCGTGGCCGGGGGTTTGCCGCACATTGGACGGCATCATGGCGGAACACTCCGTGGACCATCTGCAAATGGAATGGCGCGCGCCGGCCGCCGGCGCTGCGGCCCATGATCACGAAGTGGTGATGGATAGCACCGTCAGCCTGTGTCCCTTCTGCCGGCAGCGCGTGGCGGCCGAAATTGTGGCGCGGTCGGAATCCATCTATTTGCGCAAGCACTGTCCCCGGCATGGAGCGCAAATGGAACTGCTGGAGGCGAATGCGGCTTACTACTTGCGCCGGCGGGAATACGACAAGCCCGGCACGGAGACGCGACGCCAGACTCCGGTCGCGCGGGGCTGTCCGTTTGATTGCGGACTTTGTCCCAACCACCGGCAGCACACCTGCATCGGGTTGATTGAAGTCACGGATCAATGCCGCTGGGCGTGTCCCTGTTGTTATGCGGGCCCAGGCCGAACCGGTCCGCTTCCGTTGGCCGACATTGAACGCATGCTGGATTTCTACGTGGCGGCGGAAAACGGGCAGGCGGAGGTGGTGCAAATCAGCGGGGGCGAGCCGGCCGACCATCCGGCCATTCTCGATATCCTGCGGCTGGCATTGTCCAAGCCGGTCAAGTACGTCATGCTCAACACCAACGGCGAGCGCGTGGCGGAAGACGCGGACTTTGCGGACGCGCTGGCCGCCCTGGGCAGTCGCTTTGAAGTGTATCTGCAGTTTGACGGCGTCGAGCCGATCGGCGACAGGTCGCTGCGCGGCCGCGATCGGAGCGCGTTGCGTCAGCGCGCGGTGGCGGCTTTGAGCCGACGCGGGGTGCCGATGACCCTGGTGGCGACGGTGCAGGCGGGCGTTAATGAGGCAATCATCGGACCCTTGATCGAGTTTGGCCAACGCGAGCCCTGGGTGCGCGGGGTGAACTTCCAGCCGCTGGCTTTCTGGGATGTGCCTCCGGCCGCGCCGGCCCGGATCACGATGACCGGCATTATGCAGGCCGCCGAGCGCCAGACCGCCGGGCGTTTGCGGCTCGCGGATTTTGTCCCCCTGCCGTGCAACGTCGAGCGCGTGGCCTTGACTTATTGCTTTCGCGCCGGGACGGATTGGGTACCCATCACGCGTGTGGCCGACCTGCGCCCGTTTCTGCCGGTCCTGAAGAACACGTTTGCTTTCCACGCGGATGACATCGTCCAGGCGGCAGGGCCAGCGGCGCATGCCGAACTGGCCCGGCAACTCCGGGAAGTTTTGCGTCCGCTGATTCCCGCCGGGTATCCGGATGCCCCGCCGGAAACACGCCGCGCCCATTTCAGCAAGAACGTCTTCCGGATCACCGTGTCTTCCTTCCTGGACTGGTTCAATTTCGAGGAGCGCGCGATGCGCAAGGAGTGCGTCCATGTGCTGACCCCCGATCTGCGCCGCATCCCCTTTTCGGCCTACAACTTGTTTCATCGGGAGCGTCGCCATGCGGGCGGATGAAGCCTGGGCGGCGCTCGGCCGTCTGGCGCAAACGCCCGCCGGTCGGATTACGCTGGCGATCAATGGGCTGGTGGGCCTGTGCGTGGCGGTCGTTGTTTTTGCTGTATTGCTCGATTTTATTATGTTTCACCGCCGCGCGCCGGTCAAACATGCGCGCGTCAGCGGCGTGGCCACGGCGACGATGAGCCTTTTCATAGTCGGGCTGTATGCCTTGATTGCATTGCGGATCGGCGCCTGTCCGGCGTTGCCGCGCGCGTTGCGCGGCGCGCTGGCGGCGGCGGGCCTGTTGCTGCTGGCTGCCGGCGCCGTCGTCAATGTGGCCGGCCGCCTGCGGCTGGGCGCCAACTGGGCGGACCAGGTGACCATCTATCGGGAGCAACGCCTGGTGCGCGCGGGCATGTATGCGTGGGTCCGGCATCCCTTGTATGCCTCCCTGATCGGGATGGTTTTTGGGGCCGGGCTGGTCTATGCCAACCTGGCGGTTATCCTGGCCAACGTGGTCATATTCATTCCGATGATGTATTATCGGGCCCGTCAGGAGGAACGATGCCTGCTGGCGGAGTTTCCGGAATATGCGGCATACCGGGCGCGGGTGGGCATGTTCTGGCCCCGGCGACCGGCGAGGAGCAAGCCATGAATGAGCCAACCGATCTCGCGCAGGTGCCGCGCGCCGCGTTCGCATTTTGCCGTTACACGGTGGCCGCCATGCTGTGGGCCGCCTGGCTGCTGCGCTGCCGGCCGCTGGTGGCGGCGGTGTGGGCGCTGCTGTTTCTATCGTGGGCATTGACTATCCGGCGCGCGCCGTTGGTTGTCCTGTACACGTGGACGGTGGAACGGATCCGACCGTCGGCGCCCGTTGCGCTGAGCCTTGGCGGTATGCGTTTCGCGCACGGCCTCGGCGCGACGCTGGGTCTCATTTGCGTGGCGCTGGTGTACTCCCCCTGGCCGCGGGCCGGCTGGGCGGTCACATTGATTTTCTGCGCGCTCAAGACGGTTTCGGCGGTGGGGTTGTGCCCCGCCTACAAGCTGCATGATTGCATGGCGCGCGGCACATGTTGCGCCTTTCTGAAACGCCAGCGGCCATGATCGCGCCGCATAACGGGTCGGATTGGGGTGTCTGCCCGGTGCTGTTTCATCTGGGGAACTGGCCGGTTCCCGCCTATGGCTTCTTTGTCCTGCTCGGGCTGGCGACCGGCTTGGCGCTGGCGGTCTGGGAAATCGCGCGCGCGCCGCAGCGGGGCCCGCATGCGGCGTTGCTGGTGCTGGCGGCCCTGACCGGTGGTATCGTGGGCGCCAAGCTGCCGTATCTGGTTTATGCGATCTGGCGCGCGGACCCGGCCGCGACCGCCTGGCCGGCGATCCTGTCCGGGCGCTCCATTCTGGGCGGATTGCTGGGCGGCGCGCTGGGGGTGCAAGGCATGAAGCGCCTGCTCGGCGTCACGGGGCAGAAAGGCTGGGGCGATCTGTTGGTGTTGCCGTTGACGGCGGGCCTGGCGCTTGGCCGTTGGGGGTGTTTCCTGCGCGGTTGTTGTTACGGCCGGCCCACGTGCCTGCCTTGGGGTGTGGATTTCGGCGACGGGATTGGGCGCCATCCGACCCAGCTTTATGAAAGCCTTTGGCTGACCGCGTTGTTTGGCATGTTCTGCTATTTACGCCGGCGGCCAGCCGCACCCGGCGCCCGTTGGCGGCTCTTCATGTTGCTGTATTTCGGCAGCCGCCTGGGATGGGAAAGCCTGCGCGCCGGTCCCGGCACGATTGGCGGGCTGACGGGGTTTCAGTGGCTTGCGTTGGCGGTGACGCTGTATTACGCTTGGCAGTTGTTCCGGCTGTCGAAGTATGGGCGATTGTATCCGATGCATACCCAGGAGCTGATCAAGGCCCGACAAGCGCTACTGGGCGCCGGTTGGGTGGTGGCGGTGCAAGCGGTGTTCATGGGCGGAGGGTTGGGGCTGGAACGATTGTGGAACTGGCCGCTGACCGGCGTGCCGACCGCGCTGGGTCTGACGCTGGCGTTATGCGCGGCCGCGCACTGGGCGCGGCGCGGCGCGTTATTCCTCTTGCTGGGCGCGCTGGCGGCGGCCAGCCTGGCGCCGGTGATTCTGGTGTTTGCGATCGCGCGTCCCCTCGCTCCCTATCATCCGGTGGGGGTCGCCGCCGCGCTGATCTGGATGTTGGCCTTGCTCTTCCTCGGCTGGCGCGCCGCGCATGCGCGCATCCGGCGGATTCAATCCCCGGCCTTTCGCATTGAGTACGCGCCGCGCCCGGATGAAATCCATGAACCCTGAAACGGCATCCTTTGACGGCGCCCCCGATTCCGCCACGATTCAAATTTTGCTCGCGTCTTTTGGCGTACTGCTGGAACAGGCGGCCCTGTTTGGAAACCGGCACAAAGTGGTCGGGGAAAAGCTGAGACAGACACACCAGATTTTGCGTCGCTTGCTGGAGGCCCACCGGCAGTTGATCTTTGAACGCGCGGCGCAGGGCGGCTGGACGCTCAATGGGAACCCGGCGCCATTGCAGACGCCGCAGGCGGAGGCGTGGGACCGTCTGATGCGAGTGCGCGGGGTCCAACGTTTTGTGCTGGATCGCGAGTTGACGCTGGACGATTTGGCCGACTTGCTCGCGCAGGTTACGCAGCCGCTGGTTCCTCCGCCGCAAACCGCCGCGTCCGGCGGGATCCCGCCTGCCTGCCCGCCCCTTTCCCCGGCGGCCGGCGCGGCGGTTCCGTTGGCGGCTGAAACGGCCCCGCCGCCATGTCCGCCAAATGCCCCGGCGGCGGCGGCCGGGCGCGGTGACGCGATGGATATTCTGCGCGGCGCATTATGGGCGCTGGCCGCCATCGCCGTCTATGGTGTCCTGATCTTCTGCTTGCGTGGCGCGATGAGCTTGATGGTGGCGCTCGTCGTGTTCGCGGTGGCGCAAACCATCTATATGCTGGTCCGGCTGGGCCGGGAGCGCCCGCTGGCGATGATTGGTTATTTAATTCCCATGTCGCTCGTTCTGACGCCGGCGATCCTGGTGGGCGGTTGTTTGCTTGTGCTGGCGCTGAACATGTAGCCAACCCGCCAACCGGGCGTCACCACATTTCGTATAAATTGATGATCACGAAGCCGGCCACGCCGAGCGCCACCAGGGCCAGCCCGAGCAGATTGCCGAATACCGCGACCGATCGGCCGAATCGGCGATTGCCCCAGAAAAAATGGGCGTGCATGACCAACGCCGCGCCCAGCCAGGCAACACCCCAGGCCGCCGCAGCCCAGCCTTTGATGTGCACCCGCGCGCCAAACACGCTCCGGGTCGCCCGCATGACCATGTCCTGCGCCATTATCTGACGCCGGCCGGCATTTGGAGCCAGCGGTTTAACTGCCCGGCGTCAAACCAGACTCCACCGCAATGGCCCGCGCACGCCCGCAATTCCCAGTCGCCCGCCGGTAACGGCGCCAATTCAAGCGCACAAACGGGACAGTTCATCTCGGCCCACCATTGCCATTGACGCAAACCGGCTGCCCGCGCGCCGGTTGATGGCAGCGTAGCGCAACGGGTATGGCTTGCAAGCCTGATGCGCGCCACAGGATCGTTTCATCCAGGTTGGGCGCGGGTTGAATTGAGCCCAACGAGAGAAATCAAGAGCAAGCCGCTAACCAATGCCCGGCTGAATGGGTATACTGCTGCTGGACCCGATGATCCGATCCCGTCAATTGGATATCCGCGTGTGGCTGGTCTATGCGGTGTGTGCCATCGGCTTGATTTCCACGACCGCTCGGGCCTGGTCCGGGACCGACCCCGAGTTTATCGAGATGGTTGCTTCCAACAACTGGCTGTTCTTTCGGAATAACCAGGGCGGGCCTTATCATCTGTTCCGCGGCTCCGGCCATTACAACCAGACCTTCAGTTCGGACGCCTTGGCCACCTGCGCGGCCGACGGCTTTGGGCTGGCCGCGCTCTGCGTGGGCGCCTGGCGCGGCTGGATGCCGGAGGAACAGGCCTACATCAATGTGTTGGCGTTGCTGCGGTCTTATGACGCCGTGCTGCAACGTGACGCGTACGGCTTTTTCAACCATTACAACACCTTCGATTCCGGTCTGCCCCAGGCCGAGTATTCGCCGATTGACAGCACCTGGTTCATCTGCGGCGCCCTGCTGGCGGCGCGTTACTTTCACGGAACCGAAGTGGAGACGGTCGCCAACCGGATATACGCGGCGATGAACTATCGCGATGGCGTCAATCCCTACTGGTCCGGCTATTGTGAGTTCATCATCATGAACATCGTTGGCGCCGGTTCGCCGACCTATGGCTGGCCGGCGGCGACGTCCAAGGACGCCTGGGAGGTCTGTGCGCGGCAGGCGCCGGCGTTCGGCTATGGCCCGCTCTTCTGGTATCAGTGGCCGCAGGTGTTCGTGGATTTCCGCTGGCGTGTGGACGGCATCGGCTCCAACCATTTTCAGAACGGCGTGGTTTTCACCCTTCGGCAGCGCCAGCAGTGTATCAATCTGCATAACGCCAGTCCGACCAATTACCCGGATTTCGGGACCAACGGCTGGGGCCTGACCTCGGCGACCGCGTCCAAGGGGTATCTGGAGTTGCGCCCTTTCGGCGGGTTCTGCACGGAAAACACCAATTACGGTTACGCCGGCGGCTGCACCAACTACATCGCCACCGATGAGGACGCGTGCGACAGCGGCACGCTGGTTCCGATCTGCCTGCCGGCCAGCATGATGCATGCGCCGGATGAAACGCGCGCGGCCATGCGGTTCATCTATGACACCTACGATCCGGCCTTCGACGTGTATGGTATTTACAGTTTCATCAACGCCTTTAACACCGGCGCGGCCAAGTCCGGCGCCCAGCACTACAGCCCGATCAACGCGACGATGGACTTCGGCTGCAACGTGTTGGCGCTTGAGAATTTCCGCTCGGGCATGCCGTGGAAGTACTTCATGGCGCATCCCGCCATTGCGACGGGCATGGCGCATTGCGGTTTCAACGCCCCGAATATCGCTTACCACGATGACTGGAATCGCGGCGGCGATCCCAACGTCTGGACCGGCGGGACGACCTATGTCAGCGGCGGCGGCGCCGGCCCGACCGCGACTTACGCGAGCATTGCCTATTACAACGAATGGGTGAATGGATACGCGCGGCGGCTGGCGGCGAACGCCTCTGGCGATGTTGTCCGCTTCGAGCTCAAGGAAACCGATCAGAGCAAGCAGGATTTGCTGTCATTCTGGTTGCGCGGAGAAACCGGCGGCGAGGATTTTCAGGTCGGTCTGCGCGATGCCGAGGGGCACGCGGCATTTTTCCCGGTTACGAATTATCTGGGCGGGCCGGCGCCGACGAACTGGACGCGCGTGCGAATTCCGCTGCAGGACTTTGCGGTTTCCGGGAATCCCAACCACGATGTCCGCATTTTGATGCTTGGCGCTTTTGAGGTTCGTTTCCATGCCGCCGGCGTCATCTATCTTGACGATCTGGCATTTGTGGCGGACGACCTGGTTCCCGCGCCGCCGGCCTGCGGCGCGGCTTGCGTGGATGGCCGGGTCTGGCTGCGCTGGGGATATTCGCCTGACCGCGACGTCGTCGGTTACCATTTGTGGCGTCGGCCGGATGCGGGGTCGGGCTTCGAGCGGATCAATTCCAACCTGCTGTCGGCGGTGCATGGGGCAGTGGATATTGGCGTCGAATCGCAGTGGGGCGAAGATTTTTTCTATACCGTCCAGGCGGTGGATCGGCACGGCAACGCCGGCGCTTTCGCCGCGAGCAATTACGAGCAACGCGTGTGGATCGGCCGGCGGCGCGACGTGGACTGGGGTGATGGCGCCAATCCCAACACGTTTGGCGGCGATCACGGCCGGTGGGGCGGGAGTTGGGGCGATGTTCGGTTCGCGCCGGAAACGGGTTGGGATGGCCGCGCCAAGTGGGTGCGGCGAGTGGAGGGCGACACGGACAATGGTGTCTGGATCGGTCTGGGTGGCAGTAACGTCGCGGCTTATGAGGCGGTGTGCTTCTGGCTCAAACAAAACTGGGGCGCCGCGGAATTCGATATTGGATTGAAGTCCACGAACGGCCTCGAGGTCAAGGTTCCCATTACCCGGTATGCCGGGGTGACCACCAACTGGACTTACGTGGTCATCCCGCTGATTGATTTCCGGGCCGTGGACTTCACGCGCATGGAGAACCTCTCCTTCACCTTCCGCGCGCCGGGCAGCGTGTTTATGGACGAACTGCGTTTCGTGCGGCTGGAGCGGGATGCCAGCGTAATGCTCGTCCGCGAGGCCGAGCAGGCCGGCGGCCATATCGGCGGCGACACCAATGACGGCAAGTGGTCCGCCTCACAGGGGTGCGTGTTGGGCAACGGTTGGGGTGGGAACGCCGGCGACGAAGCTTGGTGGGTGTTCAGTCCGGGGGCCGAACTCAACGAGGCCGCGCTCGATCTCCGCTACGCTTGCGGCGCGAGCACCGGCCGCATCCTCGAGGCCTGGATTGATGAGCGGCTGATGGGCGAGTTTCAGGTGGACGCGACCGGCGGCTGGGGCGAAGAGGCCGGCCATTTGAATGAGGTCACGCTGCGTCTCGGGCGGATCACCAACGCAACCTTCAGCCTCAAGTTGCGCGCGCCAAACGCGGGCTCGGCGGTCAATCTTGACCGGCTGGTGCTGCGGACTGGCGGCCGCTGGTTCCGCGAAGCGGAGCACTATGATGTTCAGGCGGGCGCCGGCGGGCGCGACTACAAGCCGGGGGCGTCCGGCGGCCAGGTGCTGGGCGCCGCGTGGGGCGGGACGGACGGAGCTTACGCGGAGTACTCCGGCATCGCGCTCGAACAACCGCTGTCCAATGCCCTGCTGCGTCTGCGCTACGGACAGAACGGGGGCAGCGGGCGCATACTCCGCGTCCGGCTCGACGGCACGAACATGGGCCGCGTCGCCTGCGCGCGGACTGCGGGCTGGCTCGACAACTGGCGCGAAGGCGCGCTCGCCGAACTGCCGCTGGGTACGGTGCCGGTCGGCGCGCACACGCTCCGGATCGAGGCCGAAGGGGCCGGCGCCGCGGTCAACCTCGACTGGGTCCGGCTGGATGATGCGGCCGCCCCGTTCAAGGAATACGACACGGATGCCGACCGCCTCCCGGACAGCCAGGAAGCCTTGTTCGGCACGGCGACCAACTCGGCCGACACGGACGCGGATGGCCTGGCGGATATCGAGGAGATCTCGCGCCTCGGCGGCGGGTACCTGACGGATCCGACCAACCCCGATACGGATGCCGACCGGCAGAACGACGGGGAGGAGGTCTTGGCGGGAACCGATCCGACCAACGGCGCGTCGCGGTTTGAATTCATTCAGGCGGCGGCGCGCATTGGCGCGGACGGCGGCGTCTGGCTGGACTGGCGGGGTTCGGCCGCGGCGCATTATGACGTGCAATACAGCGGCGGTGTCGGCAACCATGAAAGGTTCCTGTCCGTCACCGATCCCCATCGGATCAGTGTCTCCAACGAAACCGTCCGCTATTGTGATGACGGCACGGGCACGACCCCGGCTCCGACCAATCCGGCCGTTCGCCAGCGGGCGTATCGCATCCGGGCATATCGTCCATAAAGCGGGCGCGGCCGGCGTCGCGGTTGGGAGAGCCGGTGCGCTTGGTGGCCGGTGAACAGACTGATAGATTGGGACCATTATGCAAGTTATGCGCTTCGTGGCGGCCGTGGATGGCACGGTGCGATTTGCTTTCCCGGGACCCGCTTGGAATCCAGGCCGGTCGCTGACGCGGGTGCTGGTCCTGCTGCTTGTGCTTTCGCCCGGGCGATCGGCGGCCGAAGCCATTCGGGCCACGGCGTCGTCCGGCGCCGGCGCGTCAGGCGCCGGCGCGGCGGTTGACGGCCGGATGGACACTCGTTGGGTCAGCAACTACACGGATCATGAATGGTGGCAGGCGGAGTTCCCTGCGCCCCGGATGCTGGCGGGTTTGCGGATTGCGTGGGAGGCGGCGTACGCCGAGCAGTATCAGGTGGCGGTTTCGCTGGATGGCCGGAATTGGAAAACCGTGTACGGGGTCGAGGACGGCGATGGGCGGACGGATCTGCTTTTCCTTCATCCGACCCAGGCGCGGTTTGTGCGGATCAATTGCACGCGCCGCGGCACCGGTTGGGGGTATTCGATATGGGAGGTGATCTTCTTCGATGCGGCGCAAGCGCCCCGGCTTTCCGTATCCTCTGCCCGGCCCGAGGCGGGGCCGGACCGGGCGCTGGATGGCGATCCCGCCACGGCCTGGGGCACCGCCGCGGGTGGCGCGCAGACCCTGGCGCTCGAACTCCCGGAGCCGTTCAATCTCGGCGGCGTCGAGCTGGTTTGGGGCGCGGCCCGTCCCGCCGCCTACAGCCTGGCTACTTCGATGGATGGCGTGGAGTGGCTGGCGGCCGGCGATGGCCAACCGGGCGCCGCCGGCGCGCGTGATGTGGTTTTCTTCCCCGCGCGAACGGCGCGATTTTTCCGCGTTACCGGCCGGGGTGGCCCGGCGGATGGCTATGCTTTAGCCGAGCTGGAGTTGAAAGGTGGGGAAGAGCGGCCGCTGCCATTGCGCGAATATCGGGCGCAAGCGCAGCGCGCGCCGGCGGGGCTGTATCCAATGTGGCTGGCGCGCCGGCAGGAATACTGGACCGTAGTCGGCGCGCCGGACGGTGAACAGGAAATGTTGTGCGGCGAAACCGGCGTGATTGAGCCGCGCAAGGGGGATTTCAGCATTGTGCCCGCGGTGTGGGCTAACGGCGCGCTGGTTACCTACACCGATGTGCGTCTGGAGCAACGGCTGGCCGAGGGATTCCTGCCCGTTCCGACCGTGACCTGGCGCGCGGCCGGCTGGCGGCTGGAGATCGAACCCATTGCAACCGGCGCCGCGGGCGCGACGCTGGGCGTCGTTCGTTATCGGTTTTGCAACGATGGCGCGACCGCGTTCACCGGCCGGCTGATGCTGATTGTGCGTCCGATCCAGCTCAATCCGGTCTGGCAAAGCGGCGGCTTCAGTCCGATTCGCCGGTGTGAGGCGGTTTTGCAACCGCGTCCCGGCGAATTGCGGATCAATGGCCGGTCCGCCATTTTTTTGCTCACGCCGCCGGCGGCGGCGAGGGCCTGCGCGATGGGCGCTGGCGATGTGCTGGAGGCGTTGCTTCAGCCGGAGGCAGCGGGGTGGTTGCCGGCGGAAGATGCGGAAGGGCGGATCAGCGCCGGCGCGGTTTACAAGCTGGATGTGCCGGCCGGCGGCGCGCGGGAAGTGGTGATCGCATGCCGGATGGATGACGGAGCGAAAGTGCCCGCCCGCTTGGCGGCTCAGCCGGAGGCGGTTTCCGCGGCTTTGCGGGCGCAGGTGAAGAATGGTTGGTGGCGGGTGCTTGCGCGACCGGAGATCACGATTCCCGAGCGACGGCTGATTGACGTCATGAAGAGCAACATCGGCTACGTGATGATCAACCGCGACGCGCCCTGGTTCAAGCCGGGGACGCGCAACTATAACCACGCCTGGCTGCGGGACGGCGCGCTCAGCAGCGCGGCGATGCTGCGCATGGGTCATCCGGAACTCGCGCGCCGCTTCATCGAGGCCTTTCGCGACTGCATTGCCGCCAGCGGCTGGGTGCCGTTCATGATTATGGAGGACGGCCGGCCCTGCCGGTTCAATCCCGGTACGGACGGCGAGGGACAGGAGTATGACAGCCAGGGGCAGTTTGCCTTCCTGGTCCGGCAATACTACGATTTTACCGGCGACCGCGAACTGGCGGGGCAGGTCTACCCGCTGGTGGCGCGGGCGCTCCGCTACGCGCAGGCGCTACGGCAGCGGCGGCTGACCGCGGAATATGCGGGCACCGCGATCTACGGCATTTTGCCGGAGTCCAACAGCCACGAGGGCTATTTCCCGGCGCGGCACAGTTATTGGGATGACTTCTGGATGCTCAAGGGGCTCAAAGACGGCGCCTACCTCGCGGGACGTTTGGGCGCAACCAACGACCTCGGCTGGATGCGGGCTGAGGAGGCCGATCTGCGCCGGAGCCTGCTGGCTTCCATGCAGGCGGTAATGGCGCGCGACCGGCTGGAGTATTTGCCCGGTTGCGTTGAACTGGGCGACGAGGATCCGACCTCAACCGCTATCGCGGTGATGGCCTGCGATGAGGCCGGCGAACTGCCCGCCGCGCAATTGAAGCGAACTTTTGACCGCTATTACGACCGCATTGCGCGGCGGTTCAGCGGCGCGGCGGACACCTTCACGCCCTACGAGGCGCGCAATATTGACGTCTTTGTGCGGCTGGGCCGGCGCGAGCGGGCACTGGCGCTGGCGCGGTATTTGACTGAGGTCGGGACGCGCCCGCGCGATTGGAACCAGTTGGCCGAGGTGGTCCACGCGGACCCGCGCGCGCCGGCCTATATCGGCGACATGCCGCATACTTGGGTGGGGGCTGACTACATCAATGCTATCCGATCCCTGTTTGTATATGAGGAGCGCGGCGGACTGGCGCTGGCGGCGGGCGTGGACCCGCAATGGTTGCAAGCAGGTGGTGTGACCGTAAAGGATCTGCCGACGCCGTTCGGCGCGGTGAGTTACCGTTTTGCGGAAAATGCGGGAGTGGCGCGTTTGTCCGTCAGCGGCGCCGCGGCGCCGCCGGATGGGTTCCGCTTGCCGCTGCCGGCGGAGTTGGCTGGCCGGGTCGCGACGGTCAACGGCGCGCCCGCCGTCGTGGAAGATCAGGCGATTCGCTTCCCGACGCTGCCGGCGGAGATCGTGTTAAAATAAACGGATGGTCTCAATGATTCAGGTTGCCGCCGTGAGTTGGCGATCCGGCGCGGCCGCCGCGGCGGCCGCCGCGGGCGCGCTGCGCCGGAACAGGATCGTCACCGGCTCGGAATAGAACTTCGGGCAGGTGCGGCAGAGGGGGATGGTTTGGTATTGGCGGCCCTTGACCGCCGCGCGCAACCGCTCCAGGGCGGGCGCCTTCCACACTTCGGCCAGCGGCTGGGTGTTCAAGTCGCCGACGACGTATTGCGCATCGTAATCCACGCAGCAGGGTGTGGCGCGGCCGTCCCACTTGATGACGAGCCGGTCGAACGGCTCCGCGCAGGTAACGGCGGTGTCGGCCTTGCGCGGCAAGTCCGCGAGGTCGGTGGCGGTGACGACGCCGTTGCGCATAATGGCGACCTGGTCATAACGGCTCAAGCCGAAGATCGAAAGGCTGTCGGCGATCGGCAGCCAGGTGCGCTTGTATTCTTCGATGTCCGCTTTGCGGGCGGCCAGATCCTCCTTCAGCACCTGCGCGCTGAGGTGGATTTGCAGCGGCCGGCCGAATTCGATCGCGATCTGGCGCAGGCGCCGCAGGTTGGCTTGCAACCGGGCGAAATCAAAGCCCGGTCGGATCGTTTCGTACTCCGCGCGGTTGAGCCCGTTGACGGACACGCCGATGTACCCGAGCCCGGCCTGGATCAAGTCCAGGATTTTGTCCCGGCGCACGTTGAGGCCGTTGGTTTGGAACGAGGATGGCAGGCGGTGTGTCGTGCAGCAGCGGACCATCTCGGCCAACTGCGGGTGGAGCGTCGGCTCGCCAAAATTGAAGAGCCGGATTTCCGGACAGCCGAGCGCGGCGGCTTCCGCGATGATCCGGCGGAAGAGCGCCAGGTCCATGTAACCGACGCGGCGCGTCATTCGCGCGCGGGGGCAGATCACGCAATTGCAGTTACAGGCGTTGGTGGGCTCAATGTAGAGGATGGGGGGGAAAAGCGGCGTTTCCTGCCGCGCCGCAAAAGTTTGAGCGGCGCGCTGGAAGGTCTCGCGGAGGTGGTCTGGCCAGTCGGCGACCGGATGCCGCCCGCGCAATTCCACCAGCCGGTAATAGGCCTCGACCCACGCTGTAAACTGCTCTGGCATGGCATGGACAAGCAGGCCGCATGCCATAGCCGGCTCGCGGCATAGCCGGATTTTTCGCACTCGCTCCTTATCCATCTGCTGGTGTGCGATTGGTTTCAGGCTTATTTCAAAACGAACGACGTCGCCAACGCCGAGCCAACTCGTTTTGGGCGCCGCATGGTCCCGACCGAATATCAGGATTCGCGGCCGCCGGCATCGGATCTGCTTGATGAATTGGCGGGAGCCGATTCCCTGGGGCCGGCCGCCGGTTTGTTTTGACAACCGTTGCCGGCCTGCGCGAATATCCGCTTGATCCGTATCAAGTCGGAGGTCGTCATGGAAAAGACCACGGGCCAGGAAGTGCTGGTGGTGGATGATGAGTTTGACAGCGTCAAACCGCTTATCCGCATCCTGGAAAAGGAGGGCTGCAAGCCCCACTATGTCGCCGATGCCGCCGGCGCGATCCGGGCGCTGGAGCAAGTTGCGCCGGATTTGATCATTATTGACGTGCTGCTGGGCCGGGACAACGGCTTCGACCTGTTCGTCAAGTTGCGCGAATTGCCGCCAACGGCGGACGTTCCGATCCTGTTCCTCTCCGGCCTTGACCAGGTGGACGCCACGGTTGCCGGTCTCAACCTGGGCGCGCACGATTTCATTACCAAGCCTTACAACCTGCGCGAGATTGCCGCGCGGATCAATTTGCAATTGCGCCTGCGCGAGCATGAGAAGCTGCTCAAGCGGCGCAACGAAGAGCTGTCCAAGGCCTACGACGAACTGCGGGCGGCGCAGGCGGCCGCGATCCAGGCGGAGAAGCTGGCGGCGATCGGCCGGCTGTCGGCCGGCATCGCGCACGAGATGTCCACGCCGCTGAGTTTCGTTATCAGCAATCTCAAAATGCTCCGCACCTACCTGGGGACCATCAACGAGATGGTGGGCGCGTACCAAGGATTGGCCGAAGCATGCGCGGGAGGCGCGGACGCCAGCGTCCAAGCCCGAGAGGTACTGGCCTTGCGCGAGCGGCTGGGGCTGCAGCAAACATTGCGGGAACTGTCGGACCTGTCGCGGGATTGCGTGGAGGGCGCGGAGGCGATTGCCAAAATCGCCAATGATCTGCGCGAGTTTTCGCGGGAGGAATACGAGGATCTGGTTTCCGCCGATATCAATGTGCTGGTGGATAAGGCGCTGACGTTGCTGCGCAACGAGTTGGGCACACGCATCCGCGTGGAGCGGGAGGCCGGCGCGCCGCCGCTGCTGCCGTGTCTGCCGGGTCGCGTGACCCAGTTGCTGCTGATCATCCTGGTCAATGCCATCCAGGCGATTGATCCGCGGCGCGAGGGACTGATCCGCATCCGGACGCAGGCCGACGCGGACCACCTGACCTTGACGATTACGGATAACGGATGCGGCATTCCCGCGGATGTCCTGCCGCACATTTTTGAGCCCTTTTACACCACCAAACCCTCCGAGTCCGGCACCGGGCTGGGTTTGAGCATCGCCCGCAAGATCATGGATTTCCATGGCGGGCGGGTGGTGATTGCCAGCGAACCGGGCCGGGGCACCGAGGTAACGCTGGTGTTCCCGCTGAAGCGGACCGAAAACCCGCAGCCCAGTTGAGGTCTCATGGACAAGCCCAACGAAACAGGAGCCCCGGAGCCGGCCGGCCGGCCGACGGTCGAGTCCCAGCAGCGGGAGATCACCGATCTTCGCCGGCAGGTCAGCACCGCGCACAAGAATATCGCCGCCAGCCTGCTGACGCTGATTGACATGATCAATCCGCAGCTCAGCGCGCACAGCCGGCGTGTCGCCCGTTGGGCGCGGGAACTGGGGGCGCTCTGCGCGCTGCGCGAGGCGGAACTCGATGAGCTGGAGATCGCCGCCGTGCTGCACGATCTGGGCCTGTTGAGTCAGCCGCTGCGCTCGTTGCGCCGCAATGTGGATCCGCGGACGCTGGAGGAGAAAATGGTCCGCCATCCGGCCGTCGGTTATTCCCTCCTGCAGCGTATTGAGGGGTTCAGCCGGATCGCGGATGCGGTGTTGCATCATCACGAGCACTTCGACGGCAGCGGTTACCCGCACAAGATGTGGGGCGAACATATTCCCCTTTACTCGCGGATCATTGCCGTGGCGGATTATTACGAACTGGAGCTGCGCAGCCGCGGCAGCGCGATCATGGCCGACCCCGAGGAGGCCAAGCGGATGCTGCTGCGCGAGCGCGGCAAGGCGCTGGACCCCGAACTGATCAATAAGTTTCTCTACGTGTTGGCCTCCGGGGATGCCGCCCACCGCGGTGATGAACGCGAGGTCGAAATTCCGCCCGGCGCGCTGAAGCCGGGCATGGTGCTTTCGCGCGACCTGCGCTCGCTGGACAAGGTGCTCCTGCTCAAGGCCGGCACGATCCTGACGGACGAGATCATTGATCGGCTGTTCGCCTCCGACAAGAGCGACTGGCTGGTCGGCATGGTCCATGTGGACCCGGGCTCGATCCGCGACGAGGAGGGCGGCGAATCTCGTCGCGAGAGCGCGGCGCCTACCGTATCGGCCGTGCCGCTGCAGGGACCGGCGCCGGCGACGGTGCAGCGGCCCGAAATCCTCGTGGTGGATGACTCCGCGGCGGTCTGTAGCGCCCTTCGCCGCGAACTGGGTGTGGCGGGAATGAACGTCACGGGCGCGACCACCGTCCCCGAGGCCCTGGAACAACTCAATCGGCGCCGGTTTGACGCGGTCATCACGGATATCGTGCTCACCGGAGCCAGCGGTTTCGAGCTGCTGCGCCAGTTGCGCGACCAGCATCCGCGCCTTCATGCCGTTGTGGTTTCCGGCTTCCCCACCGCCGACAACATTCGCGCGCTGCGCGAGTTCAAAAACGTCGTCCGCTTCGTCACCAAGCCGTGGAACCAGGAAGTGCTGCTGGCGGCCCTGCGCGAGGCGGTTGACCGCGCGCGCGCCGGATAATCCGGTTCCCGCCGCTCTGCCCTTGGGGGGGGCGGGCTTGGAGCGAGGGGCGGCGCGGCTTTTTTGCTTGGTGAGTTCACCGCTTGATGTTTAATTTCCCGCATGCCGGAAATCAGCATGAGCCCGGAGGACTTGGCCCGTATGAACCGCGTGCTCCGTCACCGGCTGCGCAATTTTGCCTCCGGCATCAAGAGCAGCGCGACGTTTCTCGCCCGGGAACTGGACGGCCGGCTAACGCCCGCGGAACTGGAATACTTTCCATTACTGCAAGCCGAATGCGATGCCTTGACGGAAGTGACGGCGCGCATGAACCTTTTGTTTGACGAGGTCCCGCCCGGCGGTTGTCTCCCGGTGAGCGCGGCGTTGGATGACCTGCTGGGTCGGTTGCGCCGGCGGTTCCCCACCGCGGCCGTGGACGTGGCGGCCGACGCGGAGACGCGCGCGCGCGCGGTGCGCGATGCGCAGTACGTCTGGCTGCCCTTGGAGGAGCTGGCCGTGAACGCGATCGAGGCCGCGCCGGGCCAGCCGGTTCGGCTGGCTGTGGCGTCGGGCCCGGCGGGTCTGGCGGCGACTGTGACCGACGTCGGGCCCGGCGTTCCGGCGGAAATGCCGTTGGCCAATCTCCTGCTGCCTTTTTTTACCACCCGCCCGCGCCATCTCGGGCTGGGGTTGGCGATCGCGGCGCGGCTGGCGGCGCGGTTGGGAGGCCGTGTGGAACTGGAACGGCCGGTGGGCGGTGGGTTGATGGCGCGGCTGATCTACCCGCCGGCGGCGCTGGCGGAACCATGAATACCATGACCATGAACACGTCAGAATCCCGAAAGAATGCGACGGCCGGTGAGCCGGCGGCCGAGCTGCAGATCCTGTTGGTTGAAGACGACCGCCTGCTGCGCAAGTCCCTGCACGACCGGTTGGTGAGTTGGGGACATGCCGTGCAGGCCTGCGAGTGTCTGGTAGAGGCGCGGACGCTGCTGGAGAAGAACATTTTTGACCTGGCGTTCGTGGATATGCGCCTGCCGGATGGCGATGGTCTCGAGTTCCTCGCGGAGCGGCGCGCCGAGACGCCTGGCCTTGATGTTGTGATCATGACCGCGTTCGCCGATATCCGAACGGCAATTGCGGCGATCAAGCTCGGCGCCTACGATTACCTGCCCAAGCCGTTCGAGGATGAGCAACTGGAAAAGATTATCCGCAACGCCGGCTGCAAGGTGGAGTTGCGCCGCCGGGTCAGTTCGCTCAGTCGGCTGACGTTGGAGCGCTCTGCCGACGGCTGGCGGTTTGACGAGATGATCGGCACCGACGCGCTGGGCAAGGTTTTTGAAACGGCGCGGCGGCTGGCGCAGTCGCCCGACACGACCGTCCTGATCCTCGGCGAGAGCGGCACCGGCAAAGGCATGCTGGCCAAGGCTATCCACCGGCTCAGTCCGCGAGCCGATCAGCCGTTTGTGGATATTAACTGCTCCGCGATCCCGGAGCAGTTGATGGAGAGCGAAATCTTTGGCTACGAGAAGGGCGCTTTCACGGATGCCAAGAACCGCAAGCCCGGGCTGCTCGAGGTGGCCCATGGCGGGTCGGTGTTCCTGGACGAGATCGGAGACATGGACTTGAACCTGCAGGGCAAGCTGCTCAAGGTGATTGAGGACAAGGAATTCCGCCGCCTGGGCGGCGCGCGCACGACCAAGGTGGATATCCGGATTATCGCGGCAACCAACCGCGACCTGCAGGCCCGCGTCCGGGAGGGCAAGTTCCGTGAGGATCTGTATTACCGCCTTTCCGTTGTGCCCATCACCATCCCGCCGCTGCGCGAACACCCCAACAGCATCGAACCGCTGACCCGGCACTATGTCGCCCTGTTGGCGCGCCAGATGGGCCGCAAGCCCATGCGCCTGGCGCCGGCCGCGCTGCAGGCGATGACGACCTATCGTTGGCCTGGCAACATCCGCGAACTTCGCAATGTCATCGAGCGCGGCGTGTTGTTAACGAGCGGGGAGGTGATCGAGGCCGAGGCGCTCGGCTTGCCGGCATCCGCTGCCGCCGCGGACACCGCAGTTGCGGGGCCGGCCGCGGAGAGCAGCGCGCTGATGAGCCTGGCCGAGAGCGAGAAGCAACTGATTTCCACGGTGCTGCGTGCCGTGGATGGCAACCGTAATCGGGCCGCCGAAATCCTCAAGATTCATCGCACCACGCTCTACAAGAAGATCGAAGAGTATGGGTTAGGATGAGGGACGCACGGGCGTCTGAGACCGAGGGGGCGGCATACCCGGTCTTCGATGGCACGTGTGTTCGCCTCACGCAAATGCCCCCAGGGCGCGGCATGGGCCCGACGGTCCGTATTGTATGCCTCCGGCGAAAGCGTTTGATTCAGTCGCATAACTTTGAGAATTCGTTTCGGTGAAACGATGGAAGGCTGTATTCATGTTGGCAAAGGAATCTAAAAAAAACATGAGCAAACTTTTTTTCATTGGATGGCTGTCGGCGTTGATTGGGGTGGCGGCATGGGCGGGCGAAACCACCCACGCGCCGCATGCCGGTTTTGATCTTTTCCTGATCCGACATGCGGAGACAATGGGCAATCTTACCGGGGTTTACACTGAAGAGTCCCAGCGCGAATTCTCGCCCAAGGGTCATCAGCAGGTGGCCGGTATTGCGCGGAAGTTGGCGGCGTATCAGTTCGACGACATCGTCGTCAGCCCGACCTATCGGGTGCGGCGGACAATGGAGCCCTTCCTGCGGGCGGCGGGGCGCGTGGCTGAAATTTGGCCGGAGCTCGAGGAGTGCTGCTGCGACGTGACGGCGGGGGTGCTCCCGGCGGCGGACGTGCCGCGCGGGGCCGAGATTGTCATCGAGGATGAACTGCGTCCGCATTTCCGCTGGCGCGACCCGGACTCTACCCGGCATTGCGCCCCGACCAACATGGCCGAAGGCGCCGCCCAGTATGTGCGCGCGTGCGAGGAACTCAAGCGGCGGTTCGGCCATTCCGGCCGCACGGTGCTGGTGGCCACGCATGGGTGCATTGGCTCGCGCTTGATCGAATACCTGCTGGGTCTGCAGGTGAACGGCCGCTTTCCGATTGTCAACGCGGCCATTACGCACCTGCGCCAGCGGGCCGACGGGACATTCGAGCTGATGGCGCTGAATGATGCGGACTTCAAGCACCGCTTTGTATGGAAATCTACCGGTTCCGGCGGCATTTACGAGCCGGGTCAGCCGGCGACGCTCCGGCTGGCGCCGGAATTTTTCATGCCACTGAACGCCCGCGACCTGCGCGTGGAGTGGCGCGCCCGCACCCCGGCCGGCCGGATTGCCGCCGAGGGTGGCGGGGGGGTGACGGCGGATGAGAAGGCTTTGTATGTCGCGCGCGTGGACACGGTTGGCGCGCAGCCAGGGGACACTTGGACTTTTCATTACACGGTGCTGGATGGCGGCGCGGTGCTGGATGCGGGGCAGCTACCGCTGTTTTTCCCCGACGGCCGGAACCTTGCGGGCGTCTGGCGCGTGCAAGCGGGTGACAATGCGGCTTGGGCGGGTGTGGACATTGACGATTCGAGTTGGCCCACCAGCGCGGTGCCTGGCAACTGGGAAAATGATGCGCTGGCCAATTATGATGGCACGGCCTGGTATCGCCTGCGCTTCACGGTTTCGTCCGCGTTCCGGGAAAGGTGGGGCACCAATATGCTGGCGCTGGTGCTGGGCGCGGTGGATGATGCCGACGAGACCTTCCTTAACGGCGAAAAGATCGGTGCGGCCGGCCAATTCCCGCCCGCCCAGGGCACGGCTTGGGACCAGCCGCGCTGCTATGTCTTTGCGCCGGATTTGCTCCAGGAGGAAAACCTGCTGGCTGTGCGCGTGGCCGACTGGATGGGTGGCGGCGGCATCTGGCGCGGGCCGGTCGCGATCGGGCCGGCGGACGCGATGCGCCGGTTGGTCGGCGCGCCAGCCCCCTGACGCCGCCTGGCGCTTGACAATCCGCCCTGCTTGGGCGGATCATTCCATCAGCCGCTGGGGGAGTCCTCCGTGGGGGGACTGAGATATCCGCTGGATCGGATAAACCCCTTGAACCTGTTCGGATCATGCCGGCGGAGGGAAGCGGCGCGGGAATCTGGTGATGCCACCGCCCTTTGCCGCCGGGGCGTTTTTTTTATGGGAAGGGGTGCCGGGATGGCTACGCAGATTGACGAAGCGCGGTCCGGACGTTGCACGGAAGCGCTGCAGCGAGTGGCACAGGTGGAACAGTGGGCGGTGGCCGACCTGCAGCGTTTGGTCGCTGACGGCCGCGCGGTGATCCCAGCCAACCGCAACCGGCCGGTGGCCCAACCGGCCGGCATTGGCCGGGCGTTGTGTGTTAAGATCAACGCCAACCTGGGCAATTCCCACCTTGCCGGCACGCCGGCCGCCGAACTCGAAAAATTGGAAACGGCCCTGCGGCATGGCGCGGACGCGGTTATGGACCTCAGCACCGGACCGGCATTGAACGATATCCGGCGCGCGATCCTGGCGCGCGCGCCGGTGCCGGTGGGGACTGTGCCGATCTATGAGGTGGCGACGGCCGTGGACGATCCGCTGGACCTGACGCCTGAACTCATCCTGCAAGTGGTGGACGCCCAAGCCCGCGAGGGCGTGGACTTTATGACCGTGCATGCCGGCCTCTTGCGCGATCATCTGCCGGCCGCGCGCCGGCGGCTGGCGGGGATCGTCAGCCGCGGCGGCGCGATCCTGGCGCGTTGGATGGAAAAACACGGCCGGGAAAATCCCTGTTTCACCGCTTTTGACCGGATTCTCGACATCTGTCGCCGCGATGACGTGACCCTTTCGCTGGGCGATGGCCTGCGGCCGGGTTGTCTCGCGGATGCCTCCGACGAGGCGCAGTTTGCCGAACTCAAGGTGCTGGGCAACCTGGTCCGGCGCTGCCGCGCGGCAGGCGTCCAGGTCATGGTTGAAGGGCCCGGCCACGTGCCGCTGGACCAGATTGAAATGAATATGCGCCGGGAAGCCGAGTGGTGCGACGATGCGCCGTTCTATGTCCTTGGACCGTTAGTCGCCGACTGCGCGCCGGGGTACGACCACATCACTTCAGCGATCGGCGCGACACTGGCGGCGTACCATGGGGCCGCGATGCTTTGTTACGTGACGCCGATGGAGCACCTGGGATTGCCCGGTGTGGAGGATGTGCGGCAGGGCGTGGTGGCCTACAAGATTGCCGCGCATGCCGCGGATGTCGCGCTCAAACGGCCTGGCGCGCGCGACCGGGACGACGCGATTTCCCGGGCGCGCGCCGCGTTCGACTGGGAGCGTCAATACGCGCTGGCGCTTGATCCCGAGCGGGCGCGCGTCATGCGTCAGGAATCGCTGCGGCGGGCCGGCTGCCCGGATAATCTCGAACAATGCACCATGTGCGGGCCGAAGTTCTGCTCGATGAAGAGCACCGCGCTCAGCAGCCAGTAATCCGTGTCGCATGAAAAGGGAACCGGTTATCCCGCATCCCCGGCCGCCGGCGGTTTCAGCATGACCGAACGGCATGTTTCAGGCCCGTTCTCGGTCCACTGTCCGCCATACCCCGGCCCCCGATCACGGATTACGGGTCACGGCTCAGTGAACTTTCCCAGGTCTACAGTCCGGATATACTCCACAATGTTCGGATAGAGCTTGGCGTGGTAGCCATATCCGCCGTTGACCAGTTCATCAATTGCCGCTTCCCGCGTCCAGCCCTGGACCACGATCCGGTAGAGCGCGATGACGACGCCGGTTCGATCGCTGCCGTGCCAGCAGTGGACCAGGATCGGCTTGGGCGCGCCGCGGATGATCCGTAGCGCCCGAACCATGCCGGCGTCGGTGATGTCGTCGGTTACGGTCGGGACGCGGAACAGTTTCAAGGCGGTGCCGGCCGCCTCGTCGTCATCGCTATGGTTGTCGCGGAGATTCAGCACGGACTTGACCCCGGCTTCTTCAAGCGCTCGGAAATCAGCGGCGTCGGGCTGCCGGGAGCGATAAACCTCATCGGATACCCGGTAGAAATTTTTCAGGGGCCAGTCCAGCACCGGCTGGGCCCATTCGCAGGGGCGGACCCGCGGGGGCGCGGCGGCCAGCAGCGGCAACGCCGTCAGCCAGAGCGCGGTCAGGCTATAGCGGATGACGGTGCGTCTCATTTGTCCAGATACCATTCGCCGCTGCGCACACGGAAGGTTTCAATCAGCGCGTCGGGTTCGTTGAGTTTGGGGCGGTTGTTTTCCCAAGTGAACACCTTGCAGAATTGCCGCAGGCCGCCCGGCTGAACGATGAAGATGGCCGGGCAGCGGCGCACCTCGAACTGCTCGGCCAGTTTCTGGCAGTCGGGGTTGGAGGGCAGGGGAACTTTCACGCGGATGTAATTCTTCAAGTATTTCTTCACCTGATTGTTTTCCAGCCCCTTGCTTTCGAACCAGGCACATAACCCGCGTTCGTCGTCCTTCTGGCTGGAGAAATATATGAAGATGTCCGCTCCCGACTGCCGTTGAAGCGCAAGCGCTTGCTCGTAACCTTTGGCCTTGTCGAGCCAGCCGAACGGGATCAGGCTGGCATTGACGGTTGAGCCGGCGTTGGTGGACACGAGATTGGTCTGGCCGCCGGCGGCGATCGCGCCGGAAAGAACAAGGAGCGCCGTCAGCATCGTTTTCATAGCCGATATTTTCATGTAGTTTGGACTTGGCGTCAATGGCGGATTGCGCGATGGGCCGGCCTTAAGTAAAATTACATTTTCACCGGGTTTTATTACAGCGGCATAACGCAGGAGGAATGACATGCAGATCATTCGGCTTGGGCTGGTTCTGGCGGCCGCCGTCGCCTGTGCGTCAATGGCGCCGGCCGGCGAGTTGCTGGTCGCGGATCGCAACGAAAGCGTGCGCGTATTTGACCGGCAAGCGGACGGCAACGCGGCGCCGGCGCGCCTGGTGCGCGGCTCGAACACCTTGTTCGGCCTGCAGACACCGTGCGGCATCGCGCGTGATGACCACTATATCTACGCCAGTGTTCACACCCAGGCGACCGCGGGCATCATCGCGGTGTTTTCGCTGGCGGCGGACGGAGATGCGCCGCCGGTGCGCGTGATCCGTGGCGCGGCGCTCGCGCGGACCGCCGGCGTGGCCGTGGACGACACGGAGCTTTTCGTGGCCAACAGCGCGCCGTCGAGCATTGCGATCTTCGACAAGCGCGCGGATGGGGAGACGCCCCCGCTACGGGTCATCAGCGGGAACCAGACGCAACTGGATGCGCCGGACGGCCTGGCCATAGACGACCGGCATATCTACGTCGCCAATTCATTTGGGGCGCAGGTGCTGGTGTTCAACAAGACCGACCAGGGCAACGTTGCGCCCGTCCGCGTGATCGCCGGCGACCGGACCGGGTTGGATTATCCCTGGGGCATCGCCCTCAACAACGACGCCATTTTCGTGACGGATTTTGGCGCTACCGGCTGCGTCCGCGTCTTCGACAAGGAAGCGTCGGGCAATGTGGCGCCCATCCGCAGCCTGATTGGCCCGGCAACTTTGCTTTGGGGGCCCAAAGGAGTGGCCGCGGACGACACGGAACTCTTTGTGGGGGGGCTGGCGGGAGTGCGGGTCTTCGCGGCGCAGGCCGATGGCAACGTGGCCCCGGTTCGCAGTATTCAAGGGACCGCAACCGGCCTGAAATGGGCGGAGGCCCTGGCCCTGTCGAGCGGCGGCCGCTCCGCGCCCGAGCGGCCGCACGCCGCCCGGCCGCTGGATTTCTGGCGTTGGCGCAATCCGCGCCCGACCAGCCAAAGCCTGCAGGACGTGGCTTATGGCAACGGCGTCTATATCGCGGTGGGGTGGCAGGGGACGCTGGTGACCGCGCCCGACGGCCGTTGCTGGAGCGTGGCTGCCAGCGGTACGTCCAATACGTTGACCAGCGCGGCGTTCGGCCAGGGTCTGTTGGTCATTGGCGGCGCCCACGGCACGCTGCGGACCTCGCCGGATGGCGTCCACTGGACCGCGCGCACCAGCGGCACGGCGCGCACGATCAGCGACCTGGTCTTCGCCGAAGACCGGTTTGTAGGCGTCGGCACGGCGGGCACGATCCTCACCTCGCCGGACGGCGTGAACTGGCAGGCGCGCAGCCTGGCGCCGGTGAACTTGGATGCCGTGGCTTATGGCGGCGGCCGCTATGTGGCGGTGGGCTGGTCCGGCACCAACGGGGTGATCCTGACTTCCGCCGATGGCGCAACCAACTGGACGCGAGTTACCGTGCCGGGCGCGGAGTTGGCCACTTGGGGCGTGGCGTACGGGGCCGGGCGCTTTGTCTGCGCGGGTTACGATCAAATCGCCAGCGCAGGAGTGATCCTGACTTCGACCAATGGCTTGGATTGGGCCGTGGTGACCATCACCAACGTCAACCTGGCGCGGACAATCCTGCGCGGCGCCGGTTACGGCGGCGGTGAGTTCGTGGTGGTGGGCGGGTCCGGCGACGATGTGATCCTGACCTCGCCGGACGGACTCAACTGGCGGGAGCGCTCGCCGGGCCTGGCGCCGGAGGAACTGAACCGGGTGCGTTATTGCGCGGGGGGTTTTCTGGCCGTCGGCTACGGCGGCGCGATTGAGCGCTCCGCGGATGGCGGCGAGTGCTGGACGCTGGTCGCGCCCGGCCCGCGCGATCATTTCCAGGGCGTTGCCTTTGGGAACAACCGCTTTGTTGCGGTGGGCCCGGCGGCCTTTCGGATGGTGTCGGCCAACGGCGCCGCGTGGACGCCCGCCGCCCAGGAACTCGCGGCGGACCTCTACGATATCACGTTTGCCGCCGGAAGTTTTGTGGCGGTCGGCGGTCGGGGAACGATTGTGACCTCGACCAATGCGGCCCAATGGACGACCCGCATATCCGGAGTGAACAACGGCTTGATCAGCGTGATCCACGGGGGCGGGCAATTCCTGGCGGGCGGCATGGGCTGCCTGCTGACCTCGCCCGATGGCGTCAACTGGACGACCCGTCAGGCCGAGTTTGACAAGGTGTACAAGGATGCCGCCTGGGGCAATGGCCTTTACGTGGTCTGCGGCTATGATTTGTTCGGCGAAGGATTCATCCTGACTTCGCCCGACGGCATCAACTGGACCACCCAGGCGGAGGCCATGCCGGAGAGTTGGGAGAGCGTGGCGTTCGGCCACGGCCGGTTTGTGATGTTGGGCAACCGTAAAAGCGCATTGACTTCCGCTAACGGCGCGGACTGGGAGTATGCCGCGGAGCTTCCGGATTATCCCGCTCGCGTCCGGTTTATTGACGGCCGTTTTGTCGCGGTCGGCGACAGTTCCATTATCAGTTCCACCAACGGCGCGGATTGGGTAACGCATCAGCGCGACATTCAGACGGGGTTGAAAAGCGTGGCCGGCGGCCGTGGCGCCTGGGTCGCGGTGGGCCCGCACGGAAAGATCTTGCAGGCGGGCCTGCACACGCCCAACGATTACGACGGCGACGGCGTCAGCGACCTGGCGGTTTACTGTCTGGCGACCGGCGAATGGTATGTGCGCCGCAGCGCCGATTACCAGATGACCGCCGCCGCCTGGCTGCCGCAGATGTGCCCTGTGCCCGGCGACTATGATGGCGATGGCCGGGCCGATTACGCCACCTGGCTCGCGGGCAACTGGTATGTCGCGCCCAGTTCCGATCCGGGGCACCCTTGGGTGGTTAATTGGGGCGCCGGCAGCATGCCGCCGGCCGCGGCCGATTATGACGGCGATGGCATCACTGATTTGGCGGTATACCGCCCGATGGACGGCATCTGGTATATTCTGCAAAGCGCGGATGGCCGCATGCGGCTGGAGCAGTGGGGTTTTGCCGGCACGACGCCCGTGCCCGGCGATTACGACGGGGATGGACGCGCCGATCTTGCGGTTTATCACCCGGCGGCCGGCCGCTGGTACGTGCTTTATAGCTCCGGCGGCGGGCGGCTCGCCGCCTGGGGCTGGGATGCCACTCTGCCCGCCCGCGGCGATTACGACGGCGACGGTCGGGAGGACCGTACCGTGATTCTGGACGGCTGGCAGTGGTATATCACACCCAGTTCCCAGGACAACTTGCCCCCGCCGTTCACGCCCAATCCTTTCCGTTATCCCGCGCCTTATCCATTCGGCTGGTTGGGCGTCGTGCCCGTCACGCCCGGCGATTACGATGGCGATGGGACGGCGGACCTGGCGGTGTATTGGCCGCCGGCCGGCATCTGGTACATTCGGCGGAGTTCGGATGGCCAATACCTGGATGGCGGGGCGATTCAATTCGGTTGGTCCGATGCCGCGCCGGTGCAGTGGTAGTTGCCGCACGCGGATTGCGAAGCGGGCCGGCGTGGATCGGCATGGCCTGCCGGGCCGCGGCACGGCGCGAGAACTCAACGTGTATGATCCGCGGCGCTACGGCGACCACGACGGCAGCCGGTACGTGAAGAGCTGCGGCATGGGCGATTGACGGCTCATCGGGGACGGTTTGCCTTGCCAGCGGCAAAGGCTGGGCGCGGCGCCGGCCGAGCGGGGGAGGAATCGTTGTGGATTTCAAGCGCGCCCGCCTTTCATTCGCCCGAGCACGCGGCTGATCCATATCATCCCGATGCCGCCCACGGTCAAATCGGTTGCGAGCCGGCCCATGAACACGCCGTTCACACCGAAATATCGCGCGCCAAGGATGGACAGCGGGATGAGGAACACCAGCACCCGCAGGGCATTCAGCGCGGCCGCAAAGCCGGGTTTGTGCAGACCGGTCAGAAAGAATGTGCAGTAGCGGTGAGCCTCCATCATCCCGTAACCGAAGGAGACCCGCCGGAGATAGTCGTTCAAGACGGCGGCGACGCGCGGATCGTTGGTGAAGACCGCGGCGATCCACGGCGCCCCAAGGAAGAACAGGACGGCCACGCCGGCGCCGTAGGCCAGCGCGAAGGTCATACTCGCGGTCATGGCCCGGTGAATGCGGTCGAGGCGCCGCGCGCCGAAATTCTGGCTCACAAATGGAGTCAGGGAGATGCCCAGCGCCATGGGGACGACGAAGGCGAACATCTCGACGCGGCCCGCTGCGCTCGCGCCCGCCACCGCCTCGTTCCCGAAGCGGCCGAGGAGCCGGGTGATGACCGCCCCGGAGATCGGCATCAGGACCATGCTCAGGATGTTCGGAATGCCGAAGGCCAGGATGCGCCGGATCGTCGCGAGATATTCAGGCAGCCGCCATTTCCGGAAGACCAGCAGGCGATGTTTTCGGATCAGCAGGTGCAGCAGCCAAATCGTTGAAGCGGCTTGCGCGATAACGGTCGCCAGGGCGGCGCCGCGAATGCCCATCGCCGGACAGCCCAGCCAGCCGAAGATCATGATCGGGTCGAGGATGAGATTAAGCCCGGTCCCCAGGATCATGAACCGGCTGGCGGCCTGGGAATCGCCTGCGGAGATGAGTACCCCATTGCCCATCATCGGCAGGGACATGGTCACCGCGCCGATATACCAGGTGCGCATGTAGGCCCCGACCAGGGGGCGCGCGTCGGCGTCCGCGCCCAATTGCGAAAAAATGAAATCAATGCTGAAATAGCCCGCGACGGTCATCCCGGCTGAAACCAGCAACGCAAAGGCGATGCCGTGGGAAACCACCTTGGCCGCGTCCGCGTGGTCACGACGCCCGATCGCGTGGGAGACCAGGGTGGTGACTCCGCTGCCGATGCCGCCGGCCACGAACGTCAGCAGCATGATGACCGGGAATGTGTACCCCATGGCGGCGAGCGGCAGCGTGCCCAGCCGCGAAACAAACCAAGTATCGGCGAGATGGTAGGTCGTCATCGCGAGCGTGCCGGCCAGCATGGGGAAGGCCATCCCGAACAGCGTGCGGATCACCCCGCGATCCACGAGCGCGGCCGCGGCGGACGGCCGCGTTGCCTGCTCGGCTTCGATGACGCTCACGACGATCCCGCCTTGGGTCCGGCGCGTCGCGCCCGCTCCGTCTGCCGGATCTGGACGGCCCGCCGGCCGGCGGGGCGGAATTGGAAAATAGGGGCGACCGATAACGGCGGAGGCCCGAAGGACCGGCTTGGGGCGCCGGGAAGCCGGCGATTAATTTTCATCATGGCTCTGTCTGTTGCTCGAGTTCAAATACATACTTGAGTCAGCCGGATGATCTTGTCAAGCGGGAGTGGGGAGCGCAGCGGATTGGCGTCCCGGCCGGTTCGGCATTTGACTTGATACCCCTAAGGGGTATATTGGTGCATGATGCTGCTGGACCAGGCGATTGAGGTTGCGCGCGCGACTTGGGAGGTGCTGGGTCGGATGGCGCCGTACCTGCTGTTCGGGTTCGCCGTTGCGGGCCTGTTGCATGTCCTGCTTCCCGCGGCCTGGGTGGCGCGGCACCTGGGCGGACGGGGTGGAGTTGCGGCCGTCAAGGCCGCGCTGTGCGGGGTGCCGCTGCCGCTATGCTCGTGCAGCGTGATTCCGGTGACCGCCGCATTGCGCCGCCATGGGGCGGGCAAGGGCGCGACGGCGGCGTTTTTGATGTCCACGCCCCAGACCGGCGTGGACAGCATCCTGGTGACGTGGGGGTTGCTGGGTCCGGTTTTGGCGATCTTCAGGCCGATCGCCGCGTTTGTCTCCGGCGCGCTGTGCGGCGTCCTGGTTGACGCGCTCGATGGGCGCGCGCGGCTGGCGCCGGCGGTGGACGGCCCGGCCAACGGATTCCAGCCGGCCGCCGGGCCCTGGTGGCGGCGCGCCTTCCATCACGCCTTCGTGACCCTGCCGGCCGATATCTACCGCGCGCTGCTGCTGGGATTGCTGGTGGCCGGCCTGATGGGGGCGTTGATCCCGGAGAACTTCTTTGCCGATCAACTGGGGGGCGGCATCGGGACCATGCTGGTGATGTTGGCGATCGGGGTGCCGTTGTATGTCTGCTCCACCGCGTCGGTTCCGATTGCGCTGGGTTTGATCAACGCCGGCGTCTCGGTTGGCGCGGCGCTGGTGTTCCTGATTACCGGCCCGGCGACCAATGCGGCGACGCTGACCGCGCTCCACCGCCTGCTGGGCCTGCGCGCGATGGCGGTCTTCCTGATCGTGCTGGTGGCCACTGCGCTGGCGTCCGGGCTTATCCTCGACGGTGTGCTGGTTCCGCGGATACCCGCCGCGGCGGCGCATTGCGCGGTCGGCGCGGGTCTGGCCCCGTGGCAACACGTTGCGGCGGGGCTGATGTTGGCGGTGTTGCTGGCGCCGGCCGTCCGGGCGCTTGCGGGGCGCGGCCGGCAAAGGTCGGCGGAAGGAAGCGATGGTCGGTGTGGTGGTGTAAAAAACGAGGGTGGCTATGCAGCCGAATAAACGGACACGGCATGATGAGAATCTAGGCCGGCTGGCCCGAATTGCCGGCCAGGTGCGCGGGGTGGAGCGCATGGTGGCGGAGGGGGCCTATTGCATTGACATACTGCGCCAGATTGAGGCGGCGCGCGCCGCCCTGCGGGCGGTGGGAGACCGGATTCTGCGGAAACATATTGAGCAATGTCTCGCGGCCGCCATCCGGGGCCGGTCACCGCGCGCGGCGCGGGCGATGATTGATGAAGTAATGGGCGTGGTTGGCGCCCGGTAGGGCGAACCGCGCCCCGTGAGCCGCACGATCGGGTAATGTGGCGAGCGTAAGCGGGCGATTCGGTGGCGCCGGTTTAATCCTTCAAATTTGGAATTGGAAAGCGCCGGCCGGGCGTTCAGTATTTCGCTCATGAAATGCGTCGCGCGGCCGATCTTTATTTGGAAATGGGCAGATTGCCTTGGGCGATGTCCGTTCTTACCGGAACTCCATGATGGCTGAAGCCCCAACTGCGCTTGATTCCGCGCCGGGTACCGTCCCCGCCTGGCTGGTGGTTTTGTGTGTGTTGGTGTCTTTTGCCGGCTTGTTCAACCATGATCTGTGGACGCCGGACGAGCCGCGCGAGGCGGCGATCGCGCTGGAAATGAGCCGGACTGGCGTGTGGGTCGTGCCGCATCTCGCGGGCGAGCCGTTTATCGAGAAGCCGCCGCTGTATTACAACGTCAACGCCTTGCTGCTGCGCGCGTTCGGTTCCCGGCTGGGAACGATCAATGTCCTGCGGCTGGCGTCCGGGCTGTGGGGCCTGGGGACGCTGATCATGACTTTCCGGCTCGCGCGCCGGTTATGGGATCGCGAGACGGCCTGGCGATGTGTGATCATTCTGGCCACGCTGCCGGGTTTCGTGCAGGTAACCCACTGGCTGCTGGTGGACAACGCGCTGGCCTTTTTCATTGTGGCCGCATTGTGGGCGCTGGGCGAGGCTTACGTGGGCGGCCGGTCACGCATGCTGGTCGCGGCGGGCGCGTTCGCCGCCGGCGCGTTTTTGTCCAAGGGCCTGATTGGGCCGATCTTGGTCGGATTGGGCGGGTTGGGCTTGTTCATCCCGTGGTGGTTGGCGCGCCGCCGGGAGGGCGGCGGCTGGGTTTTGGGCGCGCATGCGGCGGGGCTGGCGGTGTTCCTGGTTTTGTGCGGGGCGTGGATAGTCCGATTGCGGTTCCACGGCGGGGCGGCGTTGTTTGATGAGTGGTTTTGGACCAATCATTTCGGCCGGTTCACCGGCCGGTCCACGCATCTGGGGCATATCTCCGGCCCGTTTTACTACCTGGGGGTGTTGCCCCTCTATGTTCTGCCGTGGATCGTGGTATTGGGGTTCGGCCTGTATTACCTCTGGCGGGATCTGCGGGATGGGCGCGCGACCCAGCCGGCCGTGTTATTGCCGTTGTTGTGGGGTGTCGGCGGGATTGTGCTGCTCTCGCTCTCTTCGACGAAGCGGGAAATTTACCTCAGCGCGCTCCTGCCGGCGCTGGCGATGATCGGCCTGCGGCCGATCGCGGACGCGCGGCATCCGCTGCTGCGAATCTTCGCGGACATCTGGTCGGCCATCTGCATGGGTTTGCTGGCGTTGTTCGCTTTGGGCGCCGGCGCGGCGGCGATCCCCGGGCTGCTGCCGGTCGCGGTTTCCGGCGGGCTGCGCGCCTGGGCATGGCCGGCCGTCTTGGGCGCGGCGGCGGCCGCGGCGGTCATGGCCTGCTGCCGGCGCGGCGGTTGGCTGGCGCGGATGGCGGGCGTGACGGCGATCCTTTACATTGTTGCCTGGAGCGCGCTGGGACCGCTGCTGGATCCGCACAAGAGTTACGGTCCGGGTTTCCAGGCGTTCGCCGCCCGGCTGGCGGCGCGGCCCGACCTGCGGCCCATCGGCTGGAACTTCGACGAGACCACCCGCGCCGGTTTTTATTTTTACGCGGACCGCGTCTTTCCGCGCATCCGCGAACCGGATGAACTGGAGGCCGCCCTGGCCGGCCGCCGGCCGGATGGCAACAGTGTGATCGTGGTGCGCAAGAAATCGGCCGCACTGGGCGAAGCATTGGTCCATGCGACCTTGCTTTGGGAAAACAAGCTGGGTACCCGGCGCGTCGTGCAGCTTTATCAGTAGCCCATGGATGGGACGGAGCGCGGGGAGCTTGCTCGCTTTACCCAACAGCTTGTTTCTTATTTCTACTCCATGTCGGGAATGAGACTTCTCGCGCTCCGGCGCTGCCGTTCGCCGCGGAATGGCAGATGGCTTGTTTTATGGATCGGGCCGGGTTGGCGCCGCGATAGCTCAACGGCCCGGCTGGTCACTGATTAGCGGGGGCTGACGAACCATCTCTTGCCGGATATGATTCAGGATCACGCGGTTGCCCATCAGGTGGTAGCGGAACTTGCCAACGCGGATTTCACGCACGGTTTGCCAGCCGGCGGCGTGCAGGGCGTCGAGTGAATCACAGGGTTCGCGCTTGCAGACATCGAGCAGCAGGATGGGCTGGCGGCCGTTGACGGCGGCCGCGGCGGCTTCCAGCGTATCCACTGCCTGGAACTTGACTCCGTAGAAGATCAGTGCGCCGGTAATATTCTCGCCCAGCCGGTAACCCCATAGTGGAATGTGGGGCGGCACCCGATCCAGCAGCAGGCGGGCGACCGGCTTGACGGTTTTCAAGTTGTTGAAAGCCGGCTCGGCGAAGAGCCCCAGGGCGACGCCAATCCCCAGGGTCAGGATGCCCAGCCGCCGCCAGTATTGCGCCATGGCGCCGCGGATCAGCGAGCGCAGCGCGCCGATGCCGACGACGATCAGGCCGAGGGTCCACAGCAGCGAGCCGAAATGCAATTTCATTCCGGTGAACATCGGCGCCAGCGGCACAACGGCCGCGAAGGCGATGATGGCCAGGCTGAAACCCCACATCAACCCGGCGACCCAGCGCGGCAGCGGCGGGGGCGCCAGCGATTGTTCAACCCACGCCGCGCACACAATGACCAGCGGCGGCAAGAGCGGCAGCAGATACTGGTTATCCTTGGTTCCCGCCGCGCTGAGCATTACCAGCATCGCGCTGGCCCACCAAGCCAGGTAGATCCAGTAACGCTGCTCGGCCGGTTCGAGGGTTTTCCACTCCCGCGCGATGGTCCAGATCCCGGCCGGGAAGAGGAACGTCCAAGGCAGGAGAATATACGGCAGGTAGGGGAGGTAGTAGTGCCAGGGAGCGGTTGGGCCGAAGGCGCCGGTGAAGCGCTCGAGATGGTTATGAATGAAAAAGACCCGGTAGTACTCCGCCCCCCCTTTGAGCCAGAGCGCCCACAACCAGGCGCCGATAATGACGGCGAGAATGGGCAACCCCAGCAGCGGATTCAAGCGCCGGATGGCGGTCCAGCGCCTGGGCAGGCTCAACACATAGCCGCCGATCGGCGCCAGGATCAAGGCCGGTCCGATGACACCCTTGGTCAGGAACGCCAGCCCGGTGCAGGCATGAAAAAGCGCCGCCCAGCCGGCTGCCGGCCCGTCGGCGGTCAAGGCGCGCCAGGCGCACAGCATCGCCGCTGTGGTGAAGAACAGCAGGCCATTGTCCACCATCGCTCCATGATTGACCTCCATATATAGTTGCGTGGAAGCCAGCGCGACCAGCGCGCCCATCGAGCCGGGCAGACCGAGGCGGAGGCGGGCCATCTGGAACGTCAGGACCATGGCCCCGAGGGTGAACAACAGAACGGGGATGCGGACTACCCAGTCGCGGTAGCCGCCGATTTTCAAGGCCGCCGCCAGGCACCAAGTGTAAAGCGGCGGTTTTTCAAGGAAGATGCGGCCGTTGAGAAAGGTGGCCACCCAGTTGCCGGACTCAATCATCTCCCGGGCGATGCCGGCCTCGCGCGCCTCAGCCGGGCGCCACAGGTCGTGGTGGAACGTGCTGAACAGGTAGAGCGCCCCGCCGACCAGCAGGGCCAGGAGAAAACCCTTCCATTCCAAACGTTTCGCGTCGGGGTCGGTAATGCTCATGATGTTATGTTCGCAACGATCTCCCCGGGCGGACGCGAGCGCCAGCGCCGGTGCAGCCAGATCCATTGGCCGGGATATTGCCGGATTTCATCCTCGATGTAACGCGTATAAATCTGCGTGGCCGCGCGCAGGGTCTCCGGGTCGCGGTTCGGCGGCGGGTCGAGTGGCGGATGGCAGACGATGACGTGCCGGCCCGGCTCGGGTCGGCGGTGCATGAACGCCGGCACGATGGGCGCGCCGGAATGCGCCGCCATCAGCGCCAGACCGGGTGTGGTGGAGGCGGATCGGCCAAAAAAATCCACGAATACGCCCTGGCTTCGCGGCCGATTCTGATCGAGAATAAAACCAATCAGCTCGTTGCGCTTCAGCGCCTTCAAGCATGTTCGATAGGAGTCCCGCGCGGGGACGATCCGCACCCCCGAGGACGTGCGGACCATGTTCAGCGCATCGTGCAGGAATCGCTGGCGCAGGTTTTTGGTGATGGCCGTTAGCGGATATCCGCAAAAGGCGGCGTACATCATCAACAATTCCCAGTTGCCCATGTGCGCCGTCAGGATCAGCAGCCCGCGGCCGCGCTTCAAAGCGTCGTCCACGTGCGGGCGGCCAATCCATTCCACGCGGTTATGCAGCTCGGGGGTCAAGCCGCGGAGCAGGCGCAGGTTTTCGGTGACGTTCATTCCGAGATTGGCGTACATCGCGTTAACCAGCGCGCGGATTTCGGCCGGTGTTTTTTCCGGGAAACTGCGGCGCAGCGCGTCAACGGCGTCCGCGCGGTGGTAGCGGATGACCGAGCCGTAAATCCAGCCCAGCCCGCGACCCCAGGCCAGCGCCCGTTCGAGCGGCATGCGGTTAAAAAAACGGCTTAATCCGTGCAATAATCCGCCAATCATGACCCCAACCCGATGCAAAGAGGCGGATTGTATGAATGGTCGGGGTGGAATCAAGGATGAAGGCGGCGCAATTTCCGCAGACCACCGACCGGAATGCTCCCACGGCCTTCGGTGGCGTTACTTGTTTGCGAATAACCGCCCCGCCCCCCAGCGCGGGAGGGGACTCCGCGCCATGCGCGATTGGGGTTTAGGGCTCACGCTCGCCGCAAGCCGGCCAGGTAAACCGGCCGGCCCGTGAGGCGCAGCCGCCGGTCTTTGGATGGGGCGGGAATGCCGAAGGCGTCGAAGGTTTTATCCCAGGCGAACGGCATTTCCGCTAGTTGTTCGGTTGGGTGGGCGTAGGCCAATGCCGTCTCTCGGTTGGCCTTATCGCGGAAAATGAAAATGTGGATGCCGGGCGCCGGTTCCAGCCGCCGCGCAAAGGTGGCGTGCGCGGTTACGGCCAAAAATTGGCGGAGCATGGCATAGGCCGGGCGGGCGCGCCAGGCATCGGGCCGGGTGTCGTCTATCAGACCAAAACCGCGCGCGGCCAGCCGCCACCAGTAAACCCGTTCGACCAGGCCGGACCCGATGGCGATGGCCAGGTAGCGGATCATGAAATCGGCGTAGTCGTCTTCGGAAACGCTGGGGTCGTCGGCGCGCGGGCCGGCCGTTTCGTACGGCGAGTTGACTGGTGAATAGACTCCGGTGCCGCGGAGCGGCCAGTTGACCTCCGAGATGATCAGTTTCCCGCCGCAGGCCGGGGCCCATTCGGCGATCGCGCGCGCGAGCGCGATTTTCTCCAGCGCCGCGAAACGGCCCTGCTTGTTTTCCGGCGCGCCGCGCCGGTCCACATAGAGGTGATGCGAGAGCGCTCCGAACCGGAAATCCGGTGGCAGCATGGCCAGCAGGGTTACCAGATAATGGTATTCAAAATCAATCACCGCCGGCCCGATCAGTTCCGGCCCTGGGTAACGCCGGTGCAATTCGGCCGCGGCGGCGAGCAGTTGCGCGTATTCGCGGAAATCCCAGATGCCCCACTTGCAACGGTTAACGGCATGGCCGACTTCGACGTGTCGCACCAGCTTGTGCGCGCCCGCGAACACCCGCTCGACAAAGGCGCGCCAGCGCTCCGGCTGCAACACGGCCCGGCGATCCTGCACCAGCGCGATCGCGATCTCATGGCCGGCGGCGTGCAGGCGCCGGACCAGATCCAGGCGGAAGTCCCAGTCCGCTTCAGTCTGATGATGGTAAAACCGCAGCAACACCGGGATGGGGCCGAGCGGTTCCAGGAACCGCAGCTCTTGCTCCACCGTCGCAGGCCGGGGTTCAAGCGCCAGTCCGATCCGGCCGGCAGTGGACACGGGGTCGCGAAACGCGCGCGCCAGCAGGCGGTTGTAATGCTGATGCACCGGGCGCAACGCGGGCGCGAGGGCGCGAAGGGTGAGCCATGAGTTCAGCGGCGACTGGTGGCGGATGCGCTCGTGTTTCCGCATGGTGCTGATCGCCTGCCCGGAGCGCTCGTCCCAGATCCAGATATCGCGGGCGGGCGGATATTCCCGTTCCTCCGGGAGCGCGCGGCGGCGGCGGAAGGGGTGCCGGAAGCGGCGCGTCATCGTATGCAGCGCATAGCCGTTCCGATAACGCTGTTCCCAGCGCTCAAACTCGCGGGGCGGCCGGCCATTGAAGTACATCTCTTTGAAGACCCGCAGGAAATCGGACGGCAGCCGGATGCGCGAAACATCGCGGGCGCGCTCGCGCAGTCCGGGTCCGGGGCGGTAGCGGGCGCGGTTAAGGTCAATGAACATGACATCGCCCCACGCCGCCGGTCCCTTGCGGCGGAGCATAATGTTCTGGTTGCCGAGATCCTGGTGAATGATGCCGGCCGCGTGCATCGCGCGCACGGCGTCGGCCACGCACTGCAGCAGGTTCATCAGGTGCTCGCAGACCGGCTCCGTGCGGTAGATGCGGATCAATTCGTCGCGGAAACTGACCAAGTCCGGCTCAAACGCCGAAAGGTAGTAGGACTCGATCAGGCGCGGGCCGTCCCAGCGGTCCAGCCAGGCCAGCGGGCGGGGGGTGCCCACCCCATGCTCGCCGAGCAGCGCGGCGGCATACCAGCACCGGCGCGCCTTGGAACCCTTCAGGCGGTCGAACAGGCTCTTGGCGAGCGAATGGCGGCCAAACACCTTGACCGCGGCGTCCAGCTCTCCGGAACCAAACGGGAGGCGGATGCGCACAATGCGGCTCCGGCCCCCCGTGTGCAGGTGGGCGCCCTGGGCTACCCGCGCGGGCAAATCCTGCAGCGCGGCGAGGAACGCGGGGTCCTTCAACGCGCGGGTCATGCCGCCGGTGTAGGGGCCGATGACTTGGGTGATGGGGTATTCCACGGGGAGCAAGCGTATATTAGTTCAAAGTTCAAAGTTCAAGGTTCAAAGTTGGGATGCGCCGCGACGCGTTCCGGCGGAGCCGTCCGACACACGGCATCAGGAGCATGGCTCCGGCGTGTCGGCGCCGATCCCCTGCCGCGCCCGCTCGTACTCGGCGGGGAAATTGATGTTGTCGAGCGCAACGGGGTTGACCGGATCCAGCAGGCGCACGTTGGAGCGGAGCATGATTTTGCGCGGGCACCGGATGCCTTCGGCGAGCAAACGGCGGATCACGGGGACGCATTCCGGCTCATAGAGCGCGCACAGCGGCTCGGGCAGGCTGTCGTGGGCGCTCTTGAACGCCGTGGCGATGCGGTTCCGATCGCGCGCGCGAATGAGCGCCGCCAGCGTGTTGGCGTCGAGGAACGGCAGGTCGCAGGCGACGACCAGCCACGCGGCCTCCGGTTTGAAGTCAAATGCGGCGAGAATCCCGCCCAGCGGCCCCAGGTTTTCAGCGGTGTCATGAATCTGCGGCAATCCGGCATGGCCCGGGGCTTCCGCCTGCGCGCGGCGGTTGGAGAGATAGACGGCAACGCAATAAGGCCGGAGCAACTCAAACGCCCGGATTGTTTGCGGCCGGCCATCATATTCCAGCGCGGCCTTGTCTCGCCCCATCCGCGAACTTCTGCCGCCCGCCAGCACCAGACCATGAATATCATTCATAATCATGAATCGTACTCATCCTCGCGCTTGAATTGTATTCTTTTCCTTTCGGTTATGTACCCGGTGTTTCGGCAATCCGATACTAGCGTTCATGCCCGGGAGTCCCTTTTTGCCGGCCCGCGGATGTTGTTTTTAATCGTGGGATGCCTGGCGGCAATGACGCGCGGAACACGATTGGGAGTTATGCCAGCCCGTCGGCTACCGGCGGCGGGCGCCACTTGAATATATGCGGATACTCCGCGGCGCGGGGCTCCGGCCCCGTGCCGTTGGCGCTGTTGAACCCGGAAACCGGCGCCATAAAAAACGAGAAAAACCGCTTTTGTTTTCAGGCGTACACTATATTCTGCGCGCGTGAAGGGAATCAGGGATGCCGCTATGAAGGAATGCGTACCGGGCCGTGGCGCGATGTGGTTGCTTCTTGCGGCGGCGGTGATCATTTGTTTCGGCCGGCTGGGCGAGTCGCCGGTGTACATCCTGAACGAGTCCCGTGAGGGAATGTATGTACGGGCCATGCTGGACCAGGATAATTTTGTCCTTCCGCTGGTGCCCAACCATGTCGAATGCGGCGAGATTATTCCCGACAAACCGCCGTTGTTTCACTGGTTAGCTATCGCCGGACACGCGGTCCGCATCGCCTTGACCACAGGGCGCATTCCGTCGCGCGCCGAACTTTCGCTGCGTTACGATGAGTGGGCCACGCGGTTTCCCTCCGCTCTCTGTGGTGTGTTCATGGTCATGGGCGTGGCCGTGCTGGGGCGGCGGCTGGTTGGGGGGCGCGCGGCCTGGCTGGCCGCGATGAGTTTGTTGGCGAGCTGGCAGTTCATGCACCAGGCCACATTCGGCCGCGTCGACATGGCGCTGGCCTGTTGCACAACGTACTGCTTGATTCTGGCGGGTTCCGCGCTGCTCCAGCAGTCGCGCCCGGACTTTATGCTGGCCGCCGTTTTTTCCGGACTGGCCGTGCTGGCCAAAGGCCCGTTGGGTATTGTGCTGCCGGGTGTGGTCATCGGTTTGTGGGTTGTCTTGCGGGTCGCGGCAACGCGTTCGATCCGCTGGCTGGCGGGTTTTCCCTGGCTGCTGGGCGCGGTCATTTGGGCCGCCGTGGCCCTGCCATGGTATTTGCTGGCGTATGGGGAAGGGGAAATGGCGCTGATCCGCTCGCAATTGCTGACCGAAAATCTGAACCAATTCACCGGCGCCAACGCGCGCATGTCCTTGTTCTACTATGTCTGGCCGTGGCTCATGGATTCCCTGCCGTGGAACCTGGCGGCCCTGGCGGGCCTGTGGTTGGTCTGGCGCCGGCGCGATCGAGGCGCGGTGTTCTGCGCGTTATGGTGGCTGGCTTGCATGCTTTTTTTTACTTTGTCGGCTTACAAGCGGCGGGCTTATCTGTTGCCGGCGTTGCCGGCCGGCGCGTTGCTGACGGGGTACGCGCTGGATGTCTGGCTGCCCGGCGCCGATGAGTGTCGGGAACGTTTGCGGCCCTGGCTGGCGGCGCGCTGGAAGCTGGCGCTGGGACTCGCCGCGGCGGGCGCCGTGGCGGGCGGAATGCTGACGCTTGCGCCCGGCATGGCGCGGTTGCTCGGCGCGCAATTGCCGTGGGTGGCCGGGGCGATCGCGGGCGCCGGATTGGCGCTGGCCGGCCTGGCGCTGGTGGAACTGGCGCGGGCCTTGTGGAACCGGAACTGGTGTGTTGTCGTTGCGGCGCTCTGGCTGTTCATGGTGGCGGCGCTGTACGGATGCGTGAAGACCGGCCGGCTGGTGGCCGGCTTGAAGAACTCCCCCAAGCTGTTGGTGCAAAGAATCCTGTCCGACCTGCCGGCGGGCAAAAGGGTGACCGTCCAGGGGGTGCGCAATGACCCGAGCATGATGATCCTGTTCTATTTTCCCGACCCGGCGCGCATTCGCGTCGTGCGGGAGACCGATCCGTTGCCTTGGATCTTCGCGCCGGGCTACTATCTTTTCGCGGCCGCCACCTGGCCACAGGTCCAGGCGCGGGCGAACTATCGGCCGGCGGAGTGGCGGGTGCTCTGGACGGATCGGTTGCGCGGCCGGAACATGCCGACCGATGTGGTGTTTGTTGAACATCAAAGCGGATCTGATGTTCCGAATGCGCCGGTTCGGGATTAAGTTGCGTCAACCACGATCAGGCGGCGCCCAGGCCGCGGGTTCCGCGCCCCGCATACGCGAGTCTCGCCTTTGGACCCCGGCTCGAAACGCCCAGAGCCCCGCGCCGGGCGGGATTGTCCCATGCCGTCCGGCGCCTTGGGCCCAACGAGTCGCGTGTGAGCCTGGCTGGCGCGGTCTACTTTACAGCGGCGGCGCGCCGCCGGTAATCGTGCCGACCGCCCGTTTTTTCCAGGAGAACGATCGCGCGAATTTCGATTTCCCGCGAAAGCCCCTTGCACATGTCGTAGACCGTAAGAGCGGCGACCGCCGCGCCGGTCATGGCCTCCATCTCGACGCCGGTCTTGTGGTGCGTCGCCGCGCGGCATTCAATCACCACCTCGCGCCGGCGGCGCAGCGCGATTTCCACGCGGCAATCTTCAAGCGGCAGCGGATGGCATAGCGGGATCAGGCTGGCGGTTTGTTTGGCCGCCATGATCCCCGCCAGTCGCGCGGTTTGGAATACCGGCCCTTTCGGTGTGTGAATTTCCGCCCGCTTCAACGCGGCCAGCACCGGCCGCGGCAGGATCACGATGGCCCGCGCCCGCGCGACGCGGCGCGTGATCGGCTTGCCGCCGACGTCCACCATCGTCGGCTGTTTCTTGGAATCAATATGCGAGAGGTTATTCATAGTCGTGCGTGCCGGCCGCTCTCCGAATCTGTGTCTTGGCGGCGCCCCGGGAAGCGCATGGTCATTGTCCGGTTGGGAAATGAGTGGGGTGGGCCAGCAGGCGAGCGGCCCGCGTTCCTTGCGGGCGGCATGTGGCCCATGGAATGAGCGGCGTGTTGTGGGCGGGTTCCCATCCATTCAATTCCAAGGAAAAAACGGCACACTGCCCCCGGCCGGATTATGGGCCGCGCCCTCCGCCAATTCGATGAAGCCGTCGCTTTGCGCCAACGGAACATAATCGCCTGAGCCCTGGTAATCCAGCGGCTGCGCCAATGGATTGCCCGCCGGGCCCGGCACCAGCCGAACCGGCCAGTAATGGGTCAGGGCCGGGTTCAAGTCGAGCGCAATGGCCAGCGGGATCCGAACCGGCGGCGCCGCGGTCAAACCCATGGCCTGGCGCAGGCCGGGGAGCACGTAACGGTGAAAACAAACCAGCGCCGACACCGGGTTGCCCGGCAGGGCGAAGACCGGCTGCCCCTCGGTGGTGACGCCGAACCATAGCGGCTTGCCCGGCTTCTGCCGGATCTTGTGGAACAGGCAGGTGACGCCCAACTGCTCGAGCACCAGCGGCACAAAATCGTATTTCCCCATTGACACCCCGCCGCTCAAGATCACGACCGCAAAGCGTTTGAGCACATCCGCCAGAACATGGACCAGTGTCGGGCGGTCGTCGCGGACCTGGAACAGATGCGTATCCACGATCTGTTCGCGGGCGAGCGCCGCGCGTATGGCATAGCTGTTCGATGGACGAATCTGGTAGGGCTCCACATCGCTGCCGAGGTCCACCAGTTCATCGCCGGTTGCCACGAGCGCCACGGAAGGCGCGCCGGCCACGCGCACCTCGCTCCGCCCCACCGCCGCCAGCACGGCCACCTGGGGCGAGAGCAGGCGCGTCCCTGCGCGCAACAGCACCTCGCCCTGCCGATGGTCCGAGCCGCGCGGGTGGACGAACTGGCCGGCGCGCGGGCGGTCCCCCGCGTCCAGCTTGGCGTGGTCGCCGTCCACGCGGAACTCCTCGGCTGGGACGATTGCATCGCAACCCTCCGGCAGCACCGCGCCAGTCATGATCTGGATGGCGGCGGCCGGATCGTTCAGCCGCAGGGCGGGCTGGCCGGCCGACTGTGTGCCTTCGATTCGAATGCGGGTCGGACGCGCGGGCATGGCGGCGGAATTGACGGCGAGGCCGTCCATCGTCGCCCGGTTATAGGCCGGCACGTCGCGATCGGCCGCGATGTCCTCGCACAAAATACGGCCATGCGCCTCGCGCAGGGGCGCGACGACGGCCGGCACCCGGCGTAGATGCGCGGCGATTATCTTGTCCGCTTCGGTGACTGCAATCATGAAAGTTCAAAGCGCAAAGTTCAAAGTGCAAGGTTCCAATTTTGAGCCTTGAGCCTTGAACTTTGAACGGCTCCTCATCCTCCGATTTCCGACATCGCGCGATTCCTTGGGATCACCTGCTGTTGCAACCCATGCGCCAGCGGTTTGCGCCACAATCCCTGGCGGATTCGCGCCGCCAGTTCATCATCCGTGGCGCCGCTCCGCAATGGCGTCAGCAGGTCCACTTCGTCTTCCTGCAGCAGGCAAAGCCGTAACCGCCCATCCGCGGCCAGGCGCGCGCGCACACAAGCGTGGCAGAACGGCCGGCTGACGGAGCTGATGAAGCCGATCAAGCCCCGGGCACCCGGCAACTGGTAGAGGCTGGCCTTGCCCGGCGTTTCGCGCGGGACCGGCGTTAGGGGACCGAGGCGGGCGGCGATTGCCTCGCGCAACTCGTCCTCCGGCACATGGTGGCCGGCCTGGAAAGCCGCCGCGCGGCCGATCGGCATCAGTTCGATAAAGCGGACATACCAGGGGTATTCAAGCGTCAGCCGCGCCATCGCAGCGGCCGATTCGCCGTCACTGAACCCGCGCACGGCAACGACGTTCAGTTTGATGCTCAATCCGGTGGCGGCGGCGGCCCGCACGCCGGTCCAAGCCACCGCCACATCGCCGCCGCGCGTGATCGCCCGGTAGCCTTCCGGGTCGAGGGTATTCAGGTTGATATTGATTCGCCGCAAGCCGGCGGCATGCAACGGTTCGGCCAGTTCCGGCAGGCGCAGTCCGTTGGTGGTTAGCGAGAGTTCCGCGAGGCCGGGCAGGGCCAGTGTTGCGCGCACCAGTTCCGTCAGGCCGGGCCGCAGCGTCGGTTCGCCGCCGGTGAAACGAAACTTGCGAAAACCGGCGGCGGCAAACAGGCGCAGGAGGCGCAACAGTTCCCCATCGCTCAACAATTCGGCCGGCGGCCGGAAGCGCATGGTTTCCGGCATGCAATAACGGCAGCGCAGGTTGCAGGCGTCTGTCAGTGAAACCCGCAGATAGCTGATCTGCCGCCCGTGTGCGTCCTGTGCCACGCGCGTCCGTGAGCCTACTTGAAGTAAATATAAACGTCGTAACGCGTGCCGGAGCCGAAGGAGGTGTCCATCACGGTCAGCTTGCCCTCGAGCACGTCAATGTCGCCCCGGAAGTTCTGATCACCATCGGCCTGGTCAAGCACCACGCGATACACGCCGGGGTAAAGGTCATAATAGCGATCCGAGTTGTCGCTTTGCTTTTTGATGAACTGGCCGTCAATGAAGACGTTCATGTCGCTGCTGGTATTGTTGCGCACAGCGATCGAGCCCATGCCGGCCGGCGGGGTATGGTCGAAATCGTTATCGTTGTCGCACCCGCCGCCCAAGGCCAGCAGACCGGCGGCCATCAGAACCGCCGCGCTGCGCCGCCATCGCTGCATCCCATCGCATTTCATTCGCCACCTCACGGGTTGTGGTTTCAGGCCGGGGCCGGGCGCAACCGTTTAACGAGCCGCATGCGGTTGCGTTGATCCGGCAGGCGCATATAAAAGGCCTCGTCCATGCATTTCTGGATCAGGTACACGCCGACGCCGCGGGTGTGGCCTTCGTTCCAGTGGTCGGGGAACTTGGGGGCGACATAGCCGTCAAAATCAAAGGAGCCGCCCTGGTCCACTATGTCTACAATGAATTGGTCGGGCGTGGCCTGGATTTCCAGCCGGATCGGCGGTTTGGGCGTCAGGGTCGCGTAGGCGTGCTCGATCACATTGGTGCAGGCTTCGTCCACGGCGATTTCAATCTTGCCGACATCCTCCTCGGCGAAGCCGGCGGTTTCGGCCAGGTGCGTGGTGACGAGCCGGATCAGCGACAGATACTGTGGTTCGCCGGGAATGTTGAGACCGACCACATTGTTGGCGGCGGATTCACTCATGTTTTTTCGACCTGCTTTTTTGCGTCAGGCGCCGGAGGGCTTCCTGGCGGCTGGGAAAGACTTCCAGGACGCTGTCCAGGCTCAGCACCCGCATAATTTCCATGATCTTGCGGCGCACCCCGTAGAGGAGCAGATGGCCGCGGCGCGTCCGGCAGACCCGATGGAAATGGAACAGCAGATCGTAGCTGGTGCTGTTGACGTAGGTCAGCCGCCCGCAGTTGAGGATTACCCGGGGACGCGGCACCAGGCAAAGCGGCTCCAGCGCCTGCTCAAAGTCATGGATGTTGGCCGCATCCACGGAGCCGTTCAGATGCACGATCGCCACGCTTTGGACCGGTTCAACCTGTATGTTCAACTGCCGCTTGCGTGTCACCCGCCGCGCTCCTTTCGTTGCCTTGCCCGGACCTAAATATGGCTGTTTGGCGAGTTTATATATACCACGGTCGGGCGGGGTTGTCTAGGAGTCTGCGGCCGCGGAGGCCCCTCTTCGGGTTTGGATATCCGCAATGGCTCCGACGGTCAGGCTTCGGCGTGCATGGGCGGGACGGGATGCGATAACCCCTTGCCAGGGGCCAGAATCATGCGATATTGATAAAAAAGCACGGTTGGGGAGCGCGGAATCGAAATAAACAGCTCATCAAACGAGCCAAGCAAGGGAATTGATGAAATCCAAAGTGGCCATTCTTAAAACGACACCCGCGACGGTGTTGGAAGACTATCACCGGCTGATGAACCTGGCCGGATACCAGGCGGCGCTGCCGCGCGACCGCGAAACGGCATTGAAGATCAACATCAGTTGGCACTTCTTCTATCCCGGCAGTTCCACGGTGCCCTGGCAACTGGAAGGTGTCATTCGCGCGCTCAAGCGCGATGGTTACGATCCCGCCCGGATTCACGGCTGCCACAACCGCACCGTGGTCATTGACGCGCACCTCGGCGAGCGCGAGAACAAGCAGCTCGACGTCATTCAGGCGCACGGGCTGAAAAACGTCCACCTCTACGAGGGGGAAGAGTGGATTCATGTGCGCGACGCCGTGGGCAATTTGGCCGACCGGTTCCTCTGCCTGAACCAGGTCTATCCCGACGGCTTCATGATTCCGAAGCGCTTCATTGGCGAGAACATCATTCACTTGCCGACGGTGAAGACGCATGTGTTCACGACCACGACCGGCGCGATGAAAAACGCCTTCGGCGGCTTGCTGAACGAGCGCCGGCACTGGACACACCCCGTGATTCACGAGACGCTGGTGGATCTGCTGATGATTCAGAAAAAAATCCACAGCGGGCTGTTCGCGGTCATGGACGGCACATTCGCCGGCGATGGGCCCGGCCCGCGGTGCATGGTGCCCTATACCAAGAACGTCATCCTGGCCTCGGCCGACCAGGTGGCGATTGACGCCGCGGCGGCGAAGATCATGGGGTTCGATCCGTTGCGGGATTTGAAGTTCGTTCGGCTGGCGCACGAGCAGGGGCTCGGCTGCGGCGATCCGCGCGACATCGAGATGGTTGGCGACCCGGCGGCTGCAAACGAGAACTGGAACTTCGTCGGCCCCTTCAAGAAGATGACCTTCGCCAGCCGAATGCAGCATAAGATCTACTGGGGACCGCTGAAGAAGCCGATCGAGTGGTCGCTGAAAACTGTGCTGGCGCCGTGGGCCTACATCGCCAGCGTCCTGTATCACGACTCGTTCTGGTACCCGAGCCATCAGCAATTGATCGAGCAGATCCTGACCAGTGACTGGGGCCGGTTATTCCAGAATTGGGAGCAGGTGCGGATTCCGCCGGATGATCTGGCCGCGCCGGGATGGCGGGATGTCGGCCAGGCTCCCGCGAAGTTGCATCGCGACAGCATGAAGTACTTCCTGCAATCGCTGCGAATCTTGGGCACCTGTGTCAAGGAAGCCCCCGAGTTCGCGGCGAAAAAGCGCCGGGCGGCGGCTCGCTCCTGACTTCGCCGCGGGCCGCGCCCAGCAGGCACACCGGCGGCCGCTTTGAACCTTGAACATTGAACTTTCCCTGTCTGGAGTTATCATCTGCATCCGTTGACTGACGGAGGTGCGGTATGACGGCGGGCAAGCCGGTGGATATTATTTGCGCGGCGTGCGGACGCGAGGCGTTGCTGGTGCGGGAGCCCCGCTACGAGGGCTTCACGCGCGTGGGCGAGACGCTCAAGTGCGCGGCCTGTGGGCACATCTATCCCGACGAGGCGTCCGTGCCGTTCCGGGGCCAGCGGGAGGTCAAGGTTTTCACGGAGGCCGATCGCCCCCGCGCGGTGAAGGTGTTCAAGAAGGGCGAAGCCGGGCGGATTTGCCGGCACTGCGCGAACTATGTGGTCAATCCCTTCTTGCAGCGCTGTTCGCTGCACCGGCGGGAAGTAGAGGCGACTGACAGTTGCGACCGGTTCACGGAAAGACCCGCGCCGGTGGAGGAAAAGCCGCCGGAGAAGAAGAAACCGATCCTGTAAACGCGGCAACCCATAAGAGCAAATCATGAACCGATGCAAACGTTTGGCTTCATTGGCGGCGCTTTTGTTGGCGGCCGGCTGTAGTCGCCGGAGCGCGGACGAGATCGTGATCGGCCTGAACGCCGAACTGACCGGGGATATCCCGGCGGTCGGCGCGTCCTCCAAGAATGCGGCGGTCATGGCGGTTGCCGACATCAATATCCAGGGCGGTCTGGAGGTGGCGGGGCAGCGGCGCCTCGTACGCCTCGTGATTGAGGATAACGCCGGCAAAGCGGATCAGTCGGCATCCGCCGCGCAGAAGCTGATCACGCAGAACAACGTGCTGGCGATCGTCGGGCCGAATGCCAGCCGTTATGCGATCCCGGCCTCCGAAATCTGCGAGGCTGCGCGCGTGGTCATGATCACGCCCTGGTCCACCAATCCCAAGACGACCGTGGACGCTCGCACCGGCCGCCCGAAACAGTATGTTTTCCGCGCTTGTTACAGCGACGCCTTCCAGGGGCGCGTGCTGGCCCGCTTCGCCCGGGATGTGCTCAAGGCCGGCGCGGCGGCCGCGCTCTTTGATGTCGCCTCCGACGCCAACAAAGGCGTGGCGGATATTTTTCGGGCGACGTTTGAGGCCAGCGGCGGCCGGATGGTTGCTTATGAAACCTACACCACCGGCGACAAGGATTTTTCCGCCCAACTGACCAAGATGAAAAGCGCGGCGCCGGACCTGGTCTTCCTGCCGAATTACTACAATGAAGTGCCGCTCCAGGTGCAGCAGGCCCACCGGCTTGGGTTGCAAGGCATGCCGTTCCTGGGCAACGACGCTTGGAGTAGTGCGGAGCTGCTACAAATGTGCGGCGGCGATTGTGAGGGCTATTTCTTCCCGAGCCATTACGCGGCTGACACGACCGATCCGACCGCCCGCGCGTTTATTGAGGCGTACCGGGACCAGTACGGCGCCGTGCCGGATGATATTGCCGCGCTGACATACGATGCGTTCGGGTTGTTGTTCGCGGCCATCCGCCAGGCGGGTCGGATAGATGACCGCCAGGCGGTGCGCGATGCGCTCGCGCGCATCAGCCATTTTCAAGGCGTCACGGGGGAAATGCGATTTGAAGGCACCGGCGACCCGATCAAGAGCACGGTGATCCAGCAGATTCGGGACGGCAAGTTCTGCTGGTACACGAACGCGAACCCGTGAACGGGTCGAATGCGGAATGGTGAAGGGTGACAAGGGTCATTTGAGGGATAAAACCTGAGATTTGAGCGGGCATGTGAAAGGGAAACGCGCGCGAACTCACGGGTCATGCCGGGGAGTCCGCAACGACGTATCGCTTTCAATGGCGGGGCTTCATCAATCGCAAATTGTCACTTCCTTTGACCTACTTCCTCCAGCAGCTCCTCAACGCCTGCCAGCTTGGGAGCATCTATGCCCTGATCGCGCTGGGTTACACGATGGTGTATGGCATCCTGGCCATGATCAATTTTGCGCACGGGGATCTGTTCATGGTCGGCGCATTCTGTTGTTTCCTGGCCGCCGCGTTTCTGGGCCTGTCATTTGTGCCGACGCTGCTGCTGGCCATCGGCGCCGTGGCGTTGCTCGGGGTGCTGATCGAGCGGTTGGCTTACCGGCCCCTGCGGCAGGCCCCGCGCGTCTCGGCGATCATCACCGCGCTCGGGGTCGGTTTGTTCCTGGAGAACGTCACGCTGGCGCTCAGTCCGTATCCGCGCCACGTGCCGCGGTTGTTTAATGATGTCCCGGTGGCCTGGGGCGGCCTGACGCTGTCGTCGCTGCAACTGCTGATCATTGCGCTGGCGCTGGGTCTGATGGTGGCGCTGGATCTGCTGGTGCGCCGGACGAAGATCGGTATGGCGATGCGGGCGATCGCGTGGGACCGCGCGGTGGCGCCGCTGATGGGGGTGCCGGTGGACGCGGTGATCTCGTTCACGTTTGCCGTGGGCGCCGGGCTCGGCGCGGCGGCCGGCGCGCTCTACAGCCTGGCGTATCCGGTGATTGATCCATACATGGGGATCATGGTGGGCTGGAAGGCCTTCATCTCGGCGGTGGTGGGCGGGATCGGCAATATTCGCGGCGCGATGCTCGGCGGGTTCATCCTGGCCGCGGTGGAGATATTTGTCGCGGCCTTCCTGCCGTCCACCTATCGCGATGTTGTGGCTTTCGCGCTGCTGATCATCCTGCTGATCTTCCGGCCATATGGGATTCTGGGGACGCCGCGGGCGCAGAAGGTGTAAAGCCGCGTGCAGAAAATTGTAATTACGAAAAACGCGAAAGGCGCGAAATGAGTGGTGCATCCAGCGGCAGAAGGCCATGCTATCCCCTTTCGTGTGTTCCGCGTATTTCGTAGTTAAATCGTTTTGGCATGAACTGGATCGAGATCAAGATCCGCCTGTTGCGGCCGCGCTGGGAGGCGTTGATGGCGCGCCGCTGGCTGCGGCATGTGCTGGTGCTGGCCGGTTTCGCGCTGTCGTTTCTCGTTCCGTTGTTCGACCTGGTGAATCCTTATTTTCAACTGGTGCTGATGTATATCGGGATCAACATGATCCTGGCGGCCAGCCTGAACCTCGTCAACGGCTACATGGGCGAGTTTTCAGTGGGCCATGCCGGCTTCATGGCGGTCGGCGCCTACACCGCGGCCGTGCTCACCGTGCGCGTGTTCCCCGCCGGCGGCGCGGCGTGGCTGTTCCCGGCGGCGATCGTCGGCGGCGGCGCGGCGGCCGCCCTGGTGGGCCTCATGGTGGCGATTCCGTCATTCAAGACGCGCGGGGACTATCTCGCGATCGTGACGCTGGCGTTCAACATGATCGTCAAGTCGGTGCTGGAGAACATCGAATGGCTCGGCGGGCCGCGCGGATTCCTGGGCATGGCGAAGCTGACGACGCTGCCCTGGGTCTTCGGCTGGACGGCGCTGACCGTGATCGGCATCCGCAATTTTATATATTCGAGCTATGGCCGCGGCGTGCTGGCGGTGCGGGAGGACGAGATCGCCGCCGGCTTGATGACGGTGGATACGCGACAGGCCAAGCTGCTGGCGTTCACGATCTCCGCTTTTTTTACGGGCGTGGCCGGCGGGCTCTTCGCGCATCTGCTGCAGTTTATCAGTCCGCGGACGTTCGACATCCTCAAATCCACCGATATCCTGATCATGGTGTACCTCGGCGGCGTCGGCTCGCTGGCGGGGTCGCTGCTGGGCGCGACTTTGTTCACCGTGCTGCTCGAGGTGCTGCGGCCGGCCGGCGTCTGGCGAATGGTGCTGATGCCGCTGGTGCTGGTGCTGCTGATGTTGTTCCGCCCGCGGGGGATCATGGGGCTGCGCGAACTGCGCTGGCTGGTGCCGGCCCGCGACCTGTTCGCCGTGCGGCACTGGCTGGAGCGGAAGGAGGCGGGCGATGTCCCTCCTGCAGATTAGAGAGCTGTCCCACAATTTCGGCGGGTTGCGCGCCCTGGCGGACTTGAACCTGGATGTCGCGCCGGGCGAGTTGGTCGGCATCATCGGCCCCAACGGCGCGGGGAAGACGACGCTGTTCAACCTGGTGACCGGTGTTTACTGCGCGACCCAGGGCAGCATCCTGTTCGCGGGGCATGAGTTGGTCGGCCGGCGTCCGAGCGCGATCGCCGCGCGCGGCATTGCCCGCACGTTCCAGAATATCCGGCTTTTCCGCAACCTTTCGATCCTCGACAACGTGCGCGTGGCGCATTACGCGCGCGTGCGCTATGCGCCGTGGGAGGCGTTGCTGCGCAATGGAACGTTCCGGGCCGAGGAACGGCGCGTGTTGCGCGAGTCGTTCGAACTGCTCGCGCGCTTCCACCTCGATGGTGTGGCGGATGAACTGGCCGGCGACTTGCCCTACGGCATGCAGCGGCGGCTGGAGATCGCGCGCGCGCTGGCGACCCGGCCGCGGTTGTTGCTGCTGGACGAGCCGGCCGCCGGGATGAACCCCAACGAAATCGGCGAGTTGATGGAGTTCATCCGCTGGATCCGCGGCGAGTTCCGGCTGACCATCCTCCTGATTGAGCACCAGATGCGCCTGGTGATGAATATCTGCGAGCGGGTGCTGGTGCTCGATTTCGGCGCGTTAATCGCCGCGGGACGGCCGGCGGAAATCCAGCGCGACCCGCGGGTGCTGGAGGCGTATCTAGGCCGGGAGGCCGGAGGATGAGTTCCCGCCCGCTGCTGGAGGTGCGCGATCTGGGTGTGCAGTACGGCAATGTCATAGCCGTCGCGGGGGTTGCCCTGGCGGTGTATGAGGGCGAGATGGTGGCCTTGATCGGCGCCAATGGCGCCGGGAAGTCCTCGGTCCTGCGGGCGGTTTCCGGCATGGTGCCGCGCGCCGGGCGGGTGCTGTTTGACGGCGCGGATCTCGGCGGGCTGACGCCGGACCGGATTCTGGCGGCTGGGTTGGCGCACGTGCCGGAGGGGCGGGGGATCTTCGGGAATCTGACCGTGCGGGAGAACTTGGAACTGGCCACCTGGCGGCGGCGGGATCGCGCCGAAATCCGCGCGGATTACGAGCGCGTGTACGGCATCTTCCCGCGCCTGGCCGAGCGCCGGAAGCAGTTGGGCGGGACGCTGTCCGGCGGCGAGCAGCAGATGCTGGCGGTGGGCCGCGCGTTGATGAGCCGGGCCCGGATGCTGTTGCTGGATGAGCCCTCGATGGGCCTGGCGCCGGTGCTGGTGGCGGAAATCTTCCGCGTCCTGGCGGAACTTAACCGGGACGGCGCCACTTTGCTGGTGGTCGAGCAGAACGCGCACATGGCGCTGCGCGCAGCGCATCGCGGTTATGTGCTCGAGAACGGCCGAATCGTGTTGTCCGGCCCTGGCGCGGAACTGCTGCACAATCCCCGGGTCCAGTCCGCCTACCTCGGCGGGTGAACTCCTGCTCTTGCTCTTCTTCCTCATTCCGCGGTCCGGCGCCTTGGGCCCAATAGGTCGTGCGTGATCTTGGCCCGGCTGCGGCGTTGTTATGGGGGGCCGCGAACACGAATCCGGCAGCCCTCGTTTCGCCTGGCCGGCGGACCTCGCGGGTGCGTCCCAGTGGATTGCCGCCACGACAACCCAGCGGCCCCGCTGCCGACTGATCACGGGGTTAGAATGCACGCCGGCGAGCGGGCGCGGGCGAGCGGAGGCGTAGGAGCAAGATTCAAGAGTAAAAGTGTGTTTTACCCACGGCGAAGCATTTCCGGCAGGCGGCATTCGGCGCAGCGCGAGCGGTCGTTCAGGCAGAAATCGTGGTAAATCTGGATCAGGCCCTGCTGGCGCAGGCCGTCATGGTACAGCTTGGGGCCGTGGTCCGGCCCGAACAGGTTCAGCGCGGCCTGCTTGACCAGCCGGCTGTCCGCTTCGCGGGGCAGGCGGCGAAGCAGATCCTGCTGGAAGAGCGCGCGTTCGTCCACGGCGGCGAGGTAGGGCACAATGACGTTGAGCACGATCGCCGCCGTCCGCTCGTGGCCGATCAGCGCCACCGGTTCCGCGCGCGCCGGACCCGTCAGCGAGAGACGTCGGCGCCAGTAGACGCCGGTGTCAACCTCGAGCAGTTCAACTACCTCGTCCACGAAGCCCGCCGGGTTGTCGCGGGCGACGTCGAGCAACTGCCGATGCAGGGGCACATCCATTGTGAACAGGTGCGCCGCGGCCATCAGGCGTCGCGCCGGATGGTTGGTCGGGCGCAAGCCGGCGAAGCGCCAGGCGGCGGCGGGCATGATTTTCCGCTCCCAGCGCCCGCCGCATTTCCACCAGATGTCCCAGAGAGCTCGGATGAACGCGCGCGTTTCATCGTCCCACGATTTACGCACGTCAGCCGGCAGGAGCCCTGCGACCCCCAGCAGGATCGCGTAGGCCTTCACATCATCCGTCCCGGCTTCCGCCTGCAATTCTGCAAACGGCACCAGTCCGGCCAGCCGGCGGAACGGCGCCTTGTTCTGTTTGTAGCCGAGCGCGCCCATGACCTCCTCGTAGAGCACCTGCGCGGCGTTGCTTTCCTGGATGGCCGCCGCCAGTCGTTCCGCCTTGCGGCGCAGCCGCTCCTCGCCCGCGGCATCGAGCAGATGGCCGTGCGCCAGCGCCGGCCAGCCGGCGAGCACCGTCCGGCAGGGCGGCACGGTCTCGCGCGCGCCGGCGGGATAGGCGAGCAGGTCAATGGCCTCGAAGTCGAAGGCCGGGTTGGACGCGAGCGCATCCCGGAGCGCGATGTGCACGGCGCCCGGCGGCAGCCCGGAGGCCGGTTCGGCCCCCGGGTGATAGGTTACATGGGCGCGCACATTCGCGTAGCGCGGATCAGCCGCATGGCCATGCGTCGTCCAGTCAGACGGGCGCAAATGGATCTCGACATCGCCGCGGATGCGGCGGCGCTCAGGACCGATGCGCAAGACGGCGCCGAGGAAGTCCGGTCCGGGCTCCATATTCCAAGCGCCAGGGTCGTCCACGATGACCTCTTCGCCGCGATCGGTCTGGAGCCGCGCGGGACGCAAGGCGGCATCATACCAAATACAATGCAGATGCCGTTCGCCGAACGCGGGCTGACCGATTCGGCCGCGCTCGCGCACGCGGGCCCGTCCGCCCGCCCGCAATCGGGCATAGATGTCCGCCCGCGGGAACAGGTCAGGCGAAATGAAACCGGCATACGTCGCCGTCTTTGATTTCATAGTGCTTTCCCTCCTGCCTTAAGCACCCATGCTGGCGCGCCGCCGCGAACGAGCCGGTCCGGATCAAATCCCGGGCCGCGACGACATCCGCCGAAATAAAGCCCTTTTGCATGTCCGAATGGATTTCGCCCGCCGCTTCGGGCGCGAAGCGCCCGGCCGTCAGCGGCCAGGCCTGCAGGATGTTGTTCTCGGTGGTATAAAAGGTGATCAGCTTCAGCAGGCGGAACCCGGCATGGATCACGCGGGCGGTGGTCGGCTCCGCCAGTTTCAGTTCGGTCATGAATGCCTGCCGGTCGTCGTCCGCGAGGTCGTTCAGCTCGGCCTCGAGTTTGCCATAGACGCGGACGCATTCGACGCCCTCCGCCCGGGCGCGCTGTTCGACCTGTTCGGCCAGTTGAAGCTGCGCCGCGTCCGGCGCGTCGCCGAGATTGGCGACATAGAGTTCGCGCCGCTGAGTCAGCAATCCGGCCGCGAACGCCGCGTGGCGCGCCTCGTCATTTAACGGCAGGGCGCGGAGCAGCTTCCCGGCGGCCAGCGCGGCCATCAGCGGCTCGAGCATGGCGGCCTGGTGCAGATCCTCCTTGGCGTGTGATTTCTTCAATTTCGGCACGCTTTTTTCGAGCAGGCCGAGGTCCGCCAGCATTAGCTCGGTGTGCACGACATCTATGTCATCCGCCGGCTTTAATTCCGGCGTGACGTGCGCGACATCCGGCGCCGCGAAGCAACGCACGACATGGACCAGCGCGGCGACGTCGCGAATGTGGGCGAGGAACTGGTTGCCGAGGCCCTCGCCCTGGTGGGCGCCCTTGACGAGCCCGGCGATATCCACGAACTCCAGGTGCGCGGGCAAGATCTTGGCCGGCTGCAGGATGGCCGCCAGCGCGGCGAGCGTCGGGTCCGGCACCAGCACCGTGCCGACGTTGGGTTCGATGGTCGTGAACGGGTAGTTTTCCGCCGGCGCGTGGCCGCGCGTCAGCGCGTTGAACAGCGTGGACTTGCCGACGTTGGGCAGGCCGATGATCCCCAGTTTCAACATTTGGAAAACCCTCTGGTTGGTGCGAATTCAAGAGATAGCACGACTCGGGCCGAAAGCCAACACCGTGTTCAAAAACGGCTAAACATATTTATGCCTCGTTTGCGCCGGCGCGGCGGCCGGCCGCTCGACCCGGGCCGGGGCTCATGGCTCGATGGCGACCCAATCCACGGCGGCGGCCAGACCGCGTCGGTGGCGGCCGGCAAGCAGTTTACCGGCCCTGCAGCGCCCGGACTTGCGCCCGCAGCTCCTGCAGCTCGGCGCGCAGCGACTGGTTTTCCTGTTGCAGGTCCGAGACGATGCTGTTCAGGCCCTGGATCGCGGCCAGCGCAACGCCGTCAGCATCGCTGCTGTTGATGTGCCGATCGCTCTCGCCAACATCGAAGGCGGCTTTGAAATCCTGCGCCATGGGACCGATATGCCGGATGGACGGATCCTGTGTTTTCATGTTCCAGGTGGTCAGCGGCAAGGCGGCGACCCGGGCGAGCACCGCGCGAGTGTCAACCGGAGTGAAGTTTTCCTTCACATTGCGGTCGCTGAGACTGGACCAACTGCCGGCCCCGCTGGCCAGGACCACGCCGGAGGTGATTGCGCCCGTGGTATAGTTGATGCCGGAGATGAACCGCGCGCCGCCGGTGCAGCGGACCAGGAAGGACCGGTACGCGGGCGATTCGACATCGAAATCCGCGCTGTCCGCCCAGATAAAGGAGCCGGCTAAAGCATGGGCCCGCGTACCGGCCGCGAAAGCGCCCTCGTCGGCCCGATTGCTGTAGCCGCCCGCGACAAATGCATAGTCGCCCAGCGTTCGGTTCTTGTAGCCGCCGGCAATCGCGGCCCATTTGCCATAGAGCCAATTTTGTTGGCCGCCGCCGATCGTTGAGAAGGAACTTCTCTCGCCGGCGGATGCTTGCGCTTCGCCGTACAGGACGTTGCGGTACCCGCCGCAGATGACGCCGTACTGGCACATGTTGCTGATCAGGTTTTCGCCGCCGCCGGAAATGACTGAACCATCGTTCGGATGAAAACCAAACAGGCCGAGATCTTCGCCATTCGCGATCGTGTTGCGAGCGCCGCCGGCGATCGTGGCAAAGGCGGCATACTGGCCGATGGCGTTGGTGTGTCCGCCGGCCACCGTGGCGTACGGACTCTCCATCTTGATGGAATGCCCGCGCCCGCCCCCGATCAGGGCGTTGGAGGATGCGCTACTGATGTCGTTCCAGTACCCGGACAGGATGGCCGCGTAGGGACTGTTGCTGCGGATATCGTTGTAATGGCCGCCGCCGATCAGCGCATACGCATTGTAGTCGGCGATGTCGTTGTCATAGCCGCCGGCGATCACGCCATATGGAGAGTTATACCCGATATCGTTCTGTTCGCCGCCGGCAATCATGGCGCTGGCACTGTTGCTGGCAATGTCGTTTTCGCGGCCCCCGGCGATCGCGGCGTACAAAGTATCGGGTCCGATACGATTGAGATAGCCGCCGCCGATGGCGGCGTAATCGGCGTTGGTGCTGATGCTGTTCATCCGGCCGCCGCCGATGAACGCATAGCCGGAGTCCGTGTGAATCTGCCCCTCGTTGCCGCCGCCGATGACGGCGTAATCGGCGTTGGTGGCGATCCGGTTGTCATAGCCGCCGCCGATGAAAGTGTAATCGGCGTTGGTGGCGCTGAGATTACCATAGCCGCCGCCGATGACCGCGCGACTTCCAAGCGCCGTGTTATTGCGTCCGGCGCCGATAAAAGCCGCCGCGCCGTCGGCGATGTTGTCCCGACCGCCACCGATGACCGCCAGCGCGCCGCCGGCCGTATTGTTGCTGCCGCCGCCGATGGCGGCGGCGTCGCCGCCGGCCGTGTTGCCCCAGCCGCCGCCGATGGCGGCGTGCGGGCCGGCCGCCATGTTGAACTGTCCGCCGCCGATGGCGGCGAAATGACCGTCGGCCGTGTTGGTGTAGCCGCCCGCCACGACGGTGTTGCTGCCCGCGGCGCAGTTGAAGGAACCACCGCCGACCAATGCCTGCCGGCCTGGCGCGCGGTTGCGGTAACCGCCGGCGATCGTGGCGTAGAGCGCGCCGCCGGTGATCGTATTGCCGATGCCGCCGCCGATGAAGGCGTAATTGCCGTTCGCATAATTGGGATAAACACTGCTGCCGCCGCCCGCGATGGCGATGCCATACGATGCGGCCGTGTTGTTGGTCACCCCGCCGACGAGCGAAGGCGCCACGCCGTCAAAGTACTGGATCGTGAACGCGCGTTGGTTGCCCACCCGGATCTCGAAATTGGTGCCGTCCGTGGTTCCGATGAATTGCCCGGCGCCGGTGCCGCCATTGCCGTCGGTCCGCCAGAAGGCGTTGACGACGATATCCGTCACCCCGATGGTGTTGTTCTGGATCTTGTCGCCGGTGACCGCGCCGGCCGCCAGGTTCGCGTTGGAGATTCCGCCGGCGGGGATTTTATCGCTGGTGACCGCGCCGGCCGCGATCTTCTCCGCGGTGACGGCGCTGGCGGCGATCTTGGCGCTGGCGACAGCCGAGTTGCCCAGCATGGCCGTGACGATCGCGCCGTTGGTCACGCCGCCGGCGAGCACCGCGTAGGCGGCGGCCTGAATTTGCTCGCGCGGGGCCAGGGTGGCGCCGTTCACGGCTGTCTCCAGCCAGACCTGGCCGTTGGTCAGCGCGGGCGCCAGGGCGCCGGTGAGGGGATTATCGCCGATGGTTGTGGCGTACAGCCCGTCCACGACCGGCAGGTTGGCGTCCTGCTCGGTCATCACGGCCGCGCCACCCACTGCATTGGTGAACAAACGGAATTCAAACGTGACCAGACCATTGACCAGGTTGGTGCCGTTGACCAGCCGGCCCTGATAACGCAACATGAACGGCACTTCGGCGGGCAGCATGGCAACACCGGCCAGCAGGGCCGTCAGGGTGATCAGACAACGAATTTTCATCGGTGCGCTCCTTGTGTGCGGCCGCGCCGGTTGAACATCCGCCGCCGGCGCATAGGGACTAAAGCCCCGGCCCATTGACCATTTATACCATGCCGCCGGCGAAGAACCAAGCGGCAAACCGTCGGGACATTATCGCATTGTCGTTGTGCAGGGACCATGCTGCCGGATCACCGGGACGGAGCAATGGCATGCGTGTGGTGCCGCGGGCTGAGATGTTGCGGGAGGCCTGCCGCCGATTTGGGATCATTTCTTTGGGCCGGCCGGTCCACTCCCGGCGTGACAAACCGGCGCGCTTTTTATACAGGGGATGAGTTGTTTGAAAGGGAACGCACATGAACGCGAAAGAGATTGCCGATTTGAAAACGGCTGCGCTGCAGGCGGCGCAGGCCGCCGCCGATGCCGCCGCGTTGGAGGCGGTTCGGATTCAATACCTTGGCCGCAACGGACGATTGCCGGAGATCATGAAAGGGCTCAAGGATGTGCCGCCGGCGGAACGGCCCGAGGTCGGCCGCTTGGCCAACGAGCTTAAGAACGAATTGCAGGCCGTGATCAATCGCCGGAGCGCTGAATTGCAGGCCGGCGGGGAAGCGGCGGACCGGCGGACGTTTGACTACAGCCTGCCGGGCCGGTGGCGCGGCCTCGGCTCCCGGCACCTGATTTCACAGATCATCGAGCGCGTCTCGCAGATTTTCCGCAATATCGGTTTCACGGTGGCTGACGGGCCGGACATCGAAACCGTTTTCAACAACTTCGACGCGCTCAATCACGCGCCGACGCATCCCGCGCGCGACGTGCGCGACACATTCTATTTGCGCGAGGATCTGCTGCTTCGAACGCACACCTCCCCGGTGCAGGTGCGCTATATGCTTGGGCGCCCGCCGCCGGTTCGCATTATCGCGCCCGGCCGTTGTTACCGGCGGGATACGACCGACGCCACGCACAGCGCGAACTTTCATCAGGTCGAGGGCCTTTATGTGGACCGCCGCGTCTCGCTGGCGGATCTGAAGGGCGACCTGGATTACTTCGCGCGGGAGTTGATGGGGCCGAACGTGCGGGCGCGATTCCGCCCGCATTTCTTCCCGTTCACCGAGCCGAGCGTCGAGGTGGATTTCTCATGCCACGTTTGCGGCGGCAAGGGCTGCCGGGTCTGCAAGCACAGCGGCTGGATCGAGATCGCCGGGGCCGGCATGGTCAACCCGAATGTCTTCACGGCGGTCGGCTACGACCCGGATGAAGTCACGGGTTACGCGTTTGGCATGGGGGTTGAGCGCATCGCGATGATTCTCTTCGGCATCGGCGACATCCGGATGCTGTATGAGAACGACACGCGGTTTCTGGAACAGTTCGCGTAAAGGATGTGAGCGAAAAGGCACGCACATGAAAGTACCGATCAGTTGGTTGAAGGAATATGTGGATTTCGAGGATACCCCCGCGGGTTTGGCGGAGCGCCTGACTTTTTCCGGGATTGAGGTGGAGGGCATCGAGACCATCGGCGGCATGTTTTCCGGGATCATGGTCGGCGCGGTGCTTCAGGTGGAGCGCCACCCCAATGCCGACAAGCTCACGCTATGCACCGTGGACACCGGCGCGGGCCAGATCGTGGTGGTCTGCGGCGCGCCCAATGTCCAGGCCGGCGGCAAGTACCCCTTCGCGCCCGCCGGCGTGACGCTGCCCAACGGCACGAAACTGAAGAAGGCCCGGATTCGCGGCGTCGAGTCCGCCGGAATGCTCTGCGCCAAAGACGAGCTGGGTTTGTCCGACGACCATAGCGGGCTGCTGGAACTGGATTCCAAGTGGGCGCCGGGCACCCCGCTGGCGGAAGTGATGGGGCCGCCGGACACCGTGCTGGAGCTGGAGATCACGCCGAACCGGCCGGATTGTCTTTGCCTGATGGGCGTCGCCCGCGAAGTGGCGGCGTTGTATGGGACGCGGCTGAAAATGCCCGCCGCGCAGCCGCCGGAATCCGGCCGGCCCGTCGCGGAGCTGACGCGCGTGGCGGTGGAAGACGCGGCCGGCTGTCCGCGCTACACGGCGCGGATCTTAAACGATGTGAAGATCGGGCCCGCGCCGGATTGGATGCGGCAACGCCTGGAAAAGTGCGGCATCCGCGCGATCAACAACGTGGTGGATATCACCAACTATGTCATGCTCGAATGCGGCCAGCCGCTGCACGCATTCGACCAGTCGCTGCTGGCCGAGGGCCGGATCGTGGTGCGTCGGGCGCGCCCCGGAGAACGGATGGCGACGCTCGACAACATTGAGCGCCCGCTGGCGGAAAGCATGTTGATGATCTGCGATGCGGAGCGGCCGGTGGCGGTCGCGGGCATCATGGGGGGCGCGGGCAGCGAGATTCGTGAAACGACCCGGACCGTTCTGCTCGAAAGCGCCTGTTTCCAGCCGATCGGCATCCGCGCCACATCGCGTCAGCTTGGGTTGGCCACGGAGTCGTCCTACCGCTTTGAGCGCGGAGTGGATCCCGAACTGGCGGACTGGGCCAGCCGCCGCGCCGCGCAATTGATGGGCGAACTGGCGGGCGCGACTTGCGCGCCGGGCGTCGTGGACGTCTATCCGCGTCCACCGGCGCCGCGCCGCGTCGCTTGCCGTTTCGCGCGGCTGAACGAGGTGCTCGGATTGCAGGTGGACGGCGCGCGGGTGGTGCAGGTTTTTGAGGCGCTATCCTTGCCGGTGGCGGCGCATTCGGAGGCCGGCTGCGCGGTGGATGTGCCGTCGTTCCGCGGCGATCTGGAGCGCGAGATTGACTTAATCGAAGAGTTCGCCCGCATTCACGGGCTCGACCGGATCCCCGCGCCGGCGCCGCGCGCCGCGATTGTGCCGGGCGCCGATGATCGCGCGGTTCGGGCCGCCCAACTGTTGCGCGCGCATTTGGTTGGGCTGGGGTTGCGGGAAATTATGAACTATAGTTTCATGTCCCAGGGGTTGTTGGACCGATTCGATCCGGATGATGCGCCGCGGCGCGTGCTGTTGCCGAATCCGATCAGCGCCGACCATACGGTGCTGCGTAATTCCCTGATCCCGCAGTTGGTCGAGACCCTCGGGCGCAACCTGGCGCGGCAAATCCGGGCGGCTGCATTTTTTGAGATGGGCCGGGTTTTTTTTCGTGATAACCAAGGACAACCGACCGAGGAGTCCCGTTGCGCGATTGGGCTGATGGGGCCGGTGGGGCGGACCGGGCTGGAAGGCCAGGCGGCGGTGTCGGAAGAGGACCAGTTTCTGTGGTTGAAGGGCATTTGGGAGCGGCTGTTGCAGGCCCAAAAATCCGGTCCCGCCGAATTTGATGCGACGGCCAGGCCGTATTTCGAGCCGGGTCGCGCGGTTACATTATTTATTGAGGGGCAACAGGTTGGGGTGATGGGGTTAATCCGCTCCGCGATCCGCAAGGAATGGCGGATGAGCGGGCCGGTGGCCGTGCTGGAGGCGCGGGTGGAGCCGCTGTTGGCGCGCTGCTTTGAAATCAAGGGCTTGGCGCCACTGGCCGCTTTTCCGGCTGTGACGCGAGATGCGGCCTTAATTGTGGACGAGCGCGTGCGGCACACCGACATCGAAAAAATAATTCAAAAAGTTGCGCCAAAAGAGTTGGAAAGAGTCGAACTCTTTGATATATTTAGAACCGAGGGGATAGGAGTAGGTCGTAAAAGCATGGCTTATTCCTTCACCTATCGTTCTTTGACGCGGACCTTGACGGACGAGGATGCAAACCAGTATCATGCGGCTGTCAAAGAAGCATTAAAGCGAGAGTTGTCGGCCGAGATTCGGGAAAGCTGACCGGGTCCGGCTGGTGGAATGAACAAGGTAGTGCAGGAACCCCAAATGATTCTTGCATGGTTTGAAAATCTGTTTCTGTTGTTGGCGGGCCTGCGGCCCGAACCCGCGCGGGTTATTCCGTTGTGGGCGGCGCCGGAGGTCGGTCATTATTTGATGCCAAGACCCGTCTGCCTGGCGGCGACGGTGGATGAAACCCGGGCGCGCTCTGATCGTAAACTGATCCGGCGGTGGGAGGGGTTTCCAACAAGTCAATAGCGGCGGATTTTCCCCGCGCGGCGGCGCATTCCGCCGGCGGGTTTGTTCTTTAACATATGGGGTTCACAATTTGCCTCCGGGGGCGCAAGCCTGCGGAGTCGAAGGAAAATACCCTGCCTTGTTCGTATAAGGGCCAGTATCTCTGACCCAACATTAAAAACGGCAAGGGAGCTCGTTGTCCGGCGCGTGCCGACAAGCCCGCCTTAGCGTGGGTAGTCGAATCCGTCCGGCAGAGCACCCACCTCGCATAGCGAGGATCAGAGATAGTGCCCTAACGACTTGTGGCGGGGTATTTTTTTGCCTCGCCGCCGGAGGCCGCGATGGACCTTTTCAACAGGCAGGATGGGGAGCAGACGGCGTCGGGCCGGCAACCGCTGGCGGCCCGCATGCGCCCTCGTTCGCTGGAGGAGGTAGTCGGCCAGAACCATATCCTGGGCGCCGGCAAGCTGCTCCGTCGCGCTATCGAGGCGGATCGCCTGGGCAGCATTATTCTCTATGGACCGCCCGGTTGCGGAAAAACCTCGCTGGCGGAAGTGATCGCTCGCGTTACCCGGCGCGAGTTTGTTCGTACCAGCGGCGTGCTCGCGGGAGTCGCGGAGCTGCGCCAGATTCTGGAATCCGCTCGCCTGCGCAAGACCCACCAGGGCCGCGAGACGATTGTTTTCATTGATGAGATTCACCGGTTCAACAAGGCCCAGCAGGACGTGCTCCTGCCATATGTTGAGGATGGCTCGATCACGCTGATCGGCGCCACCACCCACAACCCGTTTTTTTTCATCAACAGTCCGCTGACTTCGCGGTCGCAGATTTTCCAGCTCGAAGCCTTGGACTTGGCGGCGGTTCGCGCCCTGCTGGAGCGCGCGCTGCAGAGCCCGGATGGGCTTGGTCCGCTGCACGTCGCCGCCGATCCCGAGGCGCTGGAGCACTTGGCCCGTGTTTGCGAAGGCGACGCCCGCCGCGCGCTCAATGCGCTGGAAATTGCCGCGCTGACCACTGAGCCCGGCGCCGACGGCGTCCGCCGCATCACCCGTGCGATTACCGAGGAATCCATCCAGAAGAAGGCCGTAGTCTATGATCATGACGAGGACGGCCACTACGACACCATTTCCGCTTTCATCAAAAGCGTACGCGGCTCGGACCCCAACGCGGCGGTGTATTGGCTGGCCAAAATGATTTATGCCGGCGAGGATCCGCGCTTCATTGCGCGCCGTCTGGTGATCCTCGCCGCCGAGGATATCGGCAACGCCGACCCGCGCGGGCTGACGCTGGCGGCGGCCGCGCTGGAGGCTGTGGATTTTGTCGGCATGCCCGAGGCGCGGATCATTCTGGCGCAGGTTACGACCTACCTGGCGACCGCCCCGAAGAGCAATGCCGCCTATCTGGCCGTTGACGCCGCGTTGGATGATGTCAAGAACGGCCGGACACTGCCCGTGCCGCGCGCCTTGCGCAGCACCGGACATAAAAAGGCGGCCAAGGAGTTTGGCCACACCGGGTACCAGTACGCCCATGACTTCGAAGGGCATTTCGTGGATCAGGAATACGCGCCGACAACCAAAGTTTATTACGCGCCCACGGATCAGGGCTATGAGGACACGATCCGGAAACGCATTGAATATTGGAACGCGCGGCGCGCCAAGGCGCGCGCCGCGGCCGCGCCGCCGCCGGAGGGCGCTGGGGGCATGCCGTCGCGTCCGCCGTCTCCAGAACGGGGTGGGCAATGAAAGCGGATCGGAAAGCCGCGTTGCGGGCGCGGGTATATGTCCGAATGCGCGGGCTGGACCCGGACTGGGTGCGGGAGGCCAGCGGCCGCGTGATGGCGCGTCTGGCGCGCCTGCCGGAGTTCGGCCGCGCGGCGGTGGTGGGATGTTACCTGGCGCGGCCGCGCGAGGTGCAGACGGAGGATTTACTGCGCGCCTGTCGCGCGGCCGGGAAGACCGTTTGTGTGCCGGCCAGCCGTCCGGCCACCGCGGACTATGGTTGGGCGCGATTGGATCCGGGCGCCGCGCTGGTGGCGGGGCCGTGGGGCGTGCTGGAGCCGGAGCGGCCGATCTGGTGCGCCGGATCGGAACTGGATTTTGTGGTGGCGCCCGGCGTCGCGTTTGACCGGCAGGGGCGGCGGCTCGGGCGCGGCGGCGGCCATTTCGACCGCCTGCTGGCGGACGTGGCCGCCTTCAAGGCGGGGGTGGCTTTTGAAGCGCAGTTGGTGGCTAAAGCGCCGGCGGCCGCCCACGATGTGCGCATGGATGTGGTGGTGACGGAGTCAAATGTCTATCCCCGGCGGAGCGGCCCGCGGGGTGGCGGTGAACAATAACAAACGGCTGGCCGTGTTTTTCCAGCGGCGGCCGATGGAGGTTCGTATGGAAATGTGGTGGGCGCCAACGGTGATGGGGTTGGTCTTCCTGACCCTCGGATTTTACGCGCACATGGTCTTTGCGCGGGCAAAGGCCGGCGCGGCCGAGCGGAATGCGCAGACCATCCTGGAACAGGCCCGACGCGAGGTTGCAACGATTCAGCGCGAAGCCAAGCTGCAGGCCAAGGACGAAGTGATCAAGGCGCGCGAAGCTTTTGAACGGGACATCGCGGCGCGCCGCCAGGAGATGGTCGTGGCGGAGGAGCGGATCAGCCAGCGCGAGGCCAACCTCGATCGCAAGCTGGCGCTGCTGGACAAAAAGGAAGCGGGGCTTGACCAGAAGCACGAGGATATCGAGCGCCAGAAAGATGCGCTGCGCCAAAAGGAAGCGGAACTGGAGAGCGTGATTGCGGAGCAGCGGGCCAAACTGCAGGCGGTTTCCGGCCTGACCCAGGAGGAGGCGCGCAAGATCCTGATGACTCAGGTCGAGGACGAATTGCGCGCGGAGACCGGCGCGCTGATTCGCCACATGCAGGAGGAGGCGCGGGAAAACGCCGAGCGCGAGGCCCGGCGCATCATCACGCTGGCGATCGAGCGCTATGCCGCCGACCAGGTCAACGAGATCACGACCAGCAGCGTGACCCTGCCCAATGACGAAATGAAGGGCCGGATCATCGGCCGCGAGGGGCGCAACATCCGCGCGCTTGAGGCCGCGACCGGCGTCAACATCCTGATTGACGATACGCCCGAGGTCGTGGTGATTTCGGGCTTCGATCCGCTGCGGCGCGAGGTCGCGCGCGTGTCGCTGGAACGGCTGATGGCTGACGGCCGCATTCATCCGGCCCGCATTGAGGAGGTGGTCGCCAAGGTCAAGGAGGAACTGGACGACACGATTCGCGAGGCCGGCGAGCATGCGATCTACGAGGTGGGCATCCAGAAGGTCGCGCCGGAACTGGTGCGGACGCTCGGCCGCCTGAAGTACCGCCACAGTTTCGCGCAAAATGTGCTGACCCACTCGATCGAGATGGCCCAGTTGATGGGGATGATGGCGTCCGAACTCGGACTGGATCCCGCCATCGCCCGGCGGATCGGCCTGTTCCACGATATTGGCAAGGCGCTGGACCACCAGGTCGAGGGCGGCCACGCGATTATCGGCGCGGACCTGCTCAAGAAGCATGGCGAGCCGGCGGTCGTTTACAACGCGGTCGGGGCACACCATGGCGAGGTCGTGGCCGAGAGCGTTTACGCGGCGCTGGCCACCGCGGCCGACGCGATGACCGCCGCGCGGCCCGGCGCGCGGTCGGAAACGACCGAGTTCTATCTCAAGCGGCTGGAGAAACTCGAGGCGATCGCCAACAGCTACCGCGGTGTCGCCAAAAGCTATGCCATGCAGGCTGGCCGTGAACTGCGCGTGCTGGTCGAACCGACCAAGATTGACGACAACGAGGCGATGCAAATGGCGCGGAACATCAGCAAGCAGATCGAGGCCGAAATGGAATATCCCGGCCAGATTCGCGTGACGGTCGTGCGCGAAACCCGCTGCATTGAATACGCGCGCTAGGGAAAGGTGGAGGCGTATGCGCGATATTGAGGGGGGCGTTCTCGCCCGATGATATGATTGAGGTGGAAACGCGCGCGTTGAAACGTCTGCCGCTGCCGGATGATCGGGTTCGGTCAGTTGCCAATTGCAAATTGAAGATCGCAAATTATGAAAATACTGATGGTGGGTGACATTGTCGGTTCGCCCGGGCGCCTCGCGTTTGCGCGCATCGCGGGCCAGATGAAAAGCAAGGGGCAGGCGGATTTTATTATCGCCAACGCTGAGAACGCGGCTGGCGGCCGCGGGTTGACCCCGGCCCTGGCCGGGGAAATTTTCGACGCGGGGGCCGACGTGATCACCACCGGCGACCATGTCTGGGATCAGAAAGAGATTATCAACTATCTCGACCGCGAACCGCGCATTCTCCGCCCGGCCAATTTCCCGCCGGGTTGTCCGGGCAAGGGCTTCATCACGGTTCGGACGGCGGCGGGGCCGTTGACGGTCATTGACCTTGTCGGCCGCACGTTCATGCCGCCCAATGACTGTCCGTTCCGCGCGGCCGAGGCCATCCTGGCCCGGGGCGCCGAGCTGGGGCGGATGATTTTTGTGGAATTTCATGCCGAGGCCACCTCCGAGAAGGTTGCGCTGGGACGTTTCCTGGACGGCCGGGTCACTGCCGTGGCGGGCACGCACACCCACGTACAGACGGCGGACGAATGCATTCTGCCCAAGGGCACGGCATACCTGACCGAGATCGGCATGACCGGGCCGCGGGAATCGGTGATCGGCCGCGAGATCGCGCCGGTGCTCGCCAAGTTCACGACCGGCATGCCGTCCAAGTTCGAGATCGCCACCGCGGATGTCCGGTTGGACGGGGTGCTGATTACGGTGGATGCGCAGACCGGCCGGGCCAAGGATATCAAGCGCATCCAGGAGGCCGTCGTCAAGCCATGAGCGCCGACCGCGTCGCCGCCGCGCCACCTCCGCGCCATGTCTATCGGGTGGCCGAGATCACCCGGAAGATCAAGGCCGCCTTGGAGGGCGAGTTCGGAATGGTCTGGATTGAGGGAGAGGTTTCCAATTTCCGCGCGCCGGGCTCGGGCCATTTCTATTTCACGCTGAAGGACGAGGCCGCGCAAATTCGGGCCGTCCTTTTCCGGCAGCGCCAGGCGGGCATGAAGGTGGCAATCCAGGACGGCCTCAAACTCCTGGTGTATGGACAAATCACGGTTTACGAAAAAGGCGGGGATTATCAGATATTGGTGCATCGGGCGGAGGCCGCCGGCCGCGGCGACCTGCAGGCGGCTTTTGAGGCGCTCAAGCGCAAGCTGGCTGCCGAAGGGCTGTTCGATCCCGCCCGCAAGCGGCCGTTGCCCGCGCTGCCGCAGCATATCGGCATCGTCACCTCTCCGACCGGCGCGGCGTTGCGGGATATTCTTAACATCCTGGATCGGCGGTTCCCGAATCTGCACATCGTGATCGCGCCGGCGCGGGTCCAGGGCGCGGGCGCGGCGGAGGAAATCGCCGCGGCAATTGATGCCTTGAACGCGCGCGGCGGGTTGGACGTGATGATTGTCGGCCGCGGCGGCGGCAGTCTGGAAGATCTGTGGTGTTTCAATGAGGAAATCGTCGCGCGCGCGATCGCGCGCTCGGCCGTGCCGGTGATCTCGGCGGTCGGGCACGAGATTGATTTCACGATCAGTGATTTTGCCGCCGACCTGCGCGCGCCCACGCCTTCGGCCGCCGCCGAGCTGGTGGTGCGCCCGAAAGCGGAACTGGCGCGGTTGGTAGACCAGTGGTCCGGGCGGCTGGCCCGGGCGCTGCGCCAGCGCGCGCTGGAATTACGGAACCGCTTCACTCGCGCGGCGGGCAGTTATGTGTTCCGCGAGCCGGCCAACCTGGTGCGGCGCTATGCGCAGCAGTTGGCGGGATTGCGCTTGCGGCTGGCGCACGCGGCGACGGGCGCGATTCAGCGCCGCTGGCAGGCGCTCGATGCCGGCAGCCTGCGGTTGAGCCATGAAGCGCGCAATGGGACGCGGCGCGGCCGGCAGCGATTGGAGACGTTGGCGGTACGGTTGAAGCATGCACTGGCGGCCCGGCGCGATGGCGCGCGGGCGCAGGTGCAGCGGCTCGCCGCCCAGTTGCGCGCGCTTGGACCGCAAGCGGTGCTGGAGCGCGGTTACAGCATTACCCGCGGCGCGGACGGTCGTCCGCTGCGCGACGCCGCCGAGACGGTTGCGGGGAGCGAGCTGGTGACCCAATTGGCGCGCGGCAAGCTTCGTTCCACGATCACGGAAGTATTCAAAGGAGAAAGTCATGGCGGAAAAAGCGGCTGAAAAAAAACTGAATTTCGAGCAGGCGCTGGCGCGCCTGGAGGTCATTGTCGCGGAGATGGAAAGCGGCGCGTTGAGCCTGGACAAGCTGGTGAGCCATTTTGAGGAGGGCTCGGCGCTGGTCAAATATTGCGGCCAGAAGCTGGACGAGGTGGAAAAGAAGGTCGAAATCCTGCTCCAGAAGGGCGGGACGACTGTTGCCCAGCCGTTCGATCCACAGGCGACGACGCCGACAGGCGGGGATGAAAGCGCGGCCGGCGCGCCTTTTTGATGCGCAAGATTGAACACACGCGCACCGGCGTGGTCGAATCCTGTGAAGCGGCGTGGGGTATAGAAAGGCAAAACACTCGTGCTGCTTCTCGGTATACCACGCGGGCAGCACCCGCCGCACAGAACATCGCGGAGTCAAGGGGGACGCCTCCGACGGTGGGGTGAAGCGGGTGATGCCCTAAGTGGTCCTGCTGCTGCCTCTTCTCGCCTTTCCGACCGGACTCTCAATCCTCTTCGCTTTTTTGAAAATGAGTCTTCTGAATCTCGTTCAGAAACCGCTGGACAAAAAAAACACCTGCTACGGTCCAGTCGTTTTTAATACGGGTACGGATGGGCCGTCTTGATCCGGGGTGAATGGCAGGCGACTCGAGCGACAGGAAAAACTGATCGGCGTCTGCTGACGGTGCTCTGCCTGGCGATTCTCGCTGGTATGTGCTGGTTGGCCCTGGCGGAATCGCGCCGCGCCAGCGCGCCGGTTGATCGATCGGTCGAACGCGACTGGCAGCAACTGATTCAGCAGTACCTTCAGTTCCGCGCCGAGGCGGCCCCGCTCCTGCCGCCCCTTTTGTTGGAGGAGTTGGCGTCAGCCAACACCCGCGATTTCCTGGCAATCGCTCAACAGAGCTCCGATTGGTACTGGCACTTCGATGGTGGGCCTTATCCGATCGCGCGCTCCAGCACCATCGCCCGGCAGCTCAAGGATGGCGCCCGACTGGTGATTTATGAGGACGCAGTGCGGCAGGAAGTGGTGGTATTGCAGGTGCCCGAAACAGAACGCGAACCCTACAAGGAACTGATCGTATTTCGTGCGCCTTCATGGTCGCAACCTGATGCAACGGAAGATGATGCCGCATATTTCGACCGCGAATTAAGCCGGCGGCGGGTGGTTTGGAGCGTAACGATTGTGTCAGATGAGGCCGCGCGCGCCGCGCAGGCGACGGCGACGGTCATGGGGCTGGAATCGGGTGGTAGGCTGATGGCGATGCGGTCAGCCGCGGCGGAGAGCAATCTGGTGGTGGATGCCATCCAGGCCAATGCGACCAATGTGACCTTGGTTGTCGGTTATCCCCTCGGATTTACGAATCGGTTGGAAATCATGGCCTGTGCCAGCCTGGTTGCGGACGAGTGGGTCCTGTTGGCAACCAATCTGCCCACCGTTGGGACCAACGCGCTGGTATGGTCCGATCCCGCAACGCCCGGGGTGGAGACCCGCTACTATGTGGTCGCCAACGCGGATATCGATTCGGACCAGGACGGCCTGACGGATGCGCGCGAAAGGCTGATCCACCATACAAATCCGGCGGAGCCGGATTCGGATGGCGACGGGATGCCGGACGGCTGGGAACTTGCCAACGGCTTTGACCCAAGGTCCGGCGCCGATGGAACGGCCGACGCCGACAACGATCTCCTGGCCAACAGCGAGGAATATCGCATCGGCGCGGATCCGCACGACCCGCGGGATGGCGCGTCGGTGCTGAAAGAGACACGGCTGCAGATCATTTCCTGGTGGTCGGCCGTCAAACGCGATCCACTGGTCTTTACCAATGCCCCCGGCTCCCCGGCGGACCTGCAGGATATGAAACAGGCCATGGAAGGCCTCTCGGGCATCTTTTACAAGCAAATCGGCCCATGAGCCTGCCCCGCCGCCCAATCCAGTTGGCTTGTATCGCGCTCGCCGCCGGCGGGTTGCTCGCTGGCCCAGCTTGGGCCGCCGAAACCAACCGTTATCACTTCAACCGCCGGTTTGAGTCGGTGATCTTCACCAACCTTGATTTTTCGACGGTATACAAGGTGATGCAGGCCGCGCGGGAAATAACCGGCATCGTCGGGCCGTTTCCGATCCAAACGAATTATCAGGTGGCCGTCGAGCGCGAGGTTCTGGTCGTGGGCATGACCAATCCGCTCGCGGCCTGGGAACAGGCGTTATCCGGCGGGCGGTTCAGCAACCATGTCGGGGTGGTCTATGACAACGCCGGTTGGTGCAAAGGCGCGCTGACGACCAATGGGGATTGGGGGGCCTATCTCTGGACGCTGGAGAACCAGATCCAGTTTTACACCTCAACCTCGGACGTGTGCTTCAGCGAGTCCGGGGCCACCTGCGAGATTGCGCGCGTGCTGGTCGGGAGTATCGGCGATTTCTGTCCCCAGGCCTATGTTGAGGATGTCGGGCCGGCGCTGGACACCAATTTCCCTGGAATGAATGCTTGGACGGATGCCGTTTTCAGGGCAGATTTCGACGCGTATTTCAAGCTGACGATGCCGATGACGATGCAGCCGAACGACAACGACGATGACGGTGACGGCATCCCCGACTACGCCGACGGTTTCAACTGGGACGGGTTGTCCGTCAACCCGGACGACGAGACCCTCGGCGATGCGTTTGTGCCGTAGGAGATCAGCCTGCCGACCTATGTGAATGTGACCGGCACGTTCATTCGGGTGACATACAGCGCCTCTGCACCGCTGTCGGTCTCGCGCACATGGAACGGCAGCAATTACGTTTACACCCCGGCCTCCGGCAATCTCCGGCTCTGGACCAAGCCTGCCCGGATGTAACGCCGGGGCGCGGCGGTCGCCAACGGTGGCGACTTCGTCGCGGCCGGGACATACCGTACGGTGGATCTGGGCTTCGCGCCTTCGAAGATCGGCACCACCTTGTATGTGGAGGGCATCGGGCCGACGGCTTCGGCCGGGATTACGCTGGAGTTCACGACGAACTATGCGGGGTTGGCGACCGAGTGGGTCTGCCTTGAGAAGGCGGCGGGGTGGGTGATTCGAGTAGACTTGGATATTTGCAACGGTGGCAGTGATCTGGACAACGGACAGGACACCGGAAGTCAGGGAGGCCCGGTTGGGGATGCCGATGAAGAAAGCATTGGCGCTTATCTGCTGGTCAACTGGGACGATGACGATGCCGATGGGGTGATGAACAACGACGGGACATGGTCGGCGTTGCCTGTGCCGGACTTGACCGAGAACTCCGTTGCCAGCGAAGACAATCTCGCCAAGCTGCAGCCCATCATTCAACCGCTCTTGGACACCGGCACCATTGAGTTGGAAGTGTCTGGTGTAGATGCGGGCAGAATCAAGCTCTGGACACAAAGCACCAAGGGAACTCAGATCACGTTAACCTCGAATAAGAAGGCATGGAATCTCGCCAACTCGATGGAGAAGACCGACTTCCAAAACTTCATGAATGACGGCTATTGGATCGAGGGAACAAATGTCGGAACGGTCGAGCGCGGGGTTACGTTCACCTTGCGCTACAAGGAGAGCGGCGGAACCGAAATCTGCAAGGATGACTGTAAGGCCACGGTTGTTATGATCAATCTCGCCAATGCGGTCGTTCGCGACAACATGCTTGATATCTGGGGTATCGGACAGAACAGCAGAGGGCATTCGGCCTTGGTGTGGCAATATGCGGGAACTTGCACAAAAGTTGAACTAACCAATGATGCAAATTTCATCCTCATCCAAATGGGAGGACCCACGGACAACGAGAATCTTACTAACATAACGCAACAGTCAGAATATCCAGCCTATGGTTGCTTCAGAAATTCCTCGATAACATATGCCCAGCGGCTCCAGATTATTCGCGTTGCCCGTGCATTGGTGGCCAACGCCCCCATTCCCAATCCTGGGATCAATGCTGTAGAGCCGACAGATTGGAATGGTCATCTAGATACCATAACTGGGTTACGTTGTGATGGGTTGGTTGAAGTATGTTATGAGATTAACGGGGTGGAAGTGTGGGGGATGGAGAGAGACGATGACAATCATAGTGTTCATTATCCCATCCATGATCAGGCTGACACTTGGGCTTACAATGCCGTTTTAGGCACATGGTCTGTCGGAGCCAATAACGTGCCGGACAATCTTGAAGAACACAATGACTTCGACCTTGTTAGCTGGGCGGGTACTTTCATGCCTGCAACCCAGTGCGGCAACGTTGTTCCGGTAGAAGCGGACACCCAGTTCGAAGAACAGAACCTTTGCCAGCCGGTCGGCAGCACGGGAGGGAATTGAAATGAGAATTCACTTGCTTCTTGCCTGCGGTCTCCTTGTCCCGGCCATGCTCTATGGCGAGACCAACGTCTGGACGAGAATCGAGGAACTTTCTCGGTACGGCACGCCCCAAGGCAATCCTCAACTTGAGGCATATCTCAAGACGCTCACTCGACCGCAGATGCTTCAAGCGGCCCGCGAGTGTTGCGAAAAAGCCAAGATTCGCGTGCCGCAGGAAAAATGGGAAGAGGGAGTCCTTCCTGTAGGTCTTGCCTTGGCGTTTTATGAAGATGAAAAAGGGGGGCTCGCTAATGACGATTTGAATCGGCTTCTGGACTGTATTGCTTCGGAGAAGGAAGGGCAACTGTTCCGGGAAACCGTATTGCGGCTTTTGCGTCAAAAGTATTGGAAACAGATGACGGAGGGGCAGCGCAAGCAATGTAAGCAACAGTTATTTGCAGTGTTATCAGGCAAGAATTCCCCCGTGCGGTTGAGAGCCTTGACCTGCCGGGAACTTTCATTGGCGATTGCCGAGGAGCACCGCGACATTATTACCGCCGACAAGAACGTGAAACCGTTGAGGAGCGACAAACAGAAATGGTGGAATCTCGACAACCTTGTCCGCCAGGGCGAAGTCCGGCTCGATCCCGATACACGAAAATCGTTGAAGTCGCTTCGCGATGAGATCGCGAATATCACACCGACGCTTACCGCGTTATCCCAGGACGCAGCCGAATCGTCGGAGGTGCAGGACTGTGCTCGGACGGCCTTAAAGACCTTTGCCGACTTGCCGGTCGCGCCTGAACAAGAGTTAACAGAGACGATGCCCGACATCCGACAATCTAACTAATGCGATGCTGCATAAGCCCATCGCCCGAATTGAAATGAACCGCAATATGGCTTCTGGTGCGAGAATGGCAAGAGCAAGACAAACCGGCATGACCGGACAAGAGATGTGCGCAAGATGGCTCAGTTTGAGCGTCGCCCGCATTTTCACCGCCGCGCTGGCCGCTTTCTTCGTTGCCGCGACCGGCTTTTCCACTTCTTTGCCCGAGCGGCCGACGGCGAATGGAGCACAGGTGGCACTCAACAATATGCTCTGGGCACACAAGGCGCTGACCGAGCGGGCATGGGCGGCGAACATGACGCCGCCGATGGCCGGGTGCCGGGATGTGGAGGCGGTGAAGAACGATATCAAGAACCTGTTGCCGAAATATGTCATGCCGGGAGTGGACCCGGAGGAATGGCATAATACCAGCTACACGTGTCTGTCGGGGTTTCAGGGTGGCGGACCGCCGAGTTACATCCAAGTTTATCGCTGGTGGCGGCCTATCGCCAACAAAGCCGCATTTCTGTCGGCATTGGCCCTGCCCGGTTCGTTTCTGGATGTGACGCCGTGGGCCAACGCCACGATATCGGCGACCGATTGGGATGCCTTGCGCGGTTGTATTTCCGGTTTGGCGAAAACTGTGCATGACGGCACGTGGGCGGATGGAGTGAAGCTCACTTATAAAGAATGGGAGAACTCGGAAGGCGAGTGGGAATCACTCCAAACGAATCAGAATGTATATGGCCAGTGGCCATACACCAAGGCCCGGTCCGCTGTTTGGGTGTATCCAAATTACTGCAGTAACTGGGTCTACTATGGTTCGAACAATTCATACCGCGAATACTACACGGTTTACGCTCATCAACAGGTGATGAACCTTACCCCGTTGCTGGGGGGTAGCGTCGATTATTTCACTTGGATTGGCACGACCTTCCGCCATTATGGGGATGGCGGGTTCATCCCCGGCAACCGCGCGCGGTTCAACAAATGGTGTACTGGGACAAAGGATGCCGGGAGTAACGGCGCGGTATCCGCAAGTTCGTTCGGGAACACGGCGGCGCAAACGTCAAGTTTTCCACCGTATCCCACCGCGGAGTGCATTGTTACGGATTATCTTGGCGGCAACAACGTCCTTCAGCCATATGCGGAATATGACGCCAACACATGGAAACCGGTCCTGATTGACGGTTGCTATGCACCCTGCGCCTGTACTTCATTTTATTTTCCGTTCCTCAACTGGGCCGCAGGGCTGACCAGCGATTATTATGCCAATGGTGTCAACGAAAAGGTTGCGCCATACGCCGTCATTGCTTGGAAATTCAGCTATCCGTAATTCCAGGCCATAAGTGCGTGACTTTGCAATAGATTCCACTGAAAAAGTCGATCACATGGCTTTGTGAAGGCTCCGACGGAGCGAAACCAGTGCGTTGCTTTAGGATTTGGAACCGGAATCCACAGAAAAGTGCTAACACCGGTCGGCGCGCCGATTAAGCTGTATGTCCGGTAGGAGGTCCGGGACAATGCGTTCATCATCAGTGGCGGCGCTCCCCGTGGCCAGGCCTGCTGGGAGGTCAAGGTTGAGCGCTGCGCCCCGGCGGCCGTTGCGGATATGCGGCGGCCGCCCGTCGAGCAACCCAAGCGCGAACTGGTGCCGGGACAGGCGACGCTGGAAAATGCCGGCGGCGATGCCGACACCTCGTGTCCGCGGGGTTGTCCCTCCGCTTTGCCTTTGCCTTGAGGCGCGGTTTCGGCCAAGCTGCATCCATGGCGCAGACACGATTGGATCAAATGCTGGTGGCGCGCGGCCTGGCGGAAAGCCGCGAGAAGGCGCAACGCCTGATCCTGGCCGGTCAGGTACGCGTCAACAGCCAGCCGGCCGGCAAGCCGGGGCATCCCTGCGCGGCTGATGCGGTGATCGAGGTGATCGGCGGTGCGCGCTACGTCAGCCGCGGGGGCGAAAAACTGGAGGCCGCGCTACGCCATTTCCAGATTGATGTCCGGGGCCTGGTGTGTCTCGATATCGGCGCCTCGACCGGCGGGTTTACCGATTGCCTGCTCCAGCATGGCGCGGCCCGGGTGTATGCCATTGATGTCGGCCGCGGCCAGTTGCACGGGCGACTACGCGGCGACCCGCGGGTCGTGGCGCTGGAGGAAGTCAACGCGCGTTATCTTGATCCGGCGCAAGTGCCCGAGCGCCCTGCTTTTGCGGCGCTGGATGTCTCGTTCATCTCCTTGACTAAGGTTTTACCCGCTGTTACACCGTTGCTGACGACCGGCGCATGGCTCGTCACGCTAATCAAGCCGCAGTTCGAGGCCGGCCGCGCGCAAGTCAGCCGGGGCGGTGTGGTGCGCGATCCCGCGGTCCATGACGCGGTGGTGGCGGGTATTCGGGAGTTCGGCGTGCGCGAGTTGCCGTTGGAATGGGTGGATGTCTGCGAGTCGCCGCTGAAAGGCCCGGCGGGCAACAAGGAGTTCCTGGCCGCATGGCGAAAAAAATAAAACGCATTGGGGTGTTGGCCAATTGCCGGAAGCCGCACGCGGCGCAAGTGCTGCGGCGGTTGGCGGCCAAGGCGGCGGAACTGGGCTGCGAACTGGTGGCGGCCGGCGAAACCGCGCGCCGCCTGCCCGGATGCCGCGCGGTGGCGCCCCCCGGCCTGGCCGCGCGCGTGGATGTGTTGCTGGCCCTGGGTGGCGATGGCAGTATGCTGCGCGCGGTCCGCCTGCTGAACGGCGCAGACAAGCCGGTGCTTGGGGTGAACCTCGGCAGCTTGGGATTCCTGACCAGCGTCACCGAGGAAAACCTGGAGAAGGGGCTGGAAGCGCTGGTCATCGGCCGGTTCAGCACATCGAGCCGCGCGATGGCCGAAGGCCGGGTCTGGCGCGCCGGCCGCGTGATCGCCCGCTATCGCGCGTTGAACGACCTGGTCATCGGCTGGGGCACGTCCGCGCGGTTGAGCCTTCTGGCTGTGGCGATTGACCGCGAACCCGTCGCATCATTCGCGTGCGACGGCTTGATCGTTTCCACGCCGACCGGCAGCACCGGCCACTCCCTGTCTGCCGGCGGCCCGATCCTGGCGCCGGAAACACCGGTTTTCGTCATCGGCGCGATCTGTCCGCACACGCTCAGCAACCGACCGCTTGTGGTGCCGGATCGGTGCGTAGTCGAGGTATGCATCAGCGAGGCGCAGAAGCGGCTGCTGCTTTCGGTGGACGGCCAGGAGGAGCGCCCGCTGCAAACCGGCGACCGGCTGGAAATCCGCCGCAGCCGCCGCGGGGTGCGTTTTATCCATCTGCCGGGATACAGCTATTTTGAGTTACTGCGCCAGAAACTGCATTGGCGCGGCTCCAGTGTGTGAGACCGAAGCCGTGGATTATGATTTAACTGCGGCGAATGAATTCACTCCCTTGATCCCGGTATAGCAGTGTCCGGCCCCCAAGTCTTCGGAGAATGCAGGCGCTCTGGGTTGTTCCCGCGGCGGCCCAAGCCGGCTGAATTCTCCGGCCCTTGCGTCCCGCGGCTTCGGCGCGGGCCACGTTTACCATATTATCACGGATCAAGCGGCTTAAGGTGGCGTGGTGTGTCCGCGCATAACGTCGGGCCGGCGCAAGGGTTTTCGCGTCGGTTGAAAGGGTGAGCTGTTCATTGCATAGGCTCGTGATCCGCCATTCCATTACGCATAGGTGCAAATGGATGGATGGGTCCAAACGGTTTATGCGCGGGGGTGCCGGTTACATGCCGACGGGTTTGTTCCAGTCTTCCTCGCCCTCGTCGTTTGCGGGTGGCGGCGGCGTGGCGGGCTTGTCCGGCTCCACAGGTCGGGTAGGCGCGGTCGCCATCCCGATTGGCGCGGCTTGGGGCGCGGCTGGCGGCAGGCGGAGGGTGAGCAGCGCGGCGCCGCGATCATTGGGCAGCTCGATGGCGCCGGTAACGGCCCGGCCGTCCGGGGCGCGGATGGCGACGGCGTGCCGGCCATAGAAGGCGCGGCAGACATAAAAGCCGTCCTTGCCGGTCCGGCCGTTTGCCCGGGTCCACCACCGATCAAAGACGAGCTGGCCGTAGGCTTTGGCCGCCGGTGTCATGGAGCCGTCCGCGCGCCACATAGCCGCGGTGGGCTGAGGGTGCAATGGTTCCCAGAAATCCGCGAGCAGAATCCCGGAAACCGACGGGCTGGAAAAGGCGATGCGGTACAGGGTTTCCAGGGCGCGCGCCCGGTCGTCCGCCACGCCGGGGAAAGCGGCGCCCGTCAGCCGGATCGGCAAGCGCAATTCCGCCAGCAAGTCCAGCGCGTACGCCAGCCGGATCGGGTCGGGTTCCGCCCGAAAACAGGCTTGTGCGCCGAGACCGCTGACCGGCGCGCCGGCATCCAGCAGGGAACGGACCAGCCGCACATAGCGCCGCAAGTTGCCCCCTTCGAGAATGCCGGCATCCGTCACCCGCAGGATGGCTTCCGGCGCGCTGGCTCCGGCCGCCCGAAAAATGCGTGGGCCCAGCGTCAGCACCGGCCGAGCCGCCGCTGCCGGGCACGATAGCCAGCCGCTCAACAAATCCCAGTCCCGCACCGATTCACGGTAACGTTCGGCGACCAGCCGCACGTGTTGGAGCAGGCGCGCCTCCCGCGCCTCGTTGGAAAGCGCCGCCACCCATTGCGGCAGACCGCAGCCTTGAAAAATGCCCTGCCCATGAAGCGGAACTCCGCTGGCCAGGCACCAAGCCGACATACGATCCGGAATCGTGTAGTTGATCTGGCCGGGCGCGGGCTCCATGCCCGCCCAATTGAATGCGTCGCCCGAATCGGCGCAGTTGAAAAACTGGGTGAAGACATTCAACGCCCGCGCGACATCCGCCGCCGGCGGCGCGGATTGGAAGAAACCGGCGTTCAGGGCGGCGCCGAAGGCAAATTCATGCGCGATCTGGCGCACCGCCACCTCCGCGCCGGCGACCGCGGCGCCGTTGGTCTCGATCACGCGCACCGTCAATTCGCCTTTACGCACCTGTTCGATTCGGGCGTCTGCGCGCGCAAACGCCGCCTGCTCCAACGTGTGAATCCAGGCGCGATACGCGTCGTCGCCCAGCGGTTGCGCCGCCGGCGCCATCGGGGGGGAAACAATGGTCACATGCGCGACCTGGAGCCGGCGTTCCGTGGTAGCGTTCCACAGCTCCACAGCCAGTCGGCGCCGGCCGGCCGCGAGTTCGCGGACCACGGTGAGCGGAATCCAGTTGGACGACGCGATCGGGGCGTCGAGCGCTGTTTCGTTGTCAATTTCCATGTTCAGTCGCGGCCATTCACCGGCGGCCGGCGCGCCACTGGCGACCAGCACAAAGGTGTACAGTCCGTTGGTGGGGAGCAGCAGGCCGCATTCGAGCGCTCCGTTGCCGGTGAATTGCCAGCCGCCGTCCAAGGCCCGGCCGGCCGGCCGGACCGTGAAGTGCGCGGCCGGGACGGTAATCGCCGCCGGCTGCGGTTCCTCCTGCGCCCGCGCGTGGGCCGCCGTGAAAAGGACCAAGCCCAGGAGCCATCGCGCCGCCGCTTCGCCGTGAGCCGCCGGTTTCCAAGCAGGACCGCAAATCATGGCGGAACAATCTCCGTATCGTTGTGGGACCGGCAGGCCGCTTCGTACACCGCGCGGATGCCGACGCCTTGCGCGCGCGCCAGCCGGAGGCAATCCTCCATTTCCGGCGCCCGCGTCACATCTCGACCGCGCCAGGCGCCGATTTTTACGCGCACCTTGCCATAGGGGGTGGCCGTTTCCACGAACCGCCGCGCCAGCATGGCCCGGCGGGCCGGGTATTCGCGCACGCCGAAGGTGGTGCAGCCGTGGAAGATCGTGTCGAGCATGGCCTCCCGCTGATCCGGCCGGCAGAGCACGGTGAGCAGAACCGCCGGCCGATTCTTCTTCATCTGGACCGGTGTGAAAAAGGCGTCCAGCGCGCCGGCTTCAATCAGCGTCGCCAGCAGCGCGCCGAGAATTTCCGGCGTGGTGTCGTCGAGATTGCATTCGAGCACCAGACAGGTGTCGGCCGGCGCCGGCCCGGCGTCGGCTTCCAGCAGGCAGGCGCGCAACAGGTTGGGCCGCGCGCGGAGCTCGTAATGCCCGAAGCTATAGCCGGCGCGGAGCAGGCGCATACCGCCGGCCGGCGGCTCCGCGCGCCAGTGCGCGAGCAGGGCGGCCCCGGTTGGCGTGACCAGTTCAAACGGCTCGTCCGTTTGCTCCAGCATGAACCCCGCCAGCAGTTCCGCCGTGGCCGGCGCGGGGTTTGGAAGCAACCCGTGCGCGCAGCGGATCGTGCCGCAGCCCACCGGCAACGGGCCGCACGTAATGCCGTCCGCGCCCAGTTCGTGCAGGGCAAAGCAGCAGCCGACGATATCCACGATGGAATCCGTTTCCCCCAGTTCGTGCAGGTGCACATGGTCCGCCTCACGGCCGTGGATTTTGGCTTCGACGGCGGCGATGCGCTCGAAGATGGCCAGACTGGCGCGCCGGACCGGCTCCGGCAAAGGTCCGTCCGCCAGCAAGCGCCGGATTTCGGCGATGCCGCGGTGGGCATGATGATGCCGGCCCGGCGCATCCGTGTGAACGGTGACACGGATGCCGCGCAGGTGGTGGCTCTCACAGGGCTGCGCCTCGATTTGGAATGGCTCGATGCCGAGGCTGGCGACGGCGGCCTGGATGGATGCGGCGGGGATACCCAGTTCGATCAACGCGCCCATGATCAGGTCGCCGCTGGCGCCGCCGACGCTGTCCAGCCGGACTTGTCTCATGGTCTTTCTCCCACGCGATTGATCAGCGCCGCCGCGCAGCCGGCGCCGAAGCCGTTGTCCACGTTGACCACCGTGATGCCGGGGACGCAGGAGTTGAGCATGGCCAGCAGCGCCGCCAAACCCTGGAAGTTCATGCCATAGCCAATGCTGGTCGGCACCGCGATGATCGGCCGGTCCACCAGGCCGCCGATGACGGAAGGCAGCGCGCCCTCCATTCCGGCGACGACCACGAGCGCTCGGGCGGCGCGCAGGAGTTCAAGGTGTCCCATGACCCGGTGCAGCCCCGCCACGCCTACATCGGACACGCGCTCCACGCAAGCTCCGAGGCGTTCGGCGGTCAGAGCGGCCTCCTCCGCGACCGGCAAGTCCGCCGTGCCCGCGCAGACGACCGCCACGCGGCCAACGGCCGGGGCGGCCGGGCCGCAATCAATCGTGATGGCCCGCGCCAATTCGTGATAGCGGGCATCGGGATGCGCGGCGCGGATGGCCGCGAACACCGCGGGGGTCGCCCGCGTGGCGAAAACCGGCTGGCCGGCCTCCTTAAGCGAGCGGATGATGCCGATGATTTGGTCGGGGGTCTTGCCGGGGCAGAAAATGACTTCGGGGAAACCCCGCCGCCGATGCCGGTCCAAGTCCAGTTGGGCATAGCCCAGATGCCGGTCCCCCTGGGTTTGCAGGGATTCAAGCGCCGCGGCGACGGAAAGCGATCCGGCGGCCACCTGCTGCAATAGTTCACGCAGATCCATCGGGCGGTGATCCTTATGGGCCGATCTTCGGCACTTCGGGGGTGATGCGGTTCATGAACTTCTGGAACTCGGGATAACCGCGGATCGGATTGAAATCCGGGTCGGCCAGATATTTTTGCAGGATGGCGGGATTGCAGCGATCAGCGCCGCGCTGGATCCAGTTCATTGTCTCCGGAATGTTGCCTTCGAGCAAATAGGCGATGGCCGTGTTGAAATAGGCGGTGGCCAGATCCGGTCGTTCCTCGATGATGCGGTTAAGTTCAGCGCGGCCTTCGTCGTAGCGGCCGATCCGGATCAGCGCGACGGCGAGGTTGTTGCGCGCGTTGACATTGCCGGGCTGGCGCGCCCGCCCCCGCGCCAGATAATCGGCCGCCGCCGCCTAGCGGCCGGGCGCCCCGCACAGCACCCCCAGGGTGAGGTAGGCCCCGGTAAACCCCGGATCGAGCTGCAGCGCGGTCTGGAGCAATTCCTCCGCCTTGTCCATCATGCGTTTTTGCATGAAGGCGGTGGCCATATTGTTGAGCACTTCCGGGTTGGCGGGGTCGGTCTGGCGGGCTTTCTCGAAAACCGCGATGGCCTGGTCGAATTGTCCACGCTGCGTGTAGATCAACCCCAGCAGGCGCTGGCCGGCGTTCAGGTCAGGCCAGATGGCCAGCGCCTGGCGAGCATGCTCCTCTGCCGAGTCCAGTTCCTCCGCGCGCAGGTACTGATTGGCGATGCGCACTTCGCCCATGGCCCGGGCCAGGGTCGCGGGATCCAGCGGTGTATTGGTCGGGGCGGGCCCTTCGCTGAAGGTGGTGTTTTCGATCTTGAAGGTGACTGGCGGCGGATTGGTCGGCAATCGCAGGGGCGCGGAGAGCAGTTCGGGCGCGTTGGTGGCCGGCACGGGGCTTTGCTCGCGGTGGCGTTGCTCTTGAGCGGAAATCAGCCAGATGGCAATGCCCAAGACCACCAGGATTGCCGTGGTGAATCCGACAATGTCGCGTTTGACTTTGGCGCGCGCCTTCTCGGCGGTCAACTCGACATCCGGCGGCCCTTCCGGCTTGGTCGGCGGCGGCAGCTCCGGCTGGCTATAGATATTCCCCGTCTCCATCGTTTCCCGTTTGTTTCTCTCGCTCTTAACTTTCTTTCTGCTCCTGCCGCGCTTCCCCCGCCTCGTTTTTTATCTTATCGAAGTTTACCCCATTCTCCCCGCTTACAATGCCAAAAAACGCTTTAGAATGTTAATTCCGCCTTGGGTCAGGATGGATTCCGGGTGGAACTGAACACCGTGAACGGGGTGCGATCGGTGCTGCAATCCCATGATTTCGCCCTGATCGGTCTCGGCGGTGATTTCAAGTTCCGCCGGCAGACTGGCGCGCTCGACCAGCAAGGAATGATAACGGATGGCCTCGAAGGGTTCCGGCATATCCGCGAGTACGCCCTGGCGGCGGTGGTGGATCAGCGAAGTCTTGCCATGCATGAGCCGTCCGGCGCGGACCACGCGTCCGCCGTAGACCTGCCCGATGCACTGATGGCCAAGGCAGACGCCCAGCAGCGGCACACGCGGTCCGAATTCACGGATGACCGCGCAGGACAGGCCGGCTTCGTTGGGTGAGCACGGGCCGGGGCTGACCAGGATCCGGTCCGGTTTCATTTGCGCGATCTGGTCGAGCGTGACGGCGTCATTGCGCCGAACCTCGAGCGCCGCGCCCAGCTCGCCCAAATACTGGACCAGGTTGTACGTAAACGAGTCGTAATTATCTATGACGAGAATCATGGCGAATTGAAACCTGAAGGATGAAACCCGAAGCTGAATATTGGCGGATCTGTTTTTTCATTCTTCCGCGGCCTTGTATTTTGCACTCACCCTCCCGTCCGCGATGCCGCATACCGACGGGCGGCGGCCAGAGCTTTCAGCAGGCCGCGCGCCTTGTTCTGGGTTTCCTCGAACTCGCGTCCGGGGTCGGAGTCGGCGACGATGCCCGCGCCGGCCTGCACGCACGCCTTGTGCGCGTCCAGCGCCGCTGTTCGAATAGCGATGCATGAGTCGAGGTTGCCGGTGAAGCTGAAATAGCCGACCGCGCCGGCGTAAGGACCGCGGCGGGCGGCCTCGAGTTCGGCGATGATTTCCATCGCGCGGATTTTCGGCGCGCCGCTGACGGTGCCGGCCGGAAATGTCGCCCGCATGACATCATAGGCGTCCTGCCCCGGCGCCAGTTCTCCGGTGACGTCCGACACAATGTGCATCACATGGCTATAGCGCTCGATCACCATCAATTCCGGCACGCGAACCGATCCGTAGCGGCAAACGCGGCCCAAGTCGTTGCGGGCCAGGTCCACGAGCATGATATGCTCCGCCCGTTCCTTCGGATCGGCCAGCAGCTCGCGCGCGAGCCGCCCGTCGTCCGCCGGGTCGCCGGCGCGCGGCCGCGTGCCGGCGATCGGCCGCAATTCCGCGCGCCCCTCTTCGCAGCGGACGTGCACCTCGGGGGAGGAGCCGACGAGCTGGCGGTCGCCGAAATCGAGGCAGAACATGTAAGGCGAAGGATTGATCGAGCGCAATGCCCGATACACGTCGAGCGGATCGCCGGGCCGGTCGGTCTCGAAGCGCTGGGAAAGCACGACCTGGATAATGTCCCCTGCGCGGATGTATTCCTGGGCGCGTTCCACGGCGGCGGCGAACTCGCCGGGCGTCATGTTGGATCGGCAGGGCAGCTCGGGGACCGGCGCATGCAAATCTATCGGGTGGTGTGCAATCGGCTGCGCCAAATAGTGCTGGGTCTCCTCGATCCGGCGCACGGCGTCGTCATAAGCCGCCGTGGCATCGTCCGTGATGAAAGCGTTGGCCACGATCTTGAGCGAATGGCGCACTCGGTCGAAGATCAGAATCGTGTCGGTGATCCCGAACACCATGTCCGGCCAGTCGAGCCCGGGGCGGGCACAGAGCGGCACGCGGTCGAACTGCGCCACGGCGTCGTAACCGATGTAGCCGACCGCGCCGCCGAAGAAGCGGGGCAGGGCGGGGTCGGGCACGGCGCGGTAGCGGGCCATGTGCGCCTTGATGACGCCCAGCGGGTCGGCATCCCGCAGCACCTGCCGCGCGCCATCCGCCTCCTCGATGGTCACGGTCCGGCCGGCCGCGCGGAAGATGGTCCGCGGCGCGGCGCCCAGGAATGAGAAACGCGCGATATGCTCGCCGCCCTCGACGCTTTCCAGCAGGAACGAGTGCGCGTCCGGCGCGCCCTGGCGCCGGGCGTTCCGCAGGCGTTCGTAGGCCGCGACCGGCGTGTCCTGGTCGGCGAGCAACTCGCACCAAACCGGCACCAGGTTGCCTCGCCGGGCTTTTTCCAGGAATGCGGGTTTGTCAGGGAAGAAAGGCATGGGGGTTCACATGGCTGAAATATGGCAATGAGCAAGCGGCATTTGACAATATCCTACGGATCCAGGTTTTCCAGTTGCCCCGTCGTGAAATCGAGCCGCCGGTAATAGCAGTTGCGCGGCCGGCCGGCCTTGTTTTTCGTGTGGCAGATCCCGCCGCGGCGCGGTCGGACGCGGTAGAGCAGGGAGTTCTGCTCGCAGTTTACGCGGACCTCGACCAGATCGAAGGTCTCGCCGGAGGTCTTGCCCTTTTCCCATAGCTCGTTGCGCGAAGTGCTCCAGAAGATCGCGGTGCGCTCCGCGAGCGCCTTTTGCAGCGCGGCGGCATTGGTGTACGCCAGCAGGATCACCTCGCCGGTGTCGGCGTGTTGCACGGCGACCGGGATGATCCCCGGGCATTTGGCGACCGCCTTCGCCAGCTTGTCGAAGTCCAGGTTGAGTTCGTTGCCTTCCTCGAGCGCATTCATGATCCGAGCCTTTCCATTGGCGGAAGGAAACTATCACACGCCCGCCGGGCTGTCATGCGAATAGGGGGGGCGATCGCGGCGAGCGAGATCGAATGGTGGGGCGCTGGTGGCAAGTCATACGGTGGCCACGGTCGGGACCGGATGATTCTCCGCTCGAATGGATGCGCGTTGCGCCTTCCGCTTCTTTTCCCGGATTGGCGCGGCGGGCGCCCCCGTTCATCTGCCTTTTCCCTGCTCATCCGGCTTCATCTCGCGGGCATAGAACGGGTAGCCGGCGCGGCCGCGGCCGGGTGGCAGGAACTTCCAGCGTTTATAGGTCCAGAGCCAGTGGCCGGGGTTTTTGCGGATTGCCTCTTCGATCACTTCCAGGATTTCGCGCGTCAGGCGCTGCGTGGCGGACTTGATGTCCTCGCCGGTGCGGAGCGATGGCCGGATAATTCGCGCGGTTTCCACGTAGTATGTGCCGTCCGGTTGCGGCAGGCAAAAGCCGAATCCGATCTCGGCGCCAGTGCGCAGGGCGAGCGACGCGCCGGCCGGTGAGGAGGGCGCCGGGACGCCGAAGAAGTCCACGAAGATGCCGCCCTCGGCCGGCGGCGTGTTCTGATCGAGCAGGAGCCCGAGTTTGCCCTCCTCGGCAAGCACTCGGAGCAGGGCCTTGATGGCGCCCTGGCGTGGAATGACCTTCTGGCCGTTTTGCTCGCGCAGGCGGTTGTACAGGACATCAATCTCCGGATGGGTGATCGGCATCGCGACGCTGGCCAGCGGATACCCCTTGGCCGCCATCGCCAGGCCGAGCACTTCCCAGTTGCCCAAGTGCGCGGTTACGCAGATCTGGGCTTTTTTGATGAAAGCAATGGCGGCGATGATCGGCTCGAAGCGCACATATTTTTCGATCCGCTGGGCGGTGTGCCAGTGGAACCAGAGTTGATCCAGCATAACCAGCGCGAAGGTCCGAAACGATTGCTTCAGAATCCGTTCGCGCGCGGCGCCCTCCAGGGTCCGCCCGAAGGCCAGATCCAGGTTGGCGCGGCCGATTCGGCGCAATTTGCCGGAACCGTGGTAGGCCGCAGTCCCGAGGAGGCGCGCCAGGATGAGGATCGCCCGCCGCGGCAGGCGCGGCACAAACCAGAGCGCGAACCGAAACAGCGCGAGCTGGATGCCTTGGATGGCGCGGCTCTTTCCCATGCCGGCCATCTTGCCATAGAGATCAAAGGCCATGCAAACCGGGATTGAGGGGTGCGCAGGGTGGTCCTTCCCGACCAGCGGCCGGGGTGTTCCTACGGATTCGATCCGGTCGGCATGATCAGCGCGAATTGGCGGGACTTGTAACCGCCGTGCGCGCTTTCCTGGCAGGTGAAAGCGACCCCCTCCAGGAGGTTGGAGACGGCCGCCAGTTGTTTGCGCTGCACCACCACCGCGGCCGGTTGGTCCGGGGCCAGCAGGTATGTCCGCACGCGCCCGTCGAGCTCGATGACATCCAGCCGGGTGTCGGCATAAAAGGCGAAGGCGGCGGCCTCGCGTTCCTTCAGCCCCGCGGCGGCGACCCGCCGGCCGGCGGCGCGCGCCTGACGGACCAGCGCCGCGAACGGCCGATAGTCGCGCTGGTAATCAAGGGCCGGCAGCACCGCCGCGGCATCCAGGATGAACACCGCCACCAGAACCATCAGTGCGCGGTTCAGCGCCGGCAGGTTCAGTTCCGCGCGGAATTCCGGCCAGAATTTCACCAACGCGCGCAATCCCAGGCCCAGCGCCAGCAAAGCGAAAATCAGCGCCGCGGTGGCCGTGCACCCGGCCGGAGCCCAGACTTGCCGGACGTGGGCGAGGTATGCCGCCGCATAGCCGGCGGGCAGCGCCAGCGCAAGGAAGGCCACAATCCCGAACGACACTTTGATCAGCCAGCGCTCGGCTCGGCGCAGTCCATGCGCCGTTCCGTGCTCCAGCCAGCAGCCGGTCATCAGAAAAATGATCGGCAGCGTTGGCATCAGATAGCAGGCGGCCTTGGCCGCGGAGACATGCAGGACAAGCAGCATCGCGACGAGCGCCAAGCGCATGAAGACCGTCAGCGGTTCGCGGAAGGCAGAGCGGCGCTGGAACCAGCGCGCGAGCGCGGCGGCGGCCAGCAGGGTCCAGGGCAACAGGCGCACCGGCAGATGAAGCAAATAAAAATAGATCGGTTCCTTGTGCACGAAATACGGGTCGGGCGGCAGGCTCGCATCGCTGAAGGTCAGGAACCGCCCAAACTGGTTGGCCCAAAAGGCGGTCACCAGAAACTCGCGCCCGCCCGTTCGCCACAAGGCCCAGGCCCAGGGCGCTACGACGCATGCCAGCACCGGCAGGAAAAGGGCGGGCAGCATGAACGCCAGCTTCCATTTCCGCTGATAGAGGAGGAACAGGCCGACGGCCACCCAGACGAAGCCTGGCCCCAACAGGCCCTTGGCATAGAAGGAAAGCGCGGAGACCAGAATAAACAACCCATATCGGAGCGGTATCCGCGTTTTGGCGGTGTATGCGTTCCAGAACAGATGCCAGCTCCACATGACCATGAAGGTTAGCGCCGCATCCGTCAGTACGATGCGGCTGTATTCGAGGAAAAGAATCGAGGTCGCGCAAAGGTAGGCCGCCGCGAGTCCGCCCCGCTCGCGGCCGAGGCGCCGGCCCCACTGATAAATGATCAGCAGCGATCCGAACCCAAACAGCGCCGCCGGCAGACGGACGAGGCCCTCGTTGACCGTACCGGCCAGGCGGCACAGCATCGCGCCGGTCCAGTGGAGCAGCGGCGGTTTCTCCAGGTACGCCTGCCCGTTCAGGATCGGCGTAACCCAGTGGCCGGTTCGGACCATCTCGCGGATCATCGCGCCTTCGCGCGTGTCGTTGGCTGACCACAACGAGTGATCGAACAGGCCGGTCAGGCAGAACGCGGCCAGCAGGAGCAGGGCGGCCATGCGCTCGCGGCGGGTGAGGGGTGTGTCAGGATCGGGGACCACGGGCGGCTGCCTCATTGTTGCCGGATTTCAAATCCAGTTCATAGACAACCGTGTCCGGGTCCGCCGGCACGGGTGCGCGGCGGTGCGGGATGCCCAGCGGCAGGAACTTTTCCTGGTAATCGTCGCCCGGCTCGATCAGTCCGAACCAGCGGCCGGGCCGGCTTTTCGCCAGTTGGCGGAGTTCTTCCGCCGTCTGCAGGTCGGCCGGCCGATCGGGTTCCAGCCGCATGCCGTACATCAATTCGTTCTTGACCATAAACGGATAATAAAGGCGTCGGGTGTAGAATGGCAGCGCCGGTCGGTAATCCCAGAACACGACCAGATTGTCCTCTGGTTTCAGCAACGCGTTCAGCCGCTTGTACACGTCCGCAGAATTGATGTGGATCAGCACGTTGAAATCCCGGCCGGAGAGCGGGGAAAGCAGCAGCGCCACCGTCAGCAGGAACGACCCGGAGTAGAGGAACAGCGGGCCGGGCGCGCGCCAGCCGGGCGCGCGCAGCAGCGCCCACAGTCCGCACGCCAGCGGCAGGAAGGCGATCAGGCTGATGCCGCTGATCCGGTACACATCATCCGGCAGCCATTGAAAATAGGCGATCAGCCAGAGCCCGGCCAGCGCCGGGGCCAGCAGGAACGGCCCGACAACGCCGATTCGCCAGAGCACGCGGTCGGCGCGCGTGCCGTCGTCCGGCTCTGCCAGACCCCAACGCCCGAGCAGCAGGCCCAAGGGCACGAGCGCGGGCATGACATAGGACATCAGCTTGCCTTTGCCGGCGGAGAAGAAAATGATCACCACGAGCGCCCAGACCCAGAGGTAGCGAGAGAGAGAATCCCGCTTGAATACGCGCTGCCGCCAGATGTGTCGGCCGGCACGGAATAAAAACAGGGTCCATGGCAGCAACAATGCCGGCAGCACGGTCAGGTAAAACCAGCAGGGCTCGGGATGAACCTGCATTTCGCGCCGGCCGGTGAAGCGGCCGAGGTGTTCGTCAATCATGAACTGCCGGAAGAATCCCGGATTGTGGCGCTCAATCCACCACAGTGTTGGCGCGACGATCAGCAGGAATAACGCGGCGGCGGTGAGCAGGTGGACGGTGAAAAGTTCCTTCAAGCGGCGTTCCCAGAGCAGCCAAAAAAAGATGATTCCGCCGGGCAGGACGACGCTCTGCGCGCCTTTGGTCAGGAGCCCCAGCGCCGCCGTGACCGCGGCCAGCAGCAGGCCGTCGCGTCGTTGCGCCTGGGGCGCGCCGGGTTGAAAGGCCATATATAACGCGGCGCAGGTGGCGGTGAACCAGAAGAGCAGGAACGCGTCTGTTAGCAGGATGGTGGTGCCGGCGAAGATGCCGGCCAATGTGGCCACCGCCAGCGACGCCAATGTTCCGGGCGGTCCCGGCCAGGCGCGGCGGACGAGCAGCCAAACTACGGCGAAAATGCTCAACAGATTCGGCAGCAGCGCCATTCGGGCCGCCCAGTCGTGCGCGCCAAAGATACGGATAAAAGGCGCGACCAGCCAATAGGAAAGAGGGGGCTTTTCGTAATAGAGGTAGTCCAGCATCCGCATTTGGCGCCAGTCGCCGCGCGCAACCATTTCGCGCGGGATTTCGGAATAGCGGCCCTCGTCAGGGTCGAAAAAACCGCGATAGAAAAGCATCGTGCCGAAAGCCAGCGCCAGCAGCGCCAGTAGCGCGAACAGCTCGCGCCGGTTGGTGTTTTGCGGTCGGTCAATCATGCCGTTGTCCGTTTATTTCGTGCGACCATAGCAGGCAGGCGGCGCATGGACAAGTGCCGGCTGTGTGGTGGAGTGGCGCGGCGGCTTGGCTCGCGCTTGCGCCCAGTCGGCACCGGACGCCACGGGTGAGCCGCGCGCTCATGCGCGCGGGTTCCGCATTTTAACCGTCCGCGTCAGCGGCCGTGGACCATCGGCACGAAGACGACGGGCAGGTTGGCCTCCTCGATTACCCGTCCGCCCTGCTTGCGCAGGATGATGAGCCGTTGGGCGGTTGCGCCCAGCGGCAGGATAGCTCGTCCGCCCTCGCGGAGTTGCGCGACCAGTTCGCCGGGAATCTCCTCCGGCGCGCAGGTGATGATGACTGCGTCGAACGGGGCGTGTTCGGGCCAGCCGCGGTAGCCATCGCCGGTCAGCACGCGGACGGCGGGATAGCCCTCCGCGGCCAGCGCCTGCCGCGCGTGCTCGGCCAGTTCGGGGATGATTTCAATCGAGTACACCTCCGCGCCCAGTTCGGCCAGAATGGCGGCCTGGTAGCCGGAACCGGTGCCGATCTCGAGTACTTTTTCGCCGGGCTGCGGGTCAATGCAGGCGGTCATGTGCGCGACAATGAAAGGCTGGGAAATGGTTTGGCCGTAGCCAATCGAACAAGGATGGTCGCCGTAGGGGTCGCGCAGGCGGCGATAGGCTGCTGGAATGAAGGCGTGGCGCCGCACCTTGGCCATCGCCCGAATGACCCGTTCATTGGTCACGCCATAATTACGGATGGTCTGGATCATGGCATCGCGCGCCGCCTCCCAATTCGCGGCGTCCGTTGGCGGGGCTTTCCGTCCGCAGGCCGTTCCGGCCAGCGCGACGAGCCCGGCGACCGTCAGCAGTCCGCTGCTCCACCTCCGCATATGCATAATATACCCGGCGCGCAAGGAAGCGGCAATACCCTGTCCGCGTCATGCGCGCGGTTCACTGGGAGAAGGGTTGCCGCATCCTGCAAATATACAGACGCCAATGATGGGACGATGCGCACCCGCGGAGCCGTTCGGCAAACGGAGACCGGCGCGTGATGCGAAACGGATGCAACGAGATCAAACGCCGATTTGTTTTGACCGCCGGAGTATTTCCGGATTCGATGCCGGGCATTGCTTGCCGCGACGGGATCGCGAATGCAATCGGAACAACGGCATCATTTTTTTAGGCGCGCTCACTATGGCTGGGTAGTGCTGGCGATGGGCACGCTGGCCGTTTTCGGGGCCATCGGTCTGGCGCGTTTCGGCTACACCATGGTGCTGCCCGCGATGCAGACCGGCCTGGGCCTCGACAACACACAGGCCGGCGCTTTGGCCACGGCGAACCTGGCCGGCTACCTCCTGCTTTCGGTGATCGGCGGCGCGCTTTCGGCGCGTTTTGGCCCGCGCGCCGTGACGGCCGCGGCGTTGACGCTGGTGGCCGTCAGCATGTTCCTCACCGGTCAGGCGCACGGGTTTACGGACACGGCTGTCTATCGGGCGTTGGCCGGCGCCGGCAGCGGCGCGAGCAATATCCCGGTCATGGCCCTGATGGCCGTCTGGTTTGCGCGGCGGCGGCGCGGGCTGGCGGCGGGTGTGGCGGTCGCGGGTTCGTCGCTGGCGTTGATGTTGCTGGGGCCGTTGGTGCCCGCGCTGCTGCAGCGGTACGGGCCGGCCGGGTGGCGGGTCTGCTGGTTCGTTTTCGCCGGCATTACGCTGCTGCTGGCGGGTGGCAGCGCGGCGCTGTTGCGGAACACGCCCGCCGCGTTGGGACTGCGCCCGCTCGGTGCCGTGGATGAGGAGCCGCCCGCTGTGCCTGATTCCCAGGCCGGCTTGCACTGGTCCCGCGTGTACCGCGCGGGCGCCGTCTGGCAGCTTGGCTTGGTTTACGCGGCGTTCGGCTTCTCTTACATCATATATATGACGTTTTTTGTGAAGGGCCTGATCGTGCAGGGCGGGTACACCGCGGCGGCGGCGGGCCGGCTGTTCATGGTCATGGGCTGGTTGAGCTTGTTGTGTGGATTGATCTGGGGCGCGCTCTCGGATGTCATCGGGCGCAAGGCCGCGTTGATCCTCGTGTTTTTACTGCACGCCGCGGCATTTGGCCTGTTTGCCTTGACGCGCTCGCCGGCGGGCTACACCGTCTCCGCCGTGCTGTACGGCCTGACGGCCTGGAGCATCCCGGCGATCATGGCGGCCGCCTGCGGCGACCGGCTCGGTCCGCGGCTGGCGCCGGCGGGTCTCGGTTTCGTTACGCTCTTCATGGGGCTGGGCCAGGCGGCCGGCCCCAGCGTGGCCGGCGCGATGGCGGATGCCCTACAATCCTTCACGCCGGCCTTCCTGCTCGCGGCGGCCGTCGCGTTGGCCGGCGCCATCGGCGCGGCCACGTTGCGCAATCCGGGCTGATGCGCGCCGCCGCCTGGTCGGAGCGGTGCGCTATATCATCTTACCCGTTGCTGAACGTGGCGCCCAAGAGTCTTGGGCGCTTGGCCGGATAATCCAAGCGCCTGTCCGGCGCCGGCGCTCCTGTCGCGATCCTCAACAGAAACCGGTCTGTGGGGTATGTTTTAACCTGTTGATAAAAAGATAGTTAGAAAGGAGTTCGGTATGGCATACCCCATGCTTAAATCCCGGCGTATGCGCATCACACCCTCATTCTGGACTGGTGTTCTGGCGGTGATTCTGGCGGCGATTCCCGCTTGGACCGACGGGCAGGACAATTCCGCGACCAACATCTGGCGGCCTTCCCCGCCGCGGCTGGGCGAGCTGGAGAAACGGGCGATCGAGCGTGACCAGGTAGCGCGTCAGAACCAAATGTTGACGCAAAAGATTCAGACGCTGCAGGGCAATCTGGAAGATACCAACAACCGGCTGAAGGATCTTAAGGTGCGGAGCAATCCCAGCCGGCTCGAAGAACTGGAGCGGAAGGCGCTTGGCTACGAGACCCTGCAATCCACGTTGGAGAAACGCGACCTGACGATTGCCCAGCTTACTCGCGATCTGGAGGCGCAGAAACAGGTCTGCGCGGAATTGCAGAAGAGTATTGACGGGTTGAAAGAGCAATTGGGCCAGTTCGAACAGGTGAAGCAGGATCTCGAAGCCGCCCAGAAACAATGCCAGGAAACGCTCGAGCAGTTCTGGCTGGGCAACTACGAATATTACGAGGTCAAGGACGGCGACACACTCGGATCCATCGCCGCCCTGCCGACGGTCTACGGGGACGCCAATCGGGCGCAGTGGATTCGCCAGGCCAATCGCGGGCATGTCGCGGATCTCGACCATTTGGAGGCCGGCGACGTGTTGATCATTCCGCGTTTCCCGCCGAGCGGGCGGTATGAATTTTAGCGTGGGGACGGCATGGACGCCAACCGAAAAGTCAGGAACAAGGCGGCCGCAGTGGAGTGCGCGGACACATGATGAGCACGGGAGTAAAAAAGGTGTTGCTGGCGGATGACGAGCCGCTGGCCCGGCTGGTGGCGCGCAAGTGCCTGGAGGCGGGCGGTTGTTTTGTAACCGAGGCGGAAAGCATCGCCCAGGCTGAAGCGCTTTGGACGGCGAATGCCTTTGATTTGGTTGTGCTGGACCATCGCCTGGAAGATGGGTTGGGGGTGGATTTGCTGCGCCGGATGCGCGCGGCCGGCCGGTGTGAACCCGTGATTTACCTGACCGCCGAAACCGAGGAAATCAGCGCGGCCACGCGGTGTGAACTCGGCCTGGCGGCGGTTTTAAGCAAACCCTTGAACATGGAGGCGCTCTCCCGGGCCGCCGCAACCGCGAAGGCGGCGGACCGGGAGCCCGGCGCAGCGGCGCCGGCCCGCCGCCGGCCATGTCTCGACAGTCCTCTGCCCGTGGCGGTTTACCCGGAAAAGGTCGCCGAACC
>CAZMXS010000005.1:0-121144 GCA_964570325.1 uncultured Verrucomicrobiota bacterium | reverse complement strand
ACTTCCCTGAGGATTACCATGACCTCTCTTTTTGCTGAAGATTCAAGACACTACCATCACGTACATTTCCCTGCGTTTGGGTTATCTGTTCCTGGTAGCCGTGATGGACTGGTTCAGCCGGTATGTGTTGGCGTGGGAATTGTCCAATTCGCTGGAAACGGATTTTTGTCTGCGGGCGTTAACGCGGGCTCTGGCGCAGGCCAAGCCCGAGATTTTCAACAGCGATCAAGGATCCCAATTCACGAGCGCGGAGTTCACCGGACGCTTGGCAGAGATCGGCATACGGGTCAGCATGGATGGGCGCGGTCGGGCCACGGACAACATCTTTGTGGAACTGTTGTGGCGAACGGTCAAGTGCGAGGACATCTATCCGCGAGACTACGCTGACGGTGTGGCTACCCGCGATGGGCTGACGCGCTACTTCCGGTTCTACAACAAGCAGAGACGGCACCAGGCGCTCGACAAGCGCACACCGTACGAGGTGTATTGTTCTTGAAACTGAAAAAAGCCCCGCCCCCTAGGGGGTGGGGAGGGAAGATGAACAAGGAGGTTGAACGACGACCAACCATTAGCTTAAGTTACCCCAGAAACTGTCCAAAGGATGGGGGGAAGCTCCGTGTACGAGGGCAAACACCCCGCCTTGATTTCGCGGGACTTGTTCGAGCAGGTTCAGAGAATCCGCAAGAACAAGGGCCGGGGCCGCTACGTGAAGCACAACCGCTTCCCATTTCGCGGCCTCATGGTCTGCCACGAGTGCGGATGCGCGATCACGTCCGAAACGCAGAAAGGCCATTCCTGCTACCGATGCGGGAAGCGGCGCGGCCCTTGCGATTTGAAGATCATCCGCGAGGAAGCGCTTGCCCAACTACTCCGGGCGAGCATCTGGCGAGCTTCGATTTCTGACGCTTGGGCGGACAAGATGCTGGCCGAGGTTGAACGTTGGACGCTGGCCGACACCGCGAAACAGACCGATCTTGTGGCGCGTCAGAAAGTCGAACTCGCACGGATCACCGCCCGGCTGGACCGGTTGCTTGAGGTGTTCATTGACGGCGCCATCGGCAAGGACGAGTTCACGGCCCACAAGGAAAAGCTGACCCACCAGAAATCGGCCCTGGCCGAATCCATCGCCAATTTCGAGACCACGGGCGCGAGTCGGTTCAAACCTCTGGCCGACTTCATAACCGCCTGACGTCAAGCGAAGTATGACGCCCAAGCCGAAGACCTTGAAGAATTGCGGAATTGGCACAAAAGAATCGGTTCAAACCTGATTCTTGCGGTTCGGAATCTGGCGGAAGAAAGCGGAGCGGGTCAGACGGACGCGGCGCAAGCCGCGTCGCGTTCGGAAAGCCTTTCGGACGATTCGTCCCCGCCGAGCCTCGGGCCTCGCGGCGGCTCTGCCGCATGCTCGGCCTTCCAGGCTTCGGAAAATCCTCAGCAATCCGGCTCCTTTTCGACCGTCGAGGGAACCGAGTTCGCATTCGTCCCGATCCTTTCGGCGGACGTGTCCGCCGTCGCGTCGTCGGGGAAAGTCTTCCGGTCGCTCGGCTCGAAAACCGATCCCGTCTTGCACGTCCGGTTTCCGAATCCGTGGCGGGTCGTGGCGAAAAATCCGAAAATTCAAAACTGGCGGAGAGGGGGGGATTCGAACCCCCGAATCCAGGGATTCCCCAGATTGGCGGTTTAGCAAACCGCTGCTTTCAACCACTCAGCCACCTCTCCAAACTATTTACCGCACAGGACGGTCATGCGCGGAATTCTTTTCGTACGCGAGTGCGGCATGACTGGTTGGAGGTCGTTGCCGCCCGCGCGATCCGCGCGTGACCCAAGAGAACGTATTCAAGGAGGCACCGAAACGCAAACGTAAAAAAACGCCGGCGTGAATTTGGATGCAAGTCGTTTGTCCGCCCCATAATTTGGCTTTCCCCCCGGCCTTTTTTTGGGTACAGTCCCCAACTGGGGGAGGGGCGCTTATGAATATGCGTATTGGTTGGCTGGGGCTGTGGTTGGGAATTGCGGTTTGCCTGATGGCGTTGCCGTCCGGCGCTGCGCCGGGGAAGAAGGCGCTAGGGCATCTTCGCGAGCCCCCCGGGGCGCTGGCCGGTGTGCCGCCGTATTCGGCGCCTTACGTTCAGGCGGCGCCGCGGATGCGTTTCCCCAACATGCCGAATTTCCCGGAAGCAGTGGACCTCTCAACCTATGGCTGGTTTCCGCCGATCGGCGATCAGGGGGAACAGGGTTCCTGTGTATCCTGGGCGGCGGTTTATTATTGCCAGGGCGCGTTGCAACGCAAGGACCGCGGCTGGTTCGGCGGCGCCAGTTCTAATTTGCTAAGCCCGGCTTTTTCCTATAACCAATTGCGCGCCAATGACGGCGGCGCCAATTTCAGCGATCACATGCGTTTTCTGACGCGCGTCGGCGCCTGTCCGTTGAATGCCATGCCATACGACGAGGACGACGAGAACACCCAGCCGGACACCAACGCTTTCCGCCGGGCCACGGAGGCCCGAACGCTGGGCTGGTCGTGGTTTGTGGTGACCAACGATACGCAATTATACTTGATCAAACAGCACCTGGCCGCGACCAACATCGTGGTCACCGCGATGAATGTCTATGAAAATTTCATCTTCTGCAGCACGAATGGAGTGGCCACGACCAGCAGCTATGGCGCGGTGGGGGCCAACGCCAATGTGATGACCGGCCAGTCCGGCTCCTATCAGGGTGGACACGGCATCACCATCGTCGGTTATGATGATCGCAAGCGCTATGGTCCCGGCGGGGGGGAGGAGGGTGCATTCAAGATCGCCAACTCGTGGGGCACGAACTGGGGCAACGCCGGTTATTTTTGGGTCAGCTATGAATACCTCAAGACTCAAGGCACCAATCATCAATGGGACGAGGACAATATCTACTATGTGACCTGGGATCGGGAAAACTATCAGCCGCAGGTCACCGCCACCATCCGCGTCAATCACCCGCACCGCGAACAAGTACGCCTGGCCATGGGCGTGCGCGTGGGCTCGACCAATGTCTATCGCTATTATTATTTCGGCTGCGCGTATGCCAACCGCACCAACTGGAACTTGATGGCTCCTTATATGTACTCAAACCCCGGCGGTGACACGAATTTCCCGGAGGTTGTCGTGGATGTCTCGGAACTGCTGCACTACACGGAGGACAACCAGACCAACACGTGGGTGCTGTTCGCGGCCGACGCCAATCCCGACGGAGTCACCGGCCGCGTGGAATACGTCAAGATTGAGTATGCCGGCGGGGTGTCCGCCGCGACCAATGTGAATGTTTGGATTTCGGAGGCTTCGACCAATGGCATGGACTTGCCGACGGAGGTCGCGATTCCGCTGCGGATCAACCGGCCGGACCCGCATATTCTGTTTGTGGATGAGGATAGCGACTGGGCGTCGCCGGAGTACAGCAATTACAAATGCTATGCGCCGGGCTACGAAACCGAGCCACTGCAATCCATGACCACGCTGGCCGCGGCAGATTCCAATCTGGCATTCCAGGCCGTCACGCTCGGCACCCAGGCGTTGACCCAGGCGACGCTGGACAGTTACCGGGCGGCCTTCTGGCTCACCGGCAAGTCCTTCGCTTACGCCAATCCGGCTTCCTGCCCGATCAGCTCCTTTTATCGGAGCATGATCACCAATTATCTCAAGCAGGGCGGGCGGCTGTTGCTTGAGGGCGAAGCGACTGGCCCCACGTTGTCCGCAGGCGATGGATTTGTCACCAATTGGCTGCGGATCAATAACGCGGCGTGGGTAAGCGCGGCGCCGCCTGATTTCCTGTATCTGAACGGCATGGCCGGTGACCCGGTTAGCGGCAATATGGTGTTGCCGTATGCGCGCGGCGTCAGCTCGACGGTCAACTTTCAGCAGCGAGCCAACCGCACCGATCCCGGCAGCGGCGCCTTTGCGCTTTTTAGCCGCAGCGTGGATGGGTTGAACTGTGGGGTGCGCTACAACTCGGGCCATTATCGGGTGGTCCACCTGCCGTTCGAGCTGCACGGCATCGCGGATATCAAGGACCGGCAACGGCTGATTTTCAATGCGCTGATGTGGGTCATGGGCGTGAACATCATTTCCGAGCCCGGTCCCGGCGGTGGCGGGCTGCACGCCTGGACCAATATCTACCTGAAGGACACCGCCATACTCTGTGCCGTGACCAACAATCCGGCGACCAGCGGCTACACCCAATGGGTATGCGTCGGCTGGATCGGCAGCGGTAGCGTGCCCTATTACGGCACGGACACGTTTGTCAACGTTACGTTGACGAACGATTCCTATATTGAGTGGCTGTGGAAGACCAATTACTATGTCACCGTGACTCCGAACGGCTCCGGCGCCGTCAGTGACGGCGGTTGGGCGCCGTATGGCGACGCGTTCATGGCCTGGGCCATGCCTTCCAATTATTACTACTTTGACGCCTGGACCGGGGATGTCCAAGCGGCGGGCAAATATATGAACCCGGTGACGGTCACCGCCGCCGTGCCGTTGTTCATCGCGGCCAATTTCAAGCCGTTAATGACCAGCAACAACACGCCGCAGTGGTGGCTGGCCAGCTACGGCTGGACCGATAACTTCAGCGTTGCCGCAGCCGGCGACCAGGACAATGACCGGCTGTTCACTTGGCAGGAATGGGTGACCTTGAGTTGCCCGACCAACCCGGAGGACAACTTCCGTCTGGCCGGGCAGACGCCGCTCGCTGACCGCGAGCACGCGGTCCTGCAATGGACGCCGCGCAGCAACCGGCTTTACGCCATTCGGCAAGCCACGAACTTCCCCTGGGTCTTTGAACTGCTGGCCACCAATCTGACGTGGCCGCAGTGCGCCTACACCAGCGAAATCCCGGCTGGCGTGACCGGCGTATATTATCGAATTGACGTGCGCCTGCCGCCGGGCGAGTAGATTCGCAGGCTTTGCGGAAAGAGCCCAACCAGGGCAGTCCGGCACGCTTGGCGGCGCGATGCTCCATGCCGGCGGCTACGGCAGGCTGGAATGCTTCAAAAATGCGGCGTCAAATACCGGTTGGCAGGCGGTCTGCGGGATCCAGCCGCTTTGTTTGTCGTAAGCGATCTTGATCCAGTTGCCGGAGGTTTCCTCGGTGCGCACAAGCGCGCCGGCGGGTAGGGCGAAATGGGCGGTGGAATTTTCAAGCGGCGCGAAAAGCGCCTTTACATTTGGCGCCGTGACGACCACTTCCGGCTGGTAGTAGAACCCCAGCCAGACCCAGGCGGCGGCCAGCGACACGGCGAACAAAATGCACAGCCCCGTGGCCGTCCGCAGCAGCGGCAGCCGCCAGCGCTGAAGAACAATGTAGACGCAGAACAAGCCGGCGGCGCCCCAGTAACCGATCACCGCAAGCCTGATCCAGGCGGGCAGGCTGAGCCGAAGCGCCGCCGCCTCCCGCAACGGGAAGTCGGGCGCGGTCACCCCTGCCGTCTGGAACACCAAGCCGAGGTTGGCGTTGATATCGGGATCGCGCGGCGCGAGGTACCAGGCGCGCCGGTAGTTCAACACCGCCGCGCCTAAATCACCGCTCTTAAAGCGGGCATTGCCGAGATTATAGAAAAGCTCCTTGGAGAAAACACCCTGGTTGAGCAGCGCCTCATACATCGCGGCAGCCTCGGCGGGGCGGCCCGCGTCATAAGCCTTGCCGGCTTCGACGAACACCTGCTGCAGGCGAACGGGATCAAGCGCGTCTGGATTGGGGCCGTCCGACGCTTGCGCGGTCGTTCCGAGTAACAAGATGAGCAAGGCCAATCCGCTTCTGGTATACCGATTCATATCCTGACCTTTTCGCAGGCTTTCAAGCCGCGTGTCAGCTTGTCCAGCAACTCCTCGGCAGCGGCCTTGTCCAATGGGCTGCCGCCGGCGCCGGCTGCGAAGCGTTCGCGGTCGCAATCGGCAAAAAGCGTTTCCAATTCGGATTGGATGCCGGCATCCAATCCGCCGCGCCGCATCGCCTGCATGACGGCGGCGCATGACACTTCGCCAGGCGCCAGATTCAGGCGGTGCCCAAAGTAAGTCGCCAAGGCCTCCCAAATGGCCTCATAAAACTGGACGCGATCGCCGCGGGTCAACGCTTCTCCGGCTTTGCGCAGAGCCGCCCGGGCGCCCTTGGGGGCCTGCTGGCGGCGCGCGCGGGCGACATCCAGCGCCAGCGATTGCCGGCGCCGTGTCATGAAGAAAACGCCAAACGCCGCGGCCAACGGCAGCATCTGCAAAGCCAGAAAAGAAGTCCGCGTGAACCACGGTCGTTGGCCCGCCAATTGCCACGCGGCCGGCGCCGGTTTAAGATAAATAATATCGTTGCCCAGCAGGACCGTGGTGGGCAATTGGTGGTCGGACATCGCTTGGACCAGGCGGGCGGCGGCGTTGGAGGAAAAATGCACGGTCAGCGGGAACGGCCCGCGCGTGATCGTCTCGTACTGATGAGTAAGCGGGTTGAAATAGCTGAAGCTTAAAGCCGGCAGTTCCTTGACCTGGTCGCTCTTTGGGATGACCACTTGCTCGAATACCTTGCGGCCGGTGGCGGTGGACGGATTGATGTCTTTGGACACGAGCCGGGGTTCATAAGTCTTGAAATTGTCGCCCGCCGGAAACATCGGTACGCCCGCGGCTTCAATGTTGCCCTCGCCCGCGAGTTCGAGCGTCAGGGTGATGGGATCGCCGGCGTTGAGTTCAAGCGGCCGGGCCTGCAACTCGAACGCGAAGCGGCCAACCGCGCCGGCATAACCCTTGGGCCGGCCCTGGTCGGGGATGGGCGCCACGGTAATTTCGACCGGATCGGTCGTCACGTCCACGGGGTGCGCCTCAACATCGGCGCCGAAGAAACTGTCGAAGAACGGGTCATCGAAGAGACCGCGCTGGCGCCGGCGCTCGCGTTGCGTCAGAACCTGCACGCGCAGGGTGGGCTGGAGCGTGAAGCGCCCGGCGGTCAGCGCCTGCGCCTTGGCGCGGAAACGCCGCACGCTGTAGACCATATTGTTGACCGCCTCGCGCGTCGGCTGGAGCTCCTGGAATGGTTGGAGACTCAAGCCGGAAGCCGGCATATTCATCAGGTTGACATCGCGTCCAAGGTTGACGCCGTTCTGGATATAGATCGAGATGTAGACGTCGAACACCTGCTGGTTGAAAACATTCGACTGCGTGGTCATCAAGCGCGCGAAGACGATTTCACCGATTTCGGCCTGGCCCGGTTTTTGGCCCGGCGCCTGGCCGGGCGCCAGCACTTCCAGTTCATAAGCGGGGAGGGTGACGGTCACGCCGCCGATGGTGTAGGGGAACGGGCCAAACTGGATTTTGCCGGCGCGGGTCGGGAGCACCTGGTAACGATAAGTGACTGAACTATTCTGCCCGCCGGTGCCGAAGGAGAAACTCTGTTCGCGCCCGGCCGGGCTGACCTGGATTCCCTGGACGCGCGTCAGATCGGGAGCCGGCGGGTTATCCGCGCCCATGATGGTCAGACTGCAGACGGCGGCCTCGCCGAGGCGCAACACGCGCGGTTGGATGTCGAAAGCATAATCAAACGCGGCGGCCGACAGCGGCGCGCCGGCGAGCAGGAGCGCGAGCCATGCCCACGATAATGCGGAGCGCCCCCAGGCCAACGGCCAACGGCCAGCGGCGCGCGGCCAATGGTCAAGAAGCAAGCCTGAACGGCAGCCGAACCGACATCCGTTCCAGGTTTTAATTGTTGCTCGCTGCATATCCGGTTTCCCAATCGCCGATCACTGACCACCGCCCCCCGGCTTACCAATCCTTATCCACGGGTACTGGCTGGCCCATGATAACCCGAAGCTGGTCGCGTGACGACTGTTCGTTTTCCTTCATCTCATTCAGCAGCATTTGCGCTTCCTCGGGCGTCATCTGTTCGAACTGTTCCGGTTGGCCTGCGTTCTGCTGTTGTTCCGGCTGTTGATCTTGTTGCTGTTGTTGCGCTTGCTGCTGTTCCTGTTTTTGTTGATTCTGTTGCTCCGGTTGTTCCTGCTCTTGTTTTTGCTGTTGTTGTTCCTGCTGTTGGTCTTGTTTCTGCTGATCCTGCTGCTGGTCTTGCTGCTGTTGTTGTTGATCCTGCTTTTGCTGGTCCTGGTTCTGCTGCTGTTGTTGCTGCTGCTGTTGTTGTTGCTGTTGCAATTCTTCTTTCTTTTTCAAGGCGAGTTCGTAATTGACCTTGGGATCCATGTCCGCCGGTGCCAGTGCCATTGAGTTCTCATAAAGCTGCAGGGCCTGGTCCACGGATTTCATGGCCTCGTCGAGTTTTTGCTGTTGCTGCTGCTGGTCGGCGAAGGCCATTAACGTATTGGCCAGATTATAGTAAGCCTGGCCTTGAAGTTCGAGGCTTGGCGAGCGCAGCGCCGCGGCGTAGCCGGCGCGAGCGCCTTCGAAATCGTTTAGCTTGTAAAGCGCATTCGCGCGATTGAAAGCCGCTACCGCCGGGTCGAGTTGTTCCGTTGGCGCTTGGGCGGCAGCCCGCCCGAAAGCCTCGGCCGCCTTGGCAAAATCGTTTTGTTGATAGTAGGCGTCACCCGCTTTCATTTCCCGACGCGCATCAGCCGCCGACACCCCGGTCAGGATGCCGGAAAGCAACAACAGTCCGGCGGCGGCCGGCAGACTCTTGGCGCTCATTTCGCCTCCTCCGTCTGGCGGTGGTTGGTCGCGCGTTCGCGCAAGACGGCCTCGATCACCAGCAGCACCAGCGCTCCGCCCAGGAACCATTCAAAGCGGTCCTCGTACATCTTGGCCATGCGCGTATCGGTCTCATCGCGCTTGAGCTTGGAAATGCTCTCTTCGAACACGCGTTCGAGTCCCAGATCGCCCGGCGCCGTGCGGACATAGGCGCCGCCGGTGTCGAGCGCCAGTTTGCCCAGTACATCCTCGCGCAGGGCTGACTTGATTACCTGGCCGGAGCGGTCTTTCAAGAACCCTGTGCCGCCGCTCTCGTCCGCCACCGGGATCAGGTCGCCTTCCAACGTGCCGACGCCGATTGCGTAGATGCGGATGCCGCGCTTTTTCAGATCATCCAGCAATGCCAGCGGGTTGCCCTCGTGATCCTCGCCATCGGTGATCAGCACGATGGCCTTGTCGGCGTCGCTCCGCTGCTTGTCGAACGCCGCGATCGCGGTCTTCAACGCCTGCGCAATCGCCGTTCCGCCGCGAGGAATGATCCCGGCATAAACATCGTCGAGCATCATGGTGAAGGCGGCGTAATCAATGGTCAGCGGGCATTGGAGAAAACTGCCGCCGGCGAACGAAACCAGCCCGACGCGGTCGCCCCGGATTTTCCCGAGAAGGTCACGGATGCCCCATTTGGCCTGCTGGAGGCGGTTGGGTTTGATGTCCTGGGCGAGCATGCTCTTCGAGGTGTCGAGCACGATCATGATATCGAGGCCGCGCCGGCGGACCTCCTCCCAGTGGAATCCCCATTGGGGCCGGGCCAGCGCCAGCAAGGCGAGCGTCAACGCGCCCAGCCAGAGCCAGTTGCGCGTGCGCGCCCGGCGGGCCAGCCGCTCCGGTGCGAGAATCGGGAGCACGGCCTCGTCGGCCAGTTGGGTCAGCCGGCGCTCGCGGCGGCGCAACAGGCGCAGGGTCAGCCACGCCAGCGGAATGACCAGCCAGAGCCAGTACAGCACTTGCGGTGCACCCCACTTGATCATGGCAGCCTCCCCAGGCGGGTCAGCGCCAGCAGGCGCTCCAGCCCCAAAGCCAGCAACCCCAGCACGACGAAGGGCATGAACCGCTCTTCAAAACGCGTGTATTGCTCAACCTCGATCCGGGTCTTTTCCATCTCATTGATCTGTTCATACACCCGCTGCAGCGAAGCCAGGTCGGTGGCCCGGAAATAGAGGGCTCCCGTCGTCTGTGCGATCTGCCGCAGCATGGTCTCGTCAATCTCCACGCGCTGTTGGACGTATTGTGTGCCGAATGGGGTTTGCACCGGCACGGGCGCGACGCCGCTGCTGCCGGCGCCGACGGCATAAATTTTAATCTTCAGCGCGGCGGCGGCCTGGGCGGCGTTAAGCGGCGAGAGCTTGCCGGCATTGTTATTGCCGTCGGTCAGCAGGATGATGAGTTTGCTTTTGGCCTTGCTGTCGCGCAGACGGTTGACGGCCGAGGCAATCGCGTCGCCGATTGCCGTGCCGTCTTCCAGCATGCCGGTCTCGACCCGTTCCATCTGCTGGAGCAGCCAGGCGTGATCGAGCGTCAACGGCGAAATCGTGTAGGGCATTGCCGAGAACGCCACCATGCCGATCCGGTCGTCCGGCCGTTCCGCGATGAACCGCTCAATCACTCGCTTGGCGGCATCCAGCCGGTTCATCCGGTGGCCGGGTGTCGAGAAGTCTTCCGCGCGCATCGAGGTGGACACGTCCACCAACAGGACGATGTCCACCGCCTCGGTCTCGACGCGGCTCTCGTCGAGTCCTAATCGCGGCCGCGCGACCGCGATGATCAGGAAGGCCAGGCCGATTCCGTACAACACCGGCAGCAGGCGCGCGGCGGCGACGGCCCAGCCCGCCGGCAATTGCGCCAGCGCCTGGCCGTCGCTGAAGCGCAGGCTGGGTTTCCAGCGCCGAGTGTACCGCAAATATACCAGTCCCGGCACCAGCAGGAGCAGCAGGAGCGCAAAGGGATATTGCAGGCTCATGCTTTCCCCTCCGGCGCGGGCGCCGCCGGCGGCGCGGGGTTCGGGATGGTTTCGCGGACGAGCCGTTCGGCGGCGCCGTAGGCGTTGCGCATATCCGCCGGCTGCGGCTCATGGCGCGCGAACTTGACCAGGTCGCATTGCTCCAGAAAATCGCGGGTGAGCGCTTGATGATCGGGCGCAAGGCGGCGGGAAGTGATCGCCTCGCGAATAAACTCCTCGGTGGTGCGTTCGGGTGCGCGCAAACCAAAGCGGTCCTCCAGGTAATGGCGCGCGATCCCGGACAATTCCACATAGAAGGGTTCGATGCGTAATTCCTCGATGTAGCGTTTGGCGGCCAATTGGCGGAGCGCGGCCAGCGCCACTTCGTGCGGTGGCGGGGGCGGCGGCTGTTGCAGAATCGTGCGCGGCTTGGCGAGGAAACGCCGGACCAGCGCCCCGGCGATACCGGCGATGATCGCGACCAGGAGCAGGACGATGGCCCAGCGCGGGAACCGGCCGGGCCAGCGAGCCAGGCCCTTGATATCGCGCGGCGGCTCATCGGGCCGGGAAAGGGCTGAAAGGACGGTGAACCGCGCCTCTGGGAAAAGCGTCCGGATGACGTTGGAGCCCGCCTCGGTATAGACAATCTCATTGGATGAGATGAGGCGCTCGCCGACCGCGAACGATGTTAGCGCGTAATGGGCCACGGTTCGGATGCGGCCCGGCGCGATTTCCCGGCTGTCCGCGCGCCGGTCCCGGATGACCAGGTTCTTGCCGTTGGCGATTTCCGGGATGTGAATCTGACCGGCGGCGGGATAGTCCACTGTGACGGTCAGATGGAACGTATCGCCGACGTAGAGCGTGTTGGTGCTGAGCGCGGCGGCGGTCGCGATGGGTGCGCCGCTCGCCGGCGGGGCTGGCTCCTGCGGCGCGCGGCCGCAGCCGGTTAAAGCGAGCAGCGCAATGCCGAAGACTGAACTCCGCGCCCGGAATCGGGAGCGTAGCGGCGGCGAATGAGGCGCGCGGGGCGTCATGTCTTCAACCTCCGCTCGCGCATCCGGAAAAATTTAACGAGTTCGCGCTCATAGGGTTCGCCGGCGTTGACCTCGACGTAATCGAGGCCGGCGCCGCGCAATTGGGCCAGCAAGGCCTGCCGTCGCTGTGTCTGCAACGCGGTCAGTGCGCGCCGTGTGCGGGCGTCGGAGGTGTCGAGCAGGAAGCGGCGACCGGTCTCGGCGTCCGTCCAGTCCACCAAGCCGGCGGCAGGCCACGCCCGCTCGCGCTTGTCGCCGACGACCACGCCGATCAGGTCGTGGCGCCGCGCGGTGATGGCCAGAGCGCGCGTGAAGTCCTGGTCGAGAAAATCGCTGATCAGAAAACTGACGGTGCGCCGCGGGTTGACACGGTTGAGAAAGTCCAGGGCCGGGACGATCCGCGTGCCGCGCCGCCGCGGCTGGAAGTAGAGGATTTCCCGAATGACGCGCAGGACGTGCCGGGTGCCTTTCTTGGGCGGCACGTAGCGCTCGATCTCGTCGGAGAACAGGATCAGGCCGACCCGGTCGTTGTTTTGTATCGCCGCGAAGGCGAGCACCGCCCCGATCTCGGCCGCGAGGTCTTTTTTCAACTGCGGCGTGCTGCCGAACACATTGGAAGCGCTAATATCCACCAGCAACATTACGGTCAGCTCGCGCTCCTCAACGAATTTCTTGACGAAGGGGTGGCCGGCGCGCGCGGTCACATTCCAGTCAATGAACCGGATCTCGTCGCCCGGCACGTATTCGCGAACCTCATGGAACTCCATGCCCTGGCCCTTGAAAACGCTGTGGTACTGCCCGGCGAAGACGTCGCTGACGACGTGCTTGGTGCGAATCTGAATCTGGCGGACCTTCTTCAGTATTTCCTTTGGGATCATGGCCAGAGAACCTGAAACCAAAAATTACCCAATCAGTTCATCGCTTTCAGTTGATAATTTACGGCACCGGCAATTCGTTCAGCACTCGCGTGATGATTTCGTCGGAGCCCAGTTCCTCGGCTTCCGCCTCGTACGAGACGATCAGGCGGTGCCGCAGCACATCGGGGGCAATGGATTTCACGTCCTGCGGCGTGACGTAGCCGCGGCCTTGCAGGAAGGCGTGCGCCCGCGCGCCGAGGGTCAGGTAGATCGTCGCGCGCGGCGAGGCGCCGTAACGGATGTATTCCTTGAGCGCCAGCTTGTAGTTTTCCGGCTCGCGCGTGGCGAAGACGATGCTGAGAATGTAGTCCTTGATCTTGTCGTCCACGTAAATCTCGTCCACCACTTTGCGCGCGCGCAAAATTGCCGCCGGGTCCACCACCGGCTTGACATCGAACTTCCGGTCGGTGACGGACATCGCGTCCAGAATCCGCCGCTCCTCATCGAGTTTCGGATATGTGATTTTCAGCTTGAGCATGAAACGGTCCACTTGCGCTTCGGGGAGGGGATAGGTGCCTTCCTGCTCGATGGGATTCTCCGTCGCCAGCACGAGGAACGGTTCCGGCAGCGGAAAGGTTTCCTGGCCAATTGTCACCTGCAGTTCCTGCATCGGCTCGAGCAGGGCGCTTTGAACTTTCGCGGGGGCGCGGTTGATTTCGTCGGCCAGGATGAAGTTGGCGAAGATCGGGCCCTTCTTGGTCGTGAACGCGCCGTCCTTGGGATTATAGACCAGCGTGCCGATCAGATCGGCCGGCAGCAGGTCGGGTGTGAACTGGATGCGCTGAAACTTGGTGTTCAACGCCGCGGCCAGTGTCTTGACCGAGAGCGTCTTGGCCAGCCCCGGCACGCCCTCGAGCAGGACGTGGCCGTTGGCCAGCAGGCCCACGATCAGGCGCTCGATAAGATATTTCTGGCCGACGATGACCTTTTCCATCTCGGCCTTCAGGCTGGCGATAAATACGCTCTCTTCCTTCACGCGCTCATTGATAATTCCAATCCCGCTGTTCATGCTGTTTCCTCCGATTTTCGATTATCAGTAATTCATAGCGTTCCGACTCGTTGCGTCAACAAAAGTTCATCAAACCGGGTGCGGTTTGTTGTCGCATTCACGCCGGCGGCCGCGCGTCAATTTGTCGCAGCGCCTCATAAACCACGATGGCGACGGCGCTCGAGAGATTGAGCGAACGGACATGGTCGGTTCGGATCGGGATTCCCAGCACGCGGTCGGGGTAGGCATTCAGCAGGCGCTCCGGCAGACCGCGCGTTTCGCAACCGAATACCAGCGCGTCGCCGGCGGCGTAAGCGACCGCGGTGTACGGGCGGGTGGCTCGCGTGCTGAATAAAAAAAAGCGCGGCGGGCGGATGGCGGCCAGGCAGTCCTCCCAGTTGGCGTGCCGTCCGAGCACGACCGAACTCCAGTAGTCCAGACCGGCGCGCCGGAGCTTCGCGTCGGTAATCTTGAATCCCAGCGGCTCGACCAGGTGCAACGGCGTGCCGGTGGCGGCGCACAAGCGCGCGATGTTGCCGGTGTTGGGCGGGATTTCAGGTTCTACCAGCACCACTTGCAGCGGCGGGTCCGGCCACCGGAACGGGATTGCTCCCTGGCGCGCGTGCGCGTGCTTCATGGCAGGTTGATCAGATTCAGGTCGGCCGCCAGCTTGGCGGACAGCCGCTGCGCCGCCTCGCGCAACGCGCCGTCGGCCAGATTCTGTCGCGTTTGCGCGCTGCCGGTGGATTGAGCCTCCTCAATCGCCACCACCTTGCCGTCGCTGACCCGGATCACCCGCGCGACGGCGGTGGCCTCCGACCGGATGCGGTCCAGCCGGCCGCCCGGGCGCGGTTGGGCGTCAGTGGCCTGCATGGCCGTGGCGTGGCCGACAATCACATATTCCGCTCCCAACTGTTGCGCCAATTGGACCGCCGTGCGCGGGTCGAGCACCTGCTCGATCGTGCCGGGTTCCTGGAACAGCGTGACGGTGGCCAGATCAATGACGTCATAGCCCATGTCGAACATCGCCTTTTCGACAATCGTCTGGACGACGTGATCCTGGTTTTCCGTGAAGTAATACCACGACCAGACCGTGTTGATCTTTTCCGGCATGAAGACAACGATCCGGGGTTGGGGCGTGTCCGGCTTGGACAGAATGAGCAACCGGCGCGGAGTGTTGGTGTCGTCGGCGTCGTTTCCGGCTGGCGCCGACCATGGCGCAAACGCCGCGCAAACGAAGATCAATACCCAGCGCAGCGGATGGCTCAGTTTCATTTTCCATATCCCCCATTTCTCGGGCTGATAACTGGTTGGCATACCGTTAATGAATATCGGCTAAAACATTACGGTTAATTAGTGCTTTTTGCCAGCTTCAATCCAACATCCGGCGCGAGACGAGAGCTCCGCGTTATGTGAGACGCGGAGTATGGCGGGGCGACGCGTCTGCGTGAAGTCGTCCGGCCGACGGAATTTGGCTAATTGCGTCGCCTGTTGAATTATTGCTTTTATTTTTGCTGGTGCTATTTTCACCGCCGGGGCAGGTGGGTTTTGATCCCAAACCAAGGAGCGAACGATGAGCCCGACAGCCCAGACGGAAACCAAGCATCATAAATGGAAGTTCGCGCGCACCGGCGGCGTCAACCAGGTTGTTTTCCGAAACGGCGCCGATATTGCCCATTTGGACGAGTTGGATCAAAAACTCTGGATGGCCTTGGGCATGCCGACGCGCGGCATTGAGTTCGATCCGCGCACGGCGGATCTGCTGGATGCGGATGGCGATGGCCGCATCCGGCCGCCGGAAGTTTTGGCCGCCGTGCGCTGGGCGCGCGAGGCGTTTGTCAATTTGGACGATGTGTTGAAAGGCGGCGATAGCGTCGCGATCTCGGCCATCAAGGATCCCGATTTGCAGGCCGGCGCCCGGCGTATCCTGGCCAATCTCGGCAAACCGGACGCGACCGTGATCACCATGGCGGATGTCACGAATCAGGAGCAGATATTTGTCAACACCCGGTTCAATGGCGATGGCGTGGTGCCGGTTGAGGCGGCCGCGGACGAACCGACACGCCAGGCTCTCGCCGACATTATCGCCACACTCGGCCCGGTGACGGATCGCAGTGGCCAGCCGGGTGTCAATCAGGCCAACCTGGATGCCTTTTTCTCCCAAGCGGAAGCGCTGGTGGCCTGGGCCGATCAGGCTGCCGGCAAGCCGGAAATCGCACCGCTGGGCCTCGAAGCTACCACCGCTGCCGTGGAAGCCATGAAAGCGGTACAGGGCAAGATCACCGACTATTTCGCGCGTTGTCGGCTGGCGGCCTTCGACCCGCGCGCCCAGGCGGCCCTGAATCGCGAAGAAAGCGAATATATTGCCATGGCCGCGAAGGATCTTACCATCACTTCTCAGGAGATCGCCGTGTTCCCGCTGGCCCGGATCGAGGCCGGCAAGCCGCTCCCTTTGGCGGAGGGATTGAATCCGGCCTGGACCGAGGCGATGGCGGTGTTTGTCGCCCGAGTGGTGACGCCGTTGCTGGGCGCCGGCAAGACCGCGTTGACCGAGGCGGAGTGGACCGCGTTGCGGGCGAAGCTGCAGCCAAATGAAATCTGGCAGGCCGGCAAGCCGGCGACCGCGTTGGAGTCATTGGGCCTGGCCCGCGTGCGCGAATTGCTGGCGGGCCCTGCCCGTGAAAACATCGCTCGTCTGATCCAGGAGGACGCCGCGCTCGAAAAGGAGAACGCGCAACTGGCCGCCGTGGAAAAACTGGTTCGGTTCCAGCGCGATCTGAAGGAATTGCTGACTAATTATGTCAATTTCAGCGATTTCTACGGTCGGACCTGGGCGGTATTCCAGGCCGGCACATTATATTTGGATGCGCGGGCGTGCAACTTGTGCCTGGAGGTGACGGATGCGGGGCGGCATGCCGCGCTGGCGGGGCTGTCCGGCGCTTTCCTGGCATACTGCGACATCTCGCGGCCCGGCGGTGAAAAGAAGTCCATTGTCGCGGTCTTCACGGACGGCGATTCCGACAACCTGATGGTGGGCCGCAACGGCGTGTTCTATGACCGGTCCGGCCGCGATTGGGACGCCACCATCACGAAGATCATCTCGAATCCCATCAGCGTGCGCGAAGCGTTTTGGCTGCCGTACAAGAAATTGATCCGGTTCATCGAAGAGCAGGTGGCCAAGCGCGCGCAGGCTGCGAGCGAAGCGACTACGGCGAAGATGTCCGAAACGGCGGAGAACGTGGCGAACATTGACAAGACGGTGACGGCGCCCAAACCGGCGGAACCGCCTCGTAAACTGGACCTGGGCTCAATCGCGCTGATCGGCACCGCAATCGGCGGTGTCAGCGCGCTGGTCGGCGGCTTCTTGCAATCTATTTTTGGATTGGGCATCTGGCTGCCGCTGGGTGTGGTGGGCGTCGTGCTTCTGATTTCCGGGCCGTCAATGCTGCTGGCCTGGCTCAAGCTGCGCCAACGCAACCTGGGGCCGATCCTGGACGCCAACGGCTGGGCGATCAATACGCGGGCAGTGATGAATGTACCGTTTGGCGCGGCGCTGACCGAGATGGCGGTGCTGCCGCCCGGAGCCGAGCGGTCGCTGGTGGACCCGTATGCGGAGCGCAAGCGGCCGTGGCGGACCTATGTCATCGTTGCGGCGATTCTGGTGTTAAGTTACATGTGGTGGATTGGCCGGCTGGATCCCTACCTGCCGGAGATCGCGCGCAAGGCGAATGTTTTCTCGGCGGTTAAAGCGGTGCCGACGCAGGTTGGCGCAGCGCTGCCGAAATAAGATGTGTCGCCAATCGGCCGGGTCATGGCTTTTTCGCTGCGCCGGCCAGCGAGCCGCGGCAGGCCAGGCGGAAGGCTTGCGAATGTCGGGCAAGCCAGCGCTGGAACTCAATCTGTTCCTTGGCGCAATCGCCGGATTTTCGCCGGCCGGCGCCGGCCGGCGGCTGTGACCGCGCGCGGACAATCACCGCGTCCTCGATTGCCGCCGAGCAGGCGTCGCGCCACAATTCGTAACGGCTGGCAAACGAATCGGCCTCGCCGTGCAGATGCAGCCAGATACCCGGCGGCAGGGCGTCCAGGAACGTTGCCAGCCGCTCGATTGTGGACTTGTCCGACTGGCGCGGCGGGCTGACCGCGGCGCTCACGCGCTTTAATTGACCGGACTTTGCTGACATGCGCCACCCCATCTTTGCCGCGTTAGACAACGGGGAGGCGGTTTTGGCTCAATCCCATGTAACCCGCCTGAAGCGAGGGTGCGTCAAGCGCTGAACGCGGTTCATGGCTCCGCGCCAAACCGGAAGCCGCAGGTGGATGAGGTGATGTGTTCGCGGGCGGTGCGCGGATACTTCCGACAGTTGAGCGGTCGGAACTTGTGAATGCGGCAAGCGGTCAAGCCGTCGGGCGTGGTTGTCAGGAACGGGCAGCGATTGGGCAGCGCACAGCAGGCGCCGCACCGGACGCATTGGCCGTGGCGGTCAGGTGCGACGGGCAGGACTGAGGTGCAGGTTCGGATCAATTTGGCGCCCCAGGTGTTTTTCATGACGCTTGTTCTTTCTTCGCGCCCAGCCGCAGTTTGGGCACGCGGATCGAGCTGAGCATGAAGAAGGCGGCAATCGTCATATAGCCGTGGGTGATCAACGCGTGAGCGTCGCACAGGTACAGGACAGGGATGAATAATCCGTTCAGGGTGATCGGCATGCCTTCAAAATAGCCGTTGGGGGCTACGGTATTGTGTCGTGCCAGCCGGAGCACCCCGGCGGCCAGGAACAGGGCATAGACTGGAAAATAACGGGCGTCATGGTAAATCGAGAAGACGAAGAGCACAGGCGTAACGCCAAAGCAAATGACGTCCGCCAGCGAATCCAATTCACGCCCGAAATGGTTGGCGATATTCAACCGCTGCGACCAGGCCCCGTCGGAATAATCGAAGAAGACCGAAACCAGCATCAGGCCCGCCGCTGTATTCAGTTTGCCGTGCAGCGCGCAGAAGATTGCCAGCAGCGCCAGCACCACATTAGCCAGCGTGATCGCGTCCGTGATTTTCAATAGTTTGATGAACTTCATGACAGGCGGGAGATGATCCACACCGCGCCCCCGTTCAGCAATGAAAAAAACGGGATTTCCCAAGCAGCCCAGATCCGTACCCGCGAGCGTAAGCGAGCGGAACGATCCCGCCGGTTGGCCCAGCTCCCATGCGGCCACTCGCTCACGCTCGTGGGTACGCGGGTGGTGGAGTACTCCGCTGGCTCATGTTCGCGGATGCGGCGCGGATCACGGCAACCGTACATCCACGCGGTAGCCGCGCGCGTGTCCGCCGTTGGTGTCCATCAGGAGCAGCGTGCCTGCCGGCGCGCCGGGGATGTTGGTCTGGCCCGCGACGCCGCTCCACGGTTCGCGCGCGATGTCGGCGGTGCGTTCGAGCGAGTAGATGCGCGTGGTGGAGCAGGGGATGTTGATCGTGGCGGCCGCGTTATACAGCAGTTGGGTGATGCTGAAGTATGACTGCGCGTTGGTTGGATCCGTGTCGGCGTAGTACTCGCGCCAGGTCAGGACGCGGTCGCCATCGGCGTCGTTGGTCTCCGCTGACCCGAACTCGTTGGTCCAGCCATAACGCGCCAGCCAAAATTCCGGGACGCGGTAGATCGGTGTGAGATTCTCCGCGAATGTGGCCCACAACGCGCCGGTGGCCGTGACGTTGCTCCAGACATATACCACGACGCCAGCGCCCCAGCCGCCGCCGGCCGGTCCGCCGTTGGTCAGCACAGCGGCCAAATGGTAGTAAGCGGCGGGCGTCAACGTGAACACCGCGTCCTGGCCGCCCGACACGTTGGTCTCCGCCGGTGCCACATTGCCGTTCGGGCCGGCGCCGGCGATCAGCCGATAGGTCGCCGCACTGGCATACGCAAACCCGTTGCTCAGGATCGTCCGGCCGTGGCTGGGCGATTCGACAACGACATCGCCGGGGCCGGGCGCGCCCGCCGCGCCCGCAACCACTACGATCTGGGTGGCGTTCTGGCTGATAATGCTCTGGACTGGGACGCCGGCCAGCGTGATGTTGGTGACATCGCCCGCGCCCAGATGGTCCCCGCTGAGGATGACCGGATAGCCGCCCGCCAGCTCGCCTGCCGTCGGCGCGACACCGGGGCCGAACCGACCCTGCCAGACGCCGTTGGTGTAATAGAGCATGTAGCCGCCGATGTGATACAGATCGTTGCCGACGCGCGCGAGCGCGGCATATCCGACATTGGTCGGCGTGGTCCCGATCTGCCGCCAGCCGGAGACCCGATCAAGCGGGTCATACGCATACATTTCCGCGCGGCGCGATCCGGCGTACTGATAGCCGCCGAGCGCCAGCACCAGCCGCTCGTTCATCGCCGCTGCCGTCAAGCCAAAGCGGGGAGCCGGCAGGTCGGCGACCACGGTCCAGCCGGCGTTCGGCTGGCCGGGTCGGTATTCGAACACGGAGCTGGTCGGACTGTTGCCGTAACCCGCAATGGCATAGATGCGATCGCCGGCAACCGCCGCCGCGAGGCTCTGGCGTGGCGCGGGCAGGTTGCTGACGGCCATCCAGCCGGCGGCCGGATTGGTGGTGTCGAGCAGCCAGACCTCGGCGCTCGATTCGCTGTTGGTGGCGCCGCCCAGCACATACAGCCAGTTGCTCCAGACCACGCAGGCATGCGTCTGCAAGGTGCAAGGCAGACCGCGCGTTTCCGTCCAAACGCCGTCGGGCGTGGTCATGGCCCGCACGCGCACGTTGGTCACCTCATCGCCAAAATCATAATCGAATCCCGCGCTGACCCAGGCCTGTCCCGCGGCGGCGGCCGCGGCATGGTCATAGAGGCGGCCGGGCAGCGGACGGACTTCCCGCCAGCCGCCGGCGAGATTGGTGGTGACCAATTCATACACATTGGACTGCCGGTCTCCCGGGGCATACCCGCCAATCGAAAGAATCCGATCGCCCCAGGCCGCCGCCGCGGTGTAGGCGCGCGCGCGCGGCAGCGTGGCGATGGGTGTCCAGCCGAGGAACGGACCGTAGAGATACCCCGGCGCGTTGTAGCGCCATGCGCTCAGCACGCGCTGCTCTTCCGCGCCGTTGAACTGGAACACGACATCGCCGGCGCGGCCTTCGCCGCTGGCGCCCAGTTGCACGGTCGCCGAACCGGCGGATTGAGTGACAATTGTTGCCGCGATCCCACATACCGACACATTCGTAAGATTGGTTCCGTCGCCCAGCGCGACGCCACTGATTGTGACGATGTATCCGCCCGCGGCCGGCCCGTTGTTGGTGGAGAACCAGTAGGCTTCGCCGCGCAAATAAATGCGATAGGGCGCGCCGGTCGAGCCGTGCGCGATCAGCAGCGCGGCGGTATGGACGCCGATCACGGTTGGAGTGTAGCTAATCTGGAACGTCGTGCTGGTGTAAGGCGGCAGGTTATTGGACAGCGCGCCGCTTACGCCGAACATGGCGGCCCCCGCGCCTTCCAGCGTGTATCCGTTCAAAGGCAGAGCCGCGTTGCCGTTCGTGAGCATGAAGGCCGCGATCGAAGTCGAGCCGATCGTCCGCCCGCCGAAGTCCGTGCCCTGTTCGCGATTGGCCGGCGCGCCGTTGGTCAGTTCGGTTCGATTGGCCGCAAAAATGGTGAATTGCGGGTAGATGTAGGTAAAGGCCTCGGCGCGCTCGGTGAAACCATGACTCGTGGACCAGACGCAGGCCGCGCCGGCGGTTGGGGCGGGCGCGGCGCCGGCGATTACGACCACCTGCGTCGCGAACTGGCGGACGATGCTTTGGACCGGGATGCCGGCCAGCGTCACGTTGGTGATGTCTCCGCCGTTGCCGAGATACGCGCCGGCCAGCGTAACGGTTGCGCCGCCGCTGACCGCGTCGTAGGCCGGGCTGACGCCCGTGGCGAAAACGCCGACCGCCACGTTGGAACGGTAATTCTGATCATAACCGCCAATGACGTAGAGCCGGTCGCCCGCTGCCAGGCCGACGAATTCGGTCACCTGGTACGGGTAGATATTGGTCTCCTCGCCCCAGCCGAGGTCCGGCCGCTGGGGATCGTATTGACCGCTGAACGAATAGCCGACGTAATAAATCCGGCCGTTCAACGGCATGGCGCGGCCGCCGCTCACGGTATAAGGGAGGTTGCTGGTGGTGATCCAGCCGGCGGCCGGATTCAGCGCGTTCCAAACGCGGGTGAGGCGTAGGTAGCCGGTGCCGTCATAACCGCCGACCAGGTAGATTCGGCCGCGGTCCACGGCGCAACCGGCTTCCCGCAGGTAATTGGGATTCGGCAACGTGGTTTCCAGCCGCCAGCCCTGCTCGGGCCGGGTCGGATCGGTGCTATAGACATTGGTCGTATTCCCGCCGAAGCAATAGGCGCGCCCGCCGCTGCCGGCTGCCGCCATGCTGTAGCCCGCGATCGGCAGGTTGCTGATCGCGGTCCAGCCGCCGGCGGGATTCTCCGTGTCAAAAATCCAGGCCTGCGCGCGCGAATTGTAGCTGAAACTATCCACGCCCCCAAACGCCGCCAGATGCCGGCCGGCGGCGGCCAGCCCCAGCGCCATCCGGTTGGAGGGCAGCGGGGCCAGCAATTGCCAGCCCGCGGCGGCGTTGGTCAGGTCATAGAGGTAGACGGCGTTGGTGGTCATCCCGTCCACCGCGCCGCCGGCCACATACAGCCGATTGCCAATTGTTGCGCCCGCCGCGTAGCGCGTGCGCTTGGGCAGGCTGACCACGATATTGGTGCTCCAATCCAGCAGACGGCCGAACAGCCAGCCGCGCGGGTTGTAGGTGTAGCCGTTAGCGAACACCAGTTCGCCGCGGCTGACGGTCTGGATCACGATCGCGCCGGTTTCCACCCCGCCCGGGCCCGCGCGCACCACCAACTGGGTCGCGCTCTGGCTGATCACCTCCGCCGCGACCCCGCAGAGCGTCACATTGGTGACATCCGCGGGCGAGCCGTCGGTCAGGTCCACTCCGATAATGGTCAGCAGATCGCCGCCGGCTTGCGGCCCATTGTTAGTGCTCAACACGAAACCGCGGCCGGTCACGTTCAGTTGGAACGGCGCGTTGGTCGAATTGTTGGCGATCGTCAGGCGCGCCGTGTGTACGCCGACGGCCGCCGGCTGAAAGCGCACAACCAGGCTGGATGCGCTCAAGCCGTCCACGACCGCCGGCCAACTGACGACGCGGAAGGCGGCTGCATGCGGCCCGCTGGTGGTCACGCCGGAGATCGCGAGCGCGCTGCCGGAATTGGTCAGCCGGAAGACATGGGTCAGCGATGCGTCGGACAGCAGGCCGCCATAGTCGGTCCCTGGCGCAAGCGCCGGCGGGTCATCGTTGACGATGGTCGCGCCGTTGGTTCCCAGCACCCGCAGTTCCGGCGGGGTGTAGGTGTAAGCGTTGCTCTTGACCGTTTCGCCGCGGCTGACGGAGTATACGCGGACATCGCCCGCGCCGGGACTGCCGCTGGCGCCGGCGGTAACCACCACCTGCGTCTCGTTCTGGCTGACGACCGTCGCCGCGATGCCGCACAGCGTCACATTGGTCACATCGCCATCCGTCAGATGGCTGCCCGTGATGGTCACCGTGTTTCCGCCGCTCAGCGGACCGGTTTCGGGCGTGATGCCGGAGCCAAATGCCGCGCGATAGAACTCCGTGCCCAGGGCCGTGCCGCCCACGCCGCCGAACCAATACAACTGATTGTCCAACGCCACCGCGGCGTGCTGGTAGACCGAGACCGGCAGATTGACCGGCTCGCGCCGCCAGTTCGCGGCGGGCGCGGCGATATCGAGCGACCACACGGCGCTGGTGGCCGCGCCGTAGTCATAGCCGCCGAGCACGTATATCCGTCCATTTATCGCCGCCGCGGCGGGGTAGTTCAACTGCGTCAGCGGGAGGTTGGAATAAGCCTGCCAGCCGAGGTCCGGACGCCGGGCGTCCAGCGCCAGGACGAGGTTGGTTGAGCCGCCGCCCAGCGCGAACACGCGCCCGTACAACTGCGCGGCGGCGAGATACGGCAGCGCGACAGGCAGGTTCGGCGCGGTTTGCCAGCCCAGGTTGGTGTTGAGCAGGTCCAGGCGGATGACCGCCGTTGTCGAATAGCCGCCGTTGTTCAACCCGCTGAGCATGTAGAACCAGCGGTCATCCAGCGCGGCGCCGGCTCCGTAAGCGCGGTATTCCGGCAGACTGGGCAGGGTGAGCCAGTTGGTGGCCGGGTCCGCGCCGAGTTGCCAGGCATCCGCGTAGTAGGCGCTGTACAGGCGTCCGCCCGCCACGCATAACCGGCCGCCGACCGCGGCGCCTGCCTGGCTGTAGCGTGCATCCGGCAGATTGGTGCCGGCCTGCCAGCCCAGGCTCGGCTGGGCGGGATCGTAGCTATACACCTCGCGCCGGCCCTGGCTGGCGCCATAGCCGCCAACGCAATACAGCCGGCCGCTCACGGCCGCGCCGCAGTGGCCTTGCAGCGCCAGCGGCAGATTAGTCAGCGCCGTCCAGCCCTGGAGCGAACCGAAGATGTAGCCTTTCGGGCGGTAGGCATACGCTTGATACAAAATGAGCCGGCCGCCGGAGGCGGACTCAATGACCACGTCGCCCGAGCGCCATTCTCCTGCGCCCGCGCGGACTGTGACGCTCGTGGCGGTCTGACTGACAATTTCCGCCGCGAAGCCGCACAATGTCACATTGGTGATGTCGCTGCCGTTCCCGAGTTCGGGGCCGGAATACGTTAGCAGGTTGCCGCCGTCGGCCGGCCCGCGGTTGGTGCTCGCGACGGCGCCGAGGCCGCGCAGGTGGATGACATAGGGATTGTTCGAGGAGCTGTTGGCCAGTACGAGCGCCGCCGTGAAAACGCCGGCCGCCGGCGGGTTAAAGGTGATGGAAAAGCCGGTTCCACTGCGCGCGGCCAGGCCGCTGGGCAGCGGGCTGACGGCGAATGCCGTCGCGCCTGCGCCGTCGGTGCTGACGCCGGAGATGACCACGTCCGCGCCGGAATTGGTCAGCGCGAACAACCGCGTTTCCCAAGCGCCCACCGGCCGCCCGCCGAAATCGGTGCCCGCCTCCAGGCTGGGCGCCGCGTCATGGGCGAGTTCCGCGCCATTGGTGCCCCGGGCGTTGAGCTGCGGCCGGGCATAGGTGAACGCATCCGGCTTGATGGTGACGCCGTAATGCGTGGATTGCACCACCACCGCGCCGGTGGTTTCCACCTCGACGGCGCCGGCCAGGACCACCACTTGCGTGGATGATTGGCTGAGAATGCCTTGAACCGGAATCCCCGCGAGCGTCACATTGGTGATGTCGGCGCCATCGCCCAGATGCCAGCCTCCGATTGCGACCGGATAACCGCCGGTGATTGGGCCGATATCCGGTAGAACGCCGGGCCAGTGGACGCTCTGCCAGATCGTATTCACGTAGTTTGTGCCGTCGTGCCCCCCGATGATATAGATGTTGTCATTCCAGGTCACGGCCGCCGCGTCGCGCCGCAAGACCGGCAAATTGCTCGCCACCCCCCAGCCCGCCGCCGGCAGGTCCGGCCGGTAACGGTAGACGGTGCCCAGCTCGTTATAGAGATTGTCTTCGCCGCCGATGAAATATAGTTCATCGTGCAAGGCCGCCGCCATGCCACGCGCCGCTCGCACCGGCAGGTTGCTGAGCGCAATCCAGCCTGCGGCCGGTGCGCACGTGTCGAACGCGAGAGCGCGATTGGACGCCGCGCCATTCTCGATTCCACCCAAGGAGAACAGCCGGCTGTCCAACGCCGCGGCGCCCATGAAATACAGCCCGACCGGCAGATACACGCTGTTGCTCCAACCGCGTTCCGGATGCAGGATGTCGTAGGCCAGGCAATCCCACCGTGCGGCGGTTCCATACCCGCCATAGGCATACAGCCGCGTGTCCATGCCGGCCAGACCGCAGCCGTAACGAACGGGAAGGTTGCTGACAGAGGTCCAACTGCCGCCGACGTTGGTCAGTGCCAGCCGGTAAACCTCCCCGCGCGCGGAGGTCGAATAATAACCGCCGGCCGCGTACAAGCCTCCGCTGGCCGCCACCGCGCGCAGATTTTCGCGTGGCGCCGGCAGGGCGGTGGCCGTCTGCCACCCGGCGGCCACATTGGTGAGGTCGAGCCAGCGAACCATGCTGATGATCGAACCGCTGTTGCCCCCCACTACAAAGAGCCGGTTGCCGGTCACGACAGCGGCGTGGTTGCCCAGCACGGTCGGCAGATTGGTGGCGAACCGGGTCCAGCCGACGAGTTGGCCGAAGATTGCGCCCGGCGGATTGTAGGTGTAACGCCCGCTGAAGACCAGTGTGCCCCAGGCGCTCGACTGCACTTCGACCGCGCCGGTCCCGGCGCCGCCGGGCGCGGCGATCAGCACCAGTTGCGTTGCGCTTTGCGATATGATCGCGGCCGGCTGGCCGCAGAGCAGCAGGTTGGTGACGCTGTCGAGGTCCGCTCCGGTCAGCACGATGACATTGCCGCCGGCCGCCGGGCCGTTGGTTGCCGACAACGCGATGGCCCGCCCGGCGATGTCGAACACAAACGGTGAGTTGCTGGCGCTGTGGGTAATGGTCACCCGGGCGGTGAAGAGTCCCGGCGCCGGCGGCGCGAACCGGATTGTCAGCGGGGCCGCTTCGTCAAAATTGACCTGGCCGGGCGCCGTCAACTGGAAGGCCGCCGCGCCCGCGCCATCCGTGGTCACGCCGCTGATCACCACCGGCGCCTGTGAATTCGTGATGGTGAGTGTGTGGACGGGCGTGTCCCCCAAAAACAGCGTGGCGAAATCGGTGCCCAGCGCCAGGCTGGCCGGCTCGCCGTTGGTCATTTCGACCCGGTTGGTGCCCAGGAGCCGGAAGCCGGGCAGACAATAGGCGTAGGCGTCCGCGCGGATGGTGGTTCCATGACTCAGCGATTGCACCACGACCGCCCCGCTGGTCGGCGCTCCCGCGGCGCCCGCGCGCACGAGGATTTCCCCGCCTTCCTGGGCCAGGATCACAGCCGGGATGCCGGCCAGCATGACGTTGGTAATGTCGCCGCCGTTGCCGAGGTCCAGGCCGGCGATGGTGACCAGATTGCTGCCGGCGAGCGGCCCCACATCAGGATAGACGCCGGCGCGCAGATAACCGGCGTAACACTGTTCCGAGTAAGCGGCGTGGTTCGACCAGCCGCCGATCAGGAAAGCCTGGCCGGCCACCACCGCCGCGCCGTGCCCGCCCAGCGCGCAGGGCAGCTCCGGGCCGCTTTGCCAACCATCCTCCGGGTGCGCGTCGCGGATGAACCAGGTGTTGGCGAGATCCCGGCTCCCGTCCGTGCTGCCCAGCGCATACACCCGCTCGCTCAAGGTGACGGCCGGCGCATACCAGAAGCCGGCGGGCAGGTTGGACAACGCAGTCCATCCCGCTTGCGGTTCGTTGACTGTATAGCGCCAGGCGTTACTGGTCCAGGGCGTGCCGCCGATGCTGTAGAGATGCTGGCCGACGGCTGCTGCGTCGTTGCCCCCCACAGCCTCCGGCAGGTTGCTGACCGCCGTCCAGCCGGCTTCCGGGCGCGCGGGATCGAACGCCAGCACGCTGTCGAGTTGCGTGAAATAGTCCACGTATCCCGCGACGGCGTAGATTCGGCCATCCACGACTGCGACGCCGTGGTCGCCCCGCGGTTCGGGCAGGCGGGGGCCGGTCTGCCAGCCGGCGGCCGGGTTCGCGGTGTCATAGAACCAGACGCCGTTGGTGTAGTTGTCATCCGGGTCGTAGCCGCCGATGGAGTAAATGCGGCTGCCGACGGCGGCCGCGCGTTGATCGCTGAGCGGCGCCGGCAGATTGGTCAGGGCGGTCCAGCCGGCTTCCGGCTGCGCCGGATCGTAACGCAGGAAGAGATTGGTTGATGTGTCGCCGGTGTAACCGCCCACGCTGTAGATGACGCCGCTGACCACCGCAATGCCCATGTAGCCAAACGGCTGCGGCAGGTTGCTGATGGCGGTCCAGCCGGGGGCGCCGAAGATCAGTCCCGCGGGATTGTAGGTGTAGGCGCGTGCAATGACGATCTCATCGCCGGCGCGCTGGATGACGGCTGCGCCGGCGCCCGCGCCGCCGCCCGCCGCGCGCACGGTCACCGAGGTTGCCGTCTGCGCGAGGATTTCCGCCGCCACCCCGCAGAGGGTGACGCCCGTCACCGCGCCGCCGAAATCCAAGCCGTACAGCGTGAGTTCATTGCCCCCCGTCGCCGGCCCGTTGTTGGTTGTGATGCCATAACCGCCGCCGCGCACGTTGATCCAGTAGGGCGTGTTGGTTGAGGAATTGACCAGGCTGACCGCGGCGGTCCACACACCCAGGGTTGGCGGCGCAAAGCGGATTTCAAAGGACTGGCCGGACAAAGCCGGCAGGTGGGTGGGCACACCCTGGATGCTGAAAGCCGCCGCGCCGGTTCCATTGGTGCTGATGCCGGAAATGGTCAACGCCGCGCCGGAGTTGGTCAGCGTCAATGGCGCGGGCGTGCTGACGCCGACCGGAACATTGCCGAAGTCGGTTCCATGCGCGGTGGCGGCGTCCGCGCCGTTGGTCACGAGGCCGCCGGCGGCATTGAGTACCTGGAGCAGGGGATCCGCATAGCGGTAGGCATTAGTCGCCACTAGCGTGCCGGAACTGGCGGATTGCACCCGCACGTCGCCCAGCGCCGGCCCGCCGGCCGCGCCGGCCTGCACCACGACCTGGGTGGCGGATTGCGACTGGATTGCGCCGGCCACACCGCACAAGGTGACGTTGGTGATGTCCGCGCCGTTGCCGAGTTGGATGCCGGCGATGGTCACCGAGTTGCCGCCCGCGACCGGCCCGACCGCGGGCGTGACCGACACGATACCGGCGTCTGGCCCGATCAGCCGGACATTGTCGAAATGGCAGTTGTTTCCCCAGCCGGAATGGAAAAGAAAGCCGATGTAAAGCGCGCCGCCCGCCAGCGCCGCGGGCGGAAGATCGAAGCGGGGCCGCATCCAGCCGCTGATTTCGCCGCTGTATCGTTCCACGGTGCCCAAATCTGTCCAGGCGGCGCCATTGGTGGACCAGCGCGCGGTGATTGTATCCACGTAGGAGGGGTATTGACTGTCGCGGTGCCAGGCGAAATCCAGCGCCAGCGCGGACATGCCGGACAGCGGGACCGGATTGGTCATAAGCAGGCGCACCTCCTCGCCGCTATCGGAATCGTATGCATTGAACTCCACCATACGCGCGCCCTCTTCAGGCGCACAGGTGGGATTGACCCCGCTGGAGACAAAAAAAAGATTGGCGTTTTCACCGGGATTGCGGACCACGGCCCAGCCGCTGGGCGCGGCGCTCTCATTGAACCCGTTGGAATAGATAATGCTGCCCGGTGCGGCGTTGGCAATAAACCAAAACAGTCCCAGCAGCGGTATGGCCTTGCTCATGATTGCGCCCCCCTGGATGACATATAATGCTTACGGCGGAATCATGCTATCAAGTTCCTTGTTCGGTTTTAATTCTAAAATGAAGCCTGAAAGACAGCCCCCGTCCGGCCAGGTGCGCCCGGGGTCGTACCAGCGAGCGTAAGCGAGCGGAACGATCTCGCCGGTTGGGCCCGGCTCCCATGATGCCACTCGCTCACGCTCGTGGGTACGCCAATGTAGCCGTGCGCGCGAGCGAAGGGCGCGACTGCGCTTGCGCATCGTCGGTGCGCGCTCCCGGCGATTACTCGTGGGCGCGGTAGAGTGTGGTGTGGTCCGGGGCCGACACCGTGTAGGGGCTGTTGGTGGCGCTCGGAACATTGTTCCAAGGGCCGAAACAGGTGTCTGCGGACTCCAGGTTGCCCAGGAAGCCGACCGCCATCCCGGTCCGGCTGCGATTGATGGCCACGCAATGGCCCAGCGGTCCGCCGTAGCCGGCGATCTTCGCTTGCATGCCCGGGCTCAAGTGTTTGACCAGCTCCGCGTTGTATGTGTGCGACGAGGTGTCGTCGAGGGCGCCGTTGCCGAATATTCGGTAGGCGCCGACGGCATATCCGAGCGACTTCCACGCGGGGGTATTGGTCTCGACCACGGGATCCACATCGGTCGTCAGGATGGAGATACTGTTGTCGCTGTTGCGGAGAATCTCCCAGGTGCGGAATTGCCGAGGGAAGTCCCGCAGCGAAGGGGTTTCCACCTCCCAAAAGCCATACTCCGGATGGGCCGGGTCCGTTGATGGGAACGGGGTTACCACGTTCAGATGACGATGTCCCGCCATCAGCAGGATGAGATTCGGATAACGTTGCAGCGTGGCGATCAGATTCGTTTCGGTTTGATTGCCGGGACCGGGATAGAAGGCCATGCCGGGGATCTGGTTGGTGTCGAAAAGATCGTTTTGCGGGTTGATCGGGATATGGCACGCGAGGATCATGAGCTGATCCGCGTCCTGGCCTTTTTGGAGCTCGTTGGTGAGCCAGGTGTAGCGCGCCGCGTCCACCCAGCCGCCGCCATAAAACGTTGGCAATTGGCCCGACTTGTTGGATTTGCAGGTATCGTCGAGCACAATCATCCGGATCGGGATATTCGTCAACGGCTCAAATACATAACAAGCGGCCAGGCTGCCGGTCTTGGCCTCGGCCAGGTTGAATCCATGCCCGACCGGAAACGATGCGGTCTGGAAGAACTCGGCGATGTAATTGGTGGGCGAAGAGTTATCCAGCGTGAGGGTGTGGCGGTTCGGGTCGGGGGCGACGGTTGGAGGCGCGGCGTAAAGGTTCGTCAAGCCCCAGCCGATCACGGTGCCGTCGGGGGTGCTTCCATCCACCGTGCCCACGTACATCCCGGTTCCCTCTGAGCCGTTCGGATAGAGCGGGCCGTTGGTGGCGATGTTAAGGATATTACTGCCGATCAGGGCGAGTTGGATTTTTTCGGTCGGCAAGCCGACTCCCATCCAGTACTGGTCATGATTGCCGATGGCCTCGTACCACGGGATGGAGGGGTCGAGCCCGGCGGCCTGGAAAGGCATCTGATAATCAATGTTGGTGGCGCCGAGGTGCGCGCCGGAACTGGGCGTGATATATTGGCCGTCCATCACATCAATGAACCAGCGGACTTCGTTATATTGCGAGGCATTGCCGTTGTCCCCGAGCACCATGCCGAAATCGAAGGGGGTCAACTGGTGCAAGGCATTGATCGTCCGGACGGCGGCGTCGAGGTGAAAGGTGGAGTCGAACATCACCGGTGAGAAAGCCGCATGGTTGAGCCCGCCCTGTCCATCGTTGGTGAACGCCGCGCTCCAGCCGAGGTAGGGCACCTGGGCCGGGGATTCCTTGTCGGTGATGTGGATGTCGCTGATGGAGAAGAACGACAGCAGGCGCGCCTGATTGGTTATTGCGGCGGACTCGGCCGGCGTCAGGAACTTGCGCCCCTCGTTGGTGCCTGAGCCGATATTCCACTTACCGTAGTCCGTGGTCAAATACAAGGCGACGTTGGATGGGGCAACCGGCGGCGTGCCCGGCGCTACCGCTTGCGGTTGGATGGTTTGCTGCCGTGTTCCCAAGCCGACGCCACTCCCCAAAACCCGAAGCCCGACCAGCATCAACAGGCCGATGATAATGTTTCTTTGCATGTTCATCCTTTTGAGGTTATACGCCCGGCGCTGTTCCAAGACCGGCCGCCCAGATATCTGAAAGTCATGGAGGGAATGCGATCGGGCGTGAATTTTGAGGGCGCTGAATACCAATTACTCACATTTATATCATCCACCGAACTGATCGAGGAACCAAGCCTTTATTTCACTTTGAAGCGAGGCGCCAGCGGAGTATTCTATAATCATTGTGCAAATGCATTTCATGGGCGTCGGCCACCGGCTCGACGGCGGCTGGAAGAGCTTCACACGGAGGGTTCCCATGCAACATTCAGGGTCACTGCTGCTGGCGTTGGCCATTCTCGGCGGCGCGCCCGCGTTAGGCGCCGACCCGGTCCCTTATGTCGGGCGCGCGGTTCAGTTCGGTGTCACCCCGCCGCTGGCGAGTATGGCGCGCCCGGCCGAGCGGGAGCGCGCGGCCGACGCCGTCACCGCGCGCGCCATTCCGCGCGTTGCGGTCCCACGCGCCGCCCGGCCGCTAGCCGCGCGCGCGGCTGCTGTTCCCGACGCGGCGCAACAGCCGCGGTATCCCCGGGCCACGATGCCCGCGCCGCTCAATTCGTTTGAAGGCGTGAGCAATCTCGACAGCGTTGCGCCGCCGGACACGGTCGGGGATGTGGGGCCGAACCATTATCTCGAAATGGTGAACATGCATTTTTGCGTCTATGACAAGGTGAGCGGCACCAACCTGATCGCGCCGATGCGGATGAGCGCGTTGTTCGCCGCCGCCGGATTCCCGCCGCCCGCCTCGACGACTGACGATGGCGACCCGATCGTGCTCTACGACCACCTTGCCGACCGCTGGTTGATCAGCCAGTTCATCGTCAGCGTCACGCCTTGCCATGAGGTGGTCGGTATCTCGCAAACACCCGACCCGACCGGCGCGTGGTATCTTTATGATTTCGTCATGCCGAACAATAAGATGAACGACTACCCGCACTTTGGCGTATGGCCTGACGGTTATTACATGACGGACAACCAGTTCGAATCCAGTTGGGCGGGAGCGGGCGTGTTCGTGTTCGACCGCGCGAAAATGCTGGCGGGCAACCCCGGCGCGACTTACCAGTATTTTGACCTTTATGGCGTTAACTCCGATTTCGGCGGCATGCTGCCGTCCGATCTCGATGGCCCCCCGCCGCCCGACGGCACGCCGAACTACTTCGGGATGGTTGACCAGTCGTATGTCAATCCATTCCCCGCGTTTTACATCTGGGAATTCCATGTGGATTGGACCAATCCGGCGAACAGTACCTTCGGCGCCGGCGGCCAGCCGAATTACACCAATGTTGTGGCGGCCTTTGACTGGAATGTATCCGGTGTGCCGCAACCGGGCACGACCCAGACCCTCGACCCGATTCCGGACCGCATCATGCACCGGTTGCAATACCGCTGCTTCGGCGGCTACGACTCGCTAGTTGCCTGCCATACGGTGCGGGGCGGGAGCGGCCAGGCGGCCAAGCGGTACTACCAGTTCAAGCGCAACCGGCCCGCGGGCGCGTTCGAGATAGCCGAGCAGGCGACTTACGCGCCGGACGGCGACGGCCGCTGGATGGGCAGCGCGGCGTTGGACGGGCAGGGGAATCTGGCCGTCGGCTTCAGCGTTTCCGGGACGGGAACCTATCCGTCCATCCGTTACGCGGGCCGGCTGGCGTCCGACCCGAGCAATGGCCTGTTCCAAGGCGAGGCCACGTTGTTTGCCGGGAGCGCCGCGCAGACCGGCGTCAACCGCTGGGGCGACTACAGCGCCCTGTCGGTGGACCCGGTGGATGATGTAACCTTCTGGTATTGCAACGAGTATTCGACCGGCGGCTGGAACTGGCGCACGCGCTGGGGCAGTTTCCGGCTGGGGACGGCCATTGGCGGCAAGCTGGCCGGCCGCGTGACCAACGCGCTGACCGGCGCCGGGATTGCGGGCGCGACCGTGCGCGCCACCAACAGTTACCACCGCACCACGGCGGATTCCAATGGCGTCTATTTGCTGGCCCTGGGCACCGGCCGCTACGATATCGCCGCCACCGCCGACGGTTTTTTCGCCGGCCCGTCCGTTGGCGTGACCATCTACCGCGACTACACCAGCCGGCAGGATTTCGCGCTCTCTCCCTATCCGCTTTTCATTTCGCCCGGCGCCGCCTTCAACGCGGCCGGCACGGAGGGCGGGCCGTTCAGTCCGGCCCAGGCCCAGTACGTTGTCTCCAACGCCTGGCTCAGCCCGGTTGCCTGGTCCGCGAGCCGGACCCAGCCATGGCTTGACCTTTCCGCCCCCGGCGGCCTGCTGGCGCCCGGCGCCGCCACGACGGTTACCGTGGGCATCAATATCCTGGCGGAATTTCTGAGTGCCGGCGCCCACACCGACGCGGTGCGGTTTGTGTATAGCGACGAGGATCAGACGCTCAATTTTGACCGTGCGGTCAACCTGACGATCGCCAACCTGCCGCTGCCGGTCGTGCAGTGCTGGGATTTCAGCGGCGGCTTGCCGGCGGGCTGGACCGTGCGCACCAATATCGGCAGCGCGACGTTGCAGGGGTGGGTCTTCAATGACCCCGGCGGCCGCGGCAATCGAACCGGCGGCAGCGGGCAGTTTGCCATTGCGGACAGCGACAAGGCCGGGACGGTGGCCATAGACACCGAATTGCGCACCGCCGTCATTGACCTGCGCGGGAAGGCCGCGGCCCAACTGATCTTCAAGACCGATCTCTACATCTATAGCGGCAACGAGATTGCCGATGTGGATTACAGCGTTAACGGGGCCGCCGGGCCCTGGTCCAACCTGTGGCGGCGCGCGACCGATCTGCGCGGACCGGCGACGGTCACGCTGGACCTGTCGGCCGCGGCCGGCCAGTCCAACGTGATGGTTCGCTTCCACTATTACAATGTCAACTACGACTGGTGGTGGCAGGTGGATGATGTCTGCGTCGCGGCCCGCGGTTATGCGGCCGGCGACCTGGAGGTCAAGCCGGCGGCCGGCCTGACCTCGTCCGGCTACTACGGCGGTCCGTTCACGCCCGATCGCGTGTACCGGTTGAGCAACCTGGGGACGTCGCCGGTGGTGTGGACCGCCAACTGCTCCCAAGCCTGGTTGGATGTCCGCCCGTCCGCCGGGAGTCTTGCGGCCGGAACACTGACGTACGTCACGGGCACAGTCAATGCCGCCGCCCTGGTCTTTGCGCCCGGCGCTTATACCGGCGAAATTGCGATTTCCAACACGACGGCGGGTCTGGCCGAGACGCGCGATGCGGCGTTGACTGTTCGCGACGCGCTGGTCATTTCGCCGGCCATCCCGTTGGTGGCGGACGGGTTGGAGGGCGGGCCGTTCACCCCCAGCAACATTATTTACACGCTGACCAACGGCTCGGCGCAAACACTGGCGTGGACATCCGACTGGCGGAGCGCGGCCTGGCTGGCCGTGACGCCGGCCGGCGGCGGCCTGGCTCCGGGCGCCGCGCAGGCGGTGGACATCCGGCTCGTGCCCGCGCAACTGACGACGCCGGGCGTGACCAACGTCGCCGTGGTCTTCTCCAACGGGCTCACGGGACTGACCCAGTCGCGGGGCGTCACGGTGACGGTGGTGGCGATCACCGGGGAGATCGGGGTGTACGATTCCGTGCCGCCGACGAACGACCTGCGCATCCCATTCGGCGTCACGCCGATCGGCGCGCCGCGCACGGAGCAGATCACCATCGTCAACCGCGACCCGCCCGGCGGACGCGACCTGACAGTGAGCGACTTGTATTTCGGTTACTACTCCGAAACCTTCGCGAGCGGCCAGGCCCTCGGCTGGCGGCCGGATGTCGCCAGCAACTGGGCGGTGATCGGCGGCGAATACTGCGCCTCCAATTCCACGGAAACCTTCATGACCTCCGTTTACACCAACAACCTTGACTGGACGGACTTCTCCTTGCAGGCGCAAATGCACCGCGCCGGCAGCGATTATAGTTCGGAGGGGGTGGCGTTTCGCGTTTCAAATGATTTTGACGCAGATGGCATGGGCCGCGGTTACCTTTTCCTGCTCTCCTATAATTCATACTCCGTGTTCTATATGGACGGGTCCAGCTACGAGGCGTTGCAGGGCTGGACGGTCAGCACGGCGATCAAGACCGGCACCGCGACCAATATCCTGTGCGCGAGCGGCGATGGCGCGGCGTTGCGCCTGTATATCAACAATACGCTGGTCTGGACGGGTACGGATGCGCGCAGCCTGACGGGCGGGGTGGCGCTGGTCGGTTACACATCGCCCGCCGCCAACAGCCGGCACTATTTTGACAACGTCAGCGTGGGCAAACCGCGCGCCACCGGCCCGGGCCTGGGGCGGAAGCAGCGTTATTACAATGCCAACGCCCAGCCGTTCAGCCGGCCGGCCGGCCGCGACCCGCAGAAAGAGTTTCCGCTGGCGCCCGGGGATGACGCGCTGCCGCCGCCGGCGACGCGTTCGCCCAATGTGGTCTCGGGGCCGTTCAGTTTCACCAACCACCCGCCGTTGCCGGCGGTGTTGACGCCCGGCGCGAGCTTCACCTTCGATGTCGTGTTCGCGCCGGATAACGTCGGCACGAACGAGAATGTCATCACGGCGGTCAGCGACGACAATGACCACCCGCGCGTATCCGTCGAATTGAGCGGACGGGCCGCCGCCGGCATGATTACCGGGCGGGTCACCGCGGCCCACACGGGCGCGGGGCTGGCCGGCGCCACGGTCACGGCAACCAATGCGATGACCAACTGGACCGCGACGACGGATTCCGCCGGCGGTTACCGCCTGACCGTGCCGGTCGGCGCTTATGGTGTCAAGGCAATCAAGACGGGCTACAGCACCAACCGCGCCGACGTGGCGGTGGCCGGCGATGGCGACACCGTGATCCAGGATTTCGTTCTCTCCGGATCCTCGATTGGCTATGCGCCGGCGGCGCTTTCCGAAATGATGATCTACGGCACACGGCGCACGAACATTGTTTCCGTCAGCAATTCCGGTCCGCTGGAAGTTCGTTTTTCCATGCGCGCCGTGCGCGCGCCGCCGGCCGACCCGATTCGGTTGGGGCCGGGTCAGAATCCAACGACCGCGGATGTGCCGTCCATTGCCCGGGCGCCGGCCGGGCTGGGCGCGCCGGCCGCGCCCGGCATGGCCGCGCCATCCAGTGTGCCGTGCTACGGAATCAACATGAGCGCCGATACGCTGGTTTCCTTTAATACCGCCACGCCCGGTACGTTGACGACTATTTCCGGCACCGGCACCAGCGATCTGTTCCCCTGCGCGGATTTCCTGAGTGACGATTTTGTGAAATTGTACGCGCTGGACATGGACGCGAACCAACTGGTGTGGTTCAACACCGCCAGCGGCGCGCGAACGGTGATCGGCACCGCCACCCCGCAGACGGGGCAGAGTTGGACCAGTCTCGCGGGCGACCCGACCGACGGCAAGCTCTACGCCGCCTCGACCGATATCTCGGTGTCCAAGCTGTATACGATCAACCCGGCGACCGGCGCGGCCACCTTTATCGGCAATATCAACAACGCGCCCGGCGTCATCTGCATCGCCATCAGCCCGGCGGGCCAGATGTATGCCGTGGACATCGTCAACGACAACCTGGTGAGCGTCAACAAAACCACCGGCGCGGGCACGGTGGTCGGCGCGCTGGGGGTCAACGCCAATTATGCGCAAGGCATGGACTTTGATGATCAGAACAACATCTTGTACTGGGCCGCGTACACCACGGCCGGCGAGTTGCGGGTGATTGACACGTCAACCGGCAACAGCACGTCAGTCGGCGCGTTCCCGAGCGGAGCGGAACTGTGCATGGCGGTCGCGGTCAGCGCCAGGCCGCCGTGGGTCGTCCTGCCAACCAACTCGGCGGCTGTCGGCCCGGGCGCGACCACCAACCTGGTTGTGATATTCGACGCCGGCGCGGCGCCGAATGCGGCTTCGACGAACCAGGCGGGCCTGGAGTTCAGCGGCAATTACATCAACACCGTGACCGCGATGCCGCTGACGATGATTGTGGCGCCGGATGGTTTCACGCTCAATCCGACCGGCGCGGTCGCGGCCGCCGGCGAACGAGGCGGGGCCTTTGCGCCGGAGCGCGCGGTGTATGGTCTGTCCAACGCCAGTTTTCTGGCGGTCGGCTGGACGCTGGCCTGCACCAATGACTGGTTGAGCGTCTCCACGAACAACGGCGCGCTGGCCGGTTGGGGTGGAGTGGCCGTGACGACGGAGTGGACCCGGGCGGCGAATCTCCTGCCGGAGGGCGCGTATGTGAGCGATCTGGTGTTCGTCAACCAGGCGACCGGCGCGGAGCACCGGCGGCGGATTACGCTGGCGGTAACGCCGGCGTCGAGCGCGATCGGCGACCTGGTGATCGGGCCGACCAACGGTCTGGTCGCGCAGGGCTACCAGTATGGGCCGTTCACGCCGTCGAGCGCCGTTTATCGGCTGGTGAACACGGGTACCAATTGGCTGGATTGGACCGCCGACGCCACCGGCGCGCCCGTTTGGCTGGCCGTGAGCCCGGGCGCGGGCGCATTGAGCGCCGGCGAAGCGGTTAATGTCTCAGTCCACCTGACTGGCGCCGCGGCCGCGCTGGCGCCAACCGGTTATTTCGACGCGGTGGTGTTCAGCAACGCGGCCGGCGGCGCGCTCTCCCGCCCGGTCGCGCTGACGATCTGGAACATCCCGGGGAACATCCGCGTGACGGACACGATCCCGCCGTATGACGATCGGAACCTGCCGTTCAGCAACCTTGTGGTCGGGCTGGCGCAGATGGAACGGATCACCGTGGCCAATACCAACGCGACCTACAATCTAATCGTGAACGCGATTACGTTTGATTGTTACGAGGAAAACTTTGCGGACAGTCTGGCGCAGGGCTGGGTGCCCCAGGATCCGGCGCAATGGGCGGTGGTGGCCGGCGAATACCGCGCGCAGGCGGGAGTGACCGGCGCGCGCATGCAATCCGTGTATGGCGGCGCGGAATGGCGGGATTGCGCGGCGGCCGTGACGATCCGGCGGATGGGCGACAACACCGCGATGGCGCGGCTGCTGGCGCGGGCGTCGGCCGATTTCAGTTATGGCGCGTCCGCGGCCGGCGATGCCTACGCCGTGGCGATTTCAGGCGCGGGCACTTATTACGTCGGGAAATATCAAGCCGGCGTTTTCTCCTACTTGCAGGGTTTGTCCGCTTCGCCGTATCTCAACTCCGGCGCGGCGTCGAACCGGGTGCTGCTGAATCTGGAAGGCACCAACCTGCAGGTATATTTCAATGGATACCTGGCCTGGTCGGGCGGCGATGCCGCGATCGGGGCGACCGGCCGGGTGGGGGTGCTGGGCTTCAGCGGGTCGTCCGCCGAGGCGGTCTTTTACTTCGACGACTTTGAAATCTGCGCCCCGCTGGCCGGCGGGGGTGGTCCACTGGGGCCCGAGCAGATGTGGTATAACCAGCAGGCGGATGTGGGCGCGGCCAATCCCGACGTCGCGAGCGGCCGCGCGCCGGCGCCGTATCCGCTAAAAGAAAAAGTGCCCTACGCGCCGGCCGCGATTCGCGCCGCGACGCGCAGCGGGGCCTATACGCTGACCAACCTGCCGGCGTTTCCGGCGACCGTCCTGCCGGGTTCCAATTTCACCTTTGACGTTCGCTTTCAGCCGGATGCCGCGCTGCTCTATGAGGCACGGGTCGGTATCTCCAGCACCGACGCGGAAGAGCCGAAAGTGGCGGTGACGCTGTCCGGCCGCGGCCTGCCGGACTACCTGTACATCGAGCCGGAGACGGCCTTCACTTCCGCCGGCAACTACGCCGGCCCGTTTAATCCGACGAGCATCGTATATGACTTGACGAATTTGAGCGCGGCCCCGCTGGCTTGGGCCATCACGCACACCGCCGCCTGGGTGACCGTGATTTCACCCACGGGCATGCTGGCGGTTGGAGGCAGTCGGCAACAAAGTATTGCGCTCAATGCGGCGGCCGATGCGCTGGATGGCGGTGTGCATCGAGACACGCTGACTTTCAGCAACGCGACCAGCGGGCGGATCCAGACGCGCGCGGTGGTGCTGACAATAGCGCCGCCGGTGCTGCATCTGATCAACGCGCAAAGCGGAACCAACGGGACCGTGTGGCCGAACGGCGGGGTGTTTGTGATCGCGGGTCGTTCGACTAATTTTGTGATCATGGCCGATCCGTTCTTCCATATCGCGGAGATTTTAACGAACGAGGCGGCGATCACGCTGTCGAACCCGACCAACATGACGGTAGCCTGGAGCAACGTGTACGCGGATGGCACGTTGCGGGCGACTTTCGACGCCAATGTGACCGTGTACGACACGCCCGAATGGTGGCTGAACCGGTATTACCCGGGCACGAGCGATTTTGCCAACGCGGCGCTGTCGGACACCGATGGCGACGGCCAGCCGGCCTGGGCCGAGTTCTACTCCGGGACCATTCCGACCAACGTTCTGTCCGTGATGAAGATGGTGGCGGGCCGCGCCGAGCCCGGCGGGCCCGGAATCATTGTCCAGTGGTCCAGCGTGACCAACAAGCGCTACCGGCTGGAGCGGATCAGCGACTTGAAGGCCGGATACTTCACGAATCTCAAAACCAATATCCCGGCGGTCCCGCCGGTCAACGTCGAGACCGACCGCACCACCAGCGGGCGCGGCCCGTGGCTGTACCGGATCGAACTGGAACGGTAGCGGGCGAGCCGCCCGCGCCCCCACGGTGAGCGTGCCGCTTGCCCGCTCACCCCAGCTCCCGTGTTCCTTATTCCGCCAGCCGGTTGCTGACGCTTAAATAGGCCCGATGATAATCGCGGATGAATTGGACGTAGGCCACCGGCTCCGCGCCGCGGACATAGCCGCAACGGGCCTGGCGCGCGTACTGGGGCTTGGCGAGCAGCAGCATCGCCCGCTCCACATGTCCAAACCATTGGTCCGGGTTCCAGCCCATGCGGCGGGCCAGTTGGCGCGCGTCGTCCACGTGCCCGGCGCCCGCGTTGTAGGCCGCCAGCGCGAACCACAGCCGGTCAGCCGGGTTGGTAACGGCGGCGTAATGGTCATGGAGCACGTCGAGATAGCGGATGCCGGCATGCAGGCCGTTCTGGGGGTCGAACAGGTCGCGGAATCCCATTTCGAGACCGGTGCGCGGCATAACCTGCATCAGGCCGCGGGCGCCCATTGGCGAGATCAGGCGGGGGTTGAACCGGCTCTCCCGGTACATCTGCGCGGTGATCAGGAGCCAGTCGAACTCGTAGCGTTCGGCGAGCCGTCGCGCCAGCGGATCGTAAGGCGAAATCTGGCCGGCCGTGTTTTGTCGGCGATATTGGTCAATGGTGCGGGTGATGGTTTGCGGCGTGAAGTATTTCTTTACGGTCAGGTTGTAAAACGTGCTGCGGTAGTTTCGGTTCCAGAAATCGTTGATGGCCTGCAGCAGTTGCGGGCTGCTGCGGCGCACGGCCCAGCCGTAACCGCGGGATGAACTGGCGGGGAAAAGCATGCTTACGTTTGGATTGGCGGCCAGTTCCCAGATCGCGATCCGGTCGTCGAGAATGGTCAAGTCATAGCGGCCATCGGCCACCCGGTCGAGGATTTCGCTGTCCAACAGTTCCTCCGGCGCCGGCTGCAGGCGCACGGTGGGATTGTGTTCACGCCATTGCGCCGCCGTCTGCCAATAGGATGAGGAGCGATGGACGACGACCGTCCGGCCCGCGAGGTCTTCCGGCCGGTGCAGCGCCCGGTCCGCCGGCCGGCCGATCACCATTTCCTGGGCATGGAGATAGGGACGGGAAAAATCCAGACCAAGCGCCCGCCGTTCCGGCGTCGGCGTCAGGAGCGCGGCCGCCAGGTCGCCTTCGCCGTTCAGCAACATGCGCAACAACTCCGCCAGGTCGGGGGCGACCGCGACTTCGAGTATGAGTTGGTGCTGGCGCGCGAACTCGCGTACCAGTTCGTATTCAAAACCGGCCAGCTCGCCGCGCCAGATGTAATAGGCGTTGGGCTCATTAAGGGTCAACAGGCGCAGCGTACCGCGCTGCCGGATTTGCGGCCAGTCGCCCGGGAGGGCGGGGGTGGGGGCGGGATTCCGGCGCTCGCTCCGCAGAAAATTATTTAGCGCCAGTTTGAGCTGGGGCGATTGCGGCCGGAGCCCCCAGCCGAGTTCCCGCCGCTGTCCGAGCGGCAGGACGGAGCGGATATCCTTGCGGTATTGAGCCAGCGTGCCCAGGGTATTGCTATCTTCGATGGTCAGGTCGAGTTCACCGGCGGCCAGCCGGTCCATAATCTGGTCGGGCGTCAGGTCGCCCGGCAACAGCCGCAGCCGGATGGCGGGAAATCGGTTGGTCAGCGCGGCCAATGTTTCATGGAATGAAGTGCCCGCCGGCACGGCGATTTCCCGACCGGCGAGTTGCGCCGGGGAGGACAGCGGCTTTTCCCGCGCCCGGCCGACGATATGCTCCATGGTGAAGCCGGTGGGTTCGGTGAAATCAATGACTGCCCGGCGCGTGTCCGTCGCCGTCAGGTTGGCTGCGATCAGGTCGCCCTCGCCGGCCAGCAGGGCCGGGATCAGATCCTGGATGTCCGGGCGGCACACCACCACCGGTGTCAAGCCGATGGCGCGGGCGAAACGGCAGGCCAGTTCGCGGTCGTTGTCCTGCGGGAGCCCGACCCGCGGCAGGAACCGGTGGTCCAGACAGCGGGTAAGGATGCGCAGTTGACCGCGTTGGCAGATGCCGGTCAGGTCCAGTTGCTCCGGGGTGGTGTGAGTGGACTCCACGGCGTCGGACCGCGGGGGTGGGGAGGGTTGGCGGTCGCAACCGGTCGGCAGCGCCAGGCTGGCGCCGAGGAGCAGGAAGGCAACCCGGCGGCCGGCCCCCCGGAAGGGGCGCGCGGCAACCGGCTCGAGCAGCGCCCAGCTCATGGTCCGTGGGCCGGCATGAGGCGGCCAGGCGGTTCAGGCCGATTCCTGGCGTTGTCGCCAGACTTCGGCCAGGTGTGCCAGCAGGTCGTTTGGCGTGTAGGGCTTGGGGAGGAGGCGCCAGCCCTTCTCCCGGATGCGCGCCAGGCATTCGCGGTCGTCCAGGTAACCGCTGGTCAGCAGGATGGCCAGGCCAGGCTGGCTGGCCACCAGTTCTTCCGCGAGTTCGAGCCCGTTTTGCCGGGGCAGAACGGCATCGCAGAACAGCAGATCGAACTTCCCGCCCTCACGCTTGAAAATCGCGGCCGCCTCGGGGCCGTCCACGGCTTCTGTGGCGTGGTAACCGACTGAATTGAGCAGCCGGCAGGCCAGCCGGCGCGTGGTGTCGTCGTCCTCCACCACCAACACGCGGCGACCCGCGCCGGCCGCCGTCCCGGTTTGAAAGGCGTGCCCGGCCACCGCAGTTTCGGAGGGTTCGGTTGAATATACCGGCAGGAAGATACGGAAAGTGCTGCCGCGGCCGATCTCGCTTTCGACCTGGATGAAGCCCTCGTGCTGGTGCACGATGCCGTAGACTACCGCCAGACCCAGGCCGGTGCCCTTGCCGTCTTCCTTGGTGGTGAAGAATGGCTCGAAGATCCGGTCCAGCACTTCCGGTGGGATGCCGGTCCCGGTGTCGGACACGGCCAGGCACGCGAACCGGCCCGGGCGGGCGCCCGGCAACCGGGCTGCCGCCGCGCGGTCCAGCCGGACTTCACTGGTGGTGATCTGCACATGCCCGCCGTCCGGCATGGCATCGCGAGCGTTGACGACCAGGTTCATCACGATTTGCTCGACCTGATTAGGATCGGCCTTGACGCGCCCGAGTCCGGGCGCCAGCCGGGTCTCCAATTCCACATCTTCTCCGAGCAGGCGGCGCAACATATCCAGCAGGTTTGCCACCAGCGTGTTCAAGTCCATGATCTTCAGTTCGAAGACCTGCTTGCGGCTGAACGCCAGCAACTGCTTCGTCAAGGCGGCCGCGCGCTCGGCAGCCTTGCGGATCTCGCCCAAGTCCACGCGGATACGTTCGACCTGGTCGCCCTCGGCCAGCGCCAGGTCGGCGAAGCCGAGGATGGCCACCAGCAGGTTATTGAAATCGTGCGCGATGCCGCCGGCCAGCGAGCCGATGCCCTCCAGCTTCTGGGCCTGGAACAACTGTCGCTCCAGTTCTTTGCGCGGCGTTACGTCCTGCTTGATCGCGACAAAATGGCTGATGGCGCCGTCCGCGCCACGCACCGGGGCGATGGTCATTTCCTCTGTGTATTCCGTCCCGTCTTTGCGGCGGTTGACGATTTCGCCGCGCCAGACGCGGCCCGACTCGATGGTCAGGGTCATGTCGCGGTAGAACGCGGCATCCTGCCGGCCGGATTTCAACAGGCGCGGATTGCGGCCGAGCACCTCGCCGGCGGGATAACCGGTCAATGTTTCAAAAGCCGGATTGACCCAGAGAATCGAGCCGTCCACGCGGGTAATCATCACCGCGTTGGCGGCGGCGTGGAGCGCGGCGCTTTGCAGCCGGAGCTGCTCCTCGGTCCGGCGCCGCTCCTGCCGCAGGCGGCGGGTCTCGATGGCGTTGGCCATGGCCTGGCTGAGGCGCGCGAGCCGATCCTTGAGCAGGTAGTCGGTTATTCCGCTTTTCATCGCGTGGACCGCGCGTTCCTCGCCGATGGAGCCCGAAACGATGATGAATGGAATGTCGAGCCCGGATTGCTGCAGGATCGAATGCGCGCGCAGCGCGTCAAATTGCGGCAACTTGAAGTCAGCCAGGATCACGTCCAATTCGGGCTTCAGCTCGCGCCGGAAGTCCGCCTCGTTGTCCACGCGGACGGCGGTGAAGGCGATGCCCGCTTTGCGCAGTTCGTGCTGAATCAGCTCGGCGTCTTCCGGACGGTCCTCGATCAGCAGGATCTTCAGCGTCGTCATGATGCCGCCCCCCTATTCGCCACAGTATGCGGCGGCGCGCTCCGGATTCAAGCTTAAACCAATGCGGCGGACGCAACTGCGAGTATGGCCCTGCGGAACCTCTTCCACCGGCGGGGTGCGGGTTAATGCCCGGATCACGGCAAGCGGCAAATTGAATTCAATGGTCAGCCAGCGTGAAATAGAACGTCGCGCCCTGTTCAGGCGCGCCTTCAGCCCAGACGCGGCCGCCGTGGCGCTGCACGATCCGGCGCACGGTGGCCAGCCCGATGCCGTTGCCGGGATAGTCGGCGGGGTCGTGCAGCGTCTGGAACGGGGCGAACAAACGTTCGGCCCGGCCCGGATCGAAGCCGACGCCATTGTCGCGGACGAAGAAAATGCGCTCGCCGCCGCGGATTCCGGCGTTGAACTCGATTTCGGCCTGGGCGCGGCGGACGGTGAACTTCCAGGCGTTGCGCAGCAGGTTGTCGAGCACGGCGCGCAACAGCACGGCGTCGCCGTGGGCGTGCAGATCCGCCCCGATAGTGAAGCGCGCCGGCCGGCCGGGGTCGGCTGCGCGCAGTTCATCCGCGGCCGCGCGGGCCAGCGCGCTCAGGTCCACCGGCGCCCATTTCAGTTCGCCGCGCGTCAGCCGGGCCAGCCCCAGCAGCGCTTCCACCAGTTGGGACAGCCGCGCGGCCTCCGCGCGGATGATTGCCAGCGCCTGGCTGCCGGCTGCGTTCAGCGTGGAGCCGCATTCCTCCGCCAGTACCTGGCCCCAGCCGCTGATTCGGCGCAGCGGCGCGCGCAGGTCGTGGGAGGCCGCAAAGGCGAAGTTCTCCAGTTCCTGGTTGGCGGCCTCCAATTCGCGCAGCAGATCCTCGCGCTGCGCCTGGTAGCGGCGATTGGCGGCCAGCAGGGCGGCGTGCTCCAGCGCGCGGCGGACGGCAAACTCGATGTCGCTCGGCTCCAGCACCGGCTTGGTCACGTAATCCTGCGCGCCCTGGCGGACGGCGGCGATCGCGTCGTTCAGGGTGCCGGTGCCGGAAACGACAATAATCGGCGTCTCATCGCCCCGCTGCCGCAGCGCGCGGATCAGTTCCGTGCCATCCATTCCCGGCATGCGCAGGTCCGTCAGCACGAGGTCGGGGTGTTCGCGCTCGCAGAGCGCCAGTGCTGCGCGGCCGTCGGGAGCCGTCAGGACGCGATAACCGAGATGTTCGAGGAAAACCTGCAGGTTCAGGCGCGCCATTGCCTCATCGTCGGCCACCAGAATGGTCTTGGGTTCGCTCATGGCCGCGGCCCTCCAGACGGCGGCCCGCCGGGCCCCGCTGCGTCGCCTGCGCCGGCCAGGGCTTCCTGGATGACGGCTTCCAACTGGTCCATGTCGGTGATCGGTTTGTTCAGAACGACGCGGGCGCCGAGGGCCAGCGCCTCGTCCGCGGCGTTCTGGTCCGCTGTTCCGGTGATGACCACGACCGGCGTTGCCGGGTTGAGCTGCCGGACCTGTCCGAGGAAGGCGAATCCGTCCATTTCCGGCATGCGCAGGTCGGTGATGACGATTCGCGGCTTCAGGCGCGCGAACAAGTCCAGGCCCTCCAGGCCGTTGCCGGCTTCGTAGACCTTGAAGCCGCTGTCCTCCAGGTAGGCTGAAATGGTCAGGCGCACCATGGGGTCATCCTCGATCAGCAAAACCGTTCCGCGTGTACTCATGCTCCCGACTCCTTTCCGTAAGGCAGTTGAATGATGAAGCGCGCGCCGCCTTCCGGCGCAGGTTCCACCGAAATGCGGCCGCCGTGGTTGCCGACGATGATCATATAGGAGACATAGAGGCCCAGGCCGGTGCCCACGCCGGGCGGCTTGGTGGTGAAGAAGGGCTCGAACAGCCGTTGGCGCGCCTCCGCGCTCAATCCAGGGCCGTTGTCCTCCACCTCGCAGACCGCCGCCTCCGGCAGGCGCCGCGTGCGCAGCACGATGCGCGGCCGCCGGCTGGGATCCGGCGCCCCGTCCATCGCCTGCGCGGCATTTTTCAGCAGGTTCAGGATCACCTGTTGAATCTCGACCGGCACCACGGGGACCGGCGGCAGCCGATCATCGTATGCGCGCACGATCTCGATGCCGCGGAAATCGAAGCGTTTCTTCAGGTCGTAATCGTTGGCCGCCAGTTCTAGGGTTTGATCCACGAGTTCGGCCAGGTCGGTCGGCACGCGGGCGGCGTTGGACTGCGGTCGGCTGAAGCGCAGCATGCTGCTGACGATGCGCGCCGCGCGCGAGGCCGCCTCGCGGATGCAGCGCAGGAATTCGGGAACCTGGCGTCGTTCGTGGTAGGCCCGCGCGCGGTCCAGATCCAGGCCCAACTCCGCGGCGGTCGCGCGGTTGGCCGGCAGATCCGGCGCGATGCGGCGCTCGATGTTCTGGGCCGCTTGCGCGATGATGCCCAGCGGGTTGTTGATCTCATGAGCCATGCCGGCCGCAAGGTTGCCCAGCGACAGCATCTTTTCGTTTTGCACCATCAGCGCCTGCAGGCGCGTCCGCTGGGTGATATCCTCGATGCGGACGACGGCGGCGCCCGGGGCCGCAAGGGGGTAGAGCATCAAGTCGTAGAAATGGGTTTCGCCGTCTCGCGCGATCGGGCAACTATCCACGCGCGCGGGCTGGTCGGGATCGCGCGCGGCCCGCAGTTCGGCGATGACCGGCGCAAAGGCGGGCAGCAGCTCCGTCAGCGGCCGGCCCAGCGCCCGGTCGGCTGGAATTTCGGTGAAACGCTCGGCCGCGCGGTTCCATTGCGTGACGCAACCATCCGGCGCGATGGTCGCCAGAATGGCGGGCATGCTGTCAATGACATTGGCGAGGTCATTCCGAGTCTGTTGCAATTCGGCCTGGCCGGCGGCCAGGCGGGCGGTCATGTCGTCAAAACTTTCCGCCAGCCGGGCGATTTCGTCGCGGCCGTGGATGCGGGCGCGCGCCGTCAGGTCGCCGCCGGCGACGGCGGCCACCGCCCGCGCCAGTTTCTCCACGCGGCGCGTGACCAGCAGATGGAGCGCCACGGCCAGCGCGAGCGAAAGCGCGAAGAACGCGGCGCAGAAAGCGACGGCGTCGCGGTAGGCGTTTGTCCGGGCTTTCTCAAACGGGCCGCGCAGGCTGTATTCGGCGAACAGCAGGCCGGCGCGCGAAGGCCGGATTTCCCCGGGGTTGAGACCGAGCGTGATCGGGAAGTAGCCCAGTAGTTTCAGGCCGGCCGGGACAATGCGGCCGGCCCGGGTTTCGCGCGCGGCGGTGGCGGCGCCCGGATCATAGTCGGGATGGTCGGCCAGTGAACGGCCGAGCCAGTCGGAGTCGCTGGCCAGACAGACGCGGTTGCTTTCGTCCGCCACCAGCAGACGGCGGATGTTGGGCGCCAGCGCGGCGGTGGCCAGCCGCTGGCGGGCCAGGGTCTGATTGTTCTCCAGCAGATGGGTCGAAAGGCTTTCCTGCAATTGGCTCAACGTGGCGCCCAGTTCCGCCAGGCCGCTCTCCCGGCGTTCTTGGCGCGCCTGTTCCAGCCGGCGCAGCGTTTGGTGAAGCCCCACGATTATGGTGAAGGCGCAAAGGATCAGTGGGATCACGATGCGCAGGCGCAACCGGTTCATGGCGGCCGTTTCTCCGGATGTGCCAGCAGCGTGGACGGTTCAATGGCGCGCTGGAGCAGATGATGGCGCAGCATGACCTCCTCCAACCGCGCCGCGGCGGCCAGCAGGCCGGGCACCGGGCCGTTCAACAGGCGCTCGTTGTCCGCGCGGTCGGGGAACCGCAGGCCCGTTAACGCGTCACGGACCGCGGCGGGCGCGAGTCCCTGGCGGCGGGCCATCATGGCGGCGGCCCGCGCCGGGTCGTTGCGCAGGAAATCCAATGCTCGGAACCAGCCGTCCACCAGGCTCCGGACGGCTTGCGGCCGCTCCCGAACGACCTCCGCCTGGGTTACCAGCACGTCGAGGATTTCGTCAGGCAGGCGGCGGCTGTCGAACAGAATGCGCGCGCCCCGATCCAGCAGCTTGGTGCGCACGGGTTCAAAAGTCACAACGGCATCCACCTCACCCGTGAGGTAGGCCTCTTCGTGCCGGTCCACGGTCAGGGACACAACCTGCACCTCGGTGGGCAGCAGACCGGCTTGCTCCAGCGCGCGGCTGAGGACGTAGGCGCCTAGCGCGGTATTTTCAACGCCGATTCGCCGGCCCCGCAGATCGGCCGGCTGGGTGATTTCCGGCCGGGCCATCAGCACATCAGCGCCGTTGGAGACATCCAGGATGAGGATGATGCGCAGATCAATTCCGTCTTGCGCGAGCAGCAGTGTCTCATCCAGCGTCAGCGCGGCGGCATCCACCGTGCGGTTGCGGAAAGCGTGCAGACTGGCGGAAGAGGAGGGCATCTCGTGGACCGTCACCGGCAGTGGCGCGAAGTAACCCAGTTTGGCCGCCAGGTGCAGGGGTTCATAGCCCGGCCAGATGTTGGCCGCGATCCGGAACGGTTCGCTATCTTCGCGGGCGCAGCCGGAAACCAGCAGCCCGCCGGCCAGCAACACCCGCGCCGCGCGGCGGCTCGGTCATGATGATTCATCCCCTTTAGCCCTCGGCGATTAAATCTTGCGCGCGCAGCCAGCGGACGATGGCGTCCAGCTCCCGGACGGCCTGCTCCACGAAGGGCGCCGCGTTTTCCAGTTGGCCCTGACGGCCCTGGGCTTCGAGCATCCGCAGCGGCGCTTCCAGGGCGGTCATGCCGCAGGTGGAACTGGAACCGGCCAGCCGGTGCGCCAGGCGATAGACTTCAGCCGCATTGCCGGCGGCGACCGCTGGGCCCAGGGCGGCGACCGTGTCCCGGGCTTGGGACAGGTACAATTGGAGCAATTCGCGAAGTTCGTTCAGGTCGCCGCCGCTGGCCAGGTCCAGTTGCTCCCGGTTCACCGGCGGGTCCGGAGTCGGACAACTTGCGGCGTTGCAGTGGTTCATACGGCTGTTTCCGGTCAATTCCGCTTATCATTATTATAGGGCCAAAGAGCCGCCTAACCAAGAATTTCTTTTTTTGAACCGAGCCCAAACAGGCCCTTGACTTGAATCCGCGATCTCTCTAATCTCCGCCGGATTGTCGTGGAACTGAAAGCGGGACGTGGCGACTATCGCGCGGCCGGGGGCGTTTGTTTGCGCTCGTGCGGCGGGCCGGAGTGCCGCGGGCTGGGGCGTCGGCGTCCAGCGGCCTGCCCGATGGTGTAATGGCAGCACACGGCCCTTTGGAGGCCAGAGTCCAGGTTCAAATCCTGGTCGGGCAACCAGACTGTGCGGCAGGTAATTGCCGGCGCAGATGGCAACACGGATAGTTGAGACGGCGGAGTGATATTGGAGGCGGGTCCTTCGGGTGGGTCACGTGCGGCAGTGGTTCCAAGGAGTTGGATGGCGGTGCAGATTATATCAGGCAATGCAAATCGCGGTTTGGCGGAGCGCATCGCGCGCTATCTCAACCTTCCGCTGGGACAGGTGACCATCGGCCGTTTCCCGGACGGCGAGATTTTTGTCAAGCTCATGGACAACATCCGCGGCAAGGATGTTTTTATTGTCCAGCCAACTTGTTATCCGCCGAACGAGAACCTGATGGAGTTGCTGATCATGATTGACGCCTGCCGGCGCGCGTCGGCGGCGCGGATCACAGCGGTGATGCCCTTCTATGGATATGCGCGGCAGGACCGCAAGGATCAGCCGCGCGTGCCGATCACCGCCAAACTGGTCGCCAACCTGCTGGTGGCGGCGGGTGTGAACCGAATGTTGTTGATGGACCTGCACGCCCAGCAGATTCAGGGATTCTTCGATATACCGGTGGATCATCTTTATGCGGGGCCGGTGATCGTGAAATACCTGCGCGCCAAAAACCTGGACCGGTTGGTGATTGTTTCGCCCGATCCGGGTGGGCTCAAAATGGCCTACGCCTATTCCAATATGCTGGACGCGGGATTGGCGATCGTCGCCAAGCAGCGCAAGAGCGCCACCGAGGTGGAGGCGATCAACCTGGTGGGCGATGTGGAAAACTGCAACGCGGTGCTGGTGGATGATCTAAGCACGACCGCCGGCACGCTCTGCGCGGCGGCCAGGATTGTCCGTGACCGCGGCGCAAAGGCGGTTTACGCGGCAATTTCGCACGCGCCAATCACCGATGACGGCATTGAAAAACTGCGCCAGTCCGGAATCGCGGAACTGGTGACGACCGACAGCGTGCCGCCAAAAGACTGGCGCGGGTTCCCGGTGAAGATCTTGTCCATCGCCGAACTGCTGGGCGAGGCCATCCTGCGTATCCACAACGACCAGTCGGTCAGCTCTTTGTTTAAAATCCAGTAAGGGAGAATGCGATGAAGTCAGTTACCATCAAGGCCAAGCCCCGCGAGTTGAGTGGAAAGGGCGCGTCCGGCCGCCTGCGCCGGACCGGCTGGATTCCCGCCGTGATTTACGGCGAGGGCGTGGCCAATCGGAATGTGCAGTTTAACGAGCACGAGTTTGTGCAGATGATGAAGGCGCACAAGAGCGAGCATTTGATCATGGATCTGGCGGTCGAGGGCGAGTCGGCGCGCAAGGTGTTGCTGAAGGATTTACAGCACCATCCCGTGTCCGGCCGCGTCATCCATGCCGATTTCCAGGAAATTTCGATGACCAAGAAATTGCGCGTCGAAATTCCGATCAAGCTCGTGGGCGAGCCGCTGGGCATCTCCCAGCAGGGCGGCATCCTGGAGCATATCGTGCGCACCGTCGAGGTCGAGTGTTTGCCGACCGATATTCCCGAGCAGGTTGAGTTGGATGTCAGCGCGCTGATGATTGGCGACCGGCGGACGATTGGCGACATCCAGTTGGACCCGGCGAAGTTCCATGTGATTTCGGCGAAGGATCTGGCGGTGGCCACGGTTGTGGCGCCGAAGGCTGAGGAAGAAGTCGCGGCCCCGGCCGAGGGCGAGGCGGCGGCGGAACCGGAGGTTATCACGGAGAAGAAGGCCGAGGGCGAAGAGGGCGAGGCGGCGGCCGAGGGCGCGGAGAAGAAGGGCGCGAAGGGCGAAGAGAAGAAGCCGGCGGGCAAGGAGGAGGCCAAGAAGGCCGAAGCTCCGGCGGGCAAGGAACCGGCCGCGGCGGCCGACAAGAAGGGCAAAGAGAAGAAATAGCCGCCTGATTTTGGGGATGTGGCCGCGTGAAAGTCATTGTCGGGCTGGGCAATCCCGGTCGAAAATACGAACACACGCGGCATAACATCGGTTTCGAGGTGGTTGCGGAACTGGCCCGCGCGGCGGCGGCCGAATTCCGGCGGGGCTGGCTCTCATCCGCGAGCACAGCCCGGGTGCGGCTGAAGGACGGTGGCGAGTTGCTGTTGGTCAAGCCGCAGACCTTCATGAATCGCAGCGGTACGGCAGTGGCGCCCCTGTTGCGAAAAAAAGGATTGAAACCGGCGGACCTGGTGGTGGTGGTGGATGATGCGGACCTGGAGCCTGGACGCTTGCGCATTCGGAAGCAGGGCGGCGCCGGCGGGCACAACGGGTTGAAATCCTTGATCCAGGAGCTGGGCACGGACGAGTTTGTCCGCGTGCGGGTGGGTATCGGCCGCGACCCGGCGGGCACGGAGTTGGTGGATCATGTGCTGACGCGGTTCGCGCCGCATGAGCGCGAGACGATGGACGCGGCGGTGCGGCAGGCGGCGGAGGCGGTGCGGGAAATCGCGCGCGCCGGCGCCGATGCGGCGATGAACAAGTTTAATTAAAGGATGGCGAGTTCAGATGGTGAAATAATGGCGCGATAGTCGGCCGCCGGCGCGGCGTGCGATTGTTGCGGCCCCCGCGGTCGGGGATTAAGGAGGTTACAGTTGAATAAATACGAAGGCATGATTATTTTTTCCGAGGCAATCAAGGATGCGTCGCTTGAAGAAGCGATCGGGCGCCTGAAAACCGAGATCAAGAAGTTTGACGGCGAGGTGGACAGCACCACGCGGCTGGGTAAGCGGCAATTTGCCCGGCGGATGAAGAAGAAGGATAGCGGACACTATGTCCAGATGGCCTTCCGGATGAAAGGCGACAACCTGGCGCCGTTCCTGGCCAAACTGAAATTGAACGAGGAAATCTTCCGCGCCCAGGTGGTGCGGGCGGTTGAGCGCAAAGCAGCCCCGGCTGCCGTGGAAAAGAGCAAGGATGACAACGCCTAGTCTCAACAAGGTTTTCCTGGCCGGTCGGCTGACGCGGGATCCGGATGTGCGGCACACGCCCTCGGGGACCGCGGTGGCCGAAATGCGCCTGGCGGTGAACCGCCAATTCACGGTGAATGACGAGCGTCGGGAGGAAACCTGCTTCGTCAATGTTCAGGCATGGGGGCGGGTAGCCGAACTGTGCGGGCAGTATTTGAGAAAAGGCGCGCCAATCCTGGTCGAAGGTTTTCTGCAGTCCGAGGAGCGGCAGTCCGATTCCGGCGAAAAACGCTATGGCATTCATGTCAAGGCCGATCGGGTGCAGTTTCTGGATCGTCCGCGTCGGACAGAGGATGGCGGGGAGGGCGCATCCGCCCGGCCGCCGCGCGCCGAGTCCGCGCCGCCCCGCGTCGCGCCTGCGGCGCCGCTTGCCGATGACCCCGCGCCTCCGGCCGGGGGCGATACGGAGGACGTGCCTTTTTAAGCAATCGGTTCAGGCAGTTGACCCATCAAGCAGAAGGATAGGATATGAGAGAGCAGGATAGCAGCGGACCCAGGAAGTTTTCGCGCGACGCGGATCGGCTCGGGCTGCGAAGAAAGTCCAAATACATCGAGGGTTGGCAAGAGATTGACTACCGCGATTACGAGCTGTTGCGCAAGTTTATGACCGAACGCGGCAAGATCATGCCATCCCGCATCACCGGCGCAACGGCCAAACAGCAGCGCCAGATTCAGCGCGCGATCCGTCGGGCGCGGGTCATGGGCTTGTTGCCCTGAAAACTCGCGGCGCGCGGCGGTGTTATTTCAATACGGAGGAATTATGTCCAAGGAAGTCATTTTGATGGCTGATGTTGAGGGTTTGGGCAAGGAAGGCGAAGTGGTCAAGGTAGCCGACGGTTACGCCCGGAACTACCTGGTGCCCCGCAACCTGGCCGCGGCGGTAACCGACGCGACACGCCGGCGGATCGAGAAGAAACGCCAGGAGCGCGAAATCCAGCAAACACGGGAACGCGAGGCGGCGCTGGAATTGCAGAAGCGCCTCGAACAGGTTTCCTGCACAATCGCCATGAAGACGGGTGCGGAGAGCAAGCTTTTCGGCGCGGTAACGGTGCAGCATATTCTCGATGTGCTCAAGACTCAGGGGATCGAGCTGGATAAACACCAGGTGGAATTGGCCGCTCCGATCAAGGAGTTGGGCGTGTTTAACATTCCGCTCAAACTGCATTCCGATGTCGCGGCCACGCTCAAGGTCTGGGTGGTTGAGGAATAGGTGGCATGGCCGCATCGGTCACTCCTGGTTCGTCCGCGAAGAGTGATCGCATACCGCCGCATAGCGAGGAGGCCGAGCGCGGCGTGTTGGGGGCGGCCCTGCTGGACTCTGCCCGGGTGGTGGATCTCTGTATCGAGCGCCGGCTCGTTCCCGAATCCTTTTATTTGCCGGCGCATCGCGTGATTTTCGAGGCTTTGGTGGAGATGGCCCACGAGGGCCGGCCGATTGACCTGTTGACGGTGGCGGATAAGCTGCGCGCCCAGGGCCGGTTGGATGAGATCGGCGGCACGCTGGCCCTTGACCAGCTTGTGGATAGCACCCCGACGGCCGCGCATGCCGAGTATTACATTGATATTGTCCGCCAGAAACATCTGTTGCGGTTGATTATTGAACGCGCCCGGCAGGCGGTGGACCGCTGCTATGACTCGGAGGAGGATGCGGATGAGATCCTCGGCCGGGTGGAAAACGATTTTTTCGAGATCACCGGCCAGCAACGCAGCGCGGTCATTCCGTGGCCCGAGCTGATCAAGGGCACGGTGGCCCACATTGAGCATATCTACCAGACGAAGATGGGCACTACCGGTCTGCCGACCGGCTTCAAGGATCTGGATCGTTTGCTGCTCGGCTTGCAGCCGACCAACATGATTATTATCGCGGCGCGACCCGGTATGGGCAAGACGTCGCTGGCGTTGACCATCGCCGAAAATATCGCGCTCGGGGTGACGGATCATACGCCGCGCCCGGTGGCGGTTTTCAGCCTGGAAATGTCCGCTGAGGAGATCGTCCGCCGCATGATCTGTTCCCGCGCCCGCGTCTCCTCCGGCATGCTGGCCGGCGGCTATATCACCAATGTCAACCACGGGTTGCTCATTCAGGCGGCGGACGCGCTGACGAAGGCGAAGATCTACTTGGATGATACGGCGGGCCTTGAAATCCTGGAGCTGCGTTCCCGCGCGCGGCGGCTGAAGCGCAAGTATGATATCCAGTTGATTGTCGTGGACTACCTGCAACTGCTGAATTATTCGCAATTCAATCGCGAGGGACGCCAGCGGGAAACCTCGGCGATCTCCGCCGCCCTGAAGGGCATGGCCAAGGAACTCAAGATTCCGGTCATTGTGCTTAGCCAGCTCAACCGGTCGCCGGAAACACGCGACAAAACCAGCGCCAAGCCCAAACTTTCCGACTTGCGCGATTCGGGTTCGATCGAGCAGGACGCCGATGTCGTCGGGCTGTTGCGGCGGCCGAGTATGTATCCGGACGACAAGGAATACGATGACAAGCGCTTGGCCATCTTCGAGATCGCCAAGAATCGGAACGGGAAAACGGACGAAATCCGGCTCAATTTCGAGGCCGAGTTCACGCGCTTCGAGGATCGCACCGAGGTCGGCACCGATCATGCCGCGCCGGAGGCCAGTGGGGAATGAGGGCCAGGCGCAGTCAATGGCCGGGGTGGATCGTGGCGCTGTTCCTGGCGGGCGCGCTGGCGGTTCATGCCGTGCCGGTGCGGGAAGTGCGGGTCATTAATCTTGGCCCCGGGCCGATCGAGGAGGCCTTTGTGCTGGCACACGCCAGCGTCAAGGCCGGCGACGAGTTCGATCCGCCCACGCGGTTGGTGATCTCCCGCGATATTAAGGCGTTGCAGAAGACCGGCCGGTTTGCCAAGGTGGAAACCACCGTCGAAACCGTGCCGGGCGGCATCGCGCTGACCTACATCGTCGCCACCCGGCCGGTGATCGCCACGCTCGAAATAACCGGCGCCGAGTATGTCGGCAACAAGAAGATTCGTGAGTGGCTCGCGCTGGGCCGCGGCGATCCGGTGGATGATGATCGCCTGGAGGTCGCCGCGCAGAAGGTGCGCGACGAGTATTACAAACGCTATTTCCCCGACGCCAAGGTGGTGTGGAAGATTACACCGGCCGCCGAGACGGGCAAGGTCGCTGTGGCCGTGACGGTCAAGGAAGGGCGCCGGGCGTTTGTGGACTGGATTCGCTTCGTCGGCAATGACCATGTAAAGGCCAAGGCGCTGCGCAAAGCGATGAAACAGACCCAGGCCAACTGGCTGTCCTGGATCACCGGCACCGGCGTCTACAATCCCGATGATTTACAGAGCGACCTGGACTCCATCCGCGGTGTCCTGCTGGACAACGGGTTCCTGGAGGCGCGCGTCGGCCAGCCCCAGATCACCCGGACGGGCCGCAAGAAGCTGGATGTGCTGATCCCGATTGTCGAGGGACCGCAATATCGGATCGGCTCGGTGCAGGTGGACGGCGTGAACCTTTTCGCGCCGGGCGATGTCCGCAAGGACGTCAAACTCAAACCCGGCGATGTTGCCTCGCTGGCGGCCGTGCGGACCGCGGCCGAGGCCATTCGCGACTACTATGGCAGCCGGGGCTATATCAAGACGGTGGTCACGGATAATCTCGATGCGGATACCAACCGTCTGACCGCGGCTGTGGAACTAAAGGTGCGGGAGGGGACGCTGGCCTATATTCGCAATATCCGGATTCGCGGCAACACGCGCACCAAGGACAAGGTCATCCGGCGCGAATTGGCGGTGTATCCCGGCGAGGTGTTTAACGAGGTCAAGGTGCGCACCAGCGAAAAACGGCTGCGCAACTTGAACTACTTTTCCTATGTCAGCAGCACGCCCGAAAGCACGCTGCAGTCCGACCAGTACGACCTGGTGTTCGATGTTGAGGAACAGAAGACCGGCCAGTTTATGATCGGCGCCGGTTTCTCCAGCGTGGATGAACTCATTGGCTTTGTCGAACTCGGACAGGGCAACTTCGACCTGTTCGGCTGGCCGCGCTGGACCGGCGGCGGCCAGAAGATCAAGCTGCGCGCCCAGGTCGGCACCAAGCGCAACGATTATGAAATCACGTTTATCGAACCGTGGTTCCTGAATCGCCGCCTGTCGCTCCAGGTGGATTTATTCGAGCACGACAGCCGCTATCTCAGCGACGATTATGACCAGCGCAACATCGGCGGGGCGCTGACACTCGGCAAGGCGCTCGACAGCTTCAACCGCATCAATCTGATCTACGGGCTGGAACAGATTGATATCTATAATGTCTCTACCAATGCCTCCGACATCATCCAGGAGGAGAAAGGGAAGCGCGTCGAAAGCTCGCTGACACCCGAGTTGGTCCACGATTCCCGCGACAATGCGTTCGTGCCCACCACCGGCAACCGCAGCACGGCCTCGTTCAAGCTCGCCGGCGGGCCGCTCGCCGGCGATACGGACATTTATGAAATCCAGGGGCGATCGTCGCAGTTCTGGACTCCTTGGTTCGACCATGTGATTAACCTGCGCGGCTGGATTGCCGTTGTGGAAGAGTACGGCCGCTCCGATCGCGTGCCGATTTTCGACCGGCTCTTTCTCGGCGGTCCGCGCACTCTGCGCGCGTTCAAATTCCGCGACGTTGGGCCGAAGGACGAGAATGGCGAGCCGATTGGCGGCCGTTCCGCGTTCTATTACACCGCTGAATACACGATCCCCATTGTGGAGAAGGTGCGCGGCGCCGTCTTCTACGACGCCGGCATGGTCTGGACCGAAGCGTTTCATTTTGACCCGTTCAACCTCAACAATGGCGCCGGCCTTGGCATTCGCCTCGATTTCCCGGGTTTCCCTATCCAGTTGGACTATGCCTGGCCGATCGATACGGATGACTATAACGACCGGCCGAACGGCCGGTTCAGCTTCTGGATTGGATACGTGTATTAAGCATCAACCAAGGGAGCAAACATGAAACGACATATTGGCATTGGATTGCTGGCATTGTTGGCGTGCGGCTGGCTGGAGGCGCGCGCGGCGGAGCCCCGACTGGCGTTCATTGATTTGGACCGGGTTTTCAATGAGTATTCCAAGACCAAGACCGCGGATGCTCAGCTCAAAGCCCAGGCTGACGAATTCAACGCGGAACGCAAAGAGTTGATCGCCGAGTACGAGAAGCTGCAGGAGGAGTTCAACAAGTTGCGCGACGCGGCGCAGAACCCCGCTTTGAACGTGGATGCCGCTGAACAGAAGAAAAGCGAGGCCGAGGACAAGCTCGTCGAGATTCGGGAATACGAGAGCAAAATCCGCCGTTTCGACGAGTCGCGCCGGAAACAGCTCGACGACCAGAGCCGCCGCATGCGCAAGAACATTGTTGAGGAGATGCGCAAGATCATTGAGGAATATGCGCGCACCCAGGGTTTCATCGCGGTCATGGACTCCTCGGGTCAGAGCCTGAACGGTGTCGAATCGTTGCTGTATGTGGATCCGAAATATGATATCACCGACGCCATTCTCGATCAGTTGAACGCGACCGACACGTCGGTCCCGACGCGGTGACGCCAGGCGGGACGGCTGGCCGGCGCCAGGGGGCATCCGCGAATCGTAAATATGGAGTGGGGTGTCGTATGACGATTGCTGAAATAGCCCAGAAACTGGGTGCGACATTTGAAGGGGATGGCGCGGCCGTCATTACCGGGGTGGCGGGAATTCGTGATGCGGGAGCGGGTGAGATTGCCTTTGTCGCCAACCCCAAGTATGCGGCGGATGCGGCCAACACGCGCGCGACGGCGGTGATTGTCAAGCCGGACTGGAATCGTCCTTGCGGATCGGCCGCGATTATTCGCGCGCCAGATCCCGATCGCGCTTTCGCGCAGGTGGTGGCCTGGTTTGCGCCGTCGCCGGTGATCCCGCCGCCAGGTGTGCATCCGACGGCCGTTGTCGCTCCGGATGCGCGGCTTGGCGCGGATGTCAGCGTCGGCCCGTTGGTCGTGATCGAATCCGGCGCCGAAATCGGCGCGCGGACTAGCATTGCGGCCCAGAGCTATATCGGGCGCCAGGTGATCATTGGCGAGGACTGCCGGATATACCAACAGGTCTCGATCCGCGAGTATTGTCGTATTGGCAGCCGGACCTTGATCCACAACGGCACGGTGATCGGCAGCGATGGCTTCGGCTACAACGTGGATGCCCAGGGCGTGCGCACCAAAATCCCGCAGGTGGGCATTGTCTGGATCGGAGATGATGTCGAGATCGGCGCGAATGTGACGGTGGATCGCGCGCGGTTTGGCAAGACCCGGATCGGCAACGGCGCCAAGATAGATAATTTAGTCCAGATCGCGCACAATGTGCAAATTGGCGAGCACGTGGTGCTGGTAGCTCAAGTCGGGATTTCCGGCAGCACGGAAGTCGGTCCGCACGCCATTCTGGCCGGCCAGGTTGGCGTGGCCGGCCATCTGGTGATCGGCGCGGGCGCCATCTGCGGCGCCAAGGCCGGCATTCATAAGGACGTGCCACCCAAGGCCTATATGTTTGGCTATCCGGCCGAACCGTTCGAGAAGGCTTCCAAAGCGCACGCGCATCTCATGCGCATGGGCGAATGGAAGGAACGGGTCATGGCTCTCGAAAAGCGCGTCAAGGAACTCGAGGCTCGCTGGCCGCAGTCAAAGGATGGATAGCGATTGCGGCCGCTGAAGTTGGGGCTGGCGTTTGTCGCTGGTGGCCAGGTTTTTGGCGCCGGCACGCCCGGCGGGAAGAGATCGCAACCGCCGCTTTGCGCGCTATGGGGTTGTTTCCGGCGGCGGCGACGCGGGCTTGGCATCCTGTGCCCGGATGGCCCCGCGCCGGATTTTGCCGCTGATGGTCTTGGGTAGTTCCGGTGCAAACTCGATTACCCGCGGGTGTTTGTAGCCGGCCGTCGCTTTCTTGGTGAAATCCTGAATGTCGCGCTTCAGATGTTCGGAAGGCGCGTGGCCGGGCTTCAGTACAATCGTGGCTTTGACCAGTTGCCCCCGCACCGGATCCGGGACGCCGGTGACCGCTGCTTCCGCCACCGCCGGATGCGTGACCAACACGCTCTCCACTTCGAATGGACCGATCCGATAGCCCGAGCTTTTGATCAGGTCGTCGTTTCGCCCGATGAACCAATAATAGCCGTCTTCATCCCGCCAGGCCATGTCGCCCGTGCGATAATACCCGTCGCGCATGACCGCGCGCGTCAGGTCCGGATCGCCGGCATAACCGGTGAACAAGCCAAGCGGCGGCTGGTCGTTGAGACGGATGCAAATCTCGCCTTCCTCCCGCGTGGCGACCGGCTGGTCCCGCTCGTCAAGCAGCGCGATATCCCAGCCCGGACAAGGCTTGCCCATTGAGCCGGGTTTGGGCTCCATGAAGGGGAACGTGGCGATTTGCAGGGTGGTTTCCGTCTGGCCGTAGCCTTCGAAGATACGCAGCCCGGTGCCGGCCTGCCACTTGTCGAAGATGTCGCGATTGAGCAGTTCGCCGGCGCTGACGCAATGGCGCAGAGCGGACAGGTCGTATTGACGCAGGTCGTGATGCGTGGTCATCAGGCGGTAGACGGTGGGCGGCGCGCAGAAGGTGGTGACGCGCTGCTGGGCCAGCACCTGCAGCAGGCGGTGGGCGTTGAAGCGGCCGCGGAAATCGTGAACGAAGACCGTCGCGCCGGCAAGCCACTGGCCGTAGAGTTTGCCCCAGGCCGCCTTGGCCCAGCCCGTGTCGGCGATCGTCAGGTGCAGGTCGCCCGGTTTGAGATCCTGCCAGTGGATGGCGGTCAGCGCATGCGCGAGCGGATAGGAGTGGTCGTGCATGACCATTTTCGGCGCGCCGGTGGTGCCGGAGGAAAAAAAGATGAACAGCGGATCACGCCCGCCGGCGCTCCGTTCCAGCCCGCCGCGCGAATCATCGCCACGGCGGAGCACCTCCGCATAATCCATCCAGCCTGACGGCGGCGAAGCCGCGCCCGCTTGCACCAGGAGTTTGACGCCGGGATTGCCCACTCGGCCCCCATCCACCGTGGCGGTGAGGGAATCCTCCGCCAGCACGGCGGCCACGCGCGCGGCCGCCAGGCGGTGACGGATATCCGCCGGCGACAGCATGGCGGGGGATGGAATGGCAACCGCGCCGAGCTTGTGCAGGGCCAGGACGCTGACCCAGAACTCGATCCGACGGAACAGGAGCAGCATGACCGCGTCGCCGCGCCGCAGACCCAGCCGCGCGAGGCCGGCGGCCAGCCGGTCCGATTCACGCCGGAAAAATGCGAAGTCAAATTCGCGCCGCCGACCCTGATCGTCCACGTGTACCAGCGCGAGCCGGCCGGGATCCTCGGCGGCGATGGCGTCCACGACGTCGAACGCGAAGTTGAAGTCAGCCGGAACCTCCACGCGGAATTGCTCCAGCAATTGATCGTAGGAAGTCGGGCGACAGGAATTGATAAACGTTTTCGTGGATGCTTCTGTGATTACGCCGATGGCGGTTGGTTTTTTTCTTCCGGGTCAATTTCGTAAACCGCCGGCTTGGTGCCGCGCGCCACATCCGCCGCGGCGGCGTCAATCAACTGGCGCGTCGCGACCGGCGTCCAGCGCAGTCCGAGCTCGTCGGTAGTTCGCCAGTTGTCAAAATCGCCATGGACGCGCCGGATGCCCGGGATTTTTCCCAGTTCGCTGAAGATCGCGCCGACCATATCCGCGGTGAGCGGGTGCCGGACGCCGGGCAGGCGGCAAAGCGAACCATGGAGGTGGATGTTGCGCATGGAGATCTGGATGGACAGGCGGCCAATGTCAATCAGGTGCCGCACCAGCACGACGCGGACCTGTCTATAAATCTCCATGCGTTGGGGGGTGCCAGTCGTCATGGTCGCGCCTACTTGGGAGGTCCAATCAACCCGGCGACTTTCTCGTAGAGGACATCCACTGTGAACGGTTTGTACAGGATGTCCGTTTCACCATCCGCAAAATCATGCTGCCACATTTTCAGCATGCCCTCGGAACTGACGGAAAAGGAACTGGGATAGGCCGTGACAAAAAGTACCTTCAGGGCGGGAATGCGCTTTTTTAGTTCGCGGAAAACCTCGAAGCCATTCTTGATCGGCATGCGGATGTCCAGCATGACCAGGTCCACCGGCTTCTCCGCCACCAGCGCGGCGACGGCCAGTGGATCATTGGTGACGGTGATGTCATAGCCCTTCTTGCGCAGGGCGAACTCAAGTGCTTGCAGCACCTTAAGATCGTCATCCACTGAAAGGATTGTTTTCAAACGGCCGCTCCTTCGCCGCCGGTCGGTTGCAACCCGGCAATAATTTGATAGGCCAGCCAAGGCGGCGTGTCAATAACCAAGCAGGAGGCCGGATTGCGAGATTGCGAACCCATTCGGCTTGAAAGGAGCGGCGCCGGGTTGGCCGGGATGGCCGCGAGTCAGCCGGTCGCAGGGCGCCGGCCCCGCAACCGAACAGGAATCGCAAAATCTCTATACCAACTGGCCGCAAATCAGCTATGTTATAGCGGCGTACGGTGAGGATGTCGCTTTCATAAGGAGGCTGCCCGTGGCGCTGAAATATGTCGGTCAGAACATCATCCGGCCCGATGCGGTGAGCAAGATCACCGGCCAAGCCCGATTCCTCGACGACCTCAAACTTCCGCGCATGTTGCACGCCGCCATTCTCCGGCCGGACTACGCGCATGCCCGGATTGTTTCGATTGACTCATCCGCTGCCGAGCAGTGTCCCGGCGTGGTCAAGGTGGTTACCGGCCGCGGTTGCACGATTCATTACGGCGACAACATTCGCGACCTGACTCCCATGGCGGTGGAAAAGGTCCGGTATATTGGCGAGCCCGTTGCCGCTGTGATTGCGGAAACCGCGCGGCAGGCGGCCGCCGCCGTAAAGCAGATCAAGGTGCAATACGAACCGCTGCCCGTTTATGTGGATGCGCGCGCCGCGTTGGCCGCGGATGCCGTGCTGATTCATGAAAACAGCGGCGATTATTGGCATCTCCCGGGCGTGGGCCCGCGTCCCGGAACCAACATCGCCAATTACTATCGCCTGAAGAAGGGGGATATCGAACAAGGCTTCAAGGAAGCCGACGTGACCGTGGAAGGCGAGTTTGTCTATCCTTTCGGCTCGTGCGCCGCGATCGAGCCGCATGGCGCGATCGTGTGGTTTCATGAAGACCGCACGTTGGAGTGCTGGTCGTCATCCATCTGCCCGTTTGTCATCCGCGAGGAGTTGGCGCGCGTGTACGAACGCCCCATGTCGGATGTCCGGGTGCACATCCCCGAACTGGGCGGTTGCTTCGGCTACAAGTCCGACATTACGGTGGAGCAGACCATTGCCTATATCGCGAGCTTTGTTCCTGGCTATCCAGTCAAGTGGGTGGCGAGCCGGCGCGACGACTTTCTCAGCACGCTGATTGCGCACGGCTTCCGGATCAAGATGAAGATCGGCGCCACCAAGACCGGCCGGCTTACCGCGATCCAGACGCTGGTGCATCACGCGACAGGCGCCTACTCCGACACCGGCTTGCACGTTTGTATCGCCGCCACGCACAATGCGACCGGACCGTATGAGTTCCCGCATTGCTTGCTGGAATCCTACCTGGTCTATACCAATACTCCGCCCGTTGGCGCCTATCGGGGTTACGGGCATCCCGAGGGACAATTCGGCGTCGAGCGCCTGATGGATGTGCTGGCGCGTAAGTTGAATCTGTCGCCGTTCGAATTGCGCGAACGCAATTATCTCGGTCCCGGCAAGATCAACGCGCTGGGCGAGAAAATGTGGCCGACCAACGGCAGCGTGCGCGATTGCGTCGCTATCGTGAAAAAGGCGATATACGAGGATGGCGCCAAGCCGGCCGAGGATGAGCGCTTTTACTACGGCCGGGGTTTCGCGGCGATGATGAAGTCGCCCAAGGGCGCGCCCCATTCCTCCAAAGGGTGTTATCTCAAATTCAATGCCGACGGCAGCGTGTCCATTAACATGGCCGGCGCCGAGGTGGGGCAGGGGTTGCGGAACGTCGTGCGCCAGGTTGCCGCCGAGGCGTTGAAACTGGAACCCGACCGCATCAAGGTTTACACGGAAATTGACACGCAGTTTTCGCCGTGGGAGTGGCAAACGATCGGCTCGATGTTCACGACGCAGGGCGGCCGCGCGATCATTCGCGCCGCCGAGCGGGCCATCCAAATGCTCAAGCAGACGGCCGCCCAGGTGCTGCGGTGCGATGTGGACATGCTTGACTACGACGGCGAAGCGGTGTTCCTCCGCTCCGATCCCGATGTTCGTGTGCCGGTCAAGCGGCTGGCCAGCGGTTACATGTACGAGAACGGCATGACGGTGGGCGAAGTGGTGCAGTCCACCGCGGACTGCCGCCTGCCGCGCTATTCCGCGCCCGATCCGGAAACCGGGCAGGGTACCATGGGCGTGGAATACACCTTCGGCGCGCAGGCCTGCCAGATCCGGATCGAGAAGGCCACGGGGCGCATCTTCATTGACCATTTCGCCTCGGCGTTTGACGTCGGCCAGGTCATCAACCCGCGCCAGATTCGAGGGCAGATTGCCGGCGGGGTGATGATGGGGATCGGCGCGAGCCTGTGCGAAGAGCTGCGGTTCGATGCCAACGGCAAGGCCCTGAATCCATCGTACGGGCGCTACCGGTTCCCCAGCCTCAAGGACGCGCCGCGCAAGCAGACGATCGAATGTGTGGAGAATCCGGCCGTGGTCGGCCCATTCGGCGCGCGGGGCATCGGCGAACACCCGGTTGTCGGGGTCGCGCCCGCGATTCTCAATGCGATCTACGATGCGGTTGGCATTGATTTCTACGAGATCCCGGTGACTCCCGAGCGAATGCAAAAGGCGCTGGCGGCGAAAAAGACAACCTGATGGAGCGCGAGGTTCAGCAACATGGCTCAAACAGTTACATTCACAGTCAACGGCGTGCGGCGGACCGCGGCGATCACGGGCGCGGAAAAGCTCATTGAGCTGCTGCGCGATGACCTGGAACTGACCGGTACCAAACGCGGCTGCGACGACGCCACGTGCGGCGCGTGCGTAGTCGTGGTGAACGGGGAGGCGGTCAAAAGCTGCGTATTCCCCGCGGCCAAGCTGGAAGGCGCGCAAGTGCTGACCATCGAGGGCTTGGCCCAGGGCGGGGAGTTGCATCCGATTCAGCGGGCGCTGATCGAGGCGGGCGCGGTGCAATGCGGATATTGCATGCCGGGCATCGTGCTGCATCTGTATGCCCTCTACACCCGGAATGTGAACGCCACCGCGGCGGAGATTACGGAAGTGCTGGCTCAGCATTTCTGCCGGTGTACGGGCTACGAGGCGATCCTGGAGGGTGCGTTCCTGGCGCAAAAGTATATGCAGGAGAAAAAGTAGCCAAGCGCCGTTGACCAGGCGTTGACGCGATTTACAAACAAGGAGGCATGTTCCATGTCCTACGACCTCGTCATTCGAAATGCGCAGTTGCGGCGGAAGCCGGGCCGGTTCGATATTGGCATTCAGGGCGGCAACATCAAGGCCATTGCGCCGCGGATCAAGGAGAAAGGGAAACGAATCGTTGATGCCGGCGGTAACCTGGTCACCGAGTCGTTCGTCAATACGCACCTGCATCTGTGCAAGGTTTACACCCTGGAGATGCTGGATTCCAAGGCGCTGACGTCCTATCACGGCGAGAACATGGGCGCCGCCATGACGGCCATCGAACTGGCGGCGCGCGTGAAAGAGAAATACAACGAGACCTGGATCATCCGGAATGTTCGCAAGGCGCTGATGTCCGCGGCGCGCAATGGCAACACCCATATCCGCGCCTTCGCGGATGTGGATTCGAAGGCGAAGCTGATTGGCGTCAAAGCGCTGTTGAAGGCGCGCGAGGAGTTCAAGGGCATCGTGGATGTGCAGGTCGTGGCATTCCCGCAGGACGGCGTGGTGCGCGAGCCCGGCACGGCAGACCTGATCCGCGCGGCCATGGATCTGGGCGCGGATGTGGTCGGCGGCATTCCCTGGATCGAGTTCACCGACGCGGATTCCCAGTCGCACATTGACCAGATGATGGCGATTGCCAAGACCTATGACGCGGATATCTCCATGCTTGTGGACGATGCCGGGGATCCGGGGCTGCGCACGCTGGAAATGCTCGCGGTGCGGACGATCCAGGAAGGCCGGATTGGGCGCTCGCTGGCGCATCATGCGCGCGCGATGGCGCTGTATCCGGAGCCCTACTTCCGCAAGGTGGCGGCACTGCTGAAACAGGCCGGCATGGGGGTGGTGAGCGATCCGCACACCGGCCCGCTGCACGCGCGCGTCAAGGAGCTGCTGGCGGAAGGTTGCCTGGTGATGCTGGGACAGGACGACATTGCCGACGCCTACTATCCGTTCGGACAGAATAGCATGCTCGAGGTCGGCTTCCTGAATGTGCATCTGCTGTGGATGACGACCTTCCCGGACATGGAAACCATCTACGACATGATTACGGTGCGGCCCGCCAAGGCGATCAATTTGCCCAACTTTGAACTCAAGGTGGGCGCGCCGGCGCACCTGGTGGTGCTGGACGCCAAATCGGTTTACGAAGCGCTCTGGTATCACAAGGAACCGCTGCATGTGATCAGCCATGGCAAACTGGTGGACAAAGCGGCCATGACGCCCAAGGACTAGGCTGCGGAGCCTGGGCTTCCGGTCCGGAGGGTTAAGGCGCAATGTGTTCACATTGGCGGGCCAAATGCCGTTCCCTTGGCGCCGCGGATTTCGCCCGATGGCGCGGTGTGCGATATGCAACCGGCGAATGGAGAAATAAAAGGCATGTCAGCGGATAATGCGCCCAGTGTGGCATTGGGGCAGGATTATCCGCTCACCGAGATTCCCGACGGCGCGCGCAAGGGGTTCTGGTCGAATGCGGTGGTGTTGCTGGGCTTCACGTTTTTTACGGCTACTATGTGGGGCGGCGGCAAACTGGGCGTCGGGATGAAGTTCTGGCCGGATTTGGTGGGTGTGATTCTGGTCGGAAATTTGCTTCTGGGCCTTTACGTGGCCGTGTTGGGCCTGGCCGCCTATCGCACCGGCCTCAATACCGTGCTCATGGCGCGGTTCTGTTTCGGCGAATGGGGCTCCAAAGGATCCGATCTGTTGCTGGGGTTGACGCAAGTGGGTTGGTACGGATGGGGCACCGCCACGGTGGCGATCATGCTGGTCAAAATGCTGCACCTGCCGCCACAGTTCGATATCCCACTGATGTTGGCTTTCGGCTTCCTGTTTTGCTGGACGGCTTATATCGGCTATCGCGGGTTGGAGGTGCTTTCCATCGTGGCCGTGCCGGTGATGACGGCGCTGCTGATGTGGAGCATGGCGCGCGCGACACGGGACGTGGGAGGGTGGCAAAACCTGCTGGCCATTCAACCCCGGGAGGCGTTGAGTGTGTCCGCCGGCATCACGATTGTGTTTGGCACTTTTGCCAGCGGCGGCACGCAGGCGACCAATTGGACGCGATTTGCCCGGTCGGCGTGGGGGGCCGGATTGGCCAGCCTGGCGGCTTTTTTTGTTGGCAATGGGTTGATGATATTTTCCGGCGCCTACACCGCGTTGATTTACAATCAAGCGGATATTGTCGAGGTCCTCGCGCTGCAGGGACTGATGGGTTGGGGGGTGGTGATGCTGCTGCTGAATATCTGGACCACGCAGGACAATACAATTTACAACTTTTCAGTCGCGGGTTGTAACTTGTGCCGGACTTCGCGGCGCCAGGCGTTCACGTTGGGGGGGGCGGCGATCGGGACGATCATCGCCATCCTGGGCATATACGATAATCTGGTGCCATATCTGTTGGTGTTAGGCACGTTGATCCCGCCGCTGGGCGGAATCATCATGGCGGATTTCTGGATTGTGAATCGCGGCCGGTATCCACGGCTGCAGGCGGTGGCCATGCCCAGGGTGAATTGGGCCGGGGTCATCACCTATGGTCTGGCCGTCCTGATTTCCGTCGCCGCGCCGGGAGTCCCGCCGGTCAATGGCATCCTTTCCGGTTTGATTCTCTATCCGTTGTTGATGCATGGCTTGGCCCGCTTGGGTCATGCCCAGGGATTCCGAATCCGATGAAGGCGGAGGGAAAAATGCGCGCGCAGCCCATTGTGGTAATGTTTTCCGGCGGAATGGATAGCTCAGCCGTGGCGGTCCATTACCTGTCTGCGGGCCACGCGGTTCATCTGCTGACGATGGTTAACGGGGCGCAGAAATGGGTTGAACTGGCCCAGTACAAGGCGGAGTGGATTCGCAAGCGGTTCGGTGCGCAGTGCTCGTGGGCGCCGATTGAATGCACTTACCTGTTTCATGAATTGGCCATCGCGAACCTGGAGGCGGATACGATCAAGTATGGCAACCTGGTTTGTTGTGGTTGCAAGCTGGCCATGCTGGCCGAAGCCATTCTATACAGTCGGCGCCATGGGATTCGCGCGGTGGCCGACGGGTTCCGAAAACAACAGGCTTATTATCCCGAGCAGACCCCGGGATTCATGAATGCCGCCGGCCGGCTGGCCCGGCGTTACGGCATCACTTGCCTGCACCCGTTTTATACCGCGGCGGCCGCCGCCATGGATGACCTGGCGTTGCAGGCCGGTGTGCCGCCATCGCCGATCCAGCCGTATTGCATCTTTGAGCGCAACCGTGTTCGGCAATCGCGCAAAATAGCGGCTTATGTGCAAAGCAAGCTGCCCCAAGTCCGGGCGTATATCGCCGCTCAATGGAAGAACCCCGCCAGTGAATCACGATCTTGAACCGGACGGCTCGCTTGGCTGATAGGCGATCTCTATAGGAAATCCGGTCCGAACGAGTAGGGCAGCAATTCGTCCAGGGTGGATACGAATATTTCCCGGATTTCCTCCTGCGAATCCAGGTTGACGCCGATGATCCGGATGCGGCGATTAACGGCAAACTCGCGAATCTTCTGGCGGCAGAGGCCGCAAGGCATGCCGTGGCCGATGTCGGACTGGACCACGACGGCGATATCCCCCATTTTGAGCGCGCCGGCTTTGACCATGCTGTTGATCGCGCAAACTTCGGCATGAGTGGTCAGAGTGAAATCCGCCCCCTCCACATTGCAGCCGGTGTGAATCCGCCCCTGGTCGTCGAACAACGCCGCGCCGACTTTATAGTTGGAATATGGCGCATACGCACGCCGGCGGATCGCGCGCGCTTCGTGGATCAGTTGTTGCTCGTGGTCGGACAGTTCGTTGATTTGTTTCTTTTCCATAAGGCGCCCAGGTCCGCGCGGCGGGTTGCTTCAAGCAGACGCGCGCGGATTCTGTTGATCCAGTATCTTCACGGCTTCAATCGCCGCACGGATGGCTTCGTCTATGCCGACTTTGGCGATGATGGGCGCGTCGTCGTAGGTCAGGCCGATGATGGCCAGAATTTCGCCGGCGCGTACCTTGCGGATGGATGCAATGACAAAGAGGGCGGAGGCTTCCATCGAGGTGGTGAGCACATTGGATTTATACCAGGCATCCCACTTCATGCGGTTTTCCTGGGCGATGGGCAACGTGTCCTCGCCTTCGATATAAAAGGCGTCCTTGCAGTGGCCAATGCCGCAGTGATGTTTCAGCCCCAGCTTGCGCGCGCCTTCCCGCAGTGCGAGCGTAACATCCAGGTCGGCCACGGCGGGGTAGCTCAAGGGCACATACTGGCGGGTGGTGCCTTCCTCGCGGACGGCGGCCGTGGTGATGCACACATCACCCAGCCCGACGGCCCGCTGTAGCGAGCCGGCGGTGCCGATGCGGATAAAGGTATCGGCGCCGATTTTGATGAGTTCCTCAACCGCGATGGCGGTGGAAGGACAACCGATGCCGGTCGAAGTGCAGGAGATTTTAATGCCGTCCACGAATCCCGTGTAGGTCCGGTATTCGCGGTTGAATGCCACCTCCTTGGCCTCGTCAAAGAAGGCCGCGATCTTGGGCACTCGCCCGGGATCGCCCGGCAGCAGGACATAGCGCCCCACATCGCCCGGCTTGAGATTTATGTGATATTGAACATCCGGATTGATCTCGCTCATGGCTCACCTGTTGGCGAAGGATTGGCTGTCGGCCCGGACTCGTGCCTGCTGGAGTCAAAATGCCGGACCGCTTGCATGTCGGCAGCCTAACGGAAGCCAGGCGGTTGGTCAATCGCCCCGAAAGCGCCATCTGGCGAGCGCTGGGCGCGCCGCCGCACTCACATGCGCGGGCCGAGCCAGTTGTTTTCCTCCAGCTTTTGTTCGAGAAACTCGGCCAGGACGCCGTGGCCTTCGGCCGTCGGATGCATAAAGTGGACCAGCCAGGTTTTCGGGTAACGGTCTGTTGGGATGTGATCGTATGTGTTGTAGAACAACAGGCCGGCCTGGGCGCAAAGGTTGGAAATGCCGGTCTTGGCGGGGCCGAAAACCAAAACGTGGAACCCGTTGCTGTCGGCCAAACCGCGCAGCCGTTGCAAAGCCCGGCTCACGCCGGTATCCCCCGCCTGGCCGGACAGGTATTCGGGCATCTGGTCAGCCCTGACCTCGCGCCCGTCATGAATCTGCATCAAGGCGATGTCGGCGAAGCGTTCGCGGTCGAACAGGATGCAATATAAAAAGGAAACGTCGAGGCGCCGCACATTCTGCTTCTCCGGCCGGCAGAATGGCGGGAGATAGTCGTTGTCACACCAGCCGACGATCACGATATCCGGCTTGAACTCCAATCCGCGCATTTCGAGCAGTTCCACTTCCTGCCAGGTGTTGTAGGCCGGGACTGCCATGTTGAGCGCCTCGTAGCGGCAGCCATCGCCACGGCGGTTCAGACGCTCTTCCAGCACGGCCATGTAATCTTCGTCCTGTTGCAGGTCCCAGCCGAACATGCCGGAGTCGCCAAGGCCGATGATGCGGATGGTGCCGGGTGGTTTGTCCGGAGCGTACTCATGACTGTCGCGCATGCCGCGCGAGTTGGTGTGGACGCGCGCGTGGGCAAACATCAGGTTGAGGTTGGTTTCCAGTTCGTACACCAGTTGGGGGTTGGCGCTGGGGCGGATGATGCTGACGAGCGGGTGGGTGCCGCGCACGCCCATACCCCGGCCGCCGTGTCGGGCCTTTTTCAAGTTCTCGATGGTGTTGCGTCCTTGCTGCGAGGATACCAACCGACGCACGCCGATTTCTCCCACCAGGAATGCCAGGCCGATGCCCAGCCCGGCCAGAACCACCCGGCCGATGGCTTGGCGTCGCGCCGCGGGGTTGGGGCTGCCGATGCGGCGGGCGATGTACCCGGTAGCCCACCCGAAGAACGCGACGAACAGCAAGGCCGCGGGGGGGACGCCCTTGAGCGGGTAATCCCGCGGCACACCCTTCAGCGCCATCCAACCAGCCAGCAACAGGGCCGCGCAACTGAACAGCAGTCCGGTCCAAGCCAGGATGCGCCATGCGGGTTTCATGGGGTTGGTGGGGATGGCCGATGACAACTCAACCGAATGCTTAAGCGGTTGGGGTCTTTCCGGCCGTCAGCCCGGCTTCACTTGTCCTTGTCATAGCCGATGGGCATGATGCCGGCTTCGCGCGCATGCATGATGTTGGTCAGGGTGTATTCCGGATTCTCCGCCTCAAATTCGTCGGCGGCTTCTTCAAACTCCTGGGCGCCCAGCGCCAGCGCCAGCAAGAAGGTCTTCCACTCGCGGGCCTGACGCATCTTCGCGTCCGCTATTTTTTTTAATTGGTGGCCGGCTTTAACCTCATCGGGATTTTGTTCGCCCATGACGGTGGTTTCCAGGTACTCCGGGGTCTCGCCCTCGGGATCGAGGTAGAAGCCCATGAACATATGGCCGGGGATCTGGATCAGGAACGGCTCGATCCCGATTTTACGCAGGATCGAAGCCAACAGGACGCTGCCGTCTACGCAGTTAGCCTGAGCGGCTTTTACGGAATCGTCGAGCAGGCGCACATGTTGGCTGAACACCTGGTCGTTGCCGCTATCGGCGGCCGTGGTGGTGATGTTGCTGTAGCGAATGCCTTTGCGCGAGAGCGCCGCCCAGACCGCGAAGACCTGCCGGTACACTTCCAGCGGGTCTTCGGATTGGTAGCCGTCGAACTGCGAGACAATGCCGGTGTCCAGCGCCTCCTTCAGAATCTGATCCACAAAGGGGTGATCTTCGTTCACATAGGCGGCGAACATCCAACTAAAGTCGGCGCCATCCTCCGGGTCGCCATAGTAGAAAAGACAATCGTTGATCATGCGCGCCCGCACCGTCCGGGTTTTTTCCTGCGGCGCGCCATCGTCCAGCGTCACCGTGGCGGTGATATTAACAGGGGTGGTCTGGGTTATTTTCAGCAGCGCGCCGTAATCCCATTTTATCTTCGGATCAATCCGATATATTTCTCCCTTTTTAGGCAGGGTGACCTCCACGGTGCTGGGCTCGAAAAGATGCTTGGTGGCAAGCGTTACCTTGACCTTGGTGTTCTCCTTCGGGTTGTTGATCAGGATGCCCATCAGCCCGTCCGGATCACCCAGTGAGAACTCATTGACGTCCGTTTTGGAATGCGCCTCTTTGGGCATGGCGACGGTGGCGGTTGCGATGAACAGCGACGGGAAAAGTTGGTCATCGGGTTCGACCACCAGTTCCCATTCGCCGGGCTTGAGATCCGGCGCGGTTTCAGCCGCCGATTCTTCGGTCGCGGCTTCTTTTCCCGCGGATTTACGGCTTTCGGCTGATGTGGGCGGGCGAGCTTTGTCCCCGGCGGCGGGTGTGTCGCTTGGCCATTCAAACGCCGGGGTGGGCGCCGGAGCGAACTTGAGGGCGAGCATTGCGACCACCAGCCATTGCATTATGGCCTGCGCAACGGGTCGCCGGCGAACTGGACATACGGTGAAAGCGGCGGCGCGGTGATGTCTGCCCGTGGCATGACTTTCGGATAGATCGTTCATTTGTTTCCGCTCCTTTTCTCCTGTTGCGCCGGCCGCATGTTCTTCGCGGCGTGCGCGGCTACGCCTTCAATTTCTCTCAAACAAACCGCCCCATTTGTTGTTCTCGGCCGGTGGAACGTTGGACGTTTCCGTCTTCGGGGCGGGTTCCTTCTCGGCATTCAACATACGCGGCGGAGTCCGGGGTTGTCCGCCGGTGGCCGCCCGGTATTCGGCCATTGCCTGCGGCAGGAGTTGCTCCAGTTCGCGGTAGCGGGTCCGATTACTGGGGTGGGTGGAGAAAATACTGAGCATGCCCCAGTCGTCGCCCTCCATCTCGGATGCGCGCTTCCAGAGCCGCACGGCAGCTTCGGGGTTATACCCGGCGCGCGCCATGTAAGTGAGCCCCACGCGGTCGGCCTCGGCTTCCTGGGTCCGCGAGTACTTGGGCACCCAGAGACCTTCATACAGCAAGAACGCGGCGCTGACCGCCAAAGCCAGATCTTCGTTTTTATCGTAATCGGCGTAAAGCATCAGGCCGCTCAATAGCAACTGGGCGGGCATGTGGCTGGTGATTTCCTCGGTGGAATGGCGACAGTTGACGTGCGCCATCTCATGCGCCAGCACCGCGGCCAGTTCGTCCTCGTCCCAAACCAGGCCGTGGCGCTTGTCCCACAGGCCGTCGAACACGATGATCTCGCCGCCCGGCAGCGCGAGCGCATTGACAATGTTGGTTTGGAACAAGGTCACCCGGTAGGGGAAACTGGTGACCCGGCTGGCTTCGGCCAGCCGGGAAACGATGGTTTTGAGCTGGGCCACCCGTTGCGGATCCCGGTTGACGGGGATGCCTTCCTCCCGCGCCGCTTTGACGAAGTCGTTATAGGCCTGGCGGCCCATGTCAATGTCGTCTTGGATCGAGAAGATGTTGTTGACCGGCTGACCGGTGACGAGGTCTGTTGTGGCGCAGGAAATAAACCCGAGCGCCAGCATGGGGAGCAACACCAGCGCGCGCAGACGGCGCGCCCAATAGCCGGTCGTTATTTGTTGAAAAATCCGCATCGCGCCGAATGAATGATGCGGCTTACCATACATGGTTGCCTCCGGAGAGGCAAACAGAGAAACCGGGGATCGGCCGGGCGGCGGCTTTCGGAAAGCGCAGGGCGTCGAATGAAGGCTTGCCATGCCAATCCCGATGAGTATCATACAAACATCGAATGCGGGAGTAATTCAGCGGTAGAATGTCAGCTTCCCAAGCTGAACGTCGCGGGTTCGATCCCCGTCTCCCGCTCCACTCGCTTGATTGACCTTGCTCTTGCCTTACCACCAGCCTGAATACTGACATTCCGGCTGGACTCGGTTTAGGGGGTAAGGTTCTTAACCGGCTCCCTCCCGGCGCCGCGCCGGTCTGTCCGGAATGGCTTACTGACCGAAATCCATTGAGCCGCCGGCGGCGGCTGGATCCCGCATAAAAGCGGGGCTGTGCCCGAATACGGGCGGTTAACAACTCCGCTTGCCTTTATCGGCGCACGCGTAATAATGGCATCATGAAGCTTTCGCGGTCATGGCCGCCGGTCCGGTCGCCCATGTCTCGCCATATTCTCCCGCCGGCCCCAATTGGGAGCGGGCCGTGATCTCCGAGGTGTTGACCCAGCAATTGGATTACATGCTCTTTGTCTGCGGCCTCGGTTTTGTGTTGGTCGCGGTGGCGGCCAATCTGATGGCCCGGGCGGATAATCGCCGTTTACGTTGGTTCTGGTTCTGTCTCTTTGGCATCGGGCAGGGAGTCCGGATTTGGCTGGACATGCTGGCCATCAGTCTCGGCGATTCGCCGCTGTTTCAGACGGTGCGCGCGGTGTTGCAGGCAGCGGCCTTTGTCTGTTTGTTCGAGTTCGCGCGCGGCAGCGCGTGTTCACTGGGGCGGAGCGCGCCCGGTCCGTGGCTGGATGTGGTTTTTCTGCTGCTCGGCTGCGCCGGTCTGTGGCGCGGCCTGTCGGGGTTCTGCGCGACGTTGCATGGCGCCCTCGGCGCGCCCGCCGCCGCCGGCGCGGCCTGGGTGCTTTGGCGGTATCGCGCGATGCAGCCGCCGCGACGCCGCTCACTCGGGCTGGCCGCCGCGGCTGTGACGCTGTCCGCCGGCATCTGCTTGGGCGATGCCTTTTACCCGCACCCGGAATTAAGCACGCAGACGCTGGGCGCCCGCCCGCTGCTGTTCCTCGCCGGCCATGGCTTGTTGTTGATCGCTGTCTTTGCCTGTGCCTTCGGCTTTTGGCGGTATTACAGTTCGCTCCGACAGGATGCGTTTGCGCTGGTGGATGCCGATAGTCGGTATCATCCCGAATACTGGATTTTAATCGGATTGGGCAGCCTGTTGTTGTTGGGTTTACTGGTCACGGAAATGGCCGGCCGGCATCAGGACCAGATCATGCGCAACGAAGTTCGCAAGCGCACCCAGGTGGCCGCCGCCGTCATTCAGCGCGATGATGTCCGCCAGTTGGCCTGGGACGCATCCGACCTGGAGCGGCCGGCCTATCAGCGGCTGAAGCAGAGCCTGGTCACGTTGCACCGCGGCGCGCCGGACGCTCGCTTTGTCTGCCTGATGGGTCTGCGGGACGGTCGCTCTTATGTGCTGGCGGATTCTGAACCGCCCGATTCCCCCGATTACTCGCCGCCAGGCGATTACTACGCCGAAGCGGATCCGCAGTTTATTCGGAGCTTGGAGGCGGATGAATTGACGGTGGTTGGGCCGTTGATTGACCGCTGGGGCGCGTGGATGTCGGGGGTCATGCCGTTGGTTCATGACGGACCCGGGACGGCTCGAATTGCCTTCTCCATGGATTTGGATGCCAGCCGCTGGAAAGCCCAGGTGGCGCTGTACCGGTTGCCCTCCATCCTGCTGATCCTGCCGTTGGCGGGCCTCCTGGTTTTCATGGTCAGCGCCTGGCAACGCAAGCGCGAAGAAATCGCCCGGATCGAGGCGTCCGAGCGGCATACGCGCGAGCTGGTGGATGGCTCGCCCAATTGGGTCAGCCGATTTGACGCCGATGGGCGTTGCCGCTCGATCAACCGGGCCGGCCTGCAAACCATGCGCTGGCGCCCGGAGGACGTCATCGGCCGCCCGCTGCCCGAGTTCTGGCCGCCGGACCAGCGGGAAGACATCGTGGCCGCGATCCGGGAAGTGCGCGCCGGCGGTATGCCGGAGTTGGAACTGCCCTGCGTCCGGCCCGATGGCGTGCCGCTGGTCTGGCAGGCGCGGCTCAGTCCTTTGACCGGTCCCCAGCGGACGGTTACGGAGTTTCTCGGCGTATTTATGGATGTGACCCAGCGCCATCTGGCGGAGGCGCAACTCCAGACTCAGGCGCAACGTTTCAAAGTCTTGTATGAACTGGCTCTGCACATGTCGGCGGAAAAGAGCCTGGACGAAAACCTCGCGTTCATTGTCGAACAGGCCCGCGGGCTGGTCCAGGCGGACGCGGCGTTCCTGGCTTTGGTCGAAGAACCCGGCGGGCATCTGGTCGTTCGGATGGCTTCCGGCATCCGCACCGACGAGTTTCGCAATCTGCATATTCCCGCCGGCAAAGGGCTGTCTTCGGCCGTGCTGACGGGTGGGCGTGGCGTCATCATTCCCGATTATTTCGATTTTCCGGACGTGGTGCGGGTGCCGGAGGTGGATGCGGCGGCGCGCGCCGAGGGTGTGGTTTCGGGTATCGCGGCGCCAGTGCAGATGGCTCCCCAATGGCTGGGCGTGCTGTATGTCTTCAATCGCCAGCGCTGCAGTTGGAGCCAGGCGGATCTGGACACGCTGATCCTCCTGGGCAATCTGGCGGCGGTCGAGATCGTTCGCCAGCGGGCGGAGGCGGCGCTGCGCCGCTCGGAAGTGCTGTATCGCGCGGTTTTCGAAAACACGGGCGCCGCCACCTGCCTGCTGGGACCCGACATGCGGATTCTCCAGGTCAACAGTCAATTCGAGGCGCTCACCGGTTATTCGCGCGTGGAAGTGGAGGGCCGGCACATCTGGATGGACCATGTGCACCGGGAGGATCTGGCGCGGATGGTGGAATACCACAAGCAGCGCTCCGCCGATCCGGCCGCCGCGCCGCATAGTTACGAGTTCCGGCTGGTGGACAAGGCCGGCCGCCAGCATGAAGTGCTGGTTTACGTGGGGATGATCCCCGGCGAGCAAACCCGGATTGCCTCGCTGGTGGACATCACCGACCGCAAGCGTTTCGAGTCGCTGTTGCAGAAGCGCCTGCGCTGCGAGGAGGGCGTCACGGCCTGTTCCAAAACGCTGCTGACGGCCGAAACCAGCCCGCGAGTGGTGGACGTTGCGCTGGTGCATCTGCTGGCGGCGAGCGGCGCGGGGCGCGTCTATATTTTTGAGAACAACGCGGACCCGCAAAAAGGCCTCTGTACGAGCCAGACGCACGAGGTCTGCGCTCCGGGTGTGCCGGCTTTTCAGAATGATCCGGCCCTGCAGATGATTCCATACGAACCGGCTTTTCGGCGCTGGCGCGAGGCATTCAGCGCCAACCGCCACATTATCGGCCGCGTGGCCGATTTCCCCGCGTGTGAGCGGGAATTATTGGCGGCGCAGGGCATTCACTCCCTCTTGGCCATCCCGATCTGGGTGCAAGACTGCTGGGTTGGATTCGTCGGGTTTGACGATGTCACTGGCGCGCGCAGTTGGGATGAAGAGGATGTGCGGCTCCTGCGGCTGGCGGCCGAGGTGCTCGGGCAATGGATGGCGCGCCGGCAGGCGCAACAGGCTTTACGCGCGGCGCACGATGAACTGGAGCGCAAGGTTGCGGAACGTACGGCCGAACTGTCCGCCGCCAATGTTGAGTTGCGCCAGGAGATGGAGGTGCGCCGCCGGGCGGAGGAGTCCCTGATCGAATCCACAACCTATCTCGACCGTATCATCAATGCCATCAGCGATCCGATCTTCGTCAAGGATGAGGAGCACCGCTGGACGTTGCTGAACGAGGCGTTCTGCCGCTTTATCGGCCGGCCGCTTTACCAGTTGCTGAATCATCCCGACCGCGATTTCTTCCCGCCGGCCGAGGCCGCCGTATTCTGGGAAAAAGACGCGGAGGTATTCCGGACCGGAATGGAAAATATCAACGAGGAGTTTTTTACCGACGCGCAGGGCGTGCGCCACACGATTGTGACGAAGAAAACACTTTACACCGATCCCCGCGGCAAACGATTCATTGTGGGCGTGATTCGCGACATCACCGAGCGCAAGCGGCTGGAGGAGGAGCGCCAGATTCAACAGCAGCAGATGGCCCAGGCCGGCAAGATGATTGCGTTGGGCACGCTGGTGTCCGGCGTGGCGCACGAGATCAACAATCCGAACAGCTTTATCACCATGAACGCCCCGTTGCTTCAACGGGTCTGGACCGCCAGCGCGCCGATCCTGGAGAGCCATTTCCAGCAGCATGGCGATTTCGATCTCGGCTATGCCCCGTATTCCGAACTCAAGGCGGAGATCCCGCGGCTGTTCGAGGACATCCTGACCGGTGCGCGCCGGATCGAGGCCATCGTCCGCAATCTCAAGGATTTCGTCCGCCAGACCCCCGCCGAGGATATCAAACCCGCTTATCTGAACACGGTCGTCGCCGGCGCGCTGATGCTGGTTGGCCACACGCTTCGCAAGCACACGCGCCACCTGGCCACCGAACTGGACCCGCAACTCCCGGCGATCCTCTGCAATTCCCAGCGGATCGAGCAAGTCCTGATTAACCTGCTGATCAATGCCGGCGAGGCGCTGCCTGATCCCACGCGCGGGATCACCGTGCGTACCCGGCGCGCGCCGTCCGGCGACGAGGTCATCGTCGAGGTGTGCGACGAGGGCATCGGCATTCCGCCCGAGGTGTTGCCGCGTATCCTCGATCCATTTTTTACGACCAAGCGCGACCGCGGCGGCACGGGCATGGGGCTATCGGTTTCCGCCGGCATCGTGCGCGATCATGGCGGCCGGCTGGAATTCGAGTCGGAACCCGGCCGCGGTACCACCGTGCGGGTGGTGTTGCCGGTCAAGCCGCCGGCGGCCAGTCCGCCAGCCGCCGGCGCCTGAACCGCAGATGGGTAAATATAGAGGAGACATCACACATGACGGCCAGCGGCAAATTATATCCGGAACAACCGGTGCTGCTCGTGGACGACGAGGATCCCTGGCTGCGCGGCTTCCGCAATGTCCTGCGGGCGGCCGGCGTCACGAACGTGATTTCCTGTACGAGCGCTCGCGAGGCCCTGGCCGTCATTGAGGAGCGGGTCTGCAGCGTGATGACGCTGGATCTGGTCATGCCGGATGGGTCGGGGGAGGAAATGCTGCCGCAGATTCTCGAGCGGCGGCCCGATCTGCCGGTGCTGATCATCACCGGCACCGACCAGGTGGATACCGCCGTGCGCTGCCTGAAAGCCGGCGCTGTGGATTACCATGTCAAAAGCGCCGAGATCGGCCGCCTGGCGGCGGCCGTGCTGAACGCGATTCGGGTGGGCGGACTGCGGCAAGAGGTGAAACTGCTCACGGACAAGGTGCTCGATGGAAACCTGCGGCAACCCGAAGCCTTTGCCGAGATCATCACCGCCCAGCCGGGCATGCTGGCGATCTTCAAATATATGGAGGCCATCGCCGGCTTGGAGGAACCGGTGCTGATCACCGGCGAGACCGGCACCGGCAAGGAGTTGGTCGCGCGGGCCCTGCACCGCCTCAGTGGCCGTGCCGGCCGCCTGGTGTGCGTGAATGTGGCCGGGCTGGATGACGCGGTTTTCGCCGACACGCTGTTTGGCCACCGCAAAGGCGCATTCACAGGCGCGGCCGAACCGCGTTCGGGGATGCTCGAAACCGCGGAAGAGGGGACCATCCTGCTCGACGAGATCGGCGATCTCTCCAATGCCTCGCAGATCAAGCTTCTCCGATTGCTCCAGGAGCGGGAATACTATCCTGTCGGCGCGGATTATCCGCGCCGCTCCAGCGCGCGCGTCATTGCAACGACGCATCGCGAACTGCGCGATGCCGGCGGGCGCGGCGATTTCCGGAAGGATCTGTACTACCGGCTGAACGCGCACCACATCCATCTGCCGCCCCTGCGGGAGCGGCTAGGCGACTTGCCGGCGCTGGTGGCGCATTTTGTGGCGCAGGCCGCCCAAGTGGCTGGCCGGCCCGCGCCGCGCGTGCCGCCGGAGCTTTGCGGCTGGCTGGCGACATATTCTTTCCCGGGCAATGTGCGCGAACTGCGCGCGATGATCTGCGATGCCGTGGCCCGCGCCGCCGGCGGCGCGCTCTCGCTGGCGCTCTTCCGGGAGCGGCTGGATCGGGCGGAGCCGGCCGAAACGCCGGCCGACGGACCGGTTGCGGTTCCCGGCGCGATCGTGTTTCCTGAGCCGTTGCCGACGATCGCGCAGATGGAGCAGCAGTTGATCGCGGAAGCGCTGCGCCGCGCCGATGGCAACCAGGGCATCGCCGCCCGGATGCTGGGCATTGCGCGCCAAACACTGAACCGCAAACTGGGCGAAGAGCGCACAAGTGGCGGAACAGCTTGAACCGGCTGCGCGCCCGGCTATGATGCGGCGGGTGATTTGATGAAAGTCTGTATCCTGGCCAGCGGCAGTTCAGGCAATGCCACGTATGTGGCGTCCGGCGCGACCGCCATGCTGGTGGATGCCGGCTTGAGCGCGCGCCAGATCGCCCAGCGGCTGGGCGCGATCGGGGTGGATATCGGGACCATCCGCGGCGTCTGTGTCAGCCACGAGCATGACGATCATATCCGCGGGATCCGGGTCCTGCATAACCGGCATGGCATGGCGTTGTACGCGAACGCCGGCACGCTGGAGGGCGTCAACCGGGACCCCCGGATGCAGGGCTTGCAATGGAACATTTTTGAAAACGGCATGCCGTTTGCCATCGGCGACTTGAGGATCGAGCCGTTTTCCGTGCCGCATGATGCCTATGACCCCGTTGGTTTCGTGATTTCCGGCGACGGTGTGCGCGTGGGTATCGTCACGGACATGGGCATGTCCACGCGCCTGGTGCAGGAGCGCCTGCGCGGTTGCCGGGTGATCGTCATGGAATCCAACCATGATCCCGAAATGTTGCGCCAGGCGCAACGCCCGGAGCACCTCAAGCAGCGCATCCTGGGTCGGCAGGGTCACATGTCCAACGAGGCCGCCGCGCAGACCGTGGCCGAGATCGCCGGGCCCGAGTTGCAGCAACTCTTTCTCGCCCATCTCAGCGCGGAATGCAACTGTCCCCAAGTGGCCCTGAACACCGCCCGCCGCATTTTACGCGCGGCCGGCCATGAACACGTGCGGATCAGCCTGACCTACGCCGACCAGATCAGCGAAGTCTGGGCGGTTTGATCCCGGCCGCCAAGCGCACCGCCAAACCAGGCTAACCGGCAACAGGCGCGGCGCGTTCGTCATTTTTCCTGTTTTTCCTTGCCTGCCTTTCACGGGTCACTTATATTGCCGGCCTTTCGGGAGATTCAAAATGGCCATTTCGTGTGATATTTGCGGCAAGGGCGTGCGGGTCGGCAATCGGATTATTCGCCACGGGTTGGCGAAGAAAAAAGGCGGTATCGGTCTGCATACGACGGCGGTAACCCCGCGGCGTTTTCTGCCGAACATCCAAAAAATTCGCGTGATGATTGACGGCGGTATTCGCACTCGCCGTGTCTGCACCGCCTGCATTAAAGCCGGCAAGATCGTCAAGGCCTGAACGGGGCCGGCTGGCGCGGATTCGGCGGGGCCGCGGTCACGGTCACGGTGGCGGCCTCGCGTGGCAGTCAGGGTAAAGGAGCAATCCCATGAGCCTGCTTCCGATGGAAAAACCGGCGGAATTGGTCATTGATGACCGGCGGCATCAACTTCCAGTCCTGCAGGATAACACCGGGCAACGGTCTCTCGATATCCGTAATCTGCTCAAGGACACCGGATTGACGGTTTACGATCCGGGTTTTGCCAACACGGCGGTCTGCGAAAGCGCCGTCACGTTCGTGGATGGCGACAAGGGGTTGCTTTCGCACCGCGGTTATGCGATCGAAGACCTGTGTGAGCATTGTTCGTTCATTGAGGTGGCTTATTTGTTGCTGCACGGCGTCCTCCCCAGCCGGGAACAACGCGAGAAATTTTCGAGCCTGCTGAACCGGCATTCGATGCTGCACGAGGACATGTGCACGTTCTTCCGGGGGTATCCCGAGGGCGCCCATCCGATGGTGGTGCTCTCGGCCATGGTGGTTTCGCTTTCCAGTTTCTATCCGGAAATCGAGCGCGGGCCGGACAAGGAAGGGTTGGACATGACGGCCACGCGCCTTTTGTCCAAGCTGCGCACGATTGCCGCCTTTTCCTACAAGAAATCGGTGGGCGAGCCGTTTGTCTATCCGAGCTACAAGCTGTCGTACTGCGAGAACTTCCTGAACATGATGTTCTCATCGCCGGTGGTGGACTACAAGGCCGAGCCTTACCTGGTCAAGGCAATGAACCAGTTGCTGATTATCCACGCCGACCACGAGCAGAACGCCTCGACCGCGACCGTCCGCCAGGTCGGCAGCACCCGGGCCAACCTGTATGCCGCCATTTCGGCGGGCATCTGCGCGCTCTGGGGACCGCTGCACGGCGGCGCGAACCAGGCGGTGATCGAGATGCTGCAAATGATTCAGCGCGAGGGCCTGAGCGTGAACCAGGTCGTGGAAAAAGCGAAGGACAAGAAGGATCCGTTCCGGCTGATGGGATTTGGCCACCGGATCTATAAATCGTATGATCCGCGCGCCAAGATCGCCAAGAAAATCTGCCGGACCATCCTCGAGAAGAAAAAAATTTCCGACCCGCTGCTCGACATCGCGCTGGGGCTGGAGGAAAAGGCGCTGTCCGATCCTTATTTCCAGGAGCGCAAACTCTACCCGAATGTGGATTTCTACACGGGGATCATCTACCGGGCCATGGGGTTCCCGACGGCAATGTATACGGTGCTCTTCGCGCTGGGCCGCCTGCCCGGCTGGATCGCGCACTGGCTGGAGTTGACGCAGGATCCGTCCACCCGCATCTATCGGCCGCGCCAGTTGTACACGGGGCCGCTCAATCGCGAGTTCCTTTCGCTTGAAAAGCGGCGTTGAACCAATGCCGGCGGCGGGTGTATAATGGCAATGAAAAGCGGAAACAACGCGCCATGAACGCCCGCAACGAAAAAACCGCCGCCAAGCCGGCGCGCGTTGAATTGCAATTCCTGGAGGCGGTGCGGCGCCGCCGGCCCGAGCACCGGCTGCTGCTCGAGGCGCTGGGCGATCTTTACACGCGCACCGGTCGCTACGAGGACGGCCTGAAGGTTGATCTGGAATTGACTTCGTTGCGGCCCGACGACCCAGGGCCCTGGTACAATCTCGCCTGCGACTATGCCTTGATGGGCCGGCGCGATGATGCGCTCCAGGCGTTGACGAAAGCGGTCCGGCAGGGCTATCGGGATTTCGATTGGATGCTGGCCGACGAAGATTTGCAATCCTTGCGCCAGGATCCCGCCTTTCGGCGCTTGATTGAGCAGGCCCGGAAAAAGGGGTCTCCGTCATAGATCGCGCCGGTCGCGCGGGAGGTTATGGATGAGTGCCGATCGAATCCGGATCGCCGAGGGCGATATTACCCGGCTCCAGGTGGATGCCATCGTCAACGCCGCCAACCGCAGTTTGTTGGGCGGGGGTGGGGTGGACGGCGCCATTCATCGCGCGGCCGGGCCGCAGTTGCTTGAGGAATGCCGCACGCTGGGCGGTTGTCCCACTGGCGCAGCCCGGATCACCGGCGGCTATCGTTTGCCGGCGCGGTATGTGATTCATACCGTGGGCCCCGTCTGGCGCGACGGACGGCGGGGCGAGGACGCGGATCTTGCCGATTGTTACCGCAACAGCCTGGCGCTTGCCCGGGACCATGCGTTACGTTCCATCGCCTTCCCCGCGATCAGCACCGGGGCTTATGGCTTTCCCCTTGAGCGCGCCACGCGAATCGCCATCCGCACCACACGGGAATTCCTCAATTCTAATCCCCTGCCCGAATCCGTGATCTTCGTCTGCTTCGGACCGGATGCGGCCGAAACCTACCGCCGGGTGCTTGCCGAAACCGTGGAATGACCGCCGCCGGCCGCGCCGCGCAAAAACGAAAAAACACATTTCGCCCTTTACAAAAATAAAACATACTAGTATGTATTCGGTATGATTTGACGTTGTGGGGGGGCGTCCGATGAGCGCGTTGAAAAAAGGCAGCGGCAAACCCAAGTATCTGTATCGCCAGTTGTCCGACCTGTTGCGGGAAAAAATCCGGCGGGGTGAGTGGAAGCCCGGCGAGATGCTGCCCTCGATGGACGACCTGGCCGGGGAGCATGGCATCAACAAGGCGACGGTGATCCAGGCGATCGCGGACCTGGCGGCGCAGGGGTTGGTGTACTCCGTGCCGGCGCGGGGCACGTTTGTGGCCGATCCGGAAGCCGGCCGGAATGGGCGCGCCGCGGATGCGCTTTCCATCGGCTGGATTTCCACGGTGACGGATCACGGCAACACCGGCCGCTATCACACCGAGATGATGGATGCCGTGCGCGCAGAGGTCCAGGCGATCGGTGGCAATCTCCTGGTCTTCAAGTCGGAGGGCATTCCGCCGAAGGTCTTTTGCACGATGATCGGCAAGGCTCGTCTGGACGGCGCCATCATCATTGGGCCCGCCGAGGGTGAACCGATTCGCCTGGCGCTGGGCGGCAAACTGCCGGCAGTGCTGATTGACGACACCGTCCGCGGCCAGCGGATTGACGCCATTCTGATTGACAACGAGGGTGGCGGGTTCCAGGCCGTTGAACATTTGATCCGCCTGGGCCATCGCCAACTGGCGTTCGTCACCGGGCCGCTGGCGTGGAAGGTCAGCCGCGACCGTCTGGCCGGCGCCCAGGCGGCGCTCGACGCCGCCGGCCTGCCGGCGCTGGCGGGCGCGGTGGTTCAGAGCGACTTCTCGCCAGGCGGCGGCCATGAGGCGATGCTGCGGATCCTGAAAATGAAACCCCGCCCCACCGGTGTGTTTTTCTTCAACGACGAAATGGCCTCCGGCGCCATTCAGGCGCTGCATGAAATCGGCGGCTTGCGCGTGCCGGAGGATTTCTCCTGCGTGGGCTTCGATGACACATCCTGGGCGTCGTTGATGTGCCCGCCGCTGACCACCATCCGCGTTGAAAAGGATCTGATGGGAAGGGAAGCGGTGCGGCGGCTGAAGAAGCGGATCGAGGACCCGAACCATATTCCCACCATCACGACCGTGCCGACCCGGTTAATGATCCGCAAGTCGGCCATTAAAATCTAAATTCCGGCATGTCGCTTTCGTAATGGGGAAGTCATCGGAGAAGGAGTTCAGCCATGATCAGCAATTCGCGTATGGTGTCTGGCCTGTTGCTCAGTGCCGCCCTCTGCCGCGCCACGTCCGCCCTGGCCGGCGGCGGTTGTCTGGAGATGCGCCAGGGCTATTTCTGGGATCCGCAGGCGACCCATTACTTTGTGCCGGTTGGCATGTCCTATCAGCTCTGGAACTCGGCGGTCGGCGCAAACCAATCCTATGAACAGGTTCGCTACGACTTTGAGGAGATGAAGAAAATGCACGTCAACTCCGTGCGCGTGGAACTGCCGTGGGGGATGATTGAGACGGCGCCGGGCAACTACAACTGGGCCAACGCCGACGCGTTGATGGACATCGCCGACCAGGTTGGCCTGAAGCTCTTCGTCCTGATCGGCTTCCAGTATCCGCCGGGTTGGGCGCCGTCCGATTGGTTCGGGATCAACGAAAACTACGCGCAATCGCAGGTGGTGAACTACCGCAGCGACAATGCGCGCGCCGGCTACTCCAACTATATCGCGGCCGTGACCGGGCGCTACCGCGACCGCACCTGTGTCGCGGGCTGGATCCTGGGCAACGAGTACGCTTTCTATGACCTCTGGGAGACGGCGGATCCGCATGTTTTTTTGGGATATGATGACGCGTCAAAGTGGGATTTCCGCTATTTCGCCCTTTACGACATGCACGGCGGCAGCATCGCCGATCTCAACGCCGCCTGGGGAACCGCGTATACGAACGTGGCCGACATCGTCATGCCGGCGCGCTATCCCTCGAACCGGGTGGATGCGGCCTACCACGATCTGCTGCAATGGCGCAAGAAGGTGATCGGCGAATATGTCGCAGTGGGCTCCTGCGCGGCGCGGGCGGCGGATACGAACCATCTGCGCACGTATTCGATGGTCGGCGGCATTTTCAACGGCAACGACTGCAACATTTCCGGCGAGGATCCAAAGACGATTGTGGCCCAGTGCGCGGCCAAGGGTGCGCCGCTCGATTTCTGGGCCATCAACAACTATCCGTGGGTGCTGGAGGGCAACGAGATGCGGATGGCTCAGTTCGGGATCACCAAGATTCAGGATCAGTCCGGCCTGCCGGTGCTGATCTCGGAGACGGGCATCAGCAGCACGGACAACCTGTTCCCGGACGCCGGGCCGCGCCAGGCGGGCGCGCTGGCCGCGCATGCTTGGGAAGCGCTAATGCGCGGGGCGATCGGCGTGCACCTCTTTCATTGGAACGACCGCGAGTGGTTCACACCGTCCTTCAGCCGCGAGCGCGGGTTCGGCATTACCACCGGCAACCGGATTCCGAAGCAGCCGGTCTATGACAACATCGTGGCGGCTTACCGGCAATTGCGCAACATGAACGCCGACCGGCTGTTCGGCGGCTCGACGAATCCGGCGGGCAACATTGCCGTCTATTGGGGCGTGGACGCCGACATGGGATGGAACCGTGCGAATGAGGAGATGTCCCAGATTTGGGGCGCGCTCAAGCGCTTGGGCTACGAGCCGCGCTTCATGGATGAGGGCGGATATGACGCGCGCCGTTATACCAACGCAAACTACCGGGCGCTGGTCGTCTCGCGCGCCTACCAGATGAGCTCCAACCGGCTGGCCCAGTTGACGAATGTTGTAGCGCAAGGCAAACACGTCTACGCCAATGCGGACATTCCCGGCCAGTACAACGCCTATCACCAGGTCAACGGAAATTGGAACAGCGTGATCCAGAACATATTCGGCCTGACTGTGTCCGCCGCCACCGATCCATGGCACGGGGCGGTCAGCGGGAGTTGGGAAAGCAAGTTCTCCCACGCCCGAATCAATAACGTGATCACTCCGCTGGGCGCGCTGACCAACGGTTACCACCTCGAGACCGGTCTCGGCGCCTGGCATCTCTACAGCGGGGTGGCCGCCCATTCCGGCGCGACCGTGATCCAGACTGTCGGCTATCCCGACTCCAGCCCGACCTGGTTCAATATCACGCCGCTGGTGACGATCGCGCCGACCAATCCGGCCGAGAAGGTGTATATCTTTCCGGACTACCGCCACTGCACCAATGGCAGCGTGCTGCTCTCGCTGCACAACGGTCACAATGCCGCCGCCGCCTTCACGGTCGCGGCGTCCAACCTGCTTTACGGCCGCACCGTCGAGAACCTGACGGATGGCGGCATCCTGGAGACCAATTCGGACGGCCAGGTGACGCTCGCGCTGGGGGCGGATGCGCATGTCGTGCTCTACGCCTATGCCACGTCCGGCGGCGTGGACGCGTCCGTGATCAATCCGGCGACCGCCAAACTGTGGTTCCGGGAGGCTCCGCTGGCCGGGGTCTGGCCCAACGGCACGAACTGGACCGTCAATCTGGGCTATGACACGCGCGGCGCGAACTTGAATCTGAAGGCGGCTTTCGAGCGCGATGACGGCGCGGTTCGCGTGTTCGGCACCGCGGCCGTGGTGGCGGTGACCGGCCAGGGCCACGCGGATCTCGGCGTGTTTATTCCGGATGCCGACCTGAATAATCCGGATTACGTTTCCACCGCCGACGGCGCGTCGTACCGCTGGCACGCCTGGCTGGAGTCGGGTGGCGCGCCGGTTTATCACCTGTATCTGCCGACCCGGCTCTATTGGGGCGCGCGGCCGACGGCGGCCCTGCCGAATGTCCAAACCGGACAGCATTACAATGTCGCCATCCAGTGGCAATGTCTGCCGTCGTATGAAACCTGGTTGTATCCGGCTCCGCTCGATCGGGCCGGCATGTGGGATATTTCCACCGTCACCGCGCCCGGCGGCGATGAATGGCATCCGAAGGTGAATTATGCCCAAAGCTACGACATGGTGCTGGAATTGATGACGGGCGCGACCGTCGTGGCTTCCAGCACGGTGACGACGACCAACGGCACGGCCACCAATGTCTTCAGCATCACCGCTCCGGCCGCCGGGTCCGGGTTTGCGTGGCGCGCCCGCGCGGTGACCAAGCCGTCCGGCTTCATTGATTTCACGGACAATTTCGAGAACAGGAAACGAATGTGGGAGAACCTCACGTTGCCGCCCTTCACAGCGGTCGAGCCGTGGATTCCGTATGCATACGCGCAGTATGAAAACCCGGTGATCGCCGATGGCGGCGACGGGATCGCCGGCACGCCGTTTGATCCGGTAAGCGACGGCACCAACAGCCTGTGCCTGACGGCCAAGGGCTATTGGCAGGGTGACTGGGGCGGATTCGGCATCGAGCGCGTCTGGCCGCAAACCTGGGAATTGCCGGCGGACACGAATCAGTGGACCAATATCATCGCCGCCTTTGACTTCCTGGATGCGACCAGCAACAAGCTGTGGCTGGTGGAAATGGAGCTGAAGCTGGTGGACGAGAACGGCAACGGGCTAAGCTATGTGGCGCCCCACAATCGGACGCCGGGCCAGTGGGACACCAATCGCGCCAACTTGAAGCAGTTCAGCCACACGATCCCGGCCCAACCCTGGTTCGATCGAACGAAAGTGAAAAAGTTTCAGGCCAATATCCGCATCCCGGCCAGCCTGACCTGTCCCAGCGTCCCCACCGCCTGCACCTGGGGCGTGCAGTGGAAAGTGTATTTCGACCGCATGTCGTTTACCGGCGCCGACACCCTGTGTCCGCGCACGAACTGGACGTTCGCGATCTACGACAGCCGCAACGACTCCCCCGCGGCGGACAGCGACGGCGACGGCATCCTGGATGTTTATGAGACAAATACCGGCGTGTACCAGGGTCCGACGGACACCGGTACGGACCCGCACAATCCGGACAGCGACGGCGATCGGATGAGCGACGGCGAAGAAGTGATTGCGGGGACCGATCCGAATGTGGCCGGCGATTACTTCCATGCGAGCGGGGTTCAGCGCAACGCGCCGGCCGGCGGCATGGTGATCGAATGGTTTGCTCACACCGGCCGGATATACGGTGTGTACTACCGCACCAATCTGAACAGCGGCGGGTTGGCGCCGCTGGGAGCTTTCACGAACATTGTCGTGGCCGCGGCCGGCGCGACCAACGTCGTGGACAGTTCCATCCCAAGCGCCATGAAGCTCTACCAGGTTCGTGTCCGACAACCGTAGGCGTTGCGAAAGAATTTCCCCCAAGCCGGCCGATGCCGCCGGCCGGCGGGGCCCCGTGCGCCTTATTTCGGCCGGACGCGAATTGAATAATAGGCCCGCTCCAGCGCGGTGACGTCGGTGGTGAAGGAACTGGTCTGCAGGTTGGTGGCCAGCGGAGTGAAAGCCTGGTTGAGATTGGTGCCCCGGTAAACGGCATAATAGCGGCCGGTCGCGCCAGGCCAGGTCAGCATCAGGCCGCCGGCCGGCGCCGGGCCGGTTTGCGCGGCGAAGTATGATGCGGAGTTCGTCGGCTGTGTCCCGGCGACATATTCGTCGCCGTTGGGCGAGCCGTCGCCGTCCTGATCCTCAGCCGGCGCCGGACCTTGCGCGCTGGCAAAATGCTCATGTTCCCACTGGTTGGGCAGGGTGTCGTTATCGTAGTCGTCCGGTCCGCGCAGGATCAATACGGGATCCAGCACGACGAAATTCTTGGCGAACTGCCCGTAGCTGTCCCGCGTGCCGAGCGCGGAACGGCCGAGATACGTCGCCGACAAGTACCGGTCGTTGCCGGTTACGGAATCCGACGCGATGACGCCGGCCGCGTGAATAAGGCCGATGGAGTCAAAGTTGGACGGCGCGTTCAGCGCGGACCACGGCAAGCTGGCCTCCCAGCGTTCCGTTTCCGGATTGGCGTCATCGTCGTCCGTGACGCAGGGAATGAAGTTGGTATTATCAAACTGGGCAAGCTGTGCCCCGGCGACGGCCACGAAAGCCGATGAATTGGTGCCAATGTACCAGATGCCCTGCCCGAAATTGTAACCGCCGTGGGTGAAGTTGGTGTAGGCGACGCCGTCGGCGTATTCGTTGCCCAAAATGATGGCGATGTCCATCGGCTCGCGGAAGCTGACGTTATGCAGGTAGTCAAGCGCGTTGGGCAGGCCGCTCTTATGCCAGAGGTTGAAGGCGTTGTCGCTGAGCGTGTCGAGCCCCAGAAACAGGATGAACACATTGTTCGTGCCGCCCAGGCTCGCGTTCACGCCGCCGACATAGAGGTTCGACGCGTCGTAATTGAAATACAACTGGCCGAAGCTGCCGAACCCGGCGTTATGCGAGGTCAGCGGCGTGCCGTTGGTGTTGAAATCCACATTGTCGCCGGGATTGTTCTGCACGACCGGCGGATTGGTGCCGATGAGGGGGCTGCCGCCGCTGAGCAAGGGCAGCGCAATCCAGGGCGGTTGGGATGTCGCGCCGCTCACAGTGAAATGCCAGTCCATGCCGTCGCCGTTATCCCAGGCGCTTCCGCTGTAGAAGGCGCAGTCAAACTGCCGGGCCCAGGCGGGGATGCTGATGACGGCTTCGCGCCGGCCGGTTGCGGGGTTGTTGGTCAGGGGCAAATCCCAGGTGTTGGTCCAAGTCCAGTTGTCGAAACCGACCCGGGCATAGATCGTCCCCGCGGACGCGAGTGGGCCGGACAGCGGATCGTATTGCACGGTGGCGGCCGTGCCGGCCGTCGGCATGGCGGGATTGACCGTCGTCCGCTCCAGCAAGGCCTGCCAGTTGTAGGTGTAGTTGTTGTCCCAGATCGAACTGGCGGAGTCGCGGAAGCAGCAAACGACGCGGGAGGAGGCCGTGACGGGGATGGCGTAGTCGTATTCCCAGCGGCCCGTGCCGGCGTTAAAGGTCATGGCCGCGCCGCCGACTGCCGCCCAGGCGTCGTAGCCGATGTGAATATAGACCGGGCTGACGCCCGCCAGCGGCCCGCGGCTGGCGTCGTAGCTGATCCGCACGGTGCCGCCGCGTTGGGGAAAGGACGGGCTGAACCGGACGGTTCGGCCGTAGTTGGTCAGGGCGATGTCCTCGAAGACCACGCCGTCGCTGCGCAGCATGCGGTATTTCATCACCGATCCGGTCGTTTGGATGGAGACGAAATGATAACAGGTCGTGGCGGATTCGTGGCTGCCAGGCGTGAAGGTGGTGTAATAGAGCGAAGCGCCGCCGCCGCCGACGACGATATAGCGTACGCCACGGATCGGGACCGTGCGCTGGTAATTGTGACTATGCCCGCTGACCACGAGATCCACGCCATACTGGGTGAACAGTTTGCACCAGTTGGTCTTGACCCAGTCGTCGCCCGCGCGCTCGCCCCAGGAATAAGGCGGCCGGTGAAAGTAGGGGATGATCCAGTTGATATTGGTGTCGTTCATGGCGGCTTGCAGATCGCGCATCAACCAGTTGGTCTGGGCCGGGATGTCGCCATCCGTGAGCAGCGCGGTGAAATGGACGCCGCCGCGGTTGAAAGAGTAATAGGCGCCGGCGCCGGGGCGCGGCGGGAGGGCCAGGTTCTGCCAATAGCAGGCGCTGCCGTTCTCCGGCAGGTCATGGTTGCCGGCCGTGGGCATGTAGACCGTGCGCGCCAGCAGGTCGGTGGTCAGATTGACGAAGTTTTCCCAGGTCGCCGGGCCGGAGCCGTATTCCTCGTCGCACAGATCGCCGGGACTGATGACCAGATCGGGCGCCTCGTCCCGGATGCGGGTGATCACGTCGCGCGCCGCGCTGGCGTTGCAGCCGCCCTGCAAATCGCCGTGGATGCAGAAGTTCAAGGGAGCGTTGGTGGCGGGGGCGGTTCGAAAATAGCCATCGCCGCTGTCATAGCCATCGGCCGACACCACCTTGTAATGATAAGTCTGTCCGGGCATCAGATTCCGGAGGGTGATTACATGCCGGCGAAAGGCGCCGGAATCGCTGGCGGTCAGGCCGTAGTTGGTGGTCAGGCCGTAATAAACCAAGCCACGCGCCGCGGCGTCGCGCTCCCAGTTGATCGTCGCGGTGGTGCACGGGTCATCCGTCCAGGTCGCCATCGGCGCGGCCGTGCGCGCCCCCGCCGGCGCCGCCAGCGCCAGCACCCCCAAGCAACCCGCCCAACACGCATATCGTCTCATGATGGCCGCCTTCTGCTTGCTCAGCCGCTGGTTTGATGCCTGCAACAGGTAAAACGCTTTACACGAAGAATAACTACCCAAGGTCCAAAAAACCGTCAAGCGGGGATTGTGTTTTACGGTCTTCCGCCGGATGCGGGCGTTGAATATTCGAATTCAACTGGGTGACCGCAGGCAGTGGCGGCAATCGCCCGCTCATTGTAGAAATCATTATCTAAAACGATTTAACATTTATTATGATCGAGCGTATCTATCTGTGAAGTGGTCCATACCCTGCGGGGAGATGTGATGCGATTGATCCGACGGATGGCCCGGAATATCTGGCTGGCAGCCGTGCCGTGTTTATGCGCGGCCGCCTGGGCGGCGCCTGTTGATTGGGTGGGGAATACTTTCACTTATCCCGGCGAGGGTGGAATTGGCGCGGATGACACGCTGTGGATCAACACGGAAACGCATCCGAAAACCGCGGCGACCAATGTCAGTGTCCTTTTCACCGCCAACCGCGGGTTGACCTGGCAGTGGGCGCCCATGACCACCAACGGCGCCAGTTCCAGCAACTGCTTCTGGCACGCCGATCTTGGGTGCTGGCCGGCCGGCACGCGCGTCGAGTATGTCGTGCGCGCGCAAGGGGGCGGCGCCGAGCTGTGGGATAACAATGGCGCGCTCAACCACATCGCCAACGTCGAGCCGCTGATCACGGATGTTTACAAGGACAAGGCCGTCTATAACCCCGGCGCAACGGCCACGATCATTGTCGAGGTGGCCAACTCGCTCAACGGCGCGCTCGCCGGCGAGCTGCGGGTCCGGCTCTATCGCTTGAATGACTCGGAGGCGGCATGGACCACGGCGGTCGCGCTGGCGTCCGGTGCGAGCACCCAGGCGGTGTTCAAATGGAACGTCGGGGCGGACGATTTTCGGGGCTACGGCATTGATGCTGATTGGGTGACCAATGGCGTGACGGTCGCGCGCCGCTCGCACGCGCTGGACGTCAGTTCCGATTGGCGGAAATTCCCGCGCTACGGGTTCTACACGGATTTCTGGCCGGGGCAAACGGCGGAGGAGGCCGCGGCACGCGCCCTGACACTCAGCAAGTACCATATTAACATCATCCAGTATTACGACTGGATGTACACGCATGACCATCTCTTGCTGACCAACCAGGCGGGCGAAGCCGCTGCCTACTATGTGTCCGCCTGGCCGGCCTCGGCCATGATGTCCACGCGCGTGATCCGCGACAAGATCGCCGCTTCCGCCGCGCGGAACATGGTCAACATGGCCTACAGCCTGATCTACGGCGATAGCGGCAACGCCGGCTGCCCCGAGCGTATCGAGTGGGCGGCATTCACCAGTTCCTATCAGACCGCGTGCGGCGCGGTTGCCGGGCATCCGCCCACCGCCCAGCAGATTTTCGTCATGGACGCCTCGAACGAGGGTTGGCAGTCACATATCTTTAACGAATTTCGCCGCGCGGTCGAGTTGATGGGCTTCGACGGTATCCATCTTGACAACCTCGGCGGCGCCTGGCGGTACAAGTATAACTCGAACGACGGCATCCCGGAGTGGGTCGCTTTCCCGTCTTTCATCAACGATTGCAAAACGGAGATCCAATCCGCCCGGCCGGGCCGCGAGTTGTTCGTGACCCACAACGATGTCGCCGGTAATTATCGCGACTCGATTTGCGCCGCCAGCGCGGACTGCTACTATCAGGAGGTATGGGGCCGCGACAGCTACTGGGATTTGGGCGACATCATCCGCGGCGCGAAGGCCGCCTCCGGCAACACGAAGCAGGTCGTGCTGGCCGCCTACATCAACCGCTATGATCCCCCGCCGCAGTGGATCAGCGAGGCGTCGGTCAAGCTGGCCGATGCGGCGATCTTCGCCAATGGCGGCTTCCACCTTGAACTGGGCGAGGGCGTCGAGATGCTGGTCAACGAGTATTTTCCGCTGCACACGCCGGGCATGAGCGCGACGCTCAAGCGCGCGATGCGCGACTACTATGACTTCCTGGTAAAATACGAAAATCTGCTTTCGTATAACGCGTTGGGTAATGTGGCGGACGGAACCGACGCGGCGAACATTTGGTCGGGCACGCACAATCTGACCAAGACAGCGGCAACCGGCGCCATCTGGACCGTGTCACGGCTCTGGCGCGACGAGTATGACACATTGAATCTGATCAATCTGTACGGCGTGGACTGGGCCTGGCGCAACCAGTCCGGCAATCCGACGATTCAAACTGACATCCTGCTGAAGTACTATTCGGACAAGAAAATTCAACATCTGTATTGGGCCACGCCGGACGACGGTCTCGGCCGTCTGCAGGAGCTGGCCTTCAGCGAGGGCGTGGATGGTCCGGGCTATTATGTGATGTTCACGGTTCCCCGCCTTGATTTCTGGGACCTCGTGCTGTTTGACAAACGGACGCGGATCAAGGTGGATGACTGGCCCTACGACTGGACCGGAACGCCGCCCGCTCAAGTCCACGACGTCGCAATCAGCCGGGGCGAGTGGATTTACAAGGGCGAGGCGGGCGATCACCGAACGTGGCTTGGCGCCGCGTCCGACGAGGATCTTACCGAGGCGCGGGTCACGTGCGATGATGATTATGTGTTTTTCCGGTTCCGGTTCGCGGATGTCACCAATGCTGCCTTGCCGGCCGTAGGCATTGCCTGGGATGTGGACCAGAACCCGGCGGACACGGGGTACAGTTGGATCGGCGATTCCTCCAGGCCGTCCGGCTCCATTGGCCTGGCCAACGCGGTTCAGTACGCGGAGCGGCAGATCATGATTTACACGGCTGGCGGGGCGGCAAAAATACGGCTGTGGGATGGCGGCAGTTGGTACGAGCCGCCGAGTCGGGATTCAGCGGCCTATGTCAGCCGCACGTACGACATGATCGAAGCGCGGGTGCGCAAGACCGATCTCGGCATCTCGTCCTACCCGCAGCGGGTGGCTATTTCGCTGGCGTCGTTTCGGAGCAGCGGCGCCGAGGCCGGCAGCGACGCCACATACAATTGCCCGGATGCGAACAATGACGCCGTGGATGTCATGGGCGGGGATGCCGGGATATCCGCCAATGCGTGGGCGCGAGATTTGGCGGACAATAATATCGGCCGCTTTCACCAGTTCACGCTCAATCGTTTCGGCGTCGAGCGCCGGACGATGGACGGCCGCGGCGAGGAATGGAACGGATACATGGGCACGGAGCCCTACAGTTCAACCGTCAGCGACCAGGAGTATGTTTTCCGCGATGCCGCCGGCGATGACCGCGCGGCCGGCGACGGCTACCGCGACTTGGAGGAATTCCGCGTGATCGGCGACGCCGCGACTAATGGCAACCTGTATTTCTATGTGCGCCTGAATGACTTCGTGTCCGCCGTGACGGACAGCAACGCCGCGCCGTTGATCCAGATCGCGTTGGATTATGACCGCACGGATGTCAGCGATTATTTCCAGGGCACCGGCGATCCCACCAATGACACCCAGATGGCCGCCGCGTTTCGGTGGGACAGCCTGGTGCAAATCAGCGGCCTGCGCCGGCGGCCGGAGTATTTTACCGGGGACTGGATCGAAAATGATGCCCCGGACCCAGCCTGCAACTACGGCGAAAGCGAGTCCGAAAACTTTGTTGAAGCTCGCATTCCGTACGCCGCCATCGGCGGGTCGGACCAATATCTCGGCCACACGGTGCGCTTCACGGTGATCAGCAGCCGGGACAATCCGGCCAATCCCGGTGACCCCGCGCCATTCGTCGTCGGCACGCCGCACGCGGTGGACGGCATCAGCACGCGCAATGACACCGCCTCGTTTTACACGAATGAAAACCTGGCGGCCGATCGCCGCGTGGACTATGCGTTCGCGGTCCACTTCGGGTTGGATGGCTCCGCCAGCAATCAGTTGCCGACGGCTCCCGCCACACCGGTCCCGGTCAACGGAGGAAATGTCTTCAGCAATCCGCCGGCGCTTGCGTGGGCGCCGGCGTCTGACTTCGAGACGAACGATGGCCTTTATGAATACCGCATTGAGCTGTCGCGCCGGCCCGACATGAGCGCCGCATTCTGGGACCGCAACACGGCGTCCACCAACACCGCCTACGTGTTGCCTCCGGCTGTCGGGTTGACCAATGGCGAAACGGTGTACTGGCGCGTGTGGTCCCGCGATCTGACCGGCGCGCTGAACCTGTCGCCGACCTGGTCCTTCCAATGGCTGGCGGTCACGGCCAGCGCGCCGCCGGCTGCCGCCGCCGACCTGGCGGTGGACCGCGCCACGGGCGCGCTCGTCGCCGAGGCGATGCCGACCTTCCGCTGGGTATTCAGCGATGCCGACAGCCCGGGGCAGGGGGCCTGCCAGATTCAAGTATCCACGAATGCGACGTTTATTCCCGGGTTCTTTGACTCCGGGCTGGTGGGCACCCCGGCCACGAGCTATCCGGCAACCGGTTGGTGCGCGCTGGCGCCGGATACTTTGTATTACTGGCGCGTGCGCACATGGGACAGCGGCTACACCGCCGGGCCCTGGTCCGCCACCCAGTCGTTCCGCACACTGCGCAAGTTTATTGATGGCGCGCGGGACGATTGGAGCGGCGCGGCCGGGGCTGAAACGAACTCCGCTGTGGTAGATGCTGGCGAATGGATTTGGAGCGACAACCCGGGCGACGAAAGGGGAGATTCGGACTTTGACTCGGCCATGGATTTGACCGAGTTGCGTTTCTGCGCGGATGAGTTGTTCCTGTATGTCCTGGCCGGATATCGGGATCTTCCGGCGACGCCGAACCCGCCGGTCGCCATGCTCGGTCTGGCGGTGGACACGGATCTGGACCCGGCCGACACAGCGGAGAACTGGCTTGGCGACGAGTCGGGGGTCGCGCTCAACGCTCCGGGCGCCAATGTGATCCGCGCGGAGCGCATCGTGGACCTTTCGGCCAGTGGTGTATTTGTCTATCATCCGCCCACGTTTACATGGTCGAATTCTCCGGATGCGGCGGTACGCGTGGATGTGACGAACGATCTCATGGAGGCGCGCATTCCGTTGGAGTCGCTGGGCATCACGTCCGCCACCGGCTTCACGATCCGGGTGACCGCCGCGACGTTCCAGCGGCAGGGTGACGACCCGAACACCGGGGACCACACCCTCGACTTCTACAATCCGGACGCGATGGACACGCTGCACCCAAGCCTGGAAAACGCCTGGGGCGACCTCGCGGACAGCGATCTCGACTTCTTTTGCGACGTTTCGTTTGCGAGCAACGGTCTCGTGATTTCGAACACCGTGGCTGCGGCGCCGGTCCTGCAAAACCCGACCAACGGGCAGGCTGTGGCTACACTGACGCCGACGCTTGACTGGTCGCCGGTCAGCCCCGAGAGCGGCGACGCGATTGCGTTTTACCATGTGCAGGTGAGCACGTCGGCCGTGATGATGCCGCTGCTCTTCGGCATGGACGCGCTTTCGCTGCAGGCCGGCGGCCAGTCGCCTGTGCCGACTAATTTCACGGTGCCGGCCAGCCTGGTCAATGGGTGGACCTATTACTGGCGCGCGCGGGCGTATGACACGCACGGCGCCGCGGGCGCATGGAGCGATGTCCGTGCGTTCACCGTGCGCGCGCCCGCGAAGCAGATTGACGGGATTCCGGCCGATTGGCTGGGCGCCGCGCCCGGCTCGGACCACGCCACTGCCATCAACGCCGGCGAGTGGATTTACCGCGGCAAGGAATACGACAACCGGTGGTGGGGCAACGGCGCGGCCAACAGCGACCAGGATATTACCGAGGTGCGATTCTCAGCCGACAGCGACTACGTCTATTTCCTCGTGCGCTTCTTCAACCTGCGCAGCGCCGACGCCGCCGCGGTTGGCATCGCCTGGGATGTGGACCATGATCCGGAGGACACGGGGTACAACTGGATTGGCGACGACTCCATGTATGGCGGAGCGATCGGATTGGCGAACGCCGTGCAATACGCCGAGCGCGAGATCATGTTCTACTGGTCCGGCGGCGCGCAAATTCGCCTGTGGGACGGGGGGAGCTGGTACGCCCCGCCTTCCGGTGACTGGCAGATTGCCTTCAACACCAATACCGACTGCATTGAGGCGCGGATCAATCGGGCCGACCTGCTGGTTGCCAGTAATGTCATGGTTAACGCCAGCCTGGTGTCGTTCGTCAACAGCGGTTTTCACGCGGGCCAGGATGCGACATTTGATTCCGATTATGGCAATGACGGCGTGGATGTGATGGGCGGCAACATTGGCGTCTGGTGGGAAGACGCGTGGACCCGCGACCTGGCCGACGGGAAAGTGGGGCGCTATTACACTTTCTGGATCACAGACTACGGTGTGCAGCCATCGGCCAGTCTGGTCGGCCGGCCGTATGCGGCGGAGGAGGGCGCGACCCAAACAATCGGTCTGTGGCTGGATGGCGCAGCGGCGGCGCCGGCGACCATTCAATATGCAACCGTCAACGGCACGGCGACCGGCGGGCTGGACTTTGTGGCGGCGACCGGAACGATCACGTGGGCGGCGGGCGAGTCCGGCTATAAAAGTTTCGGCATATCAGTCATGGCGGACGCCGAGGTTGAGGGCCCTGAGACCTTCCAGGTCTACTTCTTCAACTTGACAAACTGCACGATTGATGGCGCGACCAGCGCGGTGGCGGCGGTCACGATCAGCCCCATCGCCGTGCTGTGGGCGGGGTATTGCTGGCATTGGCCGTTCGACGGCGACATTGACCGCACGGATGATTTCTGGGTGAACGTTGAAACCTGGCCGAAACTGGCCGCGATGGAGGTTTACGTCCGTTACACGCTTGACGGTACGAATTGGCTGGACCGGCTGACGGAAACGAGCGGCTCGGGCATTGACCCCAACAACGACTGGTGGCATCTGAACCTTGGATCTTTGCCGGCCGGGACAACGATCGAATACACCTTTTATGCTCGGGACGGCCTGTCCAACACGGTCTGGAGTTCCAACCGGATCGCCACCGTCAACGGGACCTTGGGCGATGGCGACGCGGATGGCATGAACGACGACTGGGAGGCGCGCAACGGCTTGAATGTTTGGACCAACGACGCCGCGCTCGATCCGGATGGAGACCGATTCAGCAATTTGCAAGAGTATATTGCCGGCACAAGTCCCACCAACGCCGCCTCGGTGCATGAGATCTGGCTCGATATTCCGTTTACGAACCGCCTGCCGCAAATCTCCTGCCTGACCCAGGTCGGCCGCCTATATCGGTTGCTGTATAACGATGATATGCGTGCCGATGCATGGACGAACCTGCCGCCGCAAGCCGAGTTTTCCGGCAACGGGAATGTGCAGACATTGAGCGACACCAACAGCCTGCCCAGCCACCGCTATTACCGTGTCGGAGTGCGGCTCCCGTGATGTGGGTCCGACGCGCCTGGGTGTGGTGACTTCGAAGTTTTATTTCATGGATGCCGGGGTGGCGCGCGCCTTGCAGGGGCGCGCCGCGGTCGCGCCGGACACGGCGGAGTACGGCGACGCGCTGGAAACCTACCTTATGCACGAGTTGAGCGCATGGACCGATTATGAATCGTCCGAGCCGCGAGTGCGTTTGTCTGATGCGCGGTCGAAGAGGGCGCGGGCGTGATGTTGGGAATGGGATTTGGGCCATGCTTTCCGGTTGCCCTGCCCGGAAACAAGGAATGGAGTGCGGCTGAACACGGACCGTCCTACGCAGTGCCCCTGCATGGGGACTCGGGGGCGTTCGAGTACGAGGGGATCACGCTTCCGCGGCGGCCTTCTGCGCGATGCCGGCGCGCTTGCGCTGGGTCGCGTTGAGGATCTTCTTGCGCAGGCGCAGGTTTTTGGGCGTGGCCTCGACGTATTCGTCCGCGGCGATATATTCGATTGCCCGCTCCAGACTCATTCGGACCGGCGGCGCCAGCATGATGCCCTTGCCCTCGCCGTGGCAGCGGATATTGGTCAGGTGTTTGGTGCGCGTCGGGTTAACCGGCATGTCTTCGGCGCGCGGGTTTTCGCCGACGATCATGCCCTCGTACACCTCGTCGCCCGGCCCGATGAAGAGCCGGCCGCGTTCCTGCAAAGTATCGAGCGCGTAGGAGGTGGCCACGCCGCGTTCCACGGCTACCAGGGTCCCGGAGAGCCGGCTGCGGATGGGGCCGGCCAGCGGGCCGTAATGCTTGAACATGTGGGTGAGCACGGCGCGGCCGCTGGTGCCGTTGACCAGGTCGGTCTCGAAGCCGATCAGGCCGCGTGTCGGAATGTCCGCCTCCAACGTCACGCTCTCTCCGTGATGGTGCAGGTTTGTGATCTGCGCCTTGCGCGAGGCCAGGTTCTGCATGACGTCACCCAGGCATTCGCCCGGCAGCTCGACCCAGAGCGTCTCGTAGGGCTCCAGCGTCCGGCCGCCCTCCTCCCGGAGAATGACTTCGGGCCGCGAGACAAGCAGCTCGAAGCCCTCGCGCCGCATCTGTTCGACGAGGATCGCGATCTGGAGTTCGCCGCGCGCGCTGACGATGAAGGCGTTGCCCGATTCGCCGTCCTGGACGCGCAGGGAGATGTTCATCCGCGTCTCGCGGTAGAGCCGGTCGCGCAGGTGCCGCGAGGTGAGGAACGTGCCGTCGCGGCCGGCCAGCGGGCCGTCGTTGACCGCGAACTGCATCTGGATCGTCGGCGGATCCAGCTCGACGAACGGAATCGGCTCGCGCTCCTCGCTGTCGCACAGCGTCTCGCCGATGTCGAGATCCTTGAAGCCGGCGATGCCGACAATCCCGCCGGCCGCGCCGGTGGTGGATTCAGAGGTGCGCAGCCCGTCAAAGGTGAACAGCTTGGTCACTGTTGCGCGCTCGCGCGTGCCGTCCTTGTGGAGACAGACGATGGAGTCGCCGGTTTTGACATGGCCGCCGATGATCTTGCCGATGCCGATCCGGCCGACGTAGTCGTTCCAATCCATGTTGCTGACCAGCATGGTGAAGGGCGCCTTGGGATCGGCCTGCGGCGGCGGGATGTGCTTCACGATTGCCTCGAAGAGCGGCTTCATGCCGTGGTGCTTCTCGCCAACGTGGTTGAGCGCATAGCCGTCGCGCGCGCTGGCGTAGATGAAGGGGGCGTTAAATTGTTCTTCATTGGCGTGCAACTCCAGCAGCAGCTCGAGCATCGCGTCATGCACCCGGGCCGGGTCGGCGTTTTCGCGGTCAATCTTGTTGATCACGATGATCGGCTTGAGACCGTTCTGCAGAGCTTTGCGCAGGACAAATCGAGTCTGGGCCTGGGGGCCATCGAAGGCATCCACCAGCACCAGCACGCCATCCACCATCTTCAAGATGCGCTCGACCTCGCCGCCAAAATCGGCGTGGCCCGGGGTATCCACGATGTTGATCGTCGTGCCGTGCCAGTGGATCGAGGCGTTCTTGGCCTTGATGGTGATACCCTTTTCGCGCTCGAGGTCCATGCAGTCCATCGCGCGCTCCTGCAGCTCCTCGTTGGCGCGGAACGCGCCGCCCTCGCGAAGCAGCTTGTCCACCAGCGTCGTTTTGCCGTGGTCCACATGCGCGATAATGCCGATATTGCGTATTTTCTTATTCATACGGACAGCCGGTTGCTTCAAAGAGGGCGGAAATGTAACGGTCCGCGTGGGAAAGGCAAGCCGGAATCGGAGCCGGCGCAAAACGGATTCGCCGGGACGCGGCGTTCCGCCAATCTGGGCCTGCTGTTTTCAGGTGAGAGCGGACCGGCTGTCATTTGACGCGGATTACCGGGGCCCTTATAGTGATGACAGTCGTACAACGAGGACCGCGATGGTTTCCAATACATGTCATTATGCGCTGAAGGCGATGCTGGAACTGGCCCGGCGTGAGGACGGCGGGCCGGTTTCCATTGCGGAGATCGCGGCCAGCCGGCAGATTCCGACGCGCTTTCTTGAGGCGATTATGCGGCAGCTCAAGCAGGCCGGCCTGGCGGAATCGGCGCGGGGCAAAAAAGGCGGTTATCGCTTGGGACGCCCGGCGCGGGAGATCAACGCCGGCCAGGTGATTCGCCTGTTTGAGGGGCCGCTGGTGGCGCCGCCGAGCGAACCGGAGCCGGGCCGGGCGGTGGATGTGCTGGGCGCCATGTGGCAAAGCGCCGAGCAAGCGGTGTCGGCGTTATATGCGGAACATGATTTTCGGCGGTTGGCCGACCGGGAAAAGGCCGCGGAAGAACGGGCGGCGGGCAATTTTATGATCTGACCCGCCGTCAGCGCGGCGTTACCCACATGAAGGCGTCACCCCAAGCCGGCACCTACCACATCTGGACTATCGGTTGCCAGATGAACGAGGCCGATTCGCGGCGGCTGGCTGCGCGGCTGGAACGCGCCGGTTTTCAACCGGTCGCGCAGGCGGCTGCGGCGGATGTTGTTGTCCTCAACACCTGTGTGGTTCGCCAGCAGGCCGAGGATAAAATCTATGGCCGGCTGCTCTCCTTGCGCACGATCAAGGAACAGCGGCCGCAGATGGTGCTCGGGGTGATGGGCTGCCTGGTGGGGGTGCGTCCGGATACCCGGCTCAACGAACGATTCCCGTTCGTGGACGTGTTCATGCCGCCATCCGACCCGCAACCACTGCTGGATTATCTGGAGCGGCGGCTGGCGCCCGCTCCGGCCGGCGGCCTGGCCGATGAGGATTTTCCCTTGCCGCCGTCGGAGCAAGGCGCGGTTGTTTGCGCCCAGGTGCCCGCTGTTCTCGGCTGTTCACATGCCTGCAGTTTCTGCGTCATTCCATATCGCCGCGGACCAGAGCGCAGCCGGCCGCCGGCTGAAATCCTCGACGAATGCCGGCGGCTGGCCGACGAAGGCGTGCGCGAAGTCACGGTGCTGGGTCAGATTGTGGATCGTTATGGCTTGGATCTCGGCGACGGCAGCGATCTGGCCGGTCTGCTGGAGCGGATCGCCGGCTTGCCCGGCCTGGCGCGGGTGCGCTTCCTGACCAATCATCCCAACTGGGTTGGAGACCGCCTGCTGGCGGTGATCGCCGGCTCGGCCCAAATTTGTCCGGACTTCAATATTCCGTTCCAGTCCGGGAATGATGAGATCCTGCGCGCGATGCGCCGCGGCTACACGGCGGACCAGTATCGGCGCCTGCTGGACCAGATCCGCGCGCGCCTGCCGGCGGCCGACATTCACACGGATATCATTGTGGGCTTTCCCGGCGAAACTGACGCGGCGTTTCAGGACACGGCGCGCCTGCTGGCGGATACGGATCCCGACATGGCACGAATCGCCAAATATTCGCCGCGCCCGCAAACCCACGCCGCTTTGCGCCTGGCGGACGATGTGCCGCCGGCGGTAAAGGAGGCGCGCCGCCTGGAGCTTGAGGCGCAACTGGCCGCGCAATTGGAAAAGAAAAATGCCGGCCTGCGCGGACAAGCAGTCGAAGTGTTGGTGGAAGCGCGCGGGAAGAACCATCGCTGGCGCGGCCGCACGGCACAGACCAAACTGGTTTTCTTTGACGATGAGCGCGAATGGCTGGGCCGGTTGGCGCGCGTCCGAATTGACTGGGCGGGGCCATTTTCCTTGATTGGTCGCGCGGCGGATCGGAGCGACGGGAATGAAACGTGACAAAATGACGGATAACCTGCCGGTGTTGTTGTCGGCCCTGATTTACCCCGGCGCCGGCCAGTTCATGCAACGCCGCTGGGTGCTGGGCGCGCTCTTTGGCCTGGCGTTCTCAGCCGCATTTATGGCGCTGATGGCGCTGGTTATCCAAGCCATGTATCACAACCTTGGAATTGTGATGGAATGGAGCCGGAGCGGGCTGCAGGAGCCGCTGAAACCGCTGCCCGTGCGTGGGATTGTGGCCTGGTTTGTGGCCGGCGTGCTGATTTACATCGCCAACCTTATAGATGTGGTGGCCGCCCAACGGCGGCTGATGCGGCAGCGCCACAGTTCAATCCCTTTGACCGGAGAAGCCGGCCCACCCGAATCCTGAACGCAAATCAAACCCCATCTATCCAACGGGCGCCGCGCCGCCAAACGCCGCATGGTGATCAGATGGATGTTTCGCCCATCCGCGCCGCCGGAGAGCGGATTTAGTAATTGAAACGGATCGCTGTGCCTTCAACTTCCGTGACGCAGCGGGTGAAAAGAATCCACCATTCAAAACGGCCTTCCACCGTCACATCAATCAGCGCGTCCGCGCCCAAGCGCCGCGTAGCATCCTCGATGGCTGAACGGGTCGTGTTGGGGCCGGTTACCGGCAGAATACCCAGCAATGCCACCTGGCTGTCCGAGCCCGAGGTCTGGCCGAGCACCGTGTATTTGCGGCCCTCCAACGGAGTTGATGAGGCAGATATGCCGCCCGGTGTATGCGCGCAACCGGCCAGCAGGCTGATACCGGCAGCCAGCAAGCCGGCTTGGATGATACGTGTTCCCTTCATCGCGTTCTCCTTGGTTGAGTGGCCCGATCCCTTACATGTGAATGATGAAGGTTCCCGGCGTGGAATTCAAGTCGAAATCAAAACTCGAAACGCAGGGCGACGATTGGGAGTTTCCCGTGATCCGGAGCAAAAGCGGTTCGCCCTTCCACCTGGCTGACGCATTCGTCAAGGCGGCGGCGGTTATAGCGATGGCTGGCGTCAATGCCGCCGTAGATGCTGCCGGAATACCAGGTGATCTCAAAGAACGTGATCACGCCAAAGGCGCCCCATTGTTCCTCTTCAGCGGTGTAAACCATGCCAAAAATGAACAGGCCGTTCAGGATCAGCGAGCGCAGGCCGCTGGCATATTCACCGGCGTAAAAGTAGCCGCACCCGGGAATCAGGCCCAACAGTCCGCCTACCATGGGCCGCTTGTCGCGACCGCGCGCGTAGCGCTCGATAGCCGCCTGGCCTTCAGCGGTTGGCCGCGGCGAACGCTTCAGGGCGGCGCGGGCCGCATCCAGTTCCTTTTCCCGAATTCGCACGCCGGCCAGGCGCAGGGCGGCAAAGGCGTGAAAATCATCCGGCGCGGCCGGCCGGTCGAGCAGGCTTTCGAGATAAAAAGCCGCCTCGGCTGTTTGCCCGCCGGCGCTCGCGATTTCGCTGCGCAGCAGCAGGACGGGCCATTCCAACTCCATTAACGCCGCGGCTTCAGCGCGGCCGGCCAGTTTGTCGGCCGGACCGATTTGACCGGCGCGCCAGCTTTCATGGGCGGCGGCCCAGAAGTATCCGCCGGCGTCAGCCGTGTTGGTGGCATTCAGCGCCAGACGACGGTATTCGACGGCGGCGTTGAAGTGATCTCCACCAAGCGCCAGTTCGGCGGCGAGCGGGAGCGTCGGCTGTGCCGCCTCGACGCGCGCCGCGCCGGTTAACAGCAGGCCGAGACAAAGCGCCCAGCGCCAGGGCGTGGGCGGAGAAGATCGGCAGTCATTTTTTCTTGTCATTTTTCAACCAGAAATCATGGTCGGCCACCGGGTCGGCGTAAACCGTTTCTGTATCGGTGCGTATCGGCTGTTCCGCCGCCGAGACCACCGATGGCTCGCGGACCAGCCGGTCTGCGATCATCGGCAGCCCGCCGAGGCCATGGGCGCGGCTGGCCTGGAGGAAATACTCGGAGCAGGAAGGTTCCAGACTGCAGCGGTCGCCGATTCCCGGCCGGATGGCCCAGCGGTAGAAACGGACGATCCATTCGCCTGGCCTGGCCAGCCAGTTTGCGCCCGGTGGGCGCGGCCGCCGGCCGGCCGCCAACGTCGCCGGGTCCAGCGCATTCACCACGGTATCCAGTTGCAGACGCCACGAGGAATCGTGGTTAGCCACGCGCCAATCTTCACGTAACAACCAGAACAGGCAAGCGGCACTGCGCCGGAAGATGTCGGTATTCGTGGCGTTCTCGAAAGCGTATTTCAGATTGGTATAGGCGGCCGGCGCATTGTGCGCCGCCCATAATGCACAACCGGCCTCAAAGGCGGCGGTGACGCGCACGGTGGCGGCAGTGGCGTTGAGCCGCAGTTCCTCCAGGGTGGCAATTGCGTCTGCGCCGGCTTGCGGGTTCAGCCGCAATTCACAGATGGCGGCCAACAAGCGGGATTGTTCCTGCGCCGGATCGGCGGCGGCGATGCGCCGGCATTCCCGGCGGCAGGCATCCCAGAGCCGGTCATCGAAAAGATCGCGCGCCAGTTCAATTTGAGCGTCGGCCGCTGTAGCCAGGCTGAAAAAAAGGATTCCGGGCGCGAGCCCCGGAATCCTTTTTAACCCATTCAACAAACGGCGCAATCGGACGGTTTAGTAATATGTGGCGCCGAATTGCGCGGCCAGATCGCTCGTGGTTTTGCCGTTGTAGCCATCTATGCCGTTGACAATCCCGACGTAGATACTGAACAGCGGAATCAACAGGCCCCACTCGCGCCAATGCAAGTCTTTCCCGTCGTTGTACGCGCAGCCGGATCGAATACCGAAACAGCATCCGGCGATGAAACCGAGGAACCCGCCGCGGCCTTTGTCCGCCGCGAACGTCGGCGCCACCGCCAACAGCATGAACACCCCGATCAGAACCAATGCCACCGCTTTCTTCATTGTGCCTCCTTTCTCGTCTTAACCGGCCGTACGCCACACCAGCCGAATAAGCGAGATTTCAATGCATTGCATAGCAAGAATTACTTGTAGATTGAAGCAAAATCTTCCACGAATTCGACCCCCTTGAAAAAAGGTCCCGCCATAAAAAGGCTGGCGGCGATTGGCTGGTTAACAACCAGGTTGCTGAAACGGCTGGTCTCTTCGGTCTGTTTGCCGGGGGCGGTGAGCGTCACCCGATGCAGCCTGGGGATCCAAACGCCGGGCAACACTTCGAGGAAATCGCTGTAATCATAGGTCAACAGTCGCTCCTGGCGTTCGGCGGTGCGGTAAAATTCAATGCTCGCCAACCGGCCAGTGGGGTCGAGGCAGAGCACGGCGCAGCCGTTGGTCGTTATGCAAGCAGTGCGCTCCGCAAATGGTCCGTCCGGCCCGAGATCGGTTTCCGCGGCGTCCTGCAGATGCAACAGGTGGTCCATGGCAGTACCCGGCACCTTGCGAAGCTGGACCAGCATTTCGGGGTCAAGTTTGGCAATGGGCCGGGAAAAGCCCTTGGGATCGCCCTCGATGTAGCTGAAAAAAGTTGTGCCGTCGGCGACGATCCGGCGCTTGACCGGAGTGGAATTCTCGACATTCAGGCGGTCGGGGCGTTGATAGCAGACGCGGCTCAGCGTTCGGACACGTTTGCCATCCGCCTCCGCGTCCTTGCGCACTTCGCAGGTTAATGTCTGGATGCCGTCATAGGCGGCCAGCAAGCGGCCAACCGTCGTCGTTTGTGCGCGGGCGGATAGGGATGACGCGAACCCGCAGGCGGCCAGCAGACAGCGGCCGGCCAGGCGAGACAGGCGCAACGGCCGCGCTATCCGGTAATAATGGTTCATAATGGCGGGAATATAACGCGCCGGGGTCGTGGACTCAACCCATGACTGCCGTGCGATTCCCTCCAATGAGCCGGCCCGGTGCGGGCGCACCGGCGCCCCGGCGGCGATTGTTTCCTTAATCCCGCGCTTCCCATTCTGGGATAAAGCTGCTACATGTTTTCCAATCATTGGAAAAAGCAACCTCATGAATAACGAAGATTCGTCCTCCCGGCAGGATCTGGTCCTTGATCTCAACTTTGTTCCGACTTGGGCGCGCCAGTCGCCGCAAGCCAATCCCTACGCCCATTACGAGGGTGGGGGTGGCCGTGAAGGCCGCGACCGCCAAGATCGTCCGCGCGGGTCGGACCGGCGCGGGCCGCGGCGCGAGAGCGACCGGCGCGGCGACCGGCCGGCGCGTGGCGAGCGCTCTGACCGACGTTTCCCGCTGCGCGAGGGCGACCGGCCGGCGCCGGCTGAGCGGACCCCAGGGGTGGAGGGAGAACGGCGCGAGTGGCGGCATGATGAGCGCGAGCGGACGCCGCGCGGCGAGCGGCTGCCGGTGGACGTTTTTTTCATTCCGGAGCGGCAGCGCCTGGCGCTGTTGGTGCGGGATATTCAAAGCTCGGGACGGGCATATCCGTTAATGGAACTGGCGTCGCGTTTCCTTTCCAACCCGAATTTTCATCTAGTCAAGCTGGAGGCTCGCCGCGAGTCCGACGCGGCCGCGCCCCTGCGGTTTCATCAATGCCAGGAGTGCAAGCGGGTATACCTGGATCATACGGCGCTATTGGAACATGCGGTGGCGGCGCACCTGGGAAAGTATTTCAAGCGCGAGGAAATCCAGACGGAGCCGCCGGCGGGCAACTTCGTTTGCGTGGCGCGCTGCCGGCTCAGCGGCGAATTGCTCGGACCGCCGAACTACCATAGCTACAATGAGCGGATGCAGCAAATCCGGCGCACCCGCTTTCCGAATATGTCGCTGGATGACTACCGTCAGCACATCGAGACCGTTCGGGATCCGGAGTTGATTGAGAAGTGGAAGCAGGAGTGCCGCACCCAGATCGTCTATCGTGAACAAGGGGTGGAGAACGCGCCGGCGCTCAAGCAGGCTGAAGCGGAGAAGTTGTTCATTGAGAAATACGCCGCCGCCATGCTGACGGAGGGTTTTCGCGCGATTTTGCCGGCTGGTGTGACCCTTGAGCTGGAGAATGGCCCGCTCAAACAGACGATTCGCGATGCCTGGCAGCGGGAGAGCCATTATCCGTTTACGCTGGCGATGGCCTTGCGGCCGGCATTCCGCCACATGCGGTTGCATTTGTTCAAAGTGAACAAGGGCCAGACTTTTGTCACCGCGATCAAGCCCCATCCGCTGGAAGCCAGGCAAGTGGTTGAACCCATCCGCGTGGCGCTGGATTTCCTGCGCGAACATCCGGGCTGCACCCGGTTGGAACTGCTCAATGGCATGAAGCCGGGTATTAGCCCCGAATCATCCGAAGCGGCCGAGCTGCTCAGCCCGTTGCGCTGGTTGGTGGAAAAAGGGCATGTGATCGAATTCTTCGACGGCCGGCTGTCCGTACCGGCTGGGCGCGGCCGAAACCCGCCAGTGACTGCGGCAGTAGCGCCGGCCGGCGACGCGCCTGCGGCGAACCCGGCCGGATGATGACCGGCCTCCGACTCCGGCGGGCACCTCTGCGGCGGCTCATCATGTGGAATGAGTCATCTTTGTCGTTCAAAATTTTTAACAACTGGTAACGGTCCCGGTATGTTTGAACCAGACAACCTGAAACCGGGCATCTGAATCGGCGCGCCACGCGCGGGCTGGTTTCCCGCCGGCTTCACCATAAAGAACGGAGACGGATTTTGAAAATTACTGGGGGACTTTTGTTGTCGCTGATGCTGGCCGCGGGCGCGGCGGAGGCGGGTACCAATCTGCTGCGTAACGCGAGCTTTGAAACACAGGGCAGCGCCGAAACCAATGCCTATTATTGGCAGCGGGGCAACCCCGATCTGTATGGCGGAATGTGGGGCACCGGCCGGCGCACCTGGTGGCGCCACACAAGCGGGGATTGGTCGGGCGCCATCTGCGGCACATGGGCGGGAACCAACTGCGGCGGATTCTGGCAAGACGCCGCCGTTACTCCGGGCCGGAGCTACCGGTTTGCGGGTTGGTTCTGGGCGGATGGTCCGGGCAACCAGTGGACATACACGAACCAGGGCTTGCGGCTCGCTTTTTATTCGGCCGCGACCGGTCTGCTGGCCACGACCGAACTGACCTTCGACGATATCGGTGAAAACTGGGTGCGCAAGGCGCACCAAGCGGTTGCGCCGTCAAACGCGGCCTGGGTGCGCGCGAGCATCTTTGCCAATGGCGCCGGCGGCAATGGCGCGCTGCAATTCGATGATTTCACGTTGGAGGAGGTCGCGGTGCTGCCCGGTCCGTCAAGCCGCAAGACGGGCGTGATCATTTCTGAGATCATGTATCACCCGGCCGCCGCCACTCAGAACCTGGAATATGTCGAGTTGTTTAATACGCAGCCGGCGCCGCAGGATTTGGCGGGCTGGCGACTGGATGGGAATATCCAATACACGTTTGCCGCCGGCGCCACGCTGCCGGCGCTCGGTTTTCTGGTCGTGGCCGCGGATCCGGCGGCTATTCAATCGGTTTACGGCAGCACGAATGTCATCGGCCCGTGGTCGGGCGAATTGGGGAACGCCGCGGGCGAGGTGGCGCTTTACCATCCCAACGGCGGGCGCCTGTTGCGGGTGCAATATACGGATCGCGCGCCGTGGCCGGCGGCGGCTGACGGCGCGGGGCATGCGCTGGCGCTCGACCGCCCGAGCTATGGGGAAAACGCGGCGCGCGCCTGGTCGGCCGGCCGCCTGCGCGGCGGGTCGCCGGGCGTGCCCGAACCGCTGTTCGCCAGCGCGCTCACCAATGTCGTGATCAACGAGTTTCTGGCGCACACCGATCCGCCGGATGTGGACTTCATCGAACTGTTCAATATCGGCCGTGAAACGGTGGATGTGTCGGGTTGCATCCTGACCGACGATCCGGCGACCAACAAATACCGCTTGCCCCCGGGGACGACCATCGGGCCGCGCGGGTTCCTTGTGTTCGATACGAACGAGTTGCCATTCGCGCTCAGCGCCGGCGGCGAGATGATCGTGCTGAAAAATTCAAACGACACGTTTGTCATTGACGCGATTAACTTCAACGCGCAGGCCAACGCCGTGGCGTCGGGCCGCTATCCGGACGGCGCGCCGGAGATCGCCGCCCTGCTGCCGCCCGCGACGCCCGGCACAAACAACGCGCCGCTGCTCATTTCCGACATCGTGATCAACGAGATCATGTACAACCCCATCTCACATTCCAACGATGATGAGTACATTGAGCTGTATAATCGCGGCGCCGGCGCGGTGGACGTCGGCAATTGGCAGTTTACCGCCGGCATCACTTTCACCATCCCGGCCGGGCGCTCAATCGCGGCGGGCGGATATTTGGTGGTGGCGCGCAACGCCGCGCGCCTGATCGCCACGCATACTAACCTGTCGGCGGCGAATACGGTGGGGGACTACAGCGGGTCGCTGGCCAACTCCGGCGAACGCATTGTGCTGGCCAAGCCGGACGACCCCGCCAAGCCGGGACAGGATCTGGTGCTGGTGGACGAGGTGGACTATGCCGATGGCGGCGTCTGGGGCGCGCTGGCCGATGGCAACGGCAGCAGCCTGGAGCTCAAGGAGCCGGCTGCCGATAACCGGCGAGCGGCCAACTGGGCGCCCAGCGATGAGACTAATCGCGTCGCCTGGACGACCAATACCGTGACCGGCGTGCTGGACCTTGGCCGCCTGCCGGGCGGCACGGCGATTGACCAGGTACACCTGCTGCTCATGCGGGCGGGCGAATGCCTGGTGGATGAGGTGGAGGTGATTCCGTCGTCCGGCAGCACGAACCTCGTCATCAATGGCAATTTCGAGGATGGGCTGGTCAACGTGACGGCTGAAGGCAATCATGTTCGAACCGTGATCGAGACCAACCTGCCGGCTTATTCCGGTTCAAAGTGCCTGCATTTGCGCGCCACCGGCGGCGGTGATACCGGCGCGAACCGGGTGAAGATGGCTTTGAGCTCCGCGTTGAGCGTCGGCGCCACCGCCACCATCCGTTGCAAGGCCCGCTGGCTGGGCGGCCAGCCGTACCTGGTGGCGCGGTTGCGCGGCAATTACCTGGAAGCCGTTGTCCCGCTGGGAGTGCCGACCGGCGGCACCCCCGGCGCGCGTAACAGCGTCGCGGTCACCAATGCCGGCCCGGCGATATATGATGTGCGCCACGCACCGGCGCTGCCCGCGCCCGGCGCGGCGGTGCAGGTGTCGGCCCGCGTGCATGATGCGGACGGGGTGGGGCCGGTCCAGTTGCGCTATCGCGTGGATCCCGCGTCCACCTTCACCGCGGTGACAATGACCAACGCCGGCGGCGGGGTCTGGCAAGCCTGGATTCCCGGCCAGACGCGCAATACGTTGGTGGCCTTCCATGTGACCGCCGCGGACAGCAATGCCGTGCTGACGGTGACGAATCGTTTCCCGGCCGGCTTTCCCGAACAGGAATGCCTTGTGCGCTTCGGCGATATGGTGATGTCATTCGATCTGGGCGCTTATGTTTTCTGGCTGACACAGACCAACCTGGCGATCTGGACCGCCCGCGAGGAACTCAGCAACGAGTCGCTGGATACGACGCTGGTGGCGGACGGCGACCGGATTATTTACAACGCCGGCATCCGCTACCGCGGCAGCCCGTTTGTTCGGCCCTGGTTCCTCGATCCGGCCCTGGGCTCGAACAACGCCTACCAGGTCGAGATTCCCAAGGATGACCAGTATCTGGGCGCGGACGAATTGAACATTGACACCTTGGAGCCTTGGAAGGATCCGTCGCTGATCCGCGAACGCACCGCCTTCCGCATCGGCGCGGACCTGGGGCTGCCCATCAGCCACCAGCGGTATGTGCACCTTTACCTGAACGGCCACCAGCACATCGAGGCCAACTGCGATGTGCAGCAGGTGGATTCCGACTACGTGGAATGCTGGTTTCCCGACGCGGAGGAAGGCGAATTGTTCAAGATTGACGACTGGTTCGAGTTCAATTCCTACGCGGCCAATGATTTTGTCAACACCGACGCGGATTTGGGGAATTACACCACGACCGGCGGCGCCAAGAAGCAGGCGCGCTACCGCTGGATCTGGGAGAAAAAGAAAAACAACTATTTCGACGACGACTATTCCCGGCTCTTTCAACTGGCGGACGCCGCCAATTTGAGCAACGCGCAGTACACGGCGACCTTGGCGGCGATTGCCGACATGGAGCAGTGGATGCGGGAGATCGCGTTCCGGCATGTCGTCGGGGATTGGGACGGCATTGGGTACCGGCGCGGCAAGAACACTTTTGCCTACAAGCCTGATGCCGGCCAGTGGAACCTGCTGTTGTGGGATCTGGATTTCGCGTTGGGCGCGGACGGCGGCGACAGCAGCACCTATGATTTATGGAACGTGGACACGAGTGTCATGCCGGTGGTGGGCCGGATGATTCAGCATCCGCCTTTCAAACGCTATTACTGGCAGACGCTTGAAACGGCGGCCGGCGCGCCGCTATCCGCCGACCGCGTCAACCTCTTCATAGATTGCTGGGCGGGGGCGCTGTCCAGCAATGGGGTGATGGTGGGGTCGCCGGCGGCCGTGAAAACGTGGATCAGTGAGCGCCGCAATTATATCCATCAGGAACTGCGGCCCGCGACCAACTTGAGTCTGGCGATCACCAGCAACGGTGGCGCGGATTTCAGCACCAACCGCAACCTGGTCACGCTGGCGGGCCGCGCGCCCGTCAACGCGCGGACCATCCTGATCAACGGCATGGCCTATGATTTGAACTGGGTCACCGCCACCAACTGGACGGCGACGATCGCGCTCGCGGCCGGAACGAACACGCTCACCATCACGGGCTATGATGCGTCCGGCCAGTTAATGAGCAACGGCACGGCCTCGATCCGGATTACATACACCGGCGCGGATCAGGCGCCGGAGACCAACGTCTTCATCACCGAGATCATGCACCACCCCGCCGCCCCGAATGCGGCTTATATCGAGATTTACAACCGCTCTGACAGTTATGCGTTCGACCTGCAGGGCTGGCGGCTGGATGGAGTGGGGTATGTGTTCGGCGGCGGCGCCGTGATTCCGCCCGGGGCCTATCGGGTGGTGGCCGCCAGCGCCGCGGGCTACGCCGCGGCTTATACCAATGTCGCCGCGTTGCTGGGCGAATATAGCGAAACGCTGGGCGCCAATGGTCGGTATCTGCGGCTTGTGCGCGTCGGTCCCGCCGTGACCAGCGTGGTGGACGAAGTGTTCTTCGAGGGCGCCCTTCCATGGCCGCCGGCGGCCAACGGCGGCGGTTGCGCCCTCCAATTGGTGGACATTAACGAGGACAACAATCGGGTCGGCAACTGGGCCGTCAGCACGAACATTCCGTATACGCCGGGCGCGACCAACGCGGTGGGGCGGGATCTGCCGCCATTCCCTGCGCTGTGGTTGAATGAAATCCAGCCCAATAATATCAGCGGCATCACGAATGCCTACGGGCGCCAGCCCTGGCTGGAACTGTTCAATGGCGACGGGCTCTTTACCAATCTGGCCGGTTTTTACCTGACGGACACCTATACCAATTATCTCAAATGGCATCTGACGGCCGCTGCCGGCTGCGCCAGCCAGGGCTTTCTCGTGGTCTGGGCGGATGCCGCCAACTATGTCACCAACGGCCTCCACGCGAACTTCCGGCTGAGCGCCACCACCGGCACGCTGGCGCTGGTCCATTCCAATGCGGGCGAGGCGGTTGTGCTGGATTATATCAATCATGCGACGATCGCCGCGGACCGCTCCTACGGGGATTATCCCGACGGTGTCTGGACCGGCCGCGCGGTCTTCTTCTATCCGACGCCGGGCGCGACCAACAACAATGCCTCCCCCGCGGTGCGAATCTATATAAACGAATATATGGCGGACAATTACTCCGCCATCCCGAACGAAGATGGAAATTACGCGGATTGGTTTGAGTTATTCAACGCCGGAACGGGCGCCGTGGACCTGGCGGGTTACACGCTGACGGACAACCTGACCGCGCCCAAAAAATACACCATTCCCAGCAACATGGTGATCGCGGCCGGCGGGTTCCGCATGGTCTGGGCCGACAGTCGGCCGGGCCCCTCAACCAATATCCATTGCACGTTTGCCTTGAGCAAGAGCGGCGAGGCGCTGGGGATCTACGCGCCGGATGGCACAGTGGTGGATGCGTTGACCTTTGGGGCGCAAACGACCGATATTAGTGAGGGGCGTTGGTGGGATGGGGAGCCTGCCATCTATCGCATGACCGTACCCACGCCGGGCGCGCCGAATGCGTATAGCACCAATAACCACGCGCCGACGATGGATGCGATCACCAACCGCGCGGTGGTTGAGGAGGCGCTGCTGTCCTTTCCCGTTTCCGCCACGGACACGGATGTGCCGGCGCAGCGGTTGATGTTCACGCTGGACGCGGGCGCGCCGACCGGCGCGCTTGTGCGCTGGGATACCGGCTTGTTCGAGTGGACGCCGGCCGAGGACCAGGCGCCGTCCACCAACCTCATCACGGTGCGGGTCACCGATAATGGCTGGCCGCGGCTCGATGCCGCGCGGACTTTCACCGTCATCGTGCGCGAAACCAACCGCGCGCCGGTGCTGTTGCGGGTCAATGATTTCACGATGAATCCGGGCAGCCTGGCTGAAATTCGAATCGGCGTGACGGATGGAGACATCCCGCAGAATGCGCTGACCTTCAGCTTGGAGCCCGGCGCGCCGGCCGGCGCCCAAATTACGGCCGCCGGTGGCGTCTTCACCTGGCGGCCATCTGACGCGCAGGGGGGGAGCACCAACCCGATCGGTATTCGCGTGGTGGATGACGGCGAACCGCCGTTGGGGGACACCGGCCTCTTCACCATTGTCGTGTCCGGCACCAACGTCCGCTTTAACGCCGATTGCCTGCCGGGATCCGCCGGCGGTGGCGCGTGGTCCAATTTTATTGTGCGCTGGGTGTCGCAATCCGGCGCGTTGTACCGCGTGCAGTATCAGTCCCGCCTCGGGGCGGAGGCGTGGGCCAATCTGGCGGGCGATATAACCGCCACCGGGACGATGGCCATCAAAGAGGATGAGACGGGCTTGGCGGCTACGCAGCGCTTTTATCGCGTGCTGCACTTGCTGCAATAGACGGTTGCCGGCGCGATTACGATGGCAGGCTTTCGTCTTGAGCCGTCAGGACGTTGATCAGGTAATAGCCGATCGGCACTCCGACGATCAAACCCCAGACGCCCAGGAAGCGTTCGCCCAACAGCAACAGCACCAGCACCAGCAGCGGATGGGCATGCAGCATGCCGGCGGTGATGCGCGGGTTGAGCACATAGGCTTCAATGAAGTGTACGACACCAATCAGCGCCGCCAGCTTGAACGCCAGCGCCAGACCGCCGGCTTGCAAGGCGAAGAGCAGGATCGGCACGGAGCTGACAAACACGCCAAAAATGGGGATGAAGCCGCAGCAGAACACGATGACCGAGAGAATGGCGATGTTGGGCACGCCGAAAAACCAGAGCCCGGCGGCCGTCAGCGCCGTGTTGCAGGCGGCGATGATCATCTGCGCGCACAGCGCCCGGCCGAGCACGTTGGCAAAGGCCCGCAGGTGCGGCGCGGCGCCATTATAGAAAGTTCGGATGCGGCTGGTCTCCAATGCCGCCATCTGCGCGGCGATTCTTTGCCAATCCAGCACCAGGATGAAGGCGAAGACGAGCGCCAGCAGCAGCGAAAATATAATTTCCCAGGCGAGTTTCACGAGGTGGAGCAGGGCGGTCAACACATGCGGCAGAGCGGTTTTCAGCGACCGGGCCGCCTCCGCCTTGAGCACCGCCATCATCTTCTGGAATTCCGCGGAGTCAATGAACGCCAGCGCCCGTTGCTCGCCCATCGCTTTCATGACGATCTTTTCGACGAACCGGTTGGTCTTGTCCCGCGCGAGCTGGTCGCTGTCGCCGGCAAAATCCAGCAGCATCTGATTGGATTCAAGGACGAGCTTGGGGCCCACCCAGGCGCCCACGGCGGCCAGCAGGCCGACGAGCAGCGCGAACACCAAAACCGTGGCGGTTCGGTAGCCGAGCGCGGTCCGGCGCACCACCCATGTCACGAGGCTTTTCGCCGCGCAGGTGATGAGAAAGGTCTCGAAAATCAAAATGAAAAATGGGCGCAGAAGATAAAACAGACCAATGACAATGGCCCACAGGACCATTTTTTCCCAATGATTATCGAAGAATTTTTTCAGGCCGGTGTTGTCGAGCACGCGCGACTCCTTATTCCTCTGCCGCCGTTGCCAGGTTGGCCACCACGTTGAAATCCTCCAGGGTGGTGACATCGCCGCTGATTTCCGTGCCGGCGGCGATCTGTTTGAGCAGGCGGCGCATAATCTTGCCGGAACGGGTCTTGGGTAAGGCCTGCGCCCAGCGAATCTCGTCCGGCTTGGCTACGGCGCCGACCTCGGCGCCGACGTGCCGGCGCAGTTCCTCGCGTAATTCCGAGGTCGGCGGGACGCCGCTGCGCAGGATGACGAACGCGATCAGCGCGAAGCCTTTCACATCGTCCGCGCGGCCGACAACCGCCGCCTCCGCCACGGCCGGGTGGCTGACCAGCGCGCTCTCGACCTCCGCCGTGCCGATCCGGTGGCCCGCGACATTTAGGACATCGTCAATCCGGCCCATAATCCAGAAATAGCCATCCGGATCCTGGCGCGCGCTGTCCCCGGTGACGTAGCATCCGGGGATTTCGCGCCAGTAGGTCCACTGAAAGCGCTCGCGATCGCCCCAGACGCCGCGCAGCATGCCGGGCCAGGGGCGGCGGATGACCAGGCGGCCGCCGGTGTTGGCCGGCGTTGGCCGGCCGAGATCGTCCACCACCGCGGCGTCCACGCCCGGCAGCGGGCGCCCGGCGGCGCCCGGTTTGGCGTCCATCGCGCCCGGGAAAGTGGAGATCATAATGCCGCCGGTCTCGGTCTGCCACCAGGTATCTACGATCGGGCAGCGCCCGGCGCCGATGAGGTCATGGTACCAGACCCAGGCTTGCGGGTTGATCGGTTCGCCGACCGTGCCCAGCAGGCGCAAGGACGAGAGGTCGTGCAGCCGCGGCCAGTCATCGCCCCACTGCATGAAAGCGCGAATCGCGGTCGGCGCCGTGTAGAAGATTGTGACGCGGTGGCGGGCAATGATCCGCCAGAATCGGTCGGGGCCGGGGAAGTTCGGCGCGCCCTCATACATTAAGACCGTCGCGCCGTTCATCAGCGGACCGTAGACGACGTATGTGTGGCCGGTGATCCACCCAATGTCGGCTGTGCACCAGTAGATATCGGCATCCCGAATGTCGAAAATCCACTGGTGCGAGGTTTTGGCGCCGAGCAGATAGCCCGCCGTGGTGTGGCAGATGCCCTTGGGCTTGCCGGTTGAGCCGCTGGTGTAAAGAATGAACAGCGGATCCTCGCTATCCATCGCTTCCGGCGCACAGTCCGTGGACTGGCCGCGGATCGCATCCTGCCACCAGACATCGCGGCCGGCTGTCATCGCCACCGGATTGCCCGCGTGCCGCAGCACGATTACATGCCGGACGGTGTCGCATAACGGCCGGCCGTCGGGGTCGCGCAGTTCGCAGGCCGCGTCCACGTTCGCCTTCAGCGGAACGATGGCGCCCCGGCGTCGCCCGCCGTCCGCCGTGACGATCAGCGCCGCTCCGGAATCGCGCACGCGATCGGCTACCGCCTGCGCGCTGAACCCGCCGAAAACAACGGAATGCACCGCACCGATGCGCGCGCAGGCGAGCATGGCGATGGCCGCCTCCGGCGTCATGGGCAGGTAGATCAACACCCGGTCGCCGCGCCGCGTTCCCAATTGGCGGAGCAGGCCGGCGAACTGGCAGGTCGCGGCGTGCAGTTCACGATAGGTTAGAACGCGGATTGCCGCTGGCGCTCCGGTTTCGTTCACCGGTTCGCTTTCCCAGATCAGCGCCGGCTTGTCGGCGATCGGCGTGTTCAAATGGCGATCCAGGCAATTGACGCAGGCATTGAGTTTGCCGCCGGCGAACCAGCGCGCATCCGGCAGGTTCCACTCACAAACTTTTTGCCACGGCGCGCTCCAAACGAGCTGCCGGCCGGCCTGGTTGGCCCAGAAATCATCCGGATGGTCCATGGATTCACGGTACAGTTGCTCGTACTCGGCGGGCCGGCGGATATTGGCCGCCGCCGCAAAGGCGGGTGGCGGGGGAAATATCCGGCTTTCCCGCATCACGCTTTCGATGTGGGCGGCGCTGTCCAGCAACAGGCTGTCGAGTCCGGAAGTGCGAATCAGCTCCTGCACAAACGGATTGGGGCGAACCAGCGCAAAACGGCCTTTGGGGACGCGTTTCGCGGTCAGCAAAACGATGCGCAGAAAAACGGACGAAAGATATTCCGCTTGCGCCAGGTCGAAGGTGATTTTCAAGCCGTCCGGCAATTTGCCGCCCGCGGCGATGGCTTTGAGTTTCTGCTCGATGGCTTGCGCGCAGGGCGGGCAGTTGGCGCTGGCAAACTGGCCGGAAAACAAACAGGTCAGATGTTTGGCGGCTTCGTCATATCGTAGTTCCAGCCCGTTCATGTGGTTCCCTGTGATGGCATGGTGTTACTATTATCAATTCGGTAAACGACTTCCGCCTGCTACGGATTCGTATCCGCCGGCGGCGAGAAACAGGCCCATGAAGAGAATGAAAGCCCCGCTCGTTTTGTTCATTCGGGCAAGCCCTGCGACAGAAAATAGGATAGCGATTTGGTGGACCAATGCGTTTTGAACGGCTGGGGCGTGGTGGGCATTTCCGCCATTCGCGGGATTTCCGGGATTGTGCGCATGGCGCCGGGCGGTGTGGAGGCGTGGATCATGCCCAGCGCCTCCTTCGTGCCGCCGACGACAAATCCATACGTATCCTTGAGCAGACCATATTCAAATGTGCCCAACAGCCTGCCGTTGGCGCCCCAGACCTCGCCGTCATCCTCATAACCGGCCTTTTGGCCGGAGAGGAGGGTGATCACGTGCTGATCGCCCAGCGTCTCGAGGTAGGCGATCGGCCGTCCCTGCACGTCGTAAAGCGTCACATCCTCGGCCCTGGCGCCAGCCGCGCTGGCCAGCCCGATAAGCAAACCCAGGCAGAGCGTTTTGAGTCTCATGGGTTCCTCGCGATTTATCCTATAGCTAACGGTTCAACGTGGAAGGTTCAAGGTTCAAAGTTCAGGGCTCGCGTGGAAATACCGGAAAAAAATGGGTATCCACGGCGGGACGGCGTTGTAATATGGAGATATGAAACAGAAAGTGATTGTGCTCTTGAGCGGCGGGATGGATTCGGTGACCGCGCTGTATCATGCCCGGATCCAGTGGCGGCCGGTGGCCGCCGTCAGCTTCCATTACGGCTCCAAGCACAACGGTCGTGAAATTCCGTTCGCCGCCTGGCATTGCCGTCGCTTGGCCATACCGCATCGAATCATCCGGATGGACTTCATCGGCCGATTCTTCCGGTCGGATTTATTGCGGCGCGGCGGGTCGGTGCCGGATGGTCACTATGCCGCCGCCAATATGAAAAAGACGGTCGTTCCGTTTCGCAACGGCATCATGCTGGCCGTGGCGGGCGGTCTGGCGGAGAGCGTTGGGGCAGGGGGGGTGGTTATTGCCGCCCACGCCGGCGATCACACCATCTATCCAGATTGTCGGCCCGGTTTCATGCGCGCGATGGCATCCGCGATCCGGCTGGGTACATACGCCCGAATTCAAGTTTGGCGGCCGTTCATTGCCATGACCAAAGGCGAGATTGCCAGGCTGGGAACCCGGCTGGGGGTTGACTACGCGAAGACGTGGTCGTGTTACAAAGGCGGACGCGTGCATTGCGGGACATGCGGCACCTGCGTCGAGCGGCGGGAAGCATTCTTGCAGGCCGGCGTCCCAGACCCGACTCGATATGCAGCCGCCTCTCTGAAGAAGGGATACAGGGCCACACCTAGACAATAGACATTAGCCTTGGTGTAAAAATAGAAAAGAGGCGATAGGCGGCACTTGGCCTGCTGCGTCTGCGGCTCGAGTCGGCGAGCAGTTGCCCAGGTTCTGGGTGTTAGCGAACACGCGGTCGGAAAACAACGGCGACGGCTGGACCGGCGTATGATCGAAGACGCGGATCTGCGCCTGCGCCTCGATCAGATTGTTCAGCGCTGCCAGATTAATGTCTAGTGTCTAGGTGTAACCCTGTTGAAATCCTCTCACTGCTCCAGTCCGAGATAACGCACTATGTGCCGCGCCAGATGTTCGTCTATCTCGCTATGTCGCGGAACGGGCTGCTTCTTGCCGGTTTTGGCGTTCAAGTAGATGTCGTGATTGCTCCCGGAGCGCAGCAATATGCAACCCTCCTTCTGAAGACGCCGAAGCAGTTCGCGCCTTTTCATGCCATTGCCACTTCGCGGATTCGGTATTCCTCTGGGACTTCATCCAGCGCCATCAGCATGAAGGCTTCCCGAATATTGCGTTCCAACTCCTCCAGCGTCCTTCCCTGAGTCATGATTTCAGGGTGTTCCAGCAACTTGCCAACCCAGAACTTCTTGCTCTTCCAATAAACGAGCGTCATCTTGCTGAACGCTGACGGTCCTGTCGTGCCGGTTTCTGTCGAAGAGTGCGCAGCGGCATTTTGAAGCACTTTCAGCAAGAATTCCTTTTGGGAGACTCGCTTGGCATGACGCTCGGATTCAATCCACTCGTAAAGGGATTCCGGAACGTCGCGGATAAGAATCTGTTTCGTTGACATGCAGCACCTCTCGCGTGAATTGATATTATTGATAGCGACTTTACCCAGCGGTTGTCAACGCCCCCCGTTCTGGCGATCCCTGAAGGATGCGGGGCCACACCTAGACAATAGACATTAGCCTTGGTGGAAAAATAGAAAAGAGGCGACAGACAGCATATGGTAAGAGTATTAAAAAAAGCGTTCTCAAGCGCGAAGTACCCCGTCTCTTGTCGCGCCTGACCCGCTATATCCATTTCAACCTGATTAAGCACGTGCATTTGCAAACCGCAGTGCGAACGAGTGTCGCGTGTTCCTGGAACAGCATGCCTGGAGCAGCTATCGGGGCTGTGGCTATCGAAATGGCCTGCCGCGTCTGCGGCTCGAGCCAGCGCGCAGTTGCCCAGGTTCTGGGTGTTAGCGAACACGCGGTCGGAAAACAACGGCGACGGCTGGCTC